>JANQOZ010000063.1 GCA_028285525.1 Lysobacterales bacterium
ACGTAGTCGCGCTCGTTCAGCCAGGCGTGTGCTTTGGCGCACCGGTCGAGCGCGACTACGTTTCCCCGGAAGACGTACAGGCCGTCTCTTTCGACGCACTGCGCCATAGGCTGCTCATGTCGTTCGAAGCTGAAGCTGAGGGGGTTGATGCAAACGCCCTGATCGCCCAGCTGCTGGAGCGCGTGCCGGTACCCTGAGGCTGGCCGCTTCACCGTATTTCCTCGATGACACCCGCACTGGATCCGGCGACCCAGGTCACCACTGAAGACCTCATCCGCCTGCGCCTGTCCGCCAGACGCCTGGTGATGTACGCCCGCAGCCCGGCCAGCTCGGTGATCGCTGGCGTGCACGCCAGCCGTTTTCGCGGGCGCGGCGTCGACTATGTCGAGTCCCGCAACTACGAGGTGGGCGACGACATACGCGACCTGGATTGGCGGGTGACAGCGCGAACCGGTAAACCCCACACCAAGGTATTCCAGGAGGAGCGCGAACGGCCGGTGCTGGTTCTGCTGGATGCCCATCCGGGCATGTACTTTGCCACCCGCGGTGCGCTCAAGATTGTCCAGGCCAGCCGACTCGCAGCCCTTGTCGGCTGGGGAGCGGTGCGCCGAGGCGATAGGATTGGCGCCCTGATCTGCAATGGGGATGATCATCAGGAGCTCCGGCCGGCGGGTGGGCGGCGCGGCGTCCTGCGAATGATCAGTGTTCTGACCCGAACCTTCGACAGCAGTCGGATCAACCGTTTTGCGAGCCGACCCCCGCCGCTGGATCAGGCACTGAAGCGTGCCAGACGAATCGCCCGTCCCGGCAGCCTGATTTTTCTGGTCAGTGATTTCTATCACCTCGGGCCAGAGTTCGAGCGGCACCTGACCTTTCTGCGGCGACATAGTGACCTGATCGCCTGCCGCGTTCGCGATCCGGTTGAGCTGGCGCCGCCGCCCCCGGGCACTTATCCCGTCAGCAACGGTCTCATGCAGGGAATTCTGGCGCTGAACCGCAGCTCGGCCCGAGACCGCTACGAAGGGTTTCTCGAGCAGCAGCAGCGGGAGTTTGTCGGCACGCTGAACAAGCACGGCATCACGCGCCTGGAGCTGAGTACGGAAGACGACGTGACCGACGCGCTGGGCCGAATTTTCAAAACGCGGGACATTCGCTGATGCAGGCTGCACCGCCACCGCTGCGTGATATACACGCGGCGCCAGCGCCACCCTTCTGGCCGCCGGCCTGGGGCTGGTGGGTTGTGGCCGGGCTGGCGCTGGTCGGGTTGTGCTGGGGGTGCTGGCTAATGTGGCGTCGCTGGCGCTTGCAGCAGCGTCTTCAGGCCCTGGGGCAGGAGCTGGATGAGATGCAGCAGCGCTGGCAGGACGATGGTGATGTTCGCCGTGCAGCCTCTGGTGCCTCCGTCTATCTCCGTCGGCTGGTGCTGCACGAAGCCGGAAACACCCGCGCTGCGGCGCTGACCGGAGACTCCTGGGTCGACTTCCTCACCTCACCGGACAGCCTGG
>JANQOZ010000096.1 GCA_028285525.1 Lysobacterales bacterium
CAGCATCGGCTACTGCCCGATGCCGTTCGCGCCCGCGGATCCCGGTCAGGTCGACTGGCAGGATGCGGTCAGGCTGGCCGACATGGCGCTCTATGCGGCGAAACACGCCGGCCGAAACGCGTGGGCCGGCATTGTGGCCGGGCCGGCGCTGCGCGGTCAGGCGGACGTTGCCGGGTGGCTGACGGACCCGGCGGCGGCCTTTTCCGACGGTTTGATCGAGCTTCGCAGCAATCTGCCGGACGCCAGCCTGACCAGCGTCTGGCGGACCATGGACGGCTGATTCAGATACCCGGTCCGGGCACCTCAGCACAGGGCTCGCCGTACATGGCGCCCTGGTCGATGCAGAAAAATTGCGCCTCGCCACTGTCGCTGGGTTTGTCGCCAACGCTGTCCCCGACGTACGCCACCACCGTGACGTCGGGGTAGCCCTGTACGGCCAGGAGGTTCGGCACAACGCTGAAACGGTCGTCCTTGTCCCCCGGTGCCTGCGGGCTGGCGCGGGTCAGCAGCACGCGAAAGTCTTTGCCTCGAACGATCCCGAGTTTTGCCAGGTTGTTTTCCGTGGCGAGCTGTTCGCGGTCCCGCCGGTTGGTGACAAACGCGACGTGCCCCCCCGCTGAGTTCACCGCGTTGATGAACCACAGCGAGCCGGGCACCAGCGTTGCACCCTCCTCCTGGGTCCACTCGTACCAGTTCTCTGGCGTGTAGGACTTGCCGTCGTTTTCGAGCATGACCTGATACTGAACGTTGTTCAGCACGGTCTCGTCCAGATCCATCACCACCGCCCAGCTGCCGGCCGGTCGCGCCTCGGTTGCCTCCAGCACGTAGGCGGTTGCGGCCTCAAAGACCTGGTTGGCCTCGTCGGCCCAGCTCGAAGAGTTGGCCACCCAGTCGGTGCCGGGACTGAGCGGCCGCTCGCCAAAGGTAACGTTGACGGAGCAGGCGTTGAGCAGCGCCAGCGCCAGAACGGAGGCGAACGGCAGGCGCACGTTGCGGGATTTGGTCATCGGTGTTGGGCGTTCCGTGCTGCGGGGGATTCGGCCGGTATTTTAGTCAAGCCTCCACGTCGATGGAATTGTCGCAGGCAACCAAGTTGTGGATGATGACTTCATCAGAAAAGTCGTTCGCCGGGCGTTGCGCCGGTGACCGTTATCCGCGTTTTTTTAAGGGAGGCAGCAATGATCGGAGACCTTACTGGCAAGGTGGCGCTCGTTACCGGCGCAGGGCAGGGGATCGGCGAGGGGATCGCCAAGGTGTTCGCGGCCGCTGGCGCCGCTGTGGTGGTGGCCACCCGAACGCGCGAGAACGGTCAGGGGGTGGTCGACGCCATCAAAGAGGCGGGCGGCCAGGCGGAGCTGGTGCAGTGTGACGTCGGCAGCAAGCCTGAGCTGCTTGCTGCCGTCGAGCAGACGGTGGCACGTTTCGGGGCACTGGACATCTGTATCCACAACGCGGCCGTGTTCCCGATGTATCCCGCCGAGGAGTTTCCGGAAGACGAGCTCGACCAGGCCATCGCCGTGAACTTCAAGCCCTGCCTCTGGCTGACGCAGGCGGCCGTTCCGCATATGCGAAAGCGCGGCGGCGGGCGATTCATCTTCACGTCTTCGGTGACCGGCCCGCGCGTGTCGATGCCGCTGACTTCCGCTTACGTGGCTGCCAAAGGCGCGATGAATTCCTACATCAAAACCGCGGCGCTGGAACACGCGCGGGAGAACATCACGTTTAACTGCGTTGAACCTGGCTTCATTCTGACCCAGGCCATGTCGATCCTGGCGGATGAGGAGGGTCTGAAGGAGATGGCTTCCTACATTCCGAAGGGTGAGATCGGCAAACCGGAAGACATCGCCTACTGCATGCTTTACCTCGCGTCCGACCAGGCGTCCTACGTGACGGCGCAGACCATCGCGGTAGACGGCGGTTCGTGTATCCCCGAGAGCCCGGTGCAGCTCCGCGAGTTTTACGAGGAAAAGGGTCAGGCCTGACCTAATACCCGCTGACCCAGTCCGGGATAATCACGGCGTTTTCCTTGGCGTAAGCATCCCAGTGGCCCTTGAGTTCGGTCACTTTGTCCGGATTGCTCGCCGCCAGATCCTGGCTCTCAGCCGGATCGCTGGCGAGGTTGAACAGCTGCCACTCACCACTGCCGAAAGGCGGCGGCATGTGCACCAGCTTCCAGTCGCCGAGGCGGATCGAGCGCTTGCCCATCAGCTCCATGCCCAGCGCCCGCTCAGGCATATGCTGGTCGGGATCGGACAGGATTGGCAGGAACGACACCCCGGTCATCGTCTCAACCGGTCGGCCGCCATATTCGCCATCGGGCGGGCTGACGCCCGCTAACTCCAGCAGCGTGGGCGCGATGTCCTTGATGGCCACCAGCTCGTCGCTGATTCGTCCGCCGCCGGTAACCTTCGGATAGTGCACAAACGCCGCCGTGCGGGTGCCGCCTTCGGTCGGGAAAGCCTTATGAAGCCGACCCGTGGGAGAGCCGACGCGAGCCCAGTTGGGGCCGTAAAGGAGGTAGGAGCCCGGCTTACCCATCTGCTCAAAGCTGAAGTCGAAGCTCTGATCGATCACCGCGCGGATCTTGGGGAACATGTCGGCGGGCCAGGTTTCATCGAGATCGTGGCCCTCGGCGCCGTTGTCGGACAGAAATACGACGACCGTGTTGTCCAGCTCGCCGGACTCGCGCAGATGATCGATGACGCGACCGGTGTGCACATCCATCTCGTCGATCATGGCGGCGTAAACCTCCATGCCTTTCGCCTCGACGCGCTGCTCCTCGGCGGTGAGTTCCGTCCACGGCCGGCCCTTGGGTGGGCGGCTGACCGCCTCAGCGTTGTCAGGCAGCAGGCCGAGTTCTTCCATCTTCGTGAGTCGTCGATCTAACACCTCGTCATAGCCTTGGTCATAGCGTCCGGCGTATTTTTCCAGCGCCGCGTCCGGCGCCTGAAGCGGCCAGTGCGGGGCCGTGTAGGCGAGCAACGCAAAAAACGGCTGCCTGTCGTCTTCGCGCTCGTCCAGATAGCTGATCAGCTGGTCGGCAAAGTACTGGGAGGAGTAGGAGAAGCTCGGCGGCAGCTCGGTAAGCTTGACGTCATCGCGCATATAGTCCGCTTTGGCGTCCGGGTTGGGGGCGTATGCGGGCTTCATATCGGCGAAGTGACTGCCCCCGCCGCTGTTGAGTACAAACGAGCGCTCGAAGCCCCGCTGTCCTGGATAGCTCTGCGGTTCGCTGCCCAGGTGCCATTTGCCGCTGATAAAGGTGCTGTAGCCGCTGTCGCGCAGCAGCGTTGCGACGGTGACCACGTTGTTGTTGAGGTAGCCTTCGTAACCCGGCTGGCCCTTCTGGTTCGGCGACAGCTCCTCGAGCATGTTGCCGTACCCGGCCTTGTGAGCGTCGACGCCGGTCAGCATCATCGCGCGCGAGGGTGAACACATGGACGCGGTCTGGAAATTCGTCAGCCTTACGCCCGCCATTGCCAGCGCATCGAGATTGGGCGTTTCGATTTCGCCGCCGAAGCTGCCGAGGTCGGTGAAGCCCATGTCGTCGGCGACGATCAGCAGGATGTTCGGACGCGACTCTGGTTCGCCGGTCGGCGGGTCAGCGTCAGCCTGAGCGCTCGAATCGGGCGGCCGGTTGCACCCGGTCAGCGGCAGGACAAGGGCGACAAGAAGCGCAAAAATCGTCGGTCGGTGCATCGAAAGCTGTCCGCGCGAAACCCAAGGTGGTCGCCATCATGGCCCCGCCGGCAGAAAATTCAAAGCGGCGGACGGGAAACGTTAGCCGGATCGGTCAGCCGCCCCTGCTGCTGGCGATACTGTCGTGGGGTGACGCCAAACCAGCGCCGGAATGCGCGCGTGAGGCAGGCGGTCTCGGCGTAGCCCAGACGCCGGGCGATGCTGGCGATCGGCAGCGTCGGCTGAGACATCATCCGCTGCGCGAGCTGCTTGCAGTGATCATCCAGCAGCCCTTTGAATGACTTTCCTTCCCGGCGCACCCGGCGGTGAAGGGTGGCGGTTGAAATGCCCAGGCGCGCGGCCACCACCTTGGCCCTCGCGCCTTCCCGCAGCACCTCGTCGGACAGCACCTCGATGACCTGGTCGGAAAACTGTTGCGCCCGTGCCTGCTGAGCAAGCGATTCGTTGACCTGGGCTTCCAGGATCGGAAAGAGGTTCGAATCCAGCGCCGCTGAGGTGAGCTTCATGGCGCTGAGCGGCAGATAGATATTGTTGTTGGGCTGGTTGAACAGCACCGGCGCTTTGAACAGGCGCTTGTGAAACGCGATATCCCGCGGCGGCGCATGCTCGAAGTCGACCTGGACCAGCGGGCAGCTGCTGCCGGTGTAGAGCTGAATCAGGCGCCACATGAAGGCCAGCGAATACTCGTTGTCCTGGCGGCACTCAGAGAGATTGTTGTGGGCGACCCGATAGCTGACCAGCGCGTAGCGGGTGCCGAGGGTCAGCGCCATGTGGGATACGTCCTGCACCGCCTGAATATTGCGGATCATGCTGTTGAACGCCTGCTCCAGGTTGGTGGAACTCAGGAACAGGTAGCCGACCGCGCCGATGGTCTCCACCCCCGTCCGGTCCGACAGCTCCAGCCCCAGATTGGGTGAGTCGAGCTCGTCTGCCAGCCATTCGAACAGGCGCAGGTAGCTCTTGAGCGGGACGCGGTGATAGCTGTCGTAGGCGCTGAAGCGCGTCAGCGAAAACTTGCGCAGACCCTGCTGCACCACCGGCTGGTGATCGGGCAGTGCGTCGCAGAGCGATTGCACCACCGAGGCGGCGATTGTCGGTTCACGCGCTGGCATTGATGCAAATTATCAACTTAATGATCGCTTTTATCAATTTCTTGCCGGCGGAGTCCAGGACACTTGACGTTTCATGAATTCTACGTGAAGACCATATGTCAGCCTATTCCGCCAATCTCTGGCACCCGATGGTCCATCCGAACGAGGCGGAAGCCCGCGAGCCGCTCCATATCACGCGCGGCGACGGGGTCTACGTGCAGGACGATCAGGGGAAGCGGCTGCTGGACGGCGTGGCCGGGCTTTGGTGCGTCAACGCCGGGCACAACCGGGCGGAAATCAAGGACGCCATCATCGCGCAGCTCCACGAGCTGGAGTATTACCAGCTGTTTGACGGCGTATCTCACCCGCGCGTGGTGGAGATGGCGGAGCTTGTCCTTGAGTTCACCGCCGAAGAAAACATGCGGCGTGTGGTCTTCAACTCCGGCGGCTCGGACGCCATCGAAACCGCCCTGAAGATGGCCCGCCAGTTCCACCGCCTCAACGGTCAGCCGGAGCGCACGAAGTTTATTTCGCTGAAGCACGGCTATCACGGAACCCATTTTGGCGGCGTGTCGGTCAACGGCCTGAACGTCAATCGCCGCAACTATGAGCCGCTCCTGCCGGGCTGCTTCCACCTCGACAGCCCCTGGCTGTACCGCAATCCCTGGACCGACGTACCCGAAGAGCTGGGCCGCCTTTGCGCCGAACAGCTCGAGCGGGAGCTGGAGTTCCAGATGCCCGATACGGTGGCTGCGTTCATTGCTGAGCCGGTGCAGGGGGCCGGCGGCGTGATCGTGCCCCCGGCCAACTACTGGCCGCTGATCCGCGAAGTCTGTGATCGCCACGGCGTGCTGCTGATCGCCGATGAGGTGGTCACCGGCTTCGGCCGCTCCGGCTGCATGTTCGGCAGTCGAGGGTGGGGCGTGAAGCCGGACATCATGTGTTTTGCCAAGGGGATTTCGTCGGGCTACATCCCGCTGGGTGCAACCGTGGTGAACGAAAGAGTCGAGGCGGCGTTCTCAGCCAACCAGAATTTCGACGGCGCAATCATGCACGGGTACACGTATGCCGGCCATCCGGTGGCGTGCGCGGCCGGGATTGCGAGCCTGAATATCGTGCGCGACGAAAAGCTGCCGGAAAACGCGAAGGTCCAGGGAGACTATCTGCTGGCGGCGCTCAAACCCTTTGAAGAGCGGTTTCCGTCGGTGGGTGAGGTGCGGGGCAAAGGCCTGATGATCGGTATCGATCTGGTGGCCGACAAGCAGACGCGTGAGCCCATCGATCCAACCGGCGGCTTCGCCTACGAGCTGGCCGGTGTGGCCCGACGCGAAGGGGTCCTGGTCCGGCCGGTCGGGACCAAGCTGATCCTGAGCCCGCCGCTGATTTTTCAGCAAAGCCACTGCGACGAGATGGTCGCGGCGCTGACCACAGCGTTCGAGGAGCTGGACCGCTGACATGATGCACATGCTGCTGGGCAATCGAAGCCGGCCGATGGACGTCAACTCACGACGTTCACTGGTGGCGATTGTCTATCTGGCGGTGATCGGTCCGTGCGTGTTTATTGTCCAGCCGGGATTTGTGCAGGGCCTGGTAGAGAGCGTGGGCCTCAGCGAACAGCAGGCCGGCTATATCGCTTCAGCCGAGGTCTTCGGCATTGCCGCGACTACCATTCTGCTCAGCCTGATCGCCACCAAAGTGTCCTGGCGTATTTTTCTCTGCGGCTGTGTGGCGCTGGGCGTCGCGGCCAACCTGCTGTCGATGAACCAGACGGATTTTGAGGCGCTCGCCGTGCTGCGCTTTGCGGCCGGATTATGCTCGGGCGGGTTGATCTCCCTGACCTTCACCATGATGGGCATCTCGGCAAGACCCGACCGGAACTTCGGGCTGATCATCGTATGGGTGCTGACCTACGGCGGTATCGGTCTGCTGGTGATGCCGACCGCCTATGGCCTTGTCGGTATGAACGGCGTGCTGGCGTTCTTCGCGCTGTTCCACCTGACCGGTCTCGCGTTCATCCGCTCTGTGCCGGACAGCGGGCAGGCGGAGGCGGCGACGACAGCGCCCGACTTCCACCCGACAACGCGGCGGATGTCGCTGCTCGCCATCCTGATCTACAACATCGCCATCGGCATTGTCTGGGCCTATCTGTTTCTCGTCGGCCTGGAGACCGGCATGGACGAGCAGGCGGTGGCCAACGCTCTGACCGTGTCCCAGTTTCTCGGTGTCGGCGGCGCATTCTTCTCGGTGCTGTTTGAAACCCGTCTCGGACGACTCTGGCCGCTGGTGCTGAGCATCATCGGCACCGGGGTTGCCACCTGGCTGCTGACCGGCGGTGCTGCGCCGCTGGAGTTCTGGGTTGCGGTCTGCGGATTCAACCTGCTGTGGAATCTGAGCATGCCCTATCTGCTGGGCTCCTTGTCGGACTATGACGCCAGCGGCCATACCGTGGTGCACGGCGTTTCCATGCAGATGCTGGGACTGGCCATTGGGCCTTTTGTCGCCGCGCGTATCCTGGGAATGGGAGGGTACGACGCGGTCAATCTTACGGCGGTGGTGCTGTTTGGCGCCGCGCTCCTGGTGAAGCTGCCGGGCCTGGTGGCCCAGCGAGTGCACCATCTTGCCAGGGACGCTGAGCCAGGCGCCGTAGGCATACCGGATCCCGGCCCGTAGCCCGGGAAAAGCTGACTTTTAACATCATAAAAATCCCGGAGGGAGACACATGAGAAATCCAAGAAACCCGCTCAAAACGCAGCGCCGAACGCTGCTGTTTGCGGCCGTTGCCATGGCCATGTCGGCCGGCGCCGGCGCGCAGGTGCTGGAAGAGGTGGTCGTGACTGCGCAGAAGCGCGAACAAAACCTGCAGGATGTGGGCATCTCAGTGACGGCTTACTCCGGTGAGCAGATGAAGGCGCTGGGCATCACCAACACCGTGGAGATCACCGAGCAGATTCCGGGTCTGCAAATGACCACGTTTTCTCCCAATCTGACCGTCTTTAACATTCGGGGCGTGTCTCAAAACAACTTTACCGACAACCTGGAAGCGCCGGTGGCTGTCTACATCGACGATGCCTACGTCGCCAGCATGAACGCGCTTAACGGACAGCTCTTCGACATGGAGCGGGTTGAGGTACTGCGCGGTCCGCAGGGCACGCTGTTCGGCCGCAACGCAACGGGCGGCGTGATTCACTACATCACGAAGGGCGCTGACGAGGAGGAGACCAACGGTTATCTGTCGGTCCTTGGCGCCGAGTTTGGTCGCGTCGCCGTGGAAGGTGCGGTCGGTGGATCGATCTCTGACACCGTTCGCTACCGGGTAGCGTTTCGCCAGGAAGAGTCGGACGGCTTTATCGAATCCGCTCCCTTTCCGGAAGGCAACCCGCTGCCGCCCAGCGGCACGGACCTCGGCGGCACGGACGGTTACGCGATTCGCGGTACCCTGCAGTTCGACATCGGCGACAAGGGCAAGCTGAACCTCAGCTACCGGCGCACGGAAGACGACGACGTGCCGACCGGAGGCTACAGCTTCATGCCCTACGGCAACGCTGCTGATGCCTACATCCCGCCGGAGTTCGTCGACTTTGTGACCAACGTCATCGGGGCGCCGGCCGGGGCGACGGCGGACATCTTCTTCTGTCCAAGCCAACTCGACTGCTTTGCACCGGTCGACGAAGCCGGACTGACCATCTTTGACGGAGATCACCCGACGCCCTTCCAGCACTTTTCGGACTATTCCGGCTTCATGGACCGGGAGACCAACGCGTTTACGGCGCGCTTTGACTACGCGCTGGACAACGGCTGGGACTTCACCTCGATTACCAACTATTCGGATCTGGATAAGTTTTATACCGAGGACGGCGACGGCATTCCGGTGCCGATCATCGAGTTCACAACCGTCGCGGATTTCACGCAGATCAGTCAGGAATTCCGTCTGTCTGGGTCCAGCGACACCATGCGCTGGCAGGTGGGCGCCTACTTCCTGGATATGGAAACCGATGCTGACGTCATCACTCGGGGAGCTCCGGTCTCGGGCGTAGCGGTCGAACTCGGCTTTGATCCCACCACGCTGACCGCGCCCGCCGTGGTCCAGGACTACACGCTGGACTCCAGGAACTGGTCCATCTTCGGCGAGGCCGAATGGGATCTGGGCGAGCGCTGGACGCTGATCACGGGTCTGCGCTGGTCGCAGGACGACAAAGATTTCCGCTTCGTGACCGACTTCGAATCGCCGGAAGAGGGCATTCTGGTCCCCGGTCTGTTTGACCTGAACGCCGCCGCCCGGGCCGCCGGTTCCGACGTCGACGAGGTCGACTACGGCGATTACGCAGCCCGGCTGCAGCTGAACTACCAGGCCAACGACGACATGCTGATCTTCGGCTCGCTCAACCGCGGCATCAAGGGCGGCAACTTTGCGCCGTCTGCCAACGTGGGGCTGGATCGGATTCGGCACGACGAAGAGGTGCTGACCTCGCTGGAGCTGGGTGTTAAGACCGATCTGGCGGACGGTCTCGCGCGGCTGAACGCGACGGCGTTTTTCTACAACTACGACGACTATCAGGCGTTCACCTTCAGCGACGGTACGCCCAGCGTGTCCAACGCTGACGCGCAGAACATCGGCGCGGAAATCGAGCTGATCCTGCTGCCCAGCGAACGCTGGGACATCATCCTTGGCGCGGCCTTTATGGGCTCTGATGTCGACAACGTGGAAACGCCCCAGAGCCAGGTTACGCCGGTTGGCTTCACGGTCGACTGGCCCATCGACTTCCTCGACAACCGTGAGTTGCCGAACACGCCGAACGTCAGCTTCAACTACCTGTTCCGGTACAACTGGGATGCGCTGGGCGGCAACTTTGCCGCGCAGCTTGACGGGGTCTGGTACGACGACCAGTTCCTGGAGGTGACCAACGGCGGCGCCGCTTTCCAGAGCTCCTACGGCGTGGCCAACGCGAGCCTGGGCTGGACCAGCGCCGACGAGCGCTGGAACGTTCGAGGCTGGGTCAAAAACCTGGCTGACGAAGAGTACAAGCTCTACGGCCTCGACCTCGGCATCCTCGGCGGTACCGCGGTTTACGGTCCGCCGCAGTGGTACGGCATGGACCTGACGTTCAGCTTCTAAACGTCTAACGGTGGAACAGCCGCTGCCCGGACGCCCGGGCAGCGGCTGCCAATAATCATTTGTTACGGAGACAGCGGTCTTGACTACTCAATACACCATGACCATCAACGGCCAGCAGGTAGCTGCTGACAGCCACAGCGAGATCAATAATCCATCCAACGGCGAGCTTGTCGGCCTGTCTCCGCAGGCCAGTACTGCACACCTCAACGACGCGGTGGCGGCGGCTGAGAAGGCGTTCCAGTCGTGGCGCTTCAGCAGCGACGACGACCGCAAGGCCGCGTGCCACACAATGGCCGACATTCTGGAGGCTAACGCCGGTGATCTGGCGGTGCTGCTAACGAAAGAGCAGGGCAAGCCGCTGGCGGGCATGGGTTCAAACTTTGAGCTCGGCGGCTGCATCGGCTGGACGCGCTACACCGCGGAACAAAGCCTTGAGGTCAAGTTGCTCCAGGACAACGAAGGAGGCCGCATCGAGCAGCATCGGGTGCCAATCGGTGTTGTCGGCTCGATCACGCCCTGGAACTGGCCGCTGATGATTGCGATCTGGCATGTCATCCCCGCGATCCGCACCGGCAACACGGTTGTGATCAAGCCTTCGCCCTACACACCGCTGAGCACGCTCAAGATGATCGAGCTGATCAGCGAGGCGGTCCCGCCCGGCGTCCTAAACTGCGTCGCCGGCGGCAACGAGCTGGGCGCTGAAATTACCCAGCATCCTGCTATCGGCAAAGTGGTGTTCACCGGCTCGATCGCCACCGGCAAGAAGGTCATGGCCAGCGCTTCAGAAACGCTGAAGGCGATCACGCTGGAGCTCGGCGGCAACGATCCGGGCATCGTCCTGCCGGACGTCGATCCCAAGGCGATGGCCGAAGGGATCTTCTGGGGCTCGTTCATCAACAGCGGGCAGACCTGCGGCGCCCTTAAGCGGCTCTATGTGCACGACAGCATTTACGACGAAACCTGCCAGGCCCTGACCGACTTTGCCGCCAACGTCCCCATGGGCGACGGCATGGACGAGAACAACGTGCTGGGTCCGCTGCAGAACGAAATGCAGTTCAACAAGGTGAAGGACCTGGTCGAAGACGCCAAGGCGCAGGGCGCTCGAATCCTGTGCGGCGGCGAGCCGACCGGCCAGGGTTATTTCTACCCGATCACGCTGGTGGCCGACATCAAGGACGGCACCCGGCTGGTTGACGAGGAGCAGTTTGGCCCCGTGCTGCCGATCATCCGCTACTCCGAGCTGAGCGACGCTATCGCAAGCGCCAACGGCCTGGAGTACGGGCTCGACGCCTCGGTCTGGAGCACCGATGCCGAGGCGGCCGCCAAGGTGGCGGCACAGCTCGAGGCAGGCACGGTCTTCATCAACAAACACGCGGAGATCGCACCGCACGTGCCCTTTGGCGGCATCAAGTGTTCAGGGCTTGGCGTGGAGTTCGGCGAAGAGGGCCTCGAAGCCTACACCAACATCAAGATTGTCAACGCGGCGGCCTGAAGATGAAAAATACCTTGCTCGCAGGAGCGATCCTCACCTTTGCTGCGGCGGCCCAGGCGGAGCTGAAGCCGGAACAACTCGGAAAGGTCCTGACGCTGCCGGAGAAATATCCGCCGCACTGGATCATTGTCCACGACGCAACCTTCTTCCACATGCTGGATGGACGTCAGTACGTGATCGACGCGGATGCCGAGACGCTGCCGGAGCAGGTCAAAGGCATGTTCAACAGCTCGTTTATCGCGACCGTTAATCAGTCGTCGGTAAGGCCCGAGATGTATGTCGCTGAGACCTACTACACCCGCGGCTCCCGCGGCACGCGGACTGACGTTCTCACCATCTACGACAAGCGGACGCTGGAACCGGTGGATGAGGTGATTCTGCCGAACAACAACCGCTACAGCGGCATGCCGAACCAGTATGCCCATACGCTGATCGACAACGAACGCCTGGTACTGATCTTTAACCTCAATCCGGCAACGTCGCTCAGCGTGGTTGACCTGGAGGAGCGCAAGTACCTCGGCGAAATCCCGATCCCGGGCTGCTCGCTGGCTTTTCCGACCGGTGAACGCGGCTTCACCTCGATCTGCGCCGGCGGGGACATGTACTCGGTGCAGCTCAACGCGGACGGCACGATGGCCTCGAGTGCCCGCACGGAGTCGTTCAACGATATCGACAACAACCCGCTGTTCGAAAAGCCTGCCATCGTCGGCAGCACCGCGTACTTCCCGACCTTCCTCGGCGACATGGTTGAGGTGGATCTGAGCGGCCCGGCCGCCAAGGTGGGCGAGCGCTGGTCGCTGCGCCAGGGTGACGACGACGGCTGGCGACCCGGCGGCATGACCTACGCCATCTCCGACGCGGAAGGCCAGCTCTACGTGCTGGCCCACCCGGCGGGTTATGACGGCTCCCACAAAGATCCCGGCGTTGAGGTCTGGCTCTACGACCCCGCAACACGCAAGCGCACCGCCCGCCATCCGCTGAAGACGCCCGGCCTGTCGATTGCGCTGACCCGGGATGCTGAGGCGCCGCTCATGATCGTCACCAATATCGAGATGGGCCTGGATGTCTACGACGCTAAGAGCGGCAAGTACCTGCGCACCGTGACCGGCTTCGGTCAGGAAACCCCTTTTGTAGTGCACGGAGCACGATGATGAACTGGTTGATCAAACAGCTGGACCGCATGACCGAGTCCAAAACCCGCACCGTGGCCCAGAGCACCGGCCGACGCAGCTTTATGGGCCGGCTGGCCATGACCCTGACCGGCGTATCGGCGCTGCCGCTGCTGCCGGTGGCCCGGGCGCAGCAGCAGCCCGGCGAAACGGGTGATCCGAACTCCTGCGACTACTGGCGCTATTGCGCGATCGACGG
This sequence comes from Lysobacterales bacterium, assembly GCA_028285525.1. Classification (GTDB taxonomy): domain Bacteria; phylum Pseudomonadota; class Gammaproteobacteria; order Xanthomonadales; family SZUA-38; genus JANQOZ01. The sequence goes on from JANQOZ010000096.1 coordinate 12,764, forward strand.
GTTTCTCTGCGGCTGCTGCGGCGGCTCGATGAACACCTGTCCGCCGGGCACCGAGATGTCGCCGATGACCTGGCTGGGCACCTGCCAGAACCCGGCGGACGGCAAGAACTACATCATTTCCTATAACGACTGCTGCGGCAAAACCTCGTGCGGCGCGTGCCTATGCAATCGCAACGAGGCCGACCGACCGGTGTATCGCCCGCAGGCGGCTAACGACATCAACTGGTGTATCGGCACGAAACACCTCACCTACAACTGTTCGACAGCTATCGTTGTGGGAACCGCGCTGGAGCAATGATGCGAGCAGTATTGCTACTGACGGCTGCCGCCGTTTTGGCGGTCGGGCCCGCCGGCCAGGCTAACGCCCAGGCTGACGCATACAACACTTGTGCGGCCTGTCATCTGCCGACGGGTGCCGGTATCCCCGGAGCGTTTCCACCGATCCGTGACCGCGGTCGCCAGATCGCCAGGCTAAAGGGTGGGCGCGAATACCTGATCGGCGCCGTGTTGAACGGTTTGATGGGGCAGATCACCGCCGGAGGTCAAAGCTACTTCGGGGTGATGGCCGGGCAGCGGGGCGCGATGGATCATGAATCCATTGCCCAGGCGCTCAACTACGTCGTGTTTGAGCTGGCCAACGCTGAGGACGGCGCTGAGATCTCCGCGTTCACCGCGGAAGAGGTGGCCGGAGTGGCGGAACAGTGGGGTGCAGCCGGCCCGGACAAGGCGGCCAAGGTCCGCCAGCAGCTCGTCGAGAAACATGCTGATGCCTGGCCAGACTAGAACGGTGAAGTCGATTCTTGCAGCGGCGCTGCTGGCGGTAAGCTTAAGCGCCGCCGGCGACGACCATCGCGCGAAGATCAACTACATGCTGTACTGCCAGGGCTGTCACCTGCCGGCCGCCGAGGGGCTCGAAGACAAGGTGCCGCGCATGAGCGGTTTTGTCGGCTACTTCACTCACAGTGACGAAGGACGACGGTTTCTGATCCAGGTTCCCGGCTCGGCCACTGCGCCGGTCAACGATGAACAGCTTGCTGAGCTGATGAACTGGATTTTGCGAACGTACAGCGCAGACGAGCTGGCCGACGGCTTTGAGCCTTATACGGTGGCCGAGGTGGCTGAGCTGCGGCAGACGCCGGACACGGATCCCGCCGCCAGGCGTAAACAGATCCTCGAAGACTTAAGCAAGAAAAACCGGCAGCTCCGCCGGTCGCTGGCGCAGCCCGCAACGTCGCCGTAGGGCTTCAACCCGCCTGCTGAAAGTAATCCTGGATGGACGCGATGCCGGTCTTCTTCGCCTCGAAGAGGCTCTCCAGGTGTTCCCGGGAATTCACCAGGCCCTTGGCGCGCAGGATGCCCTGCTCGTCGATCAGCACGGCGTAGGGAAGCTTGTCCACCTGGTAGGTCATGCCCAGCTCGGTGGAAAGCACGTACGGAAACTCGCTGAGCTTTTCGCGCTCGACAAACGCCTGCTGCTTTTCAAGCTCACCGTCGCTGGCCAGCATCACCTCCAGCCAGCCGCGCTCTGCCCGCGCACTCGAGCGGATCACCGGCAGCAGCGTCTTGCAGACCGGACACGACGGCGAAAGAAAAAAGATCAGCTGACTCTTCGCGTCAGCCAGCGACACCTCAGAAGGGCCCAGGTGATGAACCTCGCCGGCAAGATCTTTCACCGCCAGCGCCGGCGCGGCGTCGCCAACCTTTGGCCCACCGCCGGTGGACAGCGCTCCTGCCGGCGCGATGCGCTCATGCAGAATGCCGATCTGTCGTGCCAGGGCGATAACTACCGTGATCAGGCCGATGACAATAACCCAAAGCAGCACTACGGAAATGATCAGCGCGTTTTCCACAGGCGTGCCTCCGTGCTGGTAGTCAGTCGCAGATGGTTGGCGATCAGCGTGTTGGCGGCGCCATAGAGAGCGGACGCGGCGGCCAGCCCCAGGGTCACGGTCAGCCAGTCAAGCCAGCCAAGCGCTCTTGCCTGGTCGGGCAGCAGCGCGACGGCGATCACTGCGAGCAGCAGGACATTGCGCAGCAGGAGCCAGCCCGAAAGCGTCTGGCTGGCCGCTGGTCCGGCACACCCGCAGTCGATGTCGCGGCGTCCGCGAAGCAGGTTTAAGGCGATACCTGCAGAGTAGCCCGCCATCAGCATGCCGGCGAGCATCATCGCGGCTGCGGCCTGGCCAGCAAGGACCAGCGCAACAACCGCCAGCTCCGCTGCGATCACCAGCCAGGAAGCGATGGGAACCAGGCTGTCTGGCAGCACCCGGTAGTCGGCCAGCACCGCAGAAAAGTGCTGAGGTGAGCGGATTTTGTGGCTGACGGAAAAGGCGAATAACAGAGTGACGGCGCTGATCAGAAGCGCCGCCGCAGCGGCGTCAATAGTCATTGCCCATTGTAACCGTTCCAGGGCCGGGAAGAAGCCCGGGCGCCCGCTTTTTTTGGCCTTGCGCAGGGCGCCTAACCATGCGTTGCCGCGGCCCGCGAGGTACTATGATCATCCCGGGAGAAGCTGTCGCGTCGGAACGATTAATGTCCATCGAACAACTGCTGGAAAAGCGCGAGCGGCTGCTGGGTCCAAACAACCCGTTGTTCTACGACGAGCCGCTGCACCTGGTGAAAGGCGAAGGCGTCTGGGTGACGGACGCGGACGGTCGACGTTACCTGGATTGCTATAACAACGTCCCCTGCGTTGGCCACTGTCATCCTCGCGTCGTGGACGCTATCTGCCGGCAGGCCGGGGAGCTCAACACGCACACCCGGTATGTTCACGTGAACATTCTGACCTACGCTGAAAAGCTGCTGGCGACCTTCGACCCGACGCTGAACCGGATGATGCTGGGCTGCACGGGCAGCGAGGCCAACGACATCGCTATGCGCATGGCAAAGCTATGGACCGGCGGCGAGGGCATCATCTGCACCAACGCGACGTACCACGGCAATACCGATCTGGTGATGCGGCTGAGCTCGCTTTTCGGTCCGACGGATGATCAGACGGGAACCATCGAGATGGTGCCTTGGCCCGACAGCTATCGAGCGCTGAACGGCCTTAAGGGCGAAGCCCTGACCGACGCCTACGTAGCCGAGATCGATCGGGCGATCGAACGGTTTTCGCAGGCCGGGGTCAAGCTGGCGGGTATGCTTGTTTGTCCGATTTACGCCAACGAGGGGCTGCCGAACATCCCCGATGGATATCTGGCACGCGCGGTCGCCGCGGTGCGCGCAGCCGGGGGCGTGTTCATCGCCGACGAGGTTCAGTCGGGCTTTGGGCGAACCGGCAGACTGTGGGGCCACGAGGGTCAAGGCGTGGTGCCGGACATCCTGACGCTGGGCAAGCCCATGGCCAACGGCCATCCCGTGTCGGCGGTGGTGGCTCGCGGCGAATTGATCGATCACTTCCGCAGCAACGTCATGTACTTCAACACCTTTGGCGGCAACCCGGTGTCCTGCGCGGCGGCACTGGCGGTGCTGGAGGTGATCGAGGAAGAGGGGCTGGTCGCCAACGCCGAGTCCGTGGGGCGCCATGTGCTCGAGGGATTCAACGCCCTGAAGGCTCGGCACGACCTCATCGGTGACGTTCGCGGCAAAGGCCTGTTTTTCGGCATGGACCTGGTGCTGGACCGAGATCGAAAGACGCCGGCGCCGAAGGAGACCTCCCGGGTGGTGAACGAGATGCGCCGCCGGGGAGTCATCATGAGCAGCATCGGTGAGCACGGCAACGTGCTGAAGATGCGACCGCCGCTGCCCTTCTCAAAAGCGAATGCCGATCAGCTGATCGGCACGCTCGACGACGTGCTGGGGGACCTCTGAAATGACCGACTTTTTCGAGCTGGATCCTGAGCAGCAGGCACAGCGTCTGGAGACTGCCGGGCGTGAAGCGCTGAGCCAGTGGGACATCGTGGATGCGCAGCTGCGGCTGATCAAATACCGGGAAAACGCGGTCTTTGAAGTGAACACCCAGAGCGGTCGCTACGCGCTGCGCCTGCATCGTTTTGGGTATCACACCGATGCTGAGCTTCGGTCTGAGCTTCAGTGGATGCAGGCCCTTCGCGAGGCGGGCATCCGGGTACCGACGGTCATCACCACAAGATCGGGGCAGCCTTTTGTGCTCAAGGGCGGTGCCGGCCTGCCTGGTGAGATTCAGATCGATCTTTTTGAATGGGTTGAGGGTCAGCAGCTAGGCTCGGTGGAGGAGGGCGTCAGCGACGTGTCCACCATTGCGAACAGCTATCACACCATGGGGGAGCTGGCCGCGAGAGTGCACAACCAGGCCTCAGCCTGGGCCTTGCCTGAGGGATTCGTCAGGCATTCGTGGGACGCGGAAGGACTCACCGGTGACCAGCCGTTCTGGGGCCGATTCTGGGAGCTTGAGGCGGCCTCATGCGAGCAGCGAGAGCTGCTCATCGCCGGCCGCGAACGGGTACATGCGGCGCTGTGTGTTCTTGATCAGTCGCCCGACGTGTACAGCATGATTCACGCGGACTTTGCGCCGGAAAATCTGATGATCGATGAACACGGCGTGCGTCTGATCGACTTCGACGACGCCGGCTTCGGCTGGCATCTGTTTGAGCTTGCAACCTCGCTGTACTTCATCCTCGATGAGCCCTACATCGACGTGGCCCGCGATGCGCTGATCGCGGGGTATCGAAAGCATCGCGCGCTCACCGACGAGCAGCTCGAGCTGCTGCCGCTGTTTCTGGCGGCGCGCGGCTTCACCTACCTGGGCTGGGTTCACACCCGACACGAAACGGAGACGGCCCGGGAGCTGACGCCCTGGCTGCTGGAGATGGCCTGCCGTCAGACCGAACGTTACCTGGCGTCGAGCTGACGCTTTAAAAAACCACTTCCGTTCTTGAAAAGTCACCGTTTTCTAGTCCGTCTACTGAGCGGCCTGCTCCTGGCCGGCTGCCTGGCGCAGCCGCACGCGGCGCTGGCGCAGCTTGACGAAAGCCAGGTGGGCGCATGGTATGCGCTCGTCTGGAATTCCCGCTTCGATGACAGCCGCTGGGGTCTGCAGGGTGACGTGCAGCATCGGAACTTCGACCTGGCCGGTGATCTCCAGCAGGTGCTGCTCCGCGCCGGTGTCACGTACGACGCGCCGGCGCTGCCCGGCAGCCTCACCTTTGGCGTTGCTTCCGTGAGTACCGGCGAGTTCGGCCCCGGGAGCAACAAAACGCGGGAGAACCGGATCTATCAGCAGTGGTCGCTGCCCACCCTGCAGGCCGGCCGCTGGCGGATCGGCCAGCGTTTTCGCTTCGAGCAGCGCTGGTTTCAGGGGCAGGACCTGCGAACCCGCTTGCGATATTCGCTGACGGCAACGCTGCCCCTCAACGGCGGTGATCTGAGTCCGGGTACTTATTATCTAAGTATCGGGAACGAGCTGTTCCTGAACGGCCAGCAGGGCATCGGTGGCGGTAGACGGGTGGACTACTTCGACCGCAATCGAATCGGTGCGGGGCTTGGCTACAGCGCCGGTAACGGCACCCGGCTGGAGCTCGGCTACATGCGCCAGATCACCGACAACGTGAGCAAGGGTCAGCTGATGGTCACGGTCCGCCGACGTTTCTAAGACAAACGCATGGGGCACCGCGGAACCACCTGCGGTGCCTCAGGGAGTGATAGCGATGAGCAAAAGACTCAATGTTGAATGGGTGCGCAGCACGCGGGTTCGATTCAGTACCTGCGCCAGAGAGAGGTCTTGAGAATGACGAAGGACTACGGCACAGGCGGCCGCCTGGGAGTCGGCACGCCGCAGGGCAACCCCACGGTCGAGCCCGAGATGCAGATTCTGCTGCCTCGCAACTGCTGCCTGCACAGCGTGCGTCTGACCAGCCGCGCGGACCAGCCGGCCGACCGGCTCCGCGAGTACCTCGAACAACTGGCGGACTACCTGGCCCGGTTTGACGTGCTGTCGCTGGACGCCTTCGGCTTTGCCTGCACCGCATCGTCGTACCTGCTCGGCGCGGAGCGGGAACAGGCGCTGGTGGATGGCTGCAGCCACAACTTTCCGGTGGTCACCGCAACACATGCAATCGGCTGGGCGCTCGAAAAGCTCAACGCTAAACGCATTGCGATCGCGGCGCCTTACTCGGCCTCAATCCGCGAGGCGGCTGCCCGCTACTGGACCGCTGCCGGTTATGAGGTCAAGCAGCTCATTCCGATTGAGACGGCGACCGCCGATACGCGGAGCATCTATCAACTCCACAGCGGTGACGCCAGAGCCGTGCTCACCAACCTGGATTTTCGGCAGCTGGACGCCGTGCTGCTGACGGGCACCGGGCTGCCGTCGCTGAGCGTCCTGGCGGATGAGTGGCCCGTGCCGGTGCTGTCGTCAAACCTGGCGCTTGCCGCCAGGCTGGTTTCGGTGGCGGACCTGCCCGCGTCCCGGACCATGGAGGGTGTTTTGATTCCCGGCTGGGTCGACAGGCTGCATGAGGCGCTCGCGGCGCGTTGAGGTGAAACCCGCCGCGCTGCGCCAAAGGCACGGTTCCCGATGAGGTACCATCTCGACTCAGGATAGCGAGGGGTAACCTATCGGTTTGAGTGATCAGCCCAGCTCCAGCTCCAGCGACAGCCTGACCGGACGCCTGAACCGAGACTGGCGAGACGACCTTGCGCCGGAGGTTTATCAGGAGCTGCGCGTCATTGCGCACGCGCAGCTGCGCTCGCAGCGCCGCAACGCCACGCTGAACACAACAGCGCTGGTCAACGAGGCGTATCTCAAGCTCGGTACCAGGCAGCGTCATTGGAAGGACCGGAAGCACTTCTACGCCACCATGGCCAAGGTTATGCGTCAGGTCGTCATCGACCTGGCACGGCGACACAGCGCGGCAAAACGCGACGGCGGCGTCAGGCTCAGCCTCGAAGTACTCGACCGTGGAGAGCTTCGCTGGCAGGAGCTGTCGGAGGTCATCGCGATCGACGCGGCCCTGGAGAAGCTCGGCGAGCTCGATCCGTACCTCGAGCAGGTGCTCGAGCTCCGCTACTTCGCGGGTATGTCCGTCGCGGACGTGGCGGAGGTGCTCCAGCGGTCGGAACCCACCATCAAGCGAGACTTTCGAGCTGCCCGGGCTTTTCTCGCCAGTGAGCTGACCAGTGAGCTGGCAAGCGAGGCTGCCGGCGCGAACGGCGGCGAAGGCGCCGCTTCTGAGCCGCCCGGCAGGTCCTGATGGGGCCGGAGCAGTGGAGCCGGGTGCGAGAGCTGTTCGACCGGCTTTGTGACTTAAGCCAGGCTGAGCAGCTCGCGGCCCTCGAGCGAGCGAACGACTCTGCCGAGGTGCTGGGCCGGGTCAAGGAGATGCTGGCCGCCGAGCGCAGCAGCGCCGTCAAAGACTCCCTGGCGGAGCAAACGCCGGCGCTGATGGATCACCTGACCCGCGTCAGCGCCCGCGGACGACAGGTCGGGCCCTACACGATCGGCGCCCTGATCGGTCGCGGCGGGATGGGCGAAATCTATGCCGCTGAGCGCTCTGACGGCGCATACCGGCAGCGGGTGGCGATCAAGTTTGTGGCGCTCCAGTCGCCGGAGCAGGCGGCGCGCTTCGAACGGGAGCGCCAGCTTCTGGCTAGCCTGGAACACCCCAACATCGCCCGCCTGCTGGACGGCGGTATGGACCCGAACGGCGTTCCTTTCCTCGTCATGGAGTACATCGACGGCCAGTCCATCGATCGTTACTGCGACGAGCGGCGGCTGTCCGTCGCCGGTCGGATCGAGCAATTTCTGCCGGTGATCGCCGCCGTTTCCGCGGCGCACCGTCAGCTGATTGTCCACCGCGACATCAAGCCTCAGAACGTGCTTGTCGACGACAATGGTCAGCCCAAGCTGATCGACTTTGGCATCGGCAAAGCGCTTGCCGACAATCCCGCCGCCCTGAACATCACCCGACCGGACGACCGGCTCTTGACCCCAGCCAACGCGGCCCCGGAACAGGTTGGCGACGGCGCGATAGGCACCCACACGGACAGTTTTCAGCTGGGCCTGCTGCTGGGGGAGCTGGTCAGCGGGGTTCCTGCTCGGGAACTGGGAAGCGCATCGATGGAGCAGGTGGTGACGCTGCTGTTGCAGCCGATACGCGCACCCCTGAACCGTTTGGTCGACTCGCCCGACGCCCAGGCGATTGCGGCCGCCCGTTCGTGCGGGCTCGACGCGCTGAAGCGACAGCTGGGCGGCGACCTCGGATCGATACTCGCCAAAGCCTGCGCCATCGAGCCGGCGGCCCGCTATCGCAACGTCGACGAGCTCGGGGATGATCTGCGCCGCTATCTCACCCACCAGCCGGTGCAGGCGAGAAAGCCCTCAAGCTGGTATCTGCTGAGCCGTTTTGTCCGCCGCCATCGCGTCGCGGTCGCGGCGTCCCTTGCCGCGCTGCTGGCGCTGGCGGGCGCGCTCGCCTACAGCGTTGTCCAGACCCGGGAAGCCGAACGGCAGCGCGCGCTGGCGCTCGCTGAGGCGCAGAAGCAGGCGGAGGTTCGCCGCTTCCTGGTCAGCGTGTTCCGCCAGGCGGACCCCAACGTCAGCCGGGGCCGCGACGTCACCGCCCGCTCGCTGCTGGCAACCGCCGCAGCCCAGGTGGTGGATCGCGTTGACGACCCGCTGACCTCCGCCGCAACTTTTCAGGCGATCGGCGGGGCCTATCACGGCCTGGGCGCACAGGAGGAAGCGGAGCGGTACCTCCAGCGGGCCCTGGCGCTGTATCGCGAAATGGGACAGAGCGAGTCCGATGACTTTGCGGCCACGGCCTTTCTGCTCGGTGACGTCTACCAGGCGGCGAGCAGCGCCGAATCTCTCGAGCTGCACCGGCTGGCGCTGACTACCCGGCTCAGGTTGTCACCCGAGCCCCGCGCGGAGCTCGCTGAGAGTCTGCTGGCGACCGCCCGCGCGATGCGGCAGACCAACAATCGCGAGGCGATTGTCGAAACCTACAATCAGGCGCTGGAGATCATCGCCAGCTATGCCGGGACCGACAGCGCGGACTATGCGCGGGCGCTCGGCAAGCTGGGCAGCTATTACGGGTCGCTGGGCGCGCTGGAGACGCTTTATCCCATCGCGGTAGAGGCGTACCGGATCGGTGAGCTCAGCATGGAGCCCGATGATCCAGAGCTCGCGGCGCTCGCGCTGCTGTTGGGTACGGTGGCCAGCGATACGGGCCGCTTCGAGGTGGCGCGCGAGAAGCTGCAGCAGGCCTTCGATCGATTTACGGTAATCTACGGCGATCGCCATCCGCGAACCCTGGCGGCGCTCGCCAATCGGTCGGTGCTGTTTTCGCATTTGGGCCAGACGGAGGAAATGCTGGCGCTGGCGACGCAGTACCGGGATCGGCTCAACGAGGTTTTTGGACCTCGGTCACCCAAGGCAGCTTTCGGCTGGTCGAATCTGGGCTCAAGCTACTTCAGCGCGGGCCGCTTTGACGAGGCCCTCGAGGCCTTTCGTCAATCCATCGAAATCCTGACCAACCCCGAAAACCCCGGGGAAGACAACGCAGGAAGGGATTACGTATTCGCCGGCATGGCGCTGGTTGAGCTCGGCGAACCCGATGCCGCGCTGGAGGCCTTCGAGACCGCCCAAACGCGGGCTCTCGGGCTGGTGACGAGCGTACTGGCCAGCCGCTACGCCGCTGAGGCACGCCTGCGGCGTGGCGAGCTCAAGGCTGCGCAGTCGCTCGCTGAGCAGGCGCTGGAAGGCGCCGCCCCGCTGAATCAGGTGCTGCTGACGGCCGGCGCCGAGCTGACCCTGGCCCGGGTGTTGTTGGCCCAAGCTGAGCTCACGGCCGCGGCGCGGAAGCTGGAGTCCGCCCGTTCCCGCGTCGCCGACAGCCCGTTTCACAAGGCCCAGGACCTGCTCGTCGCTATCGATAAGACCCTGAGTCTGGCTCGGGCTGGGCGGGCTGCCTCCGACTGATCGACATCCAGCAATAGATCATCGGATGTGCGAAACGGGCCAGAAACCGGTAAAAAGCGAAGCTGAACCGCTAACCCTGATGTCGGCAAGCCGTGGTAACCGAAACGAAAAAGCCTAAGACCCTGTCCGTTGCGCCGATGATGGATTGGACCGATCGGCACTGCCGCTATTTTCATCGGCTGCTGACACCGTCCGCCCGCCTGTACACCGAGATGGTAACAACCGGTGCCGTGATCCACGGTGATCGCGAACGGCTGCTCGGCTTTGATCCCGCGGAACATCCGGTGGCGCTCCAGCTCGGCGGGTCCGATCCGGAGGCGCTCGCCGAAGCGGCGCGAATCGGCGAGTCGGTCGGCTATGACGAGATCAATCTGAACGTTGGCTGCCCGAGCGATCGGGTGCAGACCGGGCGCTTCGGCGCCTGCCTGATGCGTGAACCGTCGCTGGTGGCCGAATGCCTTGCAGCGATGCGCGACGCCGTGGCCGTTCCGGTGACGGTCAAGCACCGGCTCGGGGTCGATGATCAGGACCAGGACACCGACCTGGAACGCTTTGTCGAGACGGTTGCGACCAGCGGCGTTTCCACGCTGATTGTCCACGCCCGCCAGGCGCTGCTGACAGGCCTGAGTCCCAAGGAGAATCGCAGCGTTCCGCCGCTGAACCATCAGCGAGTCTACCGGCTGGCGGCTGAACATCCCGAACTCAACGTCGTCATCAACGGCGGAATCGAAACGGTCGATCAGTGTGAGCAGCACCTGGCGCACGTCGGCGGCGTGATGCTCGGTCGCGCGGCCTATCAGAACCCTTTTGTGCTCGCCGCCTGCGAAGAAAAGCTGTTGGGAGGTCAGGCGCCAATTAGTCGGCAGTCGGTTCTTGCGATGCTGCAACCTTACGTCGAGGAGCGGCTCGCACGCGGGACACCGTTGAAGCACATGACCCGGCATATTCTCGGCCTGTTCCAGGGACAGCCCGGCGGGCGCTACTGGCGTCGCTACCTGTCGGAAAACGCGCACCTGGCAAACGCGGGTTGGTGGGTGGTCGAGGGCGCTCTGGACGCGGTGAATCGGGCCGCCGGCAAAGCCGCCTGAGCCCTGTAGACGCCCCTCCTCAAGGACAGATTTTCGTCGCTGCGTCAGGCGGTTTTGAGTTAGACTTACAAGCTTTTGCTCCGCCCGAAAATGTTGACCGAAAGCCCCAGCGAGTTCCTCGATTGCGCACTGAAGGCGCCGGCGGATTTTTCCGCGGCGACGGCGGCTGCGGCTTTCCTGGTGGCCGACGCAAACTTTTCGGTGTCGACCGAAACCGCTGACGACAATCAGTACCTCGATCTCAGCTCGCCGGCCCGGTCCGAGGAGGCCTGGCGGCAGCAGTGCACGCTGGCTCAGACGCTGCGCGACCTTGGCCTGCCGACCGTCAGCTTCAGCCCGCTTGCCGAAGCCGGCGACAGCGTGTTTCCCAACAACGCCTTCGCCACCAGCCAGCGCCGGCTGATCACGGGCGCGATGCACTATCCGGGCCGCCAGCGCGAAACGACCCATCCGGGTATCCGCCGCTTCTTTTGCCAGACGCTCGGCTACGAGCTGGTGGAGCTGGACCGCGCGCGGTGCACGGCGGAGCTGACCGGATCACTGATCATCGACCACGCGCGGCAGGTTGGCTTTTGCGGGCTGAGTGAACGCACCGACGCGGCGGGCGCTGCCGCTATGCATGAAGCGTTCGGCCTGCGGGCCACGTTTGTATTTGCGCTCGAGGCGCAGGAGTACCACACCAACGTGGTGCTTTCGGTGCTGGCGGGCCGCGGGGCCGTGGCGTACGCGCCGGCAGCAACACAGCAGTCGCTGCGCGAGGTGCTCGACGCGCTATACGGCGAGGACGCACACTACCTGACCGAAACCGAAAAGAATGAGTTTGTCGCCAACTGCCTGGCGGTCACGCCCCGGGACGTGGTGATGAGTCGGCGGGCCAAAGACGCGTTGAGCGACGCCAGCGCCGCGTTTTTCGAGCGGGCAGAATTCAGGGTCACCGACGTCGACGTCAGCGAGCTCGAGCGGGCCGGCGGCAGCGTGCGGTGCATGATTGGCGAAATCTTTTAAGCTAGCGTCCTGTCACTAGAGCTGGGGAGCAGAGGCATCAAAGCCAGAGTCTATAAATTCGGCGGCAGCAGCGTTGCGGACGCCGACCACTATCGCCGGGTAGCGAAAATCTGCAGCGCCGCCCTGGGGTCGCCGCTCATTGTTGTTGTGTCAGCGATGAAAGGCATGACCGACGCGCTGTTCGCGCTGATCGAACTGTCTGAGTCCGGCCAGGACTACAGTGCCGAACTGGAGCAGCTGTGTACCCGCCAGCGCGAAGCGTTCACCACCCTCACCGGCGAAGTGCCGCCCGAGGTCGAGAGTGATTTCTCTGACCTGGCGGACCTGCTGCGTGGCGCGTCGCTGGTGCGCTCCGCCGACGGCCCGGTGCGTGACGCGGTTTCCGGCATGGGTGAGCTGTGGTCCTCCCGCCTGCTCACCGCACATCTGAAGCAGCTCGGCCAGGATGTGGACTGGCTCGACGCGCGGCGCTTCATTGTGGTTTCGGAAGGAGAAATGGGTCCGAACGTCGACTGGACCGCGTCGCGGGAAGACCTGGCTTCGACGCTCGGAGAGCAGCGCCCGGCGATCTGGGTCATGCCGGGGTATGTTGCCCGCACCAGCCGTGGACGGACGACAACGCTCGGTCGAAACGGCAGCGATTTCTCGGCCGCGATCGTCGGCCGGCTGATGGACGCTGACGAGATTCATATCTTTACCGACGTGGATGGCGTCATGAGTGCTGACCCACGTCTCGTTCCAGACGCTCGCGTGCTCAGCGCCATCTCGTTTGATGAAGCGCTGGAGCTTGCTTACTTCGGCGCCAAGGTTATCCATCCTCAGACCCTGGGGCCGGCGATCGCCGCCGACATCCCGGTTCGTATCCGCAACACCTTTGCACCGGAGAGTGCCGGTACGCGGATCGGCCTGAAGGACGGGAACGATTTCAGCATCAAAGGCATCTCGGCGATCGACGACGTGGGTCTGGTGAACGTCGAAGGCGGCGGCATGATCGGCGTCCCGGGAACCGCCCGCCGACTCTTCGGCGCGCTTAAGCGCGGCAACATCTCCGTGGTCATGATCAGCCAGGCGTCGTCGGAACACTCGATTTGTGTCGGCGTTGCCGGCAACGCCCTGCGGACCGCCACGGCGCTGCTGCAGGAGGAGTTTGAGGACGAGCTGCGTCAGGGGCTGATCAACACCATCAGCTCGCAGCCCGGCCACAGCGTTTTAGCCATCGTCGGCGACGCAATGGCAGGACAGCCGGGCATCGCCGCGCGCTATTTCTCCGCGCTGGGGGCCGCGGGCATCAACGTCCGCGCGATTGCTCAGGGGTCGTCCGAGCGAAATATTTCGACCGTGATCCCTCAGGCTGACGTGCAGCGCGGCGTTCGGGCCGTGCACTCGGCGTTTTACCTGTCGGCCCAAACGCTGTCGGTGGGGGTTATCGGCCATGGAAACGTCGGCGGGGCACTGCTGAACCAGCTGCATCGTGAGGTCGACCGGCTGCGGTCGGAGTCGAGCATCGACATTCGAATCCGCGCGATCGCCGGCTCGAGGAAAATGCTGCTGGGTGATGGACGGCTGGAGCTTGACGAGTGGAAAAAGCAGGTCGAGGAGAACGGTGAGACCACCGATCTGGACGTGCTGGCCGACCATGTACAAACCGACCACGTGCCGCATGCGGTGCTGATCGACTGCACCGCCAGCGACGCGGTCGCCGATCTTCACCACCGCTGGCTGGGCCGGGGCATTCACGTGATCACGGCTAACAAAAAGGCGGCCGCCGGTGATCTGGATCTCTATCGGCAGCTGCTGGCCGCCAGTCAGCAAACGGGCAGCCGGTATCTCTATGAAACGACTGTGGGCGCCGGCCTGCCGGTGGTGCAGACGCTGTCGGACCTGCGCCAGACCGGTGACCGGGTCCAGATGATCGAAGGAATTTTTTCCGGCACCCTCGCATATTTGTTTAATATGTACGACGGCAGCCGGGGCTTTTCCGCGTTGGTCCGAGAGGCCTGGGAGAAGGGCTACACCGAACCCGATCCGCGAGACGATCTGACCGGGACAGACGTGGCGCGAAAGCTGGTGATTCTGGCGCGCGAGATCGGCATGGAGCTCAACGTGAATGATCTCACCGTGAGCTCTCTCGTACCGGCCGAACTGGAGGAGGCTACGGTCGAGGAGTTCCTCGCCGGCCTCGAACAGCACGACGGAACGCTGGCGGCGCGGCTCGAAGAGGCCAGCTCGGCCAATCGCCGCCTGCGATTTGTCGGCCGATTGACGAACGACGGCAAGGCGAGCGTCGGCCTGACCGAAGTTGAGGCAGACCACCCGTTCGCCGGGATCGATCTGACCGACAACGTGGTGCGTTACGTCACCGACCGCTACTGCGACAATCCGCTGATTGTGCGCGGTCCCGGAGCCGGGCCGGAGGTAACTGCGGCCGGCGTGTTTGCCGACCTGCTGCGCCTGGGTTCCATGCTGGGCGCGCCGCGGGTGGCGCCGCTGAGGCAAATTGAGGACTGACAGAGAACCATGACCAACCAGCAAGGCCAGCGCGACAGCGTATCGCTGGGCAACATACGTGAGACCTGCGCTTTTGCGCCCGCCAGCGTCGGCAATGTGGCGGTGGGCTTCGACGTGCTGGGGCATGCGCTGCAGGGTGTCGGCGATACCGTCACTATCCGGCAGGTTGAGGAGCCGGGTGTTCGCCTGGCCGGCGTAACCGGCGTTCTGCCGGAGCTGCCCGAAGAAGTGGAGCGAAACACGGCGCTGAAAGCCGTGGCGGCCATGGTTGACGCGCTTGCCCTGAAGTCCGGTTTCGAAGTCCACGTCGACAAGGGCATCCCGCTGGGCTCAGGGCTCGGGGGGTCAGCTGCGTCGGCAGCGGCAGCGGTGGTTGCGGTCAATAAGATGCTGAAGATACCGCTGCCGATCAATCAGCTTTACCCCTACGCGCTGGCCGGCGAGATGGTCGCCAGCGGCAGCGAACACGGCGACAACGTGGCCGCCTCGCTGCTCGGTGGCCTGGCGATGGTGGGGCCGTACGGTCATCGTTATCCGATGACGATCCCCGCACCGAGCCGGCTGCGGTGCATCGTGGTCCATCCGCAGATCGAAATTCAGACGCGTAATGCCAGGGCCAGCCTGAAAAAGGGTTTTTCGCGCGAGCTGGTGGTTGCGCAGTCGGCCAACCTCGCCGCGTTTGTCGCCGGCTGTTTTGAAAAGAATATCGATGTCATCACCGCGAGCCTGAAAGATCTGCTCGTGGAGCCACAGCGAGCGGCCTCGATCCCTGGGTTCAAGCAGGTGAAAGCCGCGGCGCTGGAGGCGGGGGCGCTCGGGTGTTCGATCTCCGGATCCGGTCCGAGTGTGTTCGCCTGGTTCCAGGCCGAAAGCGCTGCCACCGCTGGCGGTGAGGCGATGGCCCAGGCCTTCACCGAAGAGGGACTCGAAACGCGCGTGTTCAGCTCACCGGTGAACTGCCCCGGCGCAAGGCTGGTCACCGACGCGGCGAGCTAGTCCTGATGGAGTTTTTCAGCACCCGGGGTGGTCCAAGGGTTGCGCTGGCCGACGCCGTACTGAAGGGGCTTGCGCCCGACGGCGGTCTCTATGTGCCGCTGACGTTTCCCTCGCTCGACCCCGATGATTTTGATCCGGCGGCTGATCTGGCGACGATCGGCGAACAGCTGATCCGCCCGTTTTTTGCCGACGACGTGCTCGCCACAGACCTTCTCGCCATCTGCCGGGAAGCGCTGAACTTTCCGGTGCCGCTGCTGCAGACGCGCGACCCGCGTCTGTCGATCCTGGAGCTTTTTCACGGGCCCACCGCGGCCTTCAAAGACGTCGGCGCCCGGTTTCTCGCCGCCTGTCTGACCCGCCTGACCGGGGCGCGACGCCCGACGGTGATGGTGGCAACCTCCGGCGACACCGGGAGCGCCGTGGCCGCAGCCTGCGCGGAGCGCGCCGGCCTGCGGGTGGTCATTCTGTACCCCGAAGGCGGCGTGTCCGCACGCCAGGAGCACCAGCTCACCTGCTGGGGAGATAACGTGCTCAGTCTGCGCGTGCGCGGCGCCTTCGACGACTGTCAGCGCCTGGTCAAAGCCGCATTCCTCGACGAAGAGCTGGCCGAAGCCTGTCCACTGACGTCGGCAAACAGCATCAGCGTCGCCCGCCTGCTGCCGCAGATGAGCTACTACGCGGCGGCGAGTCTGAGCTGGAAAGCGCAGCACGGAAAGAACGCCAACTTTATTGTGCCGACCGGCAATCTCGGCAACGCGCTGGCTGGCATCTGGGCCCGGCGCTGCGGCATGCCCATCGGCCAGATTGTGCTGGCAACCAATGCCAATACGGTGATCCCACGCTTTCTGGGTTCGGGGCAGTGGCAGCCTGAGGACACGGTGGCAACGCTGGCCAGCGCCATGGACGTAGGCAACCCGAGCAATATGGAACGGCTTCGCCATCTGCATCCGGATCATTCCGACCTCAGCCAGCAGGTGACGGCCTACGCGTTTGAGGATGACGCCATCGCCGAGACGGTGCGCGATGCACATGCCTCGCTTGGCCTCGCGGTATGCCCCCATACGGCCACCGCCCTGGCGGCCTACCGCGAGGTTGATTCAAGCCAGGCCTGGACCGCCCTGGCCACGGCCCACGCGGCGAAATTTGAGGGCACTGTGGAGCCGCTGATCGGCGAGACGGTTGAGGTCCCGCCCGCGCTGGCCGCGCTGTTGGAGCGCCCCACGAACAGAACGGACATCGAACCGACCCACGAGGCGCTCAAGGCACGGCTGCTCGAATGGTCGTGAACCAGCCCCCGGTTGCAGGACCGCACAGCAGGCAGTTCAGCCGACGTTAAGTTTGCGCTGGTAAGGTGATGGGCCTGAGTGGGCTGCCAGCGAACGCGGCCGCCCTTGTTTCGCCTGCCTGAGGCAGGGACCTGCAATGCATGTGAATGATATTATTTGCCCATGAACCCGCGTCGCCGAAAACTGTTGCTGGCAGCCAGCCTGGGCCTCGCCCTGGGGCTTGGCGTGCCCGCAGCAAGCGCGATGACCTTGGCGCAGGCCGTCAACAAGGTTCGCCGGGATACCGGAGGCAAAGTGCTGTCGGCCCGTACGGAGGTGCGGAACAACCGGCAGGTTCACATCGTTAAGGTCCTGACCAAAGACGGCAAGGTGAGATACGTGCAGGTCGCCGGAAACCCGGTGAAGCCGCGACGTTAGACGTCCATCCTGCGGCCTTGAGGGCCGCCTGCTGTTGCTGGAGGGTTAACTACCTTGCGAGTTCTGGTCATTGAAGACGAAAAGCCGCTGCGCGAAACGCTGGTCGCCAGACTGCAGCGCGAAGGATATGCGGTTGACGCCGCTGCGGACGGCGAGGAGGGCCTCTATCTGGGCCAGGAGTATCCCATCGACGTCGCCGTGGTTGACCTCGGGCTGCCCAAGCTGGGCGGTATGGAGGTGATCTCCCGCTGGCGGGAAGCCGAAAAGCGGTTCCCCGTCCTCATCCTGACCGCCCGATCCGAATGGCAGGACAAGGTGGAGGGCCTCGGCGCCGGCGCTGATGACTACCTGGTCAAACCGTTTCATGTCGAGGAGCTGCTGGCGCGGCTGAACGCGCTGGTCCGCCGCGCCGCCGGCTGGGCGCAGTCGGTGCTGCAGAGCGGTCCGATATCGCTCGACACCAGCGCTCAGCAGGTCAGTCTCGATGGCGAGGCGGTCGAGCTCACGTCGTTTGAGTACAAGGTGCTCGAGTATCTGATGATGCATGCCGGCGAGGTGATCTCCAAGTCCCGGCTGACCGACCACATCTACGAGCAGGACTTCGATCGCGACAGCAACGTCATCGAAGTGTTTGTGGGTCGGCTGCGCAAGAAGCTCGACCCCGACGGCAGCTTTAAGCCGATCGAAACGCTGCGCGGTCGAGGCTACCGCTTCAAGGCGGCGGAGCCAGCGACAAGCTGAGTCACACGAGCCTGCCAGGCTTCAGCGGCAGGCCCGGTGCGGGCTATCATGGCGCGCGATGAGCCGAACCCGACCACTGTCCCTGACCGCCAGGCTGACCCTGGCCGTCAGCATCGCGCTTGTGGCGTTTCTCGGGCTGACCGGACTGGTGCTGGACCGCGCCTACGCGGACAGCGCGCGCGACGCGGTCCAGGACCGCCTGCAGGGCGTGATCTACACGCTGCTCGTTGCCGCCGATCTTGATGCTGACGATCGGCTGCTGCTGCCGGACGCAACCCCCGAACCGCGGCTGAGCCGGCCGAGCTCAGGGCTCTACGCCCGCGTGTCGGGCGAACGGTTCGGCTGGAACTCCAGCTCCCAGGTGGGGCACGAGCTCGAGTGGCCACCCCGGGTTACCACGGGTGAAACCCAGTTCTACCTGCCGGATCTCGCCGTAGCTGAGCCGGTGTTTACGCTGAGCCTCGGGGTTGCCTGGGAGTCCCCCGAGGGGCGGGATGTGCCTTTCACGTTTTCGGCGGCGGAGTCCACCGTCGCGTTTGAGGCGCAGCTCGCGGAGTTTCGACGTTCCCTCTGGGGCTGGCTGGGCGCCGCGTCGGTCCTGCTCCTGGTGGTGCAGTCGGTGGTGCTGGGCTGGAGTCTCAAGCCCCTAAGAACCGTGGCGGCCGATCTAGCCCGAGTACGACGCGGTGAGACGGACGCCATCGAACGGGACTATCCGCAGGAGCTGGCCGGCCTGACCGGCAGCATCAATACCTTTATCAGCGCCGAAAGAAAACAGCTGGCGAGGTTTCGCAACTCGCTCGCAGACCTAGCGCACAGCCTGAAAACGCCGCTGGCCGTGATGCGGACTTCGCTTGAGAGTGACGACGTCGGCGACGGGGAGCTGCTGAGGTCCCAGGTCAAACGCATGGACGACATCGTCGGCTATCAGCTTAAGCGCGCGCGCACGTCGGGTCACCAAACCTTCGCCCGCCCGATCACGATCGCCGACAGCGCCGAGGATATTGTGCAGACGCTCGAGCAGGCGCATCGGGATCGGCAGATTCAGTGCGAGTTTGCGATCGACCCTCAGGCGCGCTTCTATGGCGAGACCGGAGACCTGGCCGAACTCCTTGGCAATCTGCTCGAAAATGCCTTCAAATGGTGCCGGCAGCGCGTGCTCCTGACCGCCCATGTCCTGCCGGGAAAGACCCGTGCGGGTCTCGAGCTGATTATCGAGGATGACGGTCCGGGCATCGATGAGGCTGAAGCGGAGCGGCTGCTGCAGCGAGGCGTCCGCGGTGACGAGCAGCTGCCCGGCCACGGTATCGGACTGGCGGTGGTGCGTGAGCTGACCGACTCTTACGGCGCCGACCTCGGCATAACGCGCAGCGAGCTGGGCGGCGCACGAATCTGGATTCGATTTCAAGGAGACACGTAGTGAGCGAAATGCAGCGCCTGCTGGAGATCATGGCGCAGTTGCGCAACCCCGAGGGCGGCTGTCCCTGGGACCTCAAGCAAGACTTCGCGTCCATTGCCCCGTACACCATCGAAGAAGCGTACGAAGTTGCGGACGCCGTCGCCCGAGAAGACATGACGGATCTTCGGGACGAGCTGGGTGATCTGCTGCTCCAGGTCGTGTTCCATTCGCAGATGGCGGCCGAGGCTGAGCACTTTGTGTTCGAAGACGTCGCCCGGTCGATCAATGACAAGATGGTGCGGCGCCACCCGCACGTCTTCGGGGACGACTCAACCGTTTCCAGCGCGGATGACCAGGTGAACGCGTGGGAGGCGATGAAAAAGGCCGAGCGGGGCGCCGACGAAGATCCATCCGCCCTGGCCGGCATCACGCGCGGCATGCCGGAATGGATGAGGGCCCAGAAGCTCCACAGCCGGGCCGCTGCCGCGGGCTTCGACTGGCCCGACGCCGCCGGGGTGCTGGGCAAGGTCCGGGAGGAGGTCGAGGAGCTGGCTGAGGCCATGGACCAACCGGAGCATGCCGACCACTGCGAAGAGGAGATCGGCGATCTCCTGTTCTCGACGATCGCCCTGGCCAAGCATCTGAGGGTTGATCCCGGCCGCGCGCTGCGCGGCGCCAACCGAAAGTTTGAGGCTCGCTTCCGAAAGCTGGAGCAGCTTGCGGCAGCCCCGCTTCAGGACCTCGGTATGGATGAGCTCGATCAGCTCTGGGAAGCCGCCAAGAAGGTGCTGGCCGCCGACACGCCCGAGGTTCCGGCTGATCGCCCCCTGGAGGGGTAGCCGTCGGCCGCTCATCACCGGCGATCAGTCCTTAGGGAAACCGCCTGGGCCGCCGATGCTATAACATATTTTTGCTTCTCCGAGCGCGCGCGCCGGGCCCTATCGATCGGCCCAGTGAGCGTCAGGGGTTTATGCGTATACTGAGCCGCAGGGCCGTGCTTTGACCATAGAGACAAAACGCAGCGTTGGTAGTCTGAAGACCCAGAACCAGGTTTTGCTGGATCTGGCCATGTCCCTGCGCCATCCAAATCCCGATTTCAGCGACGCGCTGAAGAAAATCACCGAGGCGACGTCACGCTACCTGGCGGTCCAGCGGGCCGGCATCTGGTTCTTCAGCGATGATCGAAGCGCGCTGAGCTGTATCGATATGGTGGAAGATCAGGAGCACACCACGGCTGAGCCGCTGCTGAGTACCCAGTGCCCCTCGTATTTTGCCGCCTGCGAGACGTCACGGGTCGTCGATGCGGACGACGCCGTCACAGACCCGCGGACGCGCGAACTGGCGGAGGTGTACCTGAAGCCGACAGGGATCGGCGCGATGCTCGACGCTCCCATCTTCTCGGGCGACAAGGTTCGCGGCGTGGTGTGCGCTGAGCATGTGGGCCGCCCCCGGGAGTGGACCGAAGACGAAAAGGCGTTTGTCAGCTCGGTCGCCGATCTGGTAGCGCTGTCTTTTGTCACCCGCGAACGGACCGAAGCCCTGGATCACATCGAGGCGCTGCTCGAGATTATTCCGGTCGGCGTGCTTGTGGTCGATCAGGCGGGCAAGATCGTCCGCAGCAACGCCCGGTCCAAGAACCTGTTTGACTGTGACGGCACCTGGCTTCCCGGCCGGGAGGTCTCCGCGATCCTGCCCGCCGCGATGGAACCGGAGCGCGGCGTGCTCAGTCGGGGGCTGAAGGGAGAGTTTGGCCCGCCCGGCGCGGCCGAGGAGCACCTGCTCGAGGGGCACGCTCGCGGCGGGAGAAAGTTTGCCGTCTCCCTGTCGATGAATCCCATCACCCAGGCTGGCGAGGAGCTGCTGGTGGTGCTGGTCAACGACGTGTCCGAACGGCTGCGCATGGAGTCGGAGCTGCGCGAGTCGGAGGCCAAATACCGCGCGGTGGTGGAAGATCATACGGGCTTCATTCTCCGAACCAACAGCGAGGGCCGGCTCGAGTTCGCGAACCAGTCGCTCTGCGACTTTTTCGGCTTTACCCCGGAGCGGGTGAACGAACACTTCATCCGCGATCTGTTGAGCGACCAGGAGATGGCGATCGTGCGCCGGGCGGTGCGCCGGATCAGCGCCGAGCATCCGGTGGAGACGTACGAAAACGAGATCGTCGGGGTTGACGGACGGAAGGCAACGGTAGGCTGGACGCTGCGAGGTTTTCACGACGCCGCCGGCGAGCTGCTGGGTTACCAGGCGATCGGCCAGGACGTGACGCTTGCCCGCGCTCAGGAAATGCGTCTGCGGGAAGCTGAGCGTCTCGAGTCGCTTGCCGTGCTGTCAGGCGGTATTGCGCACGACTTTAACAACCTGCTGACGCCGATCCTGGCCTACACGGACATGGTGCTGACGAGCCTGCCCGAAGAGACCGAGAACGTCGAGCGCCTGCGTTCCGTCGTGACCGCCGCGGAGCGGGCCAGCTCGCTGGTGGGGCAGCTGCTGGTGTTTTCCCGCCGGGAGCGCTCGGAGGAGCGCGAGCCCCTGCTCGCCGCGCCGTTCATCCGGGAGACGCTGGAATTCGTGCGGGCCTCGGCGCCGGCCAACGTCGAAATCGAAAGTCAGGTGGACAGCTACTGCGGCGTGATCGAGGCCAACCCGTCAGACGTTTTTCAGATCCTGTCCAATCTCTGCGCCAACGCGGTGCAGGCGATGCCCGCCGGGGGGCGGCTGACGGTCAACGCCAGCGAGATCAACCGCGACGGGCAGGGCTGGCTGCAGCTCATCGTCAAAGACAACGGGCCGGGCATCAGGAAGCAGGATCGATCCTACATTTTTGATCCCTTTTGGACGACAAAGCCGAAAGGCAAGGGCACCGGACTGGGGCTGTCGGTCGTGCGCGGCCTGGTCAAAGAGCTTGGCGGCCAGGTCGAGCTGGCCACCGAGGAGGAGGGCAAGGGCGCAACGTTTGTGGTGCTGCTGCCGAACCAGAACGTTCCGGTGGAAGAGCAGGTGGCGGTCGATCGAGCCCGCGTGTTTTCGGGCACGGAGAGCGTGCTGATCGTCGACGATGACCCGGCGATCGCAGGTCTGGTCGGAGACGGGCTGCAGAACCTCGGCTACTCGGTGACGGTACGCAACTCCGCCAACGAGGCTCTGGCAGCGATCCGCGATGATCCCGATGGGTTTGACGTGCTGCTGACCGACTTTACTATGCCCTATATGAGCGGTATCGACTTAGGCCTGCACTGCCGCCGGGAAAACCCGGACCTGCCGGTGGTGCTGATGTCCGGCTTCGGGCAGATGATCACGCAGCAGGAGCTGGAGCGCGGGCTGATCAGCGCCTGTATCCAGAAACCGTTTCGCATCGACCAGGTGGCTCACGCGCTGCGCGAGGCGCTCGACCGGTGAGCGGCGGATTCTCGAGTTTTCGGGAGTTCTATCCCTACTATCTTTCAGAGCACCGGAACGCCGCTTGCCGGAGGCTCCACTTCGCCGGCACGAGCCTGGTGATCGCCATCGTGATCTATGCAGTGTTTAGCGGCAATTATCTGGCGCTACTGACGATTCCGCTGGCCGGATATGGCTTCGCTTGGGTCGGCCACTTTTTCTTCGAGAAGAACAAACCCGCCACCTTCCAACACCCCTGGTACAGCCTGCTGGGTGACTTTGTCATGTACCGGGACATGCTGATCGGGCGGGTGAGCTTCTGATCGTGTCGCCCCAGGCGTCTTGAGTTCGCCGGCCGCGCCTGTCCAGACCGACGCTGACCTCGCTCAGCGCCTCAAGCGCATGCGGCGCTTCCCGCTCCTGCTGCTGGCCGCCATGGCGATCGTGTTTTGCTGGGCCCAGTGGTTTGCTCCGGCGGCGTCGTGGGTCGGCTACGTCCAGGCGTTCGCGGAGGCTGCCATGATCGGCGCCCTGGCGGACTGGTTTGCCGTCGTCGCGCTCTTTCGCCATCCGCTGGGTTTGCCGATCCCGCATACGGCCATCGTGCCGCGGCGCAAGGACGAGATCGGCGAGTCGCTGGGCCGCTTTGTCGTCGCCAACTTTCTCACGCCCGATGCGGTGGGACAGCAGATGGCCCAGCGCTCGTCGGCCGCCACGCTCTGCCGCTGGAGCGTTCTTCACGCTGACACGTTGGCCGACACCCTGCTGAAGCTGCTGGGCTGGACTACCGAGGTATTTCAGGAATCGCGCTATCGTGAATTTTTTGCGCGCAACGTGCTGTCGCGGCTCGAGCAGCTACCGACCGCCGGCGCCGCCGGCCGCCTGCTCGGCCTGATGGCCAGCAACAGCCATCACCAGGCGCTGCTGACCGAACTCCTGCGCGTGCTGACCGCGTTTCTGGAGGATCACCGGGAGTCCCTCCGGGGGCAGATGCAGACCGGCAGCCCATGGTGGGTACCGGAGTTTGTCGATCAGAAGATCTACGACAAGATCATCGACCGGGTCCAGCAGCGGCTGCTGGAAATGGTGCTTAACCCCGATCATGAGATTCGCCACCGCTTCGACCTGGCCTACCGGGAGCTCGCCGATTCTTTGCTGGACCCCGACAGCCTCGCGGCCAGGCGCTTTGAGTCGGTGAAGGCAGACTTCCTGCGGGACCCGAACGTGCGGGGCTATTCGGAGGAGCTGTGGCGCGAGCTGTCGATCATGGTGGGGGATGCGCTCAAGGAAAACCGGGGTGCCTCCCACAGCTTTGCCGCCGACCTGATTCGGCGCACGGCCATGGATGCACTCGATAATCCGAGCCTGATCGAAACGTTTGATCAGTGGCTCCACGACGGCGCCCGGTTTGTGGTCGCGCAGCTCGGCGAGGAGGCCGCCGGGCTGATCAGCTCGACGGTGCGCAGCTGGGATCCGGTGGACACCGCCAACCGCATCGAGCTGCAGATCGGCCCGGACCTTCAGTTCATCCGCATCAACGGCACGCTGGTCGGCGGACTGGTCGGGTTACTGCTGCACGCGATCGTCCACGCGCTGCCCTGACGTCGCGCTGACGCAGGGCTACGCCTGCGCCAGCGCGTGCAGCAAGGCGCCTACACCTCCTGTAGTTTCCAGCGCCCGCGGCGGAAGGCCCAGACGGCTCCGACCGAGAGGAAGGCCTCCGAGATCGGCACCGCCATAAAAACGCCCTGCGGTCCGAGCGCCAGGGCGTTCGCCAGCCACCAGGCCAGAGGAATCTGCAGCAGCCAGAACGCAAAGAAGTTCAGCACCGTCGGCGTTCGGGTGTCACCGGCGCCGTTCAGCGCTTGCGTCAACACCATCCCGAGACCGTAAAAGCCGTATCCGATACTCAAAATCCGCAGGCACTGGACGCCGTAGGCGATCACCTGCGGGTCCTTCGTGAAGATGCCCACCAGCCAGGGCGCAAGCAGCAGAAAGGCGCACGCCACGATCAGCATGAACGTGACGTTGTAGCGCACGCACAGCCACGCGGACTGCTGCGCCCTCTGCGGCTGACCAGCGCCCAGGTTCTGCCCTACGAGCGTCGCCGCCGCGTTGGACAGGCCCCAGGCCGGCATGATCGTGAAGATGATGATCCGCAGGCCGATCGTATAGCCGGCCACGGCGGCGCTGCCGTGGTCCGCGATCAGCCTGGCCAGAAAGATCCAGCTGGTGGTGCCGATGATGAACTGTCCAACCCCACCGGCGCTCACCGTCAGCAGGCGACGCATCACCGGCGGCACCAGCTTGAGATGGCGCCAGCGCAGCTGTACCCGGCGGCGGATGCCCGTGAGCATCCACAGCTGGTAGAGCACACCGCAGCCGCGGCCGATGGTCGTCGCCACGGCCGCGCCGGCAACGCCCAGCTCCGGAAACGGTCCGACGCCAAAAATCAGCAGCGGATCGAGCACGATGTTGATGCCGTTGGCCAGCCACAGCGAACGCATGGCGATGCCGGCATCG
>JANQOZ010000101.1 GCA_028285525.1 Lysobacterales bacterium
CGCGGTGCCCAGCATCGGCACTGCCGCCCAGCACAGCAGAAACAGTGCCCGGACACCCAGATAGCTCTGGCCGAAAACCTCCGAAGACACCCGGCTAAGCCAGGCAGTTAGAGGCGGGAGATCGCTATAAGCCCCCGCAAGGTACCGGCCTTCCAGCCAATAGAACGCCTCGTCGCCAAACAGCGGTATGGCGCTAGACACGTGGATTCGGGCCAACGACAATGCAAAAAGGCCCAGCAGCGCCCACCAGAACCAGGATCCGGCACCCTCAACAAAGCGGCCCGTCGCCGCTTGCGGGGCTGCCGCGGGTGGGATTGCGGCACTCATTTAAGGGAAGAACGGGTTTGAGCCGATAATCACGTTTGGCGCACCCTATTTATGTCAACGTACATCGGTTCCACGTAACTCATGTCAGCAAGGAGGAAACGGCATGCCTGAACAGGTTCAAGAATCCAGCGGCTCGGCCCGCGTCGTCAGCCTGACCCAGTCTCACAGCGAGCTGGCGACAGCCCTGGACCAGGTCGGCGCCATTGTGGTCGGCAAAGAACCGGTGATCAAGCTGGCGTTTACCTGCCTGATCGCCAACGGCCACCTGCTGCTGGAAGACGTCCCCGGCATGGGTAAAACGACCCTGGCGCAGGCGCTCGCGGTCTCCACCGGCCTGAACTACCAGCGGATTCAGTTCACCAGCGACATGCTGCCCGCGGACATCCTCGGCATCACGGTGTACAGCCGGGAGCGCGAAGCGTTCGACTTTCATCCGGGGCCAATCTTTTCGCAGCTGGTGCTGGCTGACGAAATCAACCGCGCGACGCCCAAGACTCAGAGTGCATTGCTGGAGGCCATGGCGGAACGCCAGGTGACGATCGAAGGTGAGACCCGCGATCTGCCGGCGCCGTTTTTTGTGATCGCGACCCAGAACCCGGTTGATCTTGCGGGGACCTTTGCCCTGCCCGACTCTCAGCTCGACCGTTTCCTCATGCGGCTGCATATGGGCTACCCGGCCCCGGAGGCGGAACGCCGGCTGCTCGAGGAAAAGGACCGGCAGCTTCTGCTGCGCGACGCGCAGGTGTGCCTGCCACTCAAAGACCTTCAGGTGCTGCAGAAGCAGGCCAAGGACGTCCACAGTTCGCCGGCGCTGCTCGACTACCTGCAGGCGCTGGTCGGGGCAACCCGAGCCTTTCCGGGTGTTCAGACCGGCCTGTCACCTCGCGGCGCTCTGGCGATCCTGGCCTGCTCCCGGGCCTGGGCGCTGCTTGAACAGCGCGATCATCTGATCCCGGAGGACGTTCAGGCGGTTTTCGTCGCGGTGGCTGCGCATCGCCTGAGGCTGGGCGCTGAGGCGTCCGCGGACCAGGAGGCGCTGGCCCAGCAGGTGCTCGAGCAGGTGCCTATTCCCTGATGTCCGCTGCTGACAGCAAACCGCGCCGGGACTTTTTCGACGTTGTTTACCGGTTCATGCAGAAGTTTGGCGGGCGACCCGCTGAACAGAAGCTGCCGTGGGAGATCAACCGACGGCAGATCTACATTGTGCCGACGCGCTTCGGACTGTTCTTTAGCCTGGTGCTTCTGGTGCTTCTCCTGGGTGCGCTGAACTACAACAACAACATGGCCCTGCTGTTCACCTTTCTGCTGTCGGCCCTCGGGCTGCTGACGCCCCTGTACACCGTGCGCAACCTGTCGGGGATGGAGGTGCTCAAGGTGCATGCAGCGCCGGTGTTTGCCGGCGAGATGGCCGAGTTTGTGGTGACCGTCATGAACCCCAGCAGCACCCCCAGGCCGATGATCTGGGCTCGCGCTGATGAGGAAGCCACCTTCAACCAGGTGGCGCCGCAGGGTCGTGCCGACCTGGGCGTCAGCGCACCCGCTCCGGAACGCGGCTGGCTCGACATGCCCCGCTCCCGGCTTTACACCACGTTTCCCGTCGGCCTGTTTTACGCCTGGACCTACCTGAACCCCAAGGCGCGCTGCCTGGTGTACCCGGCGCTCGAGGTCGACGCGCCGGACCTGCCCATGGGCAGCAATCGCGGCACCGGTCAGCCCGAGCGCAGCGGCGACGAGGAGTGGTCGGGTCTGCGCGACTATCAGGCCGGCGACCCCTCGCGCAGCATCGCGTGGAAAGTGGTCGCCCGGTCGAATCAGATGGTCACCAAGACCTTCAGCGACCACCGCAGCGAGCAGCTGCATCTGGACTTCAGCCAGCTCCACGGCCTCAGCACCGAGCAGCGCCTGTCGCGGCTGGCACGCTGGATCGTGATGGCGGAAGCCCAGCAGCTCGCCTATGAACTCATTCTGCCCGGTCAGCGGCTGGGCCCCGACCGTGGCGCGAGCCACCGACACCAATGTCTGCGAGCTTTGGCCGAGTTTCCCGCCTAAGGCCGGCGCCCGACTGGCTCACCTTCTGCTGGCTGGTGGGCTCCATGGCGCTGGCGGTGCTGCCGCACCTGCCGCGGCTGCCGCTTTGGATGCCGCTGCTGTTTCTGCTGGCGGTCGTGGAGCGCGCCTCCCACTTCCGCTGGAAGCGCCGGCCGCTGCCCAGCTGGCTGCGGCTGATCCTGACGCTCCTGTGTATTGCCGGCGTCTGGAGCAACTACGGCACCATCCTCGGACGTCAGGCCGGGGTGGCCCTGCTGTGCACAATGCTGGCGCTCAAGCTGTCAGAGACGTTTCGCCGCCGCGACGTGTTCCTGCTGATCTCGCTGGCTTACTTTATTGTCATCACCCAGTTTCTGTTCGATCAGTCGATCTATCTGGCGGTGTACCTGCTGGCCGTTGCGGTCATCATCACCGCCACGCTGATCGTCAACGAGGCGCAGCCCGCGCGGGATGTCCGCACGCCCGTGCGCGACTGGCACGGCGCGCCGGACGTGCTGCGCCGCGCCGGCTGGATGCTGGTGCAGGGTCTGCCGCTGATGCTCGCGCTGTTTGCGCTGTTCCCCCGTCTGGGAACGCCGCTCTGGGGCGTGCCGGAGGATGCGCTGTACGGCAAGACGGGGATCTCCGACCACATGGAGCCCGGCAGCATCCGCGACCTGTTCATCGACGATTCGCCGGCTTTCCGGGTGGATTTTGCCGGCGACGCGAGGCCCTCGCAGGGGCGCCTTTACTGGCGCGGCCCCGTGCTGTGGCACTTCGACGGCGCGGCCTGGTGCCGCGAGGCGCCCTGTATTCAGGATGACGGCAAAGATCCTCAGCCCCGGCGCATCGGCAAGATTCTCGGTGAGGTCGATCAGCCGGTTCGCTATACGGTGACCCTGGAACCCACGCAGCAGCTCTGGCTGTTTGCGCTCGACACGCCGGTCAGTCCGCCCCGCGGGTTCATGGGCCTGGAAATCGACTACACGCTGCACCGCACCCGCCCGGTCACGCGCACCTTCTCGTACGAGATGACGAGCGACACCGGCTATCAGAAGAACACCAAAACCGATGGCTGGGTTCGCGACGTGGGACTTCAGCTACCGGACGACCGCAACCCCCGGACTCGCGAGCTGGCCACGGAGCTGAGAGAACGCTTCGGTGACGACAGCCGCGCGCTCGTGACCCATGTACTGCGGACGTTTCGGCAGGAGAACTACCGCTATTCGTTTACGCCCCCACCGCTCGGTTTTCATACGGTGGACGACTTTCTGTTCGAAACCCGGGAAGGCTACTGTGAGTACTACTCGTCCGCGTTCACCTTTCTGATGCGTGCAGCGGGCATCCCGGCCCGGGTTGTGACCGGATACCAGGGCGGCGAGTACATGGGCGAGCCAGAGTATCTGCTGGTTCGCCAGTCGGACGCTCACGCCTGGTCCGAGGTCTGGCTGGACGGTGAGGGCTGGGTGCGTGTCGATCCCACCGCCGCCGTGGCGCCCGAGCGGGTGGATCGCGGTGCGCTAGCGGCGCTGGCCGGGCAGCGTCGCGGCGTCTGGGATTACCCCTGGGTTCGGGAGCTGCGCAACCAGCTCGATACGGTGCACCGGCTTTGGACCGACTGGGTGCTGAAGTTTGATCAGGCGCGGCAAAAGGCGCTGCTGCAGCCGGTGGGTATCGAAGAGCTTTCGAGCAGCACGGCCGTGCTGCTGCTGACGGGAATCATTATTGTCGTCACTACGGTGGTCATGTGGCTCCTGCTGCGGGTGCAGTGGATCGGCGGGCTCGATCCGGCGTCGCGCGCGTACGCCCGGTTCTGCCGCAAGCTGTCGCGGCGCGGGGTCCCGCGCTCGGCCGCTGAGGGGCCCGAAGACTTTGCCGAGCGCGCCGCCGCAGCCTATGGCGAAGTCGCCGAGGACATCCGGCGGATCACCCGACTGTATATCCAGCAACGCTATACCCGCTCCGGGGACGACTCCGGCCTCGCGCTGCTGCGTCGAGCCGTGCGGAGTTTCCGGGTGCGCGGCCGTCGGGACAGCTCCGCCGCCTGATCCCCCAGACGTATTTTCGAACGAGTTTTCCCGCTGACGCGCTTGCGTTGATCGATCGGCGATCGGCGCCCGTGGTGGCTAAAGCGTTTTACTGAGGGTGCCGGAGCGGGAAGGAAGAAGTTTTTGCGTTGCCTGCTGAGATACTGTATAAATAAACAGTGACTCAGAAACTCACAAAACGCCAGCAGGAGATCCTCGACTTTATCGCTGCCGTCCAGCAGCGTAAAGGTTATCCGCCCACGCGAGCGGAAATTGCCCGGCATTTTGGTTTCAAGTCGCCCAATGCCGCTGAGGCCCACCTCCGCGCTCTGGAAAGAAAAAACGTCATCCAGCTCAAAAGCGGTGTCTCGCGGGGCATCCAGCTGGCCGAGCTTCAGTCCAGCCTGACCAGCAGCGGACTCAAGCTGCCGCTGGTCGGTCGGGTCGCCGCCGGGCAGCCCGTGCTGGCGGCCCAGAATATCGAGCAACACTTTGCCGTCGATCCACAGCTGTTCCGTCCTTCGCCGGACTACCTGCTGCGGGTCAAAGGGTTGAGCATGCGCGATGCCGGCATCCTCGACGGCGATCTGCTGGCCGTACACCGCACGCCGGAGGCCAGCAACGGCCAGATTGTGGTGGCCCGGATCGACGACGAGGTGACGGTCAAGCGCTTTTATCGGCGCGGCCTGAAGGTTGTTCTAAAGGCGGAAAACCCGGATTTTGACCCCATCGAAATCGATCTGCGCAAACACGAGCTGGCCATTGAAGGCCTGAGTGTTGGCGTGATTCGCGCCACCGCCTGACCCCGCAGCGAAGGTGACGATGGTGATGATGGTGGCCCGCCAGAACCCTCTGCCCTCCGCAGTTTGGGCCGCTCAAAGCCCGCCCTCATCCAGGGCCGGCAAACGAACAAACAGCCCGGCTCACAAAACCACTCCCGAAAAGATGCCAAGGACGGCGACGGCTCATGGCTAAGAACACCGCCGAGGACCTGGCGGCGCTTAAAAAAAAACTCCGCAGCCTGACCCGCCCCGGCGGTCGGCCCCGCCGCAGCCTGCCCTGTCAGCACCCCCGGCTGGCTGAGCAGCTTCCTCAGGGCTGGCCCCGGGGAGAGCTGACGGAAATTCTTGCGCCCTGTCTGGGCATCGGAGAATTCAGCCTGCTGGCGCCCTCGCTGGCCGCCCTGACCCAAAACAACGAGTGGCTGGCGCTGGTCAATCCACCCTACTCGCTGCAGGCCGCGGCGCTGAACCGCTGGCGCTGGAAGCTGCAGCAGGTGCTGGTCATTCGGTGTGCGGGCGAAAACGACACGCTCTGGGCCATGGAGCAATGTTTGCGGGCCGGCGTCTGCGGCGCCGTGATCGGCTGGGTGGCGCAGCCCGGCGATCGACAGCTGCGCCGCCTGCAGCTGGCCGCAGAGCACGGCGCCAGCGCGGGCATCCTGTTCCGGCCGCTCAACACCCGTCAGCAGCGCTCACCCGCGGCGCTGAGACTTTGCCTGCAGCCGCTGGGCCGACGGCGCCTTCGCAGCACGGTGATCAAGCAGCGGGGCGGTCGCGGACAGCCCCAGTGCACGCTGACCGCCCCCTGAGTCGTGGCGGGCGACAAGCAAAGCCTGTGGCTGTGCATCCATCTGAAACAGCTGGCGCTCGACGCCGTGCTGCGCAGCCTGCCGCCGGAGGAGCTCGATCACCAGCAGGGCCTGGTCGCGGTGGTCGATCAGCGCGGCAGCCAGCGCTGGATCTGCGGCTTCCCGGCCGCGCTCTCAGAACGAGGCATTCACCAGGGGCAGGCGCTGGCCGCCGCCTACGCCCTGCTCCCCCAGCTCCGCGCCCTGCCCCGACAGCTGCCGGCCGAACGTCAGAGCCTGCTGCAGGTGGCCAACTGGGCCTGCCAGCTCAGCAGCCGGGTCTGCCTGCACGCACCCGATATGGTGCTGCTCGAGCTCAGCGGCAGTCTGCGGCTGCTGGGCGAAAACTGGCGACAGGTGATCAAGCAGGGCGTGCGTGAAACAGGCTTTGCCGCGGGCCTGGCCGCCGCACCCACCCCCGCAGCCAGCCGGATCCTGGCAAGGGCCGGGAGCTATCGCCTGATCCAGAGCCTCGACCCGCTGCCGGGCGCCCTGCGGCGTCTGCCTCTGCCCTACCTGGAGCTCAGCGACGAGCTGCAGTCGGGGCTGGCGAGCCTGGGGGTCAGCGAACTGGGTGAGCTGCTCACCATGCCGCGCGATGGCCTGCTGCGACGTTTTGGCCAGCCGCTCCTGGACCACCTTGATCAGATTCAGGGTAAAGCGGCGGAGCGTCTGACCACCTACCAGCCGCCGCAGCAGTTTGAATCGACGCTGGAGCTGTCCAGCGAGGTTCACGAGGCGGGCGCGCTGGTGTTTGCACTGCGCCGGCTGCTCGCAGAGCTGGAGACTTTTCTGCGGGCCCGCGATCAGGCCTTGGCCGCTTTCGAACTGGGGCTGCAGCACAGCCATGGCGAAACCCGCTGGCTGGAGTTTGGCCTGCTGGAGCTTGAGCGAGACGCCCAGCGGCTGCTGTCGCTGAGCCAGGAGCGACTCAATCAGCTCCAGCTGAGGGCACCGGTACGGCAGCTTACGCTCCGCGTTCCCAAACTGTTTGATCATGCGCCGGCGGCCAGCGATCTGTTTGATCAGACCCAGCCGCTCAACGAGCTGTCCCGGCTGCTGGAGCGGCTTCGAAGTCGGCTGGGGCCCGAGTCGGTTCACGGTCTGAGTCAGTGGGCCGACCACCGGCCCGAAAGGGCCAGCCGCCCGTGGCCGATCAACGAAGCCGGCGCCGCAGGCATCTGCCCGCTGAACGCCCGACCGGTGTGGATTTTGGATCAGCCGCAGCCTCTGACGGACTGCCCCGGTGAAATCCTTGAGGGTCCGGAGCGGATCGAATCAGGGTGGTGGGACGGCGCGGATATCCGGCGCGATTATTACGTGGTGGAGCAGCGGCTGGGACAGCAGCTCTGGGTTTACCAGGACTGCCGCTCAAAAGCCTGGTTCAAGCACGGCCTCTTCAGCTAGCGTCAACCAAAGAGGGTTGGACTGTTAGACGCACACGCTCAGTTGGTGTCAGCCGTCGCTTCCTCTTCCAGCACCTTGAAGTCTTTGAGCTCCACCTCGCCCATGCTCTGGCGGAAGGTCACCAGATAATCTTCGAGCACCTCAAAATACTCGGGGCCGGAGAGCTCCCAGTTGTAGCCGGTGGCGTCGGTCACCTGAACCCGCAGAGCTCCAACCTTGCCCAGCCTCGAGCCGGTCACTTCGCGCTTCTGCCGGCGGACCCAAAGCTCGCGCCGTTCCAGCGCCTGCACGTCGCCGAATTCTTCCTTGAGCTCTTCGAAGTAGCTGTTCGCCAGCGCCTGTTCGTCTTCGCGCAACGCGCCGAGGACCTCATCGCGAGCGCTGACGATACGACCGTCCCCGTGGGTCGAAGCAAGCTTCAGCCAGGCGTAGGCTCGGGCCCAGTCCTGCTCCACGCCAAGCCCTTTGATGTACATGAGCCCCACGTTCTTCTGCGCCTGTTTGTTGCCGTAGCGTGCCGCTCTCTTAAACTTCTGCATCGCATCCCGCTCGAAGCCATCCTGCAGAGACCGCGCTGCACGAATGAGGTCCGCCTGATCGGGCGTGGCGAAGATCGGCGGCCGCGCCTGAGCCAACGGCACAAGCGTCAGGCCCAGTAGCAGCGCCGCCACCAGGGCCAGTCGGTGGCCCAGACGAGCAGCAAAGCGTTGGTGAGCTGGCGTAGAAAATTTTTGTGAGGTCATGTCCCTGTATCCCCTTTTACTCGGTCGAACGGCTGTGGGCTGGTGGTCTGGATAGTCGCCCCTGGGCGGAGCGGACGCCTAAGGGCGCTTCGGTGAGATTCGCCCACGAGCGCTCGGCAGGTGGTAGCCGGCGGACGGCGCAGGTCGAAGATGAAAAAGCGCGCGAAAACATTCAGTACAACAGCCTCACAGCACCAACTTTACTGGGTTTTCCGTAGCCTACCAAACCGCGACGTGAAGAAAGGTGCACATATGCACGAAAACTGCCGTAGATCTCTGGGCAGTATCGTCTCAGCCGTCTGGCCGCGCAAACAGGATCGTCCGGACCAGGGCGACCATCTGAAGCGCGAGCACCAGCGCAAATGGAATTGCGCCCGCGATTGCCACCTGCTTGTTAATGTCGACGTCTCCGCGCACCACCAGCGCGGCCGCCACCAGCAGCATCAGAACGCCCCAGACCCCGCGCAGCCCCGGCAGCAGCTGACCGCCCAACCGGTTCATCACCCAAGCAGCCGAGTCGGCGCTGGTCACCAGAAAGATCAGCAGAAGCAGCAGGCTTCCCCAGGCCAGCATCACGCCGCCGGGCAGGCCTTCGTACCAAAGGAACAGCGGCGCGGTGTAGTGTGTCGCGAGCCCCGTTGTCAGCTCCCCGGGCGTGTCGAGCTCTGCCTCCAGCCCTCCGGCTCCAAAGGCACCAAACCACACAAAAGAAACGAGCAC
Organism: Lysobacterales bacterium; assembly: GCA_028285525.1. GTDB lineage: Bacteria > Pseudomonadota > Gammaproteobacteria > Xanthomonadales > SZUA-38 > JANQOZ01. The sequence continues at coordinate 8,883 of JANQOZ010000101.1, forward strand.
GGGCACCACGGTGACGCCGGCCAGATAGCCAGCCACCGTGCGGCCGCGGCTGATTCCGGCCAAGAAAAGTCCGACAAACGGCGTCCAGGCGATCCACCAGAGCAGGTAAACCACGGTCCAGCCCTCAGCCCAGGAGGTGTCTCCATCAGCGGTAATCAGTGCTATCGACCAGCCCGGCAGCTCCCGCAGATAGGTCAGGATGCTGGCCAGCCACAGGCCGCCGGCACTTTGCCAGTCGATAACCACCCAAAGCCAGCAGACCAGCACCACCGCCAGGCCCATGTTGAGCATGCTCAGCACCCGGATACCCCGCCGCAGACCGCTGGCGGCCGACAGCAGCGAAACCACCCCAAGCACCGTCAGCAGCAGCCACCCCGGCAGCGTCGATACGCCCTGGGCAGACAGCCCAACCTGCATCAGATCCACGCCGTTGGCCAGCGAACCAGCCACGCCAAAAAGCACCGCCACCAGGGCAATCAGATCGAAGCTGCCGCCGGCGATCCGCGCGGCGGGGCCGCCTCTGGCAGACCCGGTCAAACCCGCAAGCAGGTTGCGGCCGGCACTCGTATCCTCGCCACGGTCATCTTTCGACCCGCCAGCCGTCAGCCACGCAAAAGCGAGCCCCGCAATGGCATAAACGGCCCACGTGTGGAAACCCCAGTGCAGGTAGGTAAGCGCCAAAGCTCGTCCGGCGGCATCAATCTTTTCTCCAGCTACGGGCGCGGGAGGCGACTGAAAGTGGCTGAGCGGTTCCGCCAGACCCCAGAACACCAGGCCTGAACCCATGCCGGCGGCAAACAGCATGGACAGCCACGCCGGCAGGCTGAATTCCGGTCCAGGGCCGTCGGCGGGCAAACGACGACGGCCCCACGGACCGAGCATAAGGAGCAGCGAGAGCGCCAGGGCGGCGCTGCACAGCCAAAGCACCCCGGTGCCGGCGCGACTGACGACACCCTGGGTTGTGGTTGCAATCGCGTTGGCCACCTCGTTGGGATAAGCCAGCAGCAGGTACCCCAGGCCGACGATCGACAGCACGGTCAGCGCCGCGAGCGCCGGCTGTAGCGCTGACCCGCGGGCTTCGCGCGTCACGACGGGGGTGCTGGGAAGACTGACGGATCGACCGCATCCGTCGGCGGATACTCAACGTAGGCGCTGACCTTCTCGGCGAGCTCAACGCCCAGCTCGTCGCGAACCACGGCCAGGGCCAGATCCAGACCGGCGCTGACGCCCGCGGACGTCAGAATCCGGCCGGCCCGGACCAGCCGCGCGCCGGCAACAACCTCGCAAGCCGGCGCAAACTGTTTGAGTTCATCCAGATACTGCTGGTGGGTCGTCGCCCGGATGCCCTGCAGAAAACCGGCCGCGCCGAGGGCGAATGCGCCGGTGCAAACCGACATGAGGATCGCCGCCTGCTCGCCGCGCTCGATCAGCCAGTTCATCTGCGCCGGGTTTTTCATCACCTGGCGGACGCCGATCCCGCCGGGAACCAGCAACCCGTGGAGCTCAGGTGCTTCCTCGGCCGTCACGTCCGTGCGAATTGTGAGCCCGTGAGCCGAGCTTACCTCGGGCTCACCCAGGGAAACCGTCAGCACCTGCCAGGGGGCGTCACCGGACAGCTCGTTTGCCGCGCTGAACACCTCAAGCGGACCGGCAAAGTCGAGCAGCTCCACGCCGTCGAACAGCACGATTGCAAGCACCGGCAGCGTCATGACGTTTCCAGTCGACGAACAAAGTGCCCGAACAGCAGCTCCAGGCTGCCCCGACTGTTCTCCAGCCGGTGACCGTCGTTGAGGATATGCAGGGGCGCCTGGTGGGACTCCGCCCAGCGCTGGACCCGGTCGAGCGGCACCACGTCATCGTGCCAGGCGTGCACCACTTCGAGCACCGGTACCTCGACCGAGTAGTCGAGGGTTTCGTAACCAGGCCAGTAAACCGCCGGCACCATCAGAAAAAGGCCGCAAACGGAAAGACGCTGGGCCGCCAGCACCGACACGACACCTCCCATGCTCGAACCGCTGAGCGCGCAGCGCTCGGGCCTGGCCTCCTCGACGGCCGCCACAAGCTGGTCGATGCGCGCGGCCGCGTCGCCGTCGCCATAGTCTGGCGCCAGCACCCGCCAGCCGGCGGCGGTCGCCAGCGGCGTCAGCCACTGAATCTTGCGCGCCTGCGGTGAGCTGTCCAGGCCGTGGGACATCACGAGCAACGAGTCGCTCAAGCGTCGCTCTCCAGCGAACGATCAGCCCTCTCTTCGCCTTCCTGATCCGCGGTCTCTCCCATCACGGCGCCTAGGTGCCGCTCGCCGCGCTGCGCCGCCAGCGACAGCTGGCGCGCCCGTTCCAGCAGACTCTCACGGCGCCGGGCGTCCACGCGATCATGGCAGTAGGGACAGGAAACGTGCTCCTCGTACCGGGGGTCATTTAGCTGCACCGCGGTCAGCGGCATGCGGCAGTTGAAGCACTGAGTATGTCCGCCAGCCGCCAGCTCGTGGTCTACCGTGACGCGGTCATCGAAGACGAAGCACTCACCTTGCCAGCTGCTGACTTCCCGGGGCGTTTGCTCAAGGTAGTTGAGAATGCCGCCTCGCAGGTGAAACACCTCGCTGAAGCCCTGGGCCTTGAGGTACGCCGTAGCCTTTTCACAGCGAATACCCCCGGTGCAGAACATCGCCACACGCGGCTGCTGCGCAGGGTCGAGGTTTGCAGCCACCCACTCGGGAAAATCCCGAAACGATCCGGTCTCAGGGGCCCGTGCCCCGGCGAACGTTCCCAGGCAGGTTTCATAGTCGTTGCGCGTGTCGATCACCGTCACCGACGGGTCGGCGATGAGCTCATCCCACTGCGCCGGATCCACATATTCGCCGCGCTGAGCAAGGTCCAGCCCCGGCTGCCCCATAGAGACAATCTCTTTTTTCAGGCGGACCTTCATTCGGTGAAACGGCGCTTTGCCGGCCTGGGTATCGCGCCGAATGAGCGCATCGAAGCCAGCGTCCCGCAGAGCGCGGAAGACCTCGTCCAGGGCGGCTGTACTGCCGGCAATCGTCCCGTTGACGCCCTCTCCGGCAACCAGGATTGTTCCAACAAGAGCGGGTTCCAGTTTCGCAGGCGTGGACGAATCCGTCGGCGGCTGAGACCAGCGCGCGGTCAGCGCCTTAAGGCGTTCGACCAGCTGCGCCGGATCAGCGACGGCTCGAAACTGGTAAAAGGCGGCGACGTGCCAGACAGAATCGCTGACGGTGTCCTGGGTGACGGCGGTCATGAGGTTGTTGCGAACAATCAAGAAGGCCAAATATTACCACGCCCGGCTCAGCCAGCCGGACCGCGGTATCATCTCGCCATGGACAAGATCCGCAAACGCTGGCTGCCCTATATTGATGGACTCGACGTTCGGGACCCCGCGGAAATCACCCTGCTGGTCGTGCACTGCACCGAGCTTCCCGACCTCGCCACGGCGCGCCAGTTTGCGGAGCGAATCCACTACCCCAAATCCGGCACCGGCAACGCGGGACACTTTTACATCGATCGCGATGGCGCCACGACCCAGTATGTGCCCATCGATCGGGTGGCCCACCATGTGGCGGGGCTGAATCAACACTCGATCGGCGTGGAGCTCGTGAATCTCGGGCGCTATCCAAACTGGCTGCACAGCCAGCAGCAGAAAATGACCGAACCCTACCCAACCCCCCAGATCGACGCGCTGGCCGCGCTGGTGCGCTGGCTTGAGGCGGAGATACCGTCACTGATCCAGATTGCGGGCCACGAAGATCTCGACCAGCGCCTGGTGAGTGCCAGTGACCAGCCGCAGCGTCAGGTACACCGAAAGCGCGATCCCGGCCCCCTGTTTCCCTGGCCGGAACTGCTCGGGGCCATCAGCCTCAAGCGGCTGAACCCAAACGTCGAAGGCGACCCGGCGGCGCAGCCGGAGACGGATACGCCTTAGCAACCCTCCAGGAAGAATGCTCTTGGTCTGTCGGTACAACGAGTCGAGGCACGGCTTGAGGCGATAAAACCGTTGGGCATCAGCGAAAACTAGAGGCGTTTCATTGGGGATGGCTCAGCACAGCTAGCGACGAGCGCCCATGCTCAGCTGCCGTCGTTGGCATCCAGTTACAACAGTGTTCTAGCGTGATCCTTGATTGTCACGCTCCCGCTTTGGCTTGAAGTGTTCCAATATGCGATGGATATCTTCGAACTCGCAGCGTCTCAGGCCACTGTCGTCACAAGCGGCTTCGGACAGCTCTTTATGCTTCTGAGCAGCCGCTAGATTCCCTTCTTGAGTGGAGATCGCTGCGAGTCTTGCATGCGCCATCGTTGCCTCCATTGCCAGGTGACTATGCAGGTAGGACGGAAGACTGTCGGTCGTCAAATCCTCGAGGAAAGTAACGTAGGCCTCAACGGACTGCTTGTAACTCTCTGGCTTTCCATATTGTTCCAGCACAGTGATGTTCCATTGGTGTAACGCCATAACCACGAACGCACGTGGCCCCTTTACCTCGGTACCCACCCAAAACCCTGCGTAGGAAGCGCCCACCACCAAGACGACCACCAAAACGACTAAGACTGCAGGTTTCGGTCTTATTCGCATAAACGCTTTTGACAAGGGTTAGCTGCAGCAGAAACACGTAGCGGATTCACGATCAGCCGCAGCTACTTGTGCTGTGATACCCGAACGCAAACTGGCTTCACCAACAAAAGCCTCAGGCCACCTTCACCGAGCGCCTCAATCTCAAAGTTTTGCAGCGAATTCGCACCGCCCCAACCTTGGACCAAGAGCTCTTCGGATTCCGACGCCAGAACTTCCACCTTCACGATCTCTGGAATCCACTCACCTGCATGCCGCAGGCGCTCGTAATGCTCTTTCGGAGCAGGCGTAACTCGAACGCCCACCTCCCGCTCCGGCAACTTCAAGCGGTGGACCGCATCATCCGTAACCTCCCAGACGCCGATTTCCTTATCTCCGGACCAGGCCAAAACCGTTTGATTTCCGCGGCCCGATTCTCCGCATAGGCCGGCAACAGCGTTACTACTGGCAAAAACCAACAAAAAAGCTAGTGCGCGAAGCATTCAATTTCTCCTTCAAACCAGTGCAGACCCGCCTGTTGCCAGAACTGCCCCAACATCTGGAACCGGCATATAGACGGCTGACAAAAACAGAAGGACCATTCCCAAGCCGAATACTAAAGCAAACCACCTGACCTGACTGTGACGGTATTTGAAGAGTCTATTCATCAGACGAGAGGCTATTGCCAGGAAAAGCCAAACACAAAAAGTGAAAGTTCTTGTGGCCTGCGCTTTTGGCCTGACTTGCCGTCTCTATCACTGCTCACTAAAAGATAACCCGTCTATAAGCGCTAGATGTTTGATTGGAAAATTCTTTCCTTCTTTGATATTCATCTCAACCGGCCAGGACATCATTAACATAAGAATATGATTGCTTTGCTTCATGTAGGCATGTCGTACTTTCTGTGACCCGAACTTGCGGTTTTCGAACAAGTAGTCGATCACTCTGAAGTCATTTCCGGCGATAGTCATCACGTACCTGCCGTAGACTCTTACACCGCTATCTGCACTGCTCGGTGTCTCGATTAATGCTTCATCAATAGCTTCGTCTGGAATGTTTACTGCATCTTCTTCATATTCAATTCTCAGCAGGAAGGTCGACCCATCGTTCTTATCATAAAGGCCGATCAGCGCATCGTCGTCTGAATCAAACTCTTCTACTATTGACCAGACTTTGTCGTTGAAATGGATGGCTATTTCATGGTGGTTCGATGACCACTTGCCAGAATACGCGGAACTAATCGTCAACATGAATAATGGAACGATCATCGTGAGTTGATTCATGCGGGCCTTCTACACTCACGCTAGGCATGAGCTGGCGACGAAACGCGGGGCGTATTGGCGATCAGCTGCATGCATTTGTTGAGCATTACCCCCAGCCTGGGGTCATGAAGCTGCGCATCCTCGCAATGTCGCTCGAACCTTTTTCTTGGAACCTCGGTATCTCTTGTGTATCGAGACCAATATTGGTGCCGCGGCAACCCAATAAAGCGAAAACTCATAGGCTCCGATTGACCCCAGGATGAGAAAGAGCAGCATGGACAAAAAAATTGGCATTCCCTGTTCCTCAGCCTCTTGTTCGGAGCAAGCTCGATCACAATTACCGAATTACCAACCAAGCTGCTTTGAGCGCTAGCGCCATATCGAATATCGCGAAGAGAATCAAAAAAACTTCCAGCATCACCAATGCCCAACGCCTACCTCACAGGCCGGAGGCAATGGGGAACTGAACTGAAAATCAGGCTGAACGACGTGTGAGACATCTACCCCGCAAGTTCTGCATCGGTTGGAGTCCCATTTTCATCGAACTCGACCACTATCCAATGGCCCCAAAAAATATCCCCGTCAAGAAACGTAAGACTCGCAGTTCCGTCCCCGTTGACTATTACGGACTCCAGCACCATCCGATTTCTGAACTCCTCCTCTGTGACCAAGGACTCACCATCATCCAACCACGCATCATTTTTTAGTTGGATCATGGATGATGCGGCGTAGTTCTTGGCAGCTGATAAGTAGCGCTCGATTCGGGGCCGAATCTTCAACACCACGTCTAGGCAACGAGCATGATCTTGGCCCTTCTCGCACTCAATGTACATTGGCACCGTTTCTCCTTCCCAAGAGAACTGGCCTTCATAGCTGCGCTGGTCTTCTTGGAGCCTAATGTATCCAAGGACTCGGTGATGGATGTCGCTCATATCGATCCCATAGCCAGTAGATCTAAAAATGGCTAGAAAAATGACCCAATTGCTACTCATAAGTCTTGTCAGGCCACCAACAAATACGTCCAGTTGCCGGCGCAGCCGGTCATCCGCAACTTTTTGTCATGCCGCTTTCCGCCGACTTAAAAACTATATGGCCCGGTCGTCACTGGCCTAAATAATCTCCGGTTGTCATTCTCCGCTTCGAGACATTTCTTTCCAATCGAAAACACTCCGAAAAAGCACGTGGCATGTCCGATTGCCTCAACTCGATTTCAACGCATACTCGCTCCGAGTCCTTCACCTGCAACTCAAAATGCGGCTCCGGGTACCAACCTGACAGGGCGCCCGCAGCCTCCCATTCTGCGTTAAGGAAGTCAGCCTCCTTGCCGGAATAGATTGGCTCTTCCGAACTCGATGAAGTCACGTTAAGCCCCACCAGCTGCAGCTCTTGGACATTGACCATTGTGTTGTTCACCGTGACGGAAACTCTATAGGGCGATCCCGTTAACGATGGAGCCCCAAGAAAACGCCTTTTCACCGCAGGATGGATTTCAAGATACACGTCCGATCTCGGCTTTCTTTCCGGGTGCACATCGATCAAATCGACCTTGAACGAACAACCGGCAAAAACCGGGATGAATATTGCAACAAACGGAGCGAAGATACGGATCGGAGGAAACGATGAAAATTTTTCCCTCTGGCTATCGGTCATTTGCCTGCCCACTTGGCTCAACTGCCGCCGTACCCAGGCAGCTGCAGCCGTTTGTCAGAGGTTTTCAGCACGTTTGATATCAATCTTGGAGCCCAAGATATCACCGTTTTTTGCTTTGGCTTTTGCCCTCGACAAATACGTTTGTTTCCAACTCGGCCCGATTTCAATGGCTTTGTCGAAGTCAGTTATCGCCTCAGACCACTTTTCAGCTTTCAAGAAGGCGTAAGCCCTAGTCAAATAACAGCTTGATTCTGCTGGCCACAGATCTATCGCTTGGTCGTACAGCAACAGGGCCGAATCAAGCTCGCCCTCTTCCTCTAAGATCTGTCCGAGGTTGTGAATTGGAACGCCGTTTGTAACTCCGATTTCCATGACTTTTTCGAGGTCTTTCTTGGCAAGAGCTCTTTTTCCGATTTCCCAGTAAGCGACACCCCGATTGTTCAGAGCATAGATGTTGCTTCGATTCTCTTGAAGATGAATCGTTAACTCCTCAATCACCGCTTCGTATTCCTCCAATTCGTCATAAAGCAAAGCGATATAGGATTCCTTGAAAATACGAGCCATGCACAATCCCTAGCGATTGGGTTCAGCCGCCGCCGCAGCCGGTCAGTTCCAGCCTTATGTTGGGTTTCATTGCACTCTCCCACCACCGACGTGTTCAAGGAAACCTTCTCGTGCCTCCGACAGGAACGGTGACAGTTCGTTGTCAGGAATTACGGAGACCGTGATCGCCAACTCTGTGAACACAAGCTGGGCATCCTCGGCTGACAGGGTAGACGAGATATAGATTTGCCCCGGAAACTCATTGCTTTGGTTCAACGCAGTCTCCATGAGCTTTGCCGCCACCGCTCCCGGCACGGATGCCGACTCAACCGAAAACAATTCAGTGCCCAAAATGTAACAGCTTGCGGCATCCATTAGGCAGACAACGTGGAAGTCTCCGTTCTCCTCGGTACAAACCGGCGAATCATTGAGGCGAAACAGAATCCAGACCTCGTTTAGGGAGAATTGACTTGGATGAAGCATCGTTTCGTTCACAAAACTAACTTCGCGTTGAGCTGCCGGTCAGGTGCGGGTGGTTTGCGGCAAGAAACCAGCCTGCGGGTGATCGGTCAGCTCCAGTCGCTCGTTTAGCGTCAATTGGATTTCCCTCGACCAGGTTCTTCAAGCGCCTCAGGAATCGATCTTGCCACATCGCCCTGGTTCGCGACTGAAACTCCTCTGATTCACGAGTGGCGCGCATTGGGTTATCTCCATCACCAGTCCACGTAAAGCGCCTGGACATTGTAGTCATTGGTTCTACCCGAAATCTCTTGTATTAGGGCAACGAATATCGACTCATGTTCTCCGTAGGCGTTCGCCATGTCCTTGTCGACGGTCCCGTAGGTAAGTTTGCGACAGCTTGTTGATTGGCTTGATGGCGAGATGACAGCCAGAACGAAAAACAGAAGAAATCTCATCGACTCACTAACGACAAAGCTCAGGTGCCGGCGCAGCCGATCAGCTGCAGCCTTTCGTCATGCCAGGGTTTGCATTACTTTCATTGGCCGGATTCCGAATAAAGCTTCGCGTAAGCGGAAAATAGGCTCGCCAACCCCCATCATCGATAGAACCAATAACACGAACTGCCAACCCGGGTTCTCCATCCCAAAAAAACTGCACTTCGTATTGATAGATCTCGCCGGTCTCTCCCCTTTTCTCACCGGTGATCGGCTCAGAGTCGATACGCGAAGCGAGTTCGCCATAAGTGCGTTTCTCCCAGCCATCCATAACTTGGTCGAGTAGTCTTAGCGCTTCGGATTTGTTCACGGTGATATTCGCATAACGACCAGCATCAGCTGTCGCCGAAGCCGGTCAGCTTTATGTTTTCTCAGGAGTCTCCCTTTGCCCAGGACTGATCTAATGCAATCTGGAAGTACGACCACAAATCATCCTCTGGGCCGTTGACCAGACGCTTGTGAACTTTTGCGGGCGGAAAGATCCAACTGTCTCCGTTCCTTATTCCGATGGTTTGAAATTCTTCGTTAATCGCCCAGTCTCCGCCTTTGGCCTTACGATAAACCTCGCCGATCTATCCGCCGAGCATTTTGCAGATCGCCTCTATTTCTCCCTCAGAAGGCGATTTTCCAAAGAGTCTACCCAGGAAACCTGGATTCAATGCGTTATGTAGTTTCGCAGCGATCACTTCGACATCTTCAACACTGCCTGGAGACTTATCCAAGATGAAGCCAAACTTTTTTGACGCATACTCCTCAGCATCCTGCGAGTATGCCTCCATCATGTCATTGATCGTTGGTTGCAATTTAGTTAACTCCTAACAATTCGGCTCAGCTGCCGGCGAAGTCGATCGGCTACTGGCTTTTTTTATTGCTCTACCGTCTTACAAAGAAAGCACACCAATCACAGAGAACCCGATACAGAACAAGCCAAGCAAGCAGGTGGTAACTCGCTCCATCATGCTCCACTCTTCGATCGAGCCTCGACCCGACAACTCATAACTGGTTGCTGCTACGTAAACCAACAGCAAACCCAGCCAGGTCCAGCCTCCGGTTTTCCACTGAGATAGGAGAAACATGAATGCGACTAACCCAAACCCAAGGCGACCCAGAAAAAACGGGTACTTCGGGTCCAGTGGCAGGTCCTTTTTGTTGCGAGCTGGTTCCATTCTTTTCTAACCGTGGCGCACTAGCGCTCCGCGTCAACGCGGCTGAATTTTACGGTGATCCCTTTTTCAACCAAATTTCCATATCCCTTGGACCTCCAGCCATCATCCAGAATTTCACTGGAAGGCTTGCTCTCTATCCATTCTAAAATTCTTGAAGCTGCACTCATTGAGTAAGTGTCCCCAGTTGAAAACACTACTGGGTCTTGGTGCTGCACTGCTTGATCTTCGAAAATCTTGACGATTCCAATCACGATCTGACGACTTTGCTCAGCTGCCGGCAATGCCGGTAAGCTGCAGCCGAGTGTTAGCCCTTTTAATCCGTTTCACCTGGCACCTCTACCCATGAACCCGGGTTGTGTTCTCTTTTCATCAACGGTGTTGCCGCCGGAAGCCAACACTCCGGAGATGGAGGAATAGTATCGCAGCATGGATTTACTGAAATGAGCCAAAACGTGTTGGCTTGACGAACCGTGTCACAGAACTCCCTTGGTCTCTCCCAGACAAAAAAGGAATGAGACTCTCCCTTCGCCAGCTTTCCCACGCGCATGAACGTTGAACTAGTGGGCACGACCTCTTTTGACTCGAGCACTATTCCGGTAACTAGCGTTCCCCTGATAGGGTCCGATTTCCAACCACCCATTCGCTTTTCACCAGGAAATACCTCGAGAGCTTGGCACTGCCCCACTGAAATTTGCACAAGAGACTTCGTAGAGGGCATGCAGGCAGCGTTGCCGGTTACAGGCAGAAAGAAGACAAACAGGACAGAAAGCAGGAATCTCATAGTGCCCAACGACCAGGCTCAGCTGCCGGCCAAGCCGGTCAGCTGAAGTCTTTCGCCAGGCACCACTTTTTGCTCGGATTGCATTCGAAACTCCATCCCATTTGGGAGCGCTAAGATCTTGTTTCCGATTTTCGGTACGCCAAAAGCATTGGCAAAAGCGTGACCAGTGACGCAACAAGAAGATAACCGAAACTAAATGATCCGCTCGACGCGAGAACTGCTAAAACGACTGACATACAGAGTAGCTGCCACTTTCGATCTTCTCGGGATTTCTGCGGGGCGAACTCTATTGCCAAAACGACAACGAAGGCCATCAGTCCAATAGCGAAACCGAAAATCTGAATCAGAATCCAAACACCTTCCATCAGTTCAATGCCTAACGGCCCGCATCAGCCGCCAGCCCATTCCCGTCTGTCCCATAGACTCTGTACCCGATTCCAAATATCTTCTGACATGGCATTTTGCCAAACACCCCCCAATAAGCCCGCGAATTCTTTATTGGACTTTGCTTCTTTTTCGACCCATTCAATTACTAACTCACCGTGATTCGAAAGCAATTGTTCGAGTGGGCCCGCGGCTAATACTTCGATTATTTCAATAGTTGGTTTGCGCCGAAGAATGTTGAGCACCAATTCGAAGCCAACCTCCGGGTTTTCGTATGTTGCTTCGTACTCAAAGTCGTCAACCCAGGTAAATTTTTCTCGAGCCGGATCGTCATGTGCGTATGCCCACATTGCAATCCAGGCTGCAGCGACTTCGTCAAGATCTTTCATTGCGCATAAAGACTATGCTCAGCCGCCAACGGAGCCGGTAGGCTGCCGCGACTTGTCATTGCGATTTGGCGACCAGAAACCACGGATATGAAATTTGTCAATTCGTTTCTCATATTTCAATCGTATACCTAGCGCCCGTTTTCCATCGCATACGAAGTATAGGTGATGCGTATCCCAGAATTCGCCATGTACCGGCGACGGGCCAGCAATTGCTTCCGAGGTACACCCTTCGCGAAATGTCGATGCTAGATTGAATAACTGAGCCGCTAATCCCTCGCCGATTATCACAACACCCTCGAAATCTCTTTTTTTGTTGAGAAGGATTTCCGGATGTTCCACAACCGACTCCATTAGTCGCTCACCGAGCACCTTGGCTTTCTCCGTCTCCTCTGGTGATGAATGGCAAGAGGTCAGAAGCAAGTACAAAACCACTGGTGCGAGTATTCTCAAGATCAACAAGGACCAAGCTCAGCTGCCGGCGAAGCCGGTCAGTTGCACCCTTGTGTTATGCCCGCTCTTACCTTTCATACACCATCTCAAGCTGGCTGGACTGGAAAATTGCCTCGGGTGAAATGACCGGCTCATTCTCCGGCAGACCATCTGGATATCTTTCTCTGATTTTGGCTCGAACGAGCTCATGAGAGAAATCGAATGACTCGATACTCTCCAAGGAACCTAATTCAATTCCAGCACCCAGCTTATACATTTTCCATACGAGCTCCGAGCAGTAGATACGCTCGTCCGACCACTCAAAGTAGAGGTCGTAGTCCTTACCGACCATAGTTTGCCCGATGCTCCACATCGCATCGAAGGTTGCTTGGTCCAGGAGCTCTTGCGCCTCTTTGAGCCTCTTTACTACGAAACGGCCGTTCTCGCCGCGAGCTATCCACTCCTCCAGTGGAGTTGACTTAACAGGCCGCACTGCTTCGAAGACGTAAGGAGAACCGTCACGAACGTAAACGAGACCCATATGGCTATAGACGGAATCTGTCGCAAGCTGGATGGCTTTGCTCTGAGTTGACCTCGACGTGTGAAAAATGATGTCTCCGTTCAGTGGCGTATAGCCGTTACCCTCGGCGCAAGCCGACGGTAGAAAGAACCACCCCAACAGAACAAGGCCTAGAACAGGAACTCGCATAACGCTAAGCATCAGTTGCAGACGAGACGCGTAATGTTTTGACGGTGAGCTGCATGCATTTGTTAGGTTGCGACACCCGAGTCCTCTTTTTTGGGCGGATCACTGTTCTTGACTCTAGATGAAACTCTTTTTCTCCGTGGATAAAGGCGGCATTCTCGGCAAATTCTCGGCCTAAAGATCAACAAAGCAGATGCATACGCCAAAGCAGCAGCCAAAAACGGGTACCAGTGATCGACTGCGGCCGCGCACGCCACTGCACCACCCCCAAGCACAGCAAACGTAAGACTAGACGCGAACTCGCCACCGACGAACGCACCGAGCCCATCGCTCCAGGTTGCCGTGAAAGGCGCTCCGCATCGTTTACGGATCGTATCTTTCATCAACCTAATGACTATGCTCAGCTGCCGCCGTAGGCGGTCAGCTGCAGCTTTTTGTTACGCAGCCTCAAAGTCAATTTTCTGGACAGAATCTAGATCCAAGGACTGTTCGGCATGCCACAGATCGTAATTGTGCTGCAGAGCAAGCCAACTCTCAGGCGACGGCCCAATGGTCTTGGACAAACGCAAGGCCATTTCAGGACTGATTCCATTTTGGCCCCTCAAAACCCGATTGAGAGTCGACGGCGACACATCGAGTTTTGCTGCGAACTGGCGGCCAGTGATCGAAAACGGCTCCAGATACACTGAACGAATAAAATCGCCAGGATGTGGGGGATTATGCATTAGTGGTAATCCTCATAGTCCAAAACAAAGGCATGGCCGTCGCGGAACTCGAAAGTAAGCCGCCAGTTTCCATTCACCCAAATCGACCATCTTTCAGATTGGGCACCGCGCGATGGGTGCAGCCTGAACCCGGGGACAGCCCTATCGTCTATCGATGCCGCGGTGAGCAAAGCAGCCAACTGCATTCGGCGCCGTTCTGAGTGATGAGGTTGGATTCCTGCCTTTGAGCCGGATCCGAAAAACCTTTTCAGGCCTCGGTGTCTGAACGACTTGATCATGCCTGATTATTGCGCGTTGCGAATTACGCAACAAACGTATAACGACTAGGCTCAGCTGCCGGCGCAGCCGGTCAGCTGCAGCCTATTGTTAGAAACTGACAGGCGAGCGCCATGGGAATCTGTTACTTCGCAACGGAGGTATGCTGACCTTGATTTCGGCACCTCGAATTGCGCCTTAGGGAACCCGCCAACAAAAACAATATGGTTGCATTCAACACGGCAAGACTGAAGTGCTACTTCATAAACACCAGGTTTCAAATAATATCTCCGGGGATGCCCCATACGCGACGAATATACCGTTTGACCTCCCTTAATGGCCCTCAACTCCTCTATTCCAACGTCGGGGTTGCCCGACCCATCGCCTGTGACGTATACCGGAACGTAGTCCGAGCCCCCTACAAAAGAAATTTCTGGCGCTACGCATCCAGCAAGTAAACAGCTAGCGAGTATGGCTCTGACTCTCATTGCCGTTTCTAACGACTAGGCTCAGCTGCCGGCGAAGCCGGTCAGCTGCAGCCTTTTGTTATGTTTCTGCGCGATATAGCCTAACAACGACTGACTCAATGATACTC
>JANQOZ010000116.1 GCA_028285525.1 Lysobacterales bacterium
CGGAGCCGGGCTGGGCGCCGATGAAGATAAACAGGTGGCCCACATCCATACTGCTCAGCTCGCCGCTCTGGGAATCCTTGAGCTGCAGCCGCTCCAGCCTGCCGTCACCCTCCGCCCGCTGCACTTCCCGATACGGATGCACCGTGATGTTGGGGATTTTGTTGATCCGCTGGATCAGGTAGTCGGACATGCTGTGGGTCAGATCTTTCCCCCGAATCAGGATATGGACATGACTGGCTCGCGCGGACAGGTAGACGGCCGCCTGTCCCGCCGAGTTACCGCCACCAACGACCGCAACGTCCTGTCCGATACAGAGCTGCCCTTCGACGTGGCTGGCGCCGTAGTGGACGCCGCCGAAGCTGTCCAGGTTTTCGACCGGCGGACGGCGGTAGATGGCACCGGTGGCGACCACAATCACGCGGGCGGCGACGCTCTCGTTGTTGTCCAGGTGCAGCCGGTGGACTTGCTCTCCCGGCTCCAGCCGCTGGATTTCCCGGGCGATCGCGATGCTGGCGCCGAATTTCTGGGCCTGAAGGTAGCCGCGGCCGGCCAGGGCCTGGCCGGAAATGCCGGTGGGAAAACCCAGGTAGTTTTCGATCTTGGAGCTGCTGCCGGCCTGGCCGCCCGGCGCCACCGATTCGACCACCAGCACGCGCAGACCCTCCGACGCCGCATACACCGCTGCCGCTAGACCGCCGGGGCCGGCGCCGACCACCGCCACGTCGAACACGTCAGAGCAGTTGATCGGCTGGGTGATGCCCAGCGCCTCCGCCACCAGTCGGTTGCAGGGACCGACCAGCGGTTTGTCGTTGCAGATCACAACCGGTTCATCGGTGCCGGCCAGATCATGTTTTGCGAGCAGGCTGGCCGCTCCCTTGGGGTCCTTATAGCTGTCCACCACCTCAAACGGCACGCCGTTGCGGGAGAGAAAGGTGTGCAGAGCGTTGCCGCGCGGGGTGTCGGTATCCGCAATCAGGGTGACGTCGCCGAGATTCTCCGCGATCATCCGCATCCGCCGCAGAATGAAGCTCAGCAGGATTTTTTCGCCGAGGTCCGCTTCGGTCGCGATGAGTCGCCGGATCTGTTCCCCATCGAGAAAAACCGTTTCGAGCGCCGTAGCCGCTTGCCCGGCAACCCGAGCGCTGGCGCCACTCATCGTCACCGTCTCGCCGGTGTAGGCGCCTCGACCATGCTCGGCAACCAGCTCTCCCTCACGGCTTCGCAGGACCCGGAGTCGGCCGTCGACCACCAGGTGGAAACCGCTGTCGCGATCCCCGGCGTTCCAGAGCATCTCGCCTTCCTCAAAGCGACGCGTTTCACCGTAGCTCGCCACGATTTCCATCTCGGCATCGTTGAGCGTCGGGAACAGTTCATGAGCACGGGCCTGGGTGCCGGCGGCCCACGGCGGAATATCAGCGGCCGGTGTGACTGGAGAGGCGGATTCGGTCATGCAGGTCTCCTGGTTGGCGCGAGTTTGGGGAGAGGAATGCCCGTCGGCCGCGCGTACTAAGAAAGGGGCAGTTTAGCCCGTTCAGTTGAACGTTTTGCGAAGCGCCAGAATAGCGCCTCTTCCCGGTGCGTCGATACCCGATCCATGCTCTCGATAGCTCCGATCGGCCAGGTTGTGCAGCGTCAG
The DNA here is from genome assembly GCA_028285525.1 of Lysobacterales bacterium. Taxonomy (GTDB): domain Bacteria; phylum Pseudomonadota; class Gammaproteobacteria; order Xanthomonadales; family SZUA-38; genus JANQOZ01. Next base: position 1,637 of record JANQOZ010000116.1, read on the forward strand.
GTCAACCGACCAGTCGTCCGCGGGTCGCCAGCCGGCCCGAAGGTCAAATACGCCCCAGCCCGGCGTGCCGTCTGGGTTGATCCGCGGATCCGACCGGTCTCGATCGCTGAGTCGATCCTGACGCCTGGCAAAACGCCCAAGCAGGCTCAGCCTCCACGGCTCGGACGGCTGCCAGCTCAGGCTGGCCTCACCGTTAAACGGCGGTATCCGGTCCGCGGGCCGGTCGACTCCGTCACCGCCCTCCTCGACCCCCCGGATGCTGTTGAGCGTCAGCGAGCCAGAGAACTGCGGGGCAAACTGATAGGCAAGCGCCAGCTCGAGCCCGCGCAGCCGCACCCTGCCGACATTGTCACTGCGCACAACCTGGCGCCCACCGGGCGTCACCTCGCCCGTGAAAACGGACGTGATCTGGTCCTCATAGTCGAGCTCAAACGCGACGAGCTCTCCGCGCCACCTGGGGCTACGCCACTTGATACCGAGATCGAGGCTCAGCACCCGCTCCGGCCCAAGGCCTGGATTGGCGACGTTAAACCGGTTGCCGGGCCGCGGGCCGAGCGTGCCGAGATCGAAAATGTTGGGCACGCGAAATCCCTCGCCGAGATTCGCCACCAGGTTGATTCGATCGGTCAACGCCCAGCGCGCCGCCATGCTGGCGGTGAATTCGTCCAGATCGAGCTCGGCACCAAAGGGACGGTCGGCCGCCGCCAGATCGATGGCAAAGCGGGAATAGCGAAGTCCGGCCTCGAGGTAAAAGCGTTCGCTGACGGCGCTTTCGAGATGAACGTACAGCGCAGAGTTGCGCAGCCGCGAACCGTCGGGAAAGCGAGCGGTTGTCGACCGCCGCTCGCCGCTGTCGAGTTCCTCGAGCTGGCGCGCACTGCTGACCCGATCATCGTAGAACTCAAAGCCGTAAATCAGGTCGGTCAGCACGCCCAGCGGGCGCTCAAACTGTCCGCTGAGTCCATAGAGATCGCTGCGGTTTTGCTCGACGGTGCGCACGTCCTCGGCAAAGTCTCGCGACCGGCGATCATCGGTGATGCGCTGAGCCGACAGATGCAGCTCGTACGCGCTGTAGAGCGTGCCGTCACCGGTACCCGTCAGCCTCAGATGAGCAAAGCTCCGCCGGTTAGGCTCGAAGAAGAATTCACTCGACGCCGGCTGCGTCTGGCCAAAGCCGGGCACCAGCTCGTCAACCCGCGGGGTAGAAGGCTGCTCGAGGTGCTGCAGATCCAGCTGCAGCTCGCTGGCGCCGCCGAGCCGCTGACGCCAGCTTACCGCCCCCGAACGAGCCTCATAGCCTGACGGCGACACCGTGCCGCTCCCGGTTCGCCGATCGCCGACGTCCTGGCTGCTGAGCCTGACCCGCCAGGCGCTGTCGGCGTCCCCGCCTGAGGCAAACCCGCTGACCGTCAGCATGTCGTCGACGCTGCCGGCGATCAGATCCACCCCGCCCCGAAGTCCCGCGTCATAGTCAGGCCGAGCGGTGAGAAAGTGGACAACGCCCCCCATCGCGTCGGCTCCATACAGCGTGGACGCTGAACCCCTCACAACCTCCGTGCTCGACACCAGCAGCGGGTCGATCAGCGCCAGATACTGGTTGGGCGCGTTGCGAAAGAGCGCGTTATTGAGCCGAACCCCGTCGACCAGATGCAGCACCTCCGAGCCTTTCAGGCCCCGGACAATCGCGTTGCCCTGACCCGGCGTGGTTTGCTGAACAAAGACGCCGGCCTGGCCGCGAAGCGCGTCAGCGATCACCTTCGGCTGGCTCGCGCGGAGCAGCTCATCCGATACCACGGTCACGGGCTGAGCCGTATCAAAGACGCTCGCGGCACGGCGGCGCGCCGTGACCTGAATGACTTCCAGCGGGAGGGCCTGCGGGTTTCCGGACTCCTGCTCGCGACCCGACCCCGCTTCTGCGGCCGACGTGTCGGCGGTCGCCTGCGCGAGGTCTTGCGCCCGCGGCTCGCCCGCCGCAAGAGCCAGCGCCAACGTCGCCAAAACGCTCACCGCGGGAAGTGCCGAGAGCCCAGCGCCGAGTCGGCCTGTCAGGTGACGAAAACGATCCATGTCGTCCGGCCTATTGAACTACGAAAACATACGTATTAAGTTTGCCGTGCAGGTGGCCGGTGTCCCAACTGCCACCTGTCTTCCCCGTGCCAAGGGCACACGGACGTGCCTGTTTTTTCGCGTCTCTGGACCTCGCCAAAGCGCGCAGGACAACCTTCACCGGGCCGCCAGCACAAACAGCCCGATCATCGCCCCGTAAGCCCCCATCCAGACCGCCGACCGTGCGGTTGGCCAGTCCGCCACGTACGCCACGCCGTGGGCCAGCCGAAAGACGATAAACAACATCGCCAGGCGGTCCATCCACAGCGGATCGGCACCGGCAAGATGGGCGATGATCACGGCAGCCGCAAAGCCCGGCAGGGCCTCGAAGGCGTTGAGCTGCGCCCAGTGGGCGCGCTGCCGATAGCCGCTGCTCTCCTCGAGGTAAACCCGGGGCTGGCGATTGTCGTAGCGGCCGCTGTATTTGGCGATTCCCGTCCAGAAAAGCGGCATAACGGTGGCGATCAGGACGCACCAGAAGGCGATAGACATAGCGTGGTATCGGATAGCGGGAGCGGCATTCTAGCCTAAACCGCCCTATCTTGCGGTGATCCAGGCGTCGTGGACCAACGGATGTCAGGTCAGGCCAGCACGAGCCGAAGCTGCCGCAGGCGCGAGCGCCCGCCAGCCACCTCGTAACCCTGCGCCAGCCGGGCCTCAAGCCAGAAAAACTCGAGCAGCCGGACCAGCCGCAGCGCCAGCGCCAGCAGATTCCGCGTGTAGGGGTCCGCCCCGCCGAAGTAGGCAGCCAGCAGCGGCAGCTGCTGATCGGGCGTCAGGTCGTGCTGCTGCACCAGCCAGGCGAGATCCAGCATCGGGTTGGCCCGACAGGCGTACTCAAAATCGATAAAGCGGACGGGGTTTCGGCCGAGCAGCTGGCCCAGATGCAGGTCGCCGTGGCACAGCGCGTGCTGGTCGACGTTCAGACTGCTCACCCGCAGCTCGGCGACCAGGTCACTCACCTCACGTCGCAATGACGCCTCCTCCTTCGACGGACTGAAGGCGAGCAGTTCGGGGAGCCGGTCGGCCCAGTTGGTCGCGGCCAGTCCCTCTATGTCGAGACGATGGAGCTCGCGCAAACGTCGGGCCAGCTGGTCCAGCGCGTCAGCATCTTCCAGCTGAGTGAGCGCCCAGCCAGGCCCATCCAGCCAGCGGGTGATCAGGTAGGCATCACAACAGGCCACGGGCTCCGGGGCGAGGTCTGCGGCCGCCGCGCGACGCAGCGCCAGACACTCCTGCGAACGCTCGAGCCCGGCTCCGGCCGCGTTGCGCCGCACAACCCAGATACCCGCCGCCGATTCAACCCGCCAGGATCGGTTGATCGACCCCTGGCCCAGCGCCGAAATCTTGGCCGGCCCGGCCGCCGCCACTTCTTTGAGCCCCGCGACCCAGGCGTGGTTTTCGTCAGTCACCGGTCTTGCTCACGTCGGTGCCACCATTGCCGCCCCCGAGTCTCGCATCATCGTGCGGCGCCAGCTCACGAAACCGGCCACGCAGATCACGAGGTAGAGCGCAAACAGGCCGGCGGTCAACGTCAGTCCTTTGGCCAGGTAGAGGTAGATCGACACCGAGTCGATGGCCAGCCAGTACAGCCAGTTTTCGAGCACCTTGCGCGTGACCATAAACGTGGTGACCACCGCAAAGCAGGTGGTGGTCGCGTCGAGATAGGCATACTCAGCGCCCGCTGCCGAGGTGACGCGGGCCAGCAGGGGGACACACAGCGCTGTGCCCACAATTACGGCCAGGTGCCGCCGCCAGGTCCAGCGATGGATCTCCCGCCGCTCACTGCCGCCACCGCCGCGCCACTGCCACCATCCGTAAACTGCCATCACGAGGTAGAAGATATTCAGCAGCGATTCTGACAGCAGGGCCACCGAGTAGAACAGGCCGATGTAGATGGCGGTGCTGACGAATGCACACAGCCAGCACCAGATGTTCTCGCGTGCCGCCAGCAGCAGATAGGCGATCGCCAGCACCACGGCGACGGCTTCGAGCCCCTGAAACATGCTCAGTCGGCGGCGGGACCGGTGAGCACGTTGCCGTTGAGCACCTTGATCACAAAGCTCGCTTTCGGCACAGCGCTGTGGGTCTTGCGCATTTCCGCAGCGAGGATTTCCAGCGTCCGGGCGTAGTCGCCAAAGACCTGCGTGCTCATGCAGTTGGTCTGCACCGTCAGCTCCGGATACTGATTCAGCCGGTCGATAAAGTCGGCGATCGGCGGCACAAACCGATCGGTCAGCGGGTAAAGAGTGATCTCAACGGATACCTGGCTCATGGTTGTTCCTGAGTTGTTGTCATGCGTCAGAGTGCTCGGCGGCTGACCTACATCCGCCAGGTGGCGGTGAGGCCAAAGACGGCCGGATCACCCAGCTGCGTGTAGAGCCGATCGGGAAAATCCGGCGGCTCGAGACCAAAGAAAAATCCCCGGGTTGCGTACTCCTCGTCGGTCACGTTCCGGCCCCAGAGCTCGACCGACCAGCGCTCGGCAGCATAGCCCAGATTGAGGTTCACCAGCTCGTAGGGCCGCGATTGCTGATCGTGGGAGTCGGAAAAAAAGAAGTCGTCGCGGCCGGTCACCTCGAGTCGCGCGTAGTAGCCCTGGTCAGACTCCCAGTTCAAACCGAGCGCAAACTGATAGCCCGGCGCGTGGGCCTGATCACGGCCGTCGAGCGTCCGCTGCGGCGACTGAAAATCCTCGAAGCGGGTGTCGAGCAGCCCGAGCGACAGATCCGCCCGCCACTGATCGCTGATCCAATATTCACCCTCCAGCTCCAGCCCCGTGTTGCGGCCGCTCGAGGCGTTGTCCGTGAAAAAGACAAACGTCAGCGGATCGGTGGGGTCGGCCTGGAACGACGTGCCGACCTGCATGTCGTCACGACGCGCAACGAACACCGACAGGCTGCCACGAGCCCGGCCATCCAGCCAGCGACCGCGGATGCCCGCCTCCAGGTTCCACAGATACTCCGGCTCAAACTCCCGCCGTTCCTCCGGGACCGACAGGCCCAGATTGAAACCACCCGCCTTGTAGCCGCGGGCCAGCGTCACGTAGCTGCTGCTCGAGTCGGAGAGCTGCCGCACCCAGGAGAGCTGGCCGCCGAGCATCGTGTCGTCCGGGCTGGCGCTGACCCCACCCGTATCGCGATAGTCCGCCCGGCGCTGCTCCAGCCGTAGCCCGAGCGTCAGCGTATCCCGCTCGCTGAGGTCCTGATCCAGCTCGCCGAACAGGGCAATCGACGTCGATTCAAAGTTGCTCGAAAGGTCGCGAAAGACCTCATCGTTAAAAAAATCGTTGAAGCGATTGTCCTCGTCCAGGTCCAGCAGGTACAGACCGCCCACCCAGCGGCGGGGGCCTGTTCCGCTGGAGGCGAGCCGAAACTCCTGGCTGAAGGTCTGGCGATCGCGCAGCGTTGCGGACGTGAAGTCGTAGGGCGCAAACTCGCCCCAGTAGCGGTCGTTCCCCCAGTCGCCATCGAAGGTATAAACGATGTCTGAATCGGCGACGCTCGTAATGGACGTGAAGTCCACCCCTGATCCCCGGTAGACCGCGCGCAGCGCCCCACCGAGCGAACGCTGGGCGTCGCGCCCCGGGTCATCGCTGTGTACAACGAACGTGTTCTCGGGCGCAAAGGCGTCGAAACCGTTGTCGATATCAGCCAGCATCAGCGTCAGATCGAGCGTCAGCCGATCGCTGGGCAGCCAGCGCAGCCGCGCCCGCGCGCTCAGCTCGTCGCGTCGGTTGGTGTCGTCAGCCGGAAAGAAATCGTTGTCCCGGAAGCCGTTGTTCTCGAACTGCTCGACCGCCACCCGCCAGGCCGCGGTGTTGCCCTCATCGAGGGCGCCGCCGGCGGACACGCCAAGCCCGAGGGTGTCCTCGGTGCCGCCGGTAGCCCGCACGTCAAAGTGCGGATCGAACGACGGCGCGGCCGTCTGCACGTAGATCAGGCCGGCCAGCGCGTTTGCGCCGTAGCGGGTTCCCTGAGGCCCGCGAAGCACCTCCACCCGCTCGGTGTCGAACAACGTGCCCACCAGCCCCAGGCCGGAAAAGTCGATGTCGTCGACGACAAATCCCACGGACGGGTTGGGCGCCCCCTCATACTGGCTGCGTTCGCCGATCCCCCGCAGCTGAAAAAAGCGGGGCCGGTTCGATGCCGAAGACCAGTTCAGGTTTGGCACGCGGTCCATGACTTCCTGGAAATGCTGGACGCCCCCGGCGTTCAGCTCGTCGTCCAGCACCGTGACCGACACCGGGACATCGAGCTGGGACTGAGACTCCCGGAGGGAGGCGGTCACGACAATCTCCTCGAGCTCCTGCGCGAGCAGCGGCGACAGGCCGGGGAATCCCAGGCCGAGGATAAGCCATAAAACGGCAGCCGCCGGACGGCGGGCTTCGGTGGAACGGTACGGTCGCATCAGACACTCCTTGAATATCTGCCGGACTGCCAACAGGCGACAGGCCGGCTGCGGCCGGTTATACGGAGGCGGGGAAAACAGGCGAGCCCATTCCTACGCCGGCACTAACCGGTTCAGGTTCTAAGGGTTCGCGCAAGCGCATCTCAGGCTGGCAGCCTGCTGCGGACCGGACCTCGAGAACCGACTCGCAACAGAGCTGTCTCGCCACCCCTTGGGAAACGAGCATTAAAGATAATGGTTTTGGTGGGGAAGGTCGATCCCCACAGAGCGGTAATAGCGCGACCAGAGCGCTGCCGCCTCAGCCGGCCGGCGGCGATTCCGGCTGCCACGGCCAGCGGGGACGCATCTTTTTCAGGTCAGCTTCGAGAGCCGCGAGCTCGGCCTCAAGCGGCGCCAGCTGCTGGAGACCCTGCAGGGTTTCCAGGGGCTGGGCGAGTCGCTCCTCGAGCAGCTCCGTCAGCGCCTGCGCCGCCGGATCGGGCGGCAGCGGGGCCGCTCGCTCTTTGGGCACACCGACCCAGACCGCGACGACCAAAGAGGCCAGGGCCGCGGAGCCCAGGAATGGCGTTCCGAGAGCCGGCCACCAGCGTTGCTGCCGGCCGGCGCGCTGCTGCGCCAGCTCCTCGCGCTGCGCGGCTGACACGGCCCGCATGACCGAGTCATGAAGCGCGGGCCCAACGGTCTGCGTTCGCCGCGCGGCCTTGAGCTCCAGTTCGATCGCGTTTTTGTTGTTTCCAGTCACGGTTGATCAACCATCGTCATGGGGCATGCTGCCGCTGCACCTTCCCGCACGCTCATAGCGTGACCCGCTGACCGCGCTGATCCAGCAGCCGCGCGAGGCGCTTGCGGGCCCGGTGCAGCGTTACCTTCACCCAGCTTACCGGCTGCCCGAGGCAGATCGCAATCTCGGCCAGCTTCCACTGTTCATGGTAGTGCAGCCAGAGCGCCGTAAACGATGAGCGGCTCAGATGCTGGCGGGCAAAACCCCAGATGTCCATCTCAACCGGCTCGCTGTCTTCGGACGCCGGAAGCTCAACCTGATCCAGACTCACGCGATCCGCCTCGCCGGCACCGGCCTTGTCCCGCAACCGCAGCCCGTGCCGCAGCGCAATTCGATAAAGCCATGTGCTGAAGCGCCAGCGCGACCGATAGCTGCCGCGGTAGCGCCAGGCGGCCGCAAAAGCCTCCTGCAGCACGTCCTGCGCGTCGGAGGTGTGGCCCAGGCGGGCCACGAGGAACCGATAGAGCGGCGTCTCGTGACGCCGGACGAGCTCCTCGAAGGCCCGATGATCCCCTGCACAGACCGCCTGCATCAGCTCGGAGTCAGTGGCTGCCGGGATAGCTACAGCTCGTCCACCAAATCGGCCGCCAGCTCCGGCGGGATGGTCAGATCCAGCGTGACCTCCGGTCCGTCGCTGGTAATGGACAGCAGGCTGACCAGCGTATTGAACGCCGGGTCGGAGCCAGCATCCAGCGCCTTGAGCGATACCAATCCCTGCAGAATGTTGTGTACATAGGTGGCGGTCGCGTCATCCTTGGCGAACACCTTGGCGTAGAGCGAGATTCCGGCAGCGGACTCGGACACAACCCCGCCCAGCTGATCGATGTTCTCGAGCAGCGATGAGTCAAACGGGCCCGCGCCGCTGACCCCACCAGGATTCAGCCCGCCCTGCACCAGCGCCTGGCTGGCCTTGAGCACCAGCAGCGCATCGCCGGCCGGCGCCTGGGTTCCCGCGAGCCGGGATCCGGCATCAATAAACTGCTGGAGGAGCGTCAGGTCGCTCGTCACGAGCGTTTGCTCAGGGCCAAAGCTGAACAGCATGGTGTCGTCCACGTCGATCCGGTTGCCGTCACCGAAGTGTTTGCCGATCTGGTAATAGCTCACCCCGGCATAGTCCATTTCCAGCAGCTCACCGTGCTCGGTGATCAGATCCAGCACCGCCAGCTGGCTGGTTTCGGTGAGGCCGTGCAGCACCACCGCCGCGGAGTCGGACGGAATGGACGCGCCGAAGGCGGTCACGCCGGTCAGCTCCTGGCTGAGATCCAGCCCGATTTCCTCCTCGATATCGTCAAAGGCTTCGCCGAGGCTCTCCTCATAAAATGGCGCCAGCAGGTCGGACTGACGAAGACCCTGGACGTTGGCGTGGACGTACCACTGCGCGTTGTCCGGCAAGTCTCCGGTGTCGAGCACCGGCTGACCGCAGGCGGCGCCGGGCGGCAGCGCGGTGGAGGCGAGCAACGCCAGCAGCAGAAGACCGTGGCGATAGCGAAAAAGGCTAGTGGGCGACATAACAAGCTCCGTAGTCAGGTTCACAGGCTTATAGCGCCGTCGGCCCGAAAAGGTTACACCGCTTTGACGCCGGCCACCTTCAGCCTTTCGTCAACCCGGCAGCAGTGTGGGGAAAGACTACCGAGGCTGCCCGGACGTGTCGCCGGACCTTTCGCCGAGCTGCTGGTAATAGTCGCTTACGGCTTCGCGGTACTCGGGTGCAACCTGCCGCGGGACAATCGAGCGCACCTGCTCGTCCCGATTGGCCCGGACCGCGCTGCGAACACCGATCTCCAGATTCTCCGCCAACCTCAGCAGCCGCGAAAGCTCCGCATCGAGCAGCGCCGTATTGCCGGTCAGAGAGGCCAGGTCAAATTCACCGAGCAGCTCCCGCAGCTCGCTCAGCTCCTCTTCACTCACCCGCCGGCCCGCCAGCGACGGCAGCGCGTCCGACAACGAGTCGGCCACGTCGTCAGCGCGATCGTTGATCATCTGCTGGGCCTCGGCTGGCTGCAGCGCGGTACTGGCTCGTCGAGGTCGAAACGTCGCGCCAGCCGGTGAGCTGCCCGCACCCGCGCCGTAGGGATTGGAAAGACCGCCGCGGGAGTCGGGTCCACCAGGTTGGCCGTCAGCGTCCGCAAGACGGGTTTGCGAGCCACCGCGATCGCCGGCAGCTTCGCCAGGACCCGGGCGGTCGCCTGGCTCGGCGGAAGCCGTTTCCCCAAAGGCGCCCTGACCGGGCTGTTGCCCTGGTTGCTGCCCTGGTTGCTGTCCTGGCTGCGAGCCAGGTTGTTGCCCTGGCTGCTGGCCCGACGTTTGACCGGGCTCCTGCCCCGGGACCTGGCCCAGCGGACCTTCTCCCGGCTCACCGCTGCCGTCGGCCAGCGCCTGCAGATCGCGACGCAGCTGACTCAGCTCCGCCAGCGCCTCGTCCAGCGCCCCGCGACCCTGCGCGGCAGAACGGCCGGCCCGTCGAGCCGCGTCGGCCGCGTTGTCCCGCAGGCTCCGCATGGCGTTGGTAACCAGATCTTCAGTGGAGACGATATACGCAGCCGCGCCGTATTCGATGTATTCGGCAGCAACGCCAAGCCTGACGATAGCCTCCGAGCGATCGAGTTCGGCGACTCCCTCACGCAGCGCCTGGCTGCCTTCAGGGGTGGCTTCGTCAAACTGCTGAGCAGCCTCCAGCATATCCTGCTGCAGCGTCTGCAGCTCCTGGCCAAGACGCCGCTTCTGGGTGGCCAGCTCATATTCCTGCATGGGCGTCAGGCCCGATTCCGGCCGGCCATTGCTGGACAGCCGATTGGGTTCATCACCGCGCTTTTCCATGGCCTCACGCAGCGCCGTATCGAGGGTGTCCGCCAGCTCACTCTGTTCGTCCAGCAGCTCCTGCGCGCGATCGGTCAGGCCGTCGAACGTCTCTTCCATCGTCTGCGCCTGCCGCCGGAGCGCCTCGTCCCTGGCTGCCTGCAGCTGGGCCAGCGCCTGGCGCGCTGCCTCGACGTCAGAACCTGACGCGCGCTCGTCACCCTGCGCCTGCGACCCGTCTGCCATCCGCCCGTCGCCGCTGGCCTGGGCGGAATCCGCCTGCGCTTCGCCGGTCGAATCCTGCGGCTCAGCACCCGGCGGCTGCCCGGACCGGTTCATCTCGGCCATCGCCCGCGCCGCCTGCTCCAGGCGCTCTTCCAGCGACGGTTCGCCCGACTCAGGCTGCTGCTCTGATGCCGAGGACTGCTGCTGTGAACCGCTGCTGCCCGACTGAGACTGCGCCTGAGCCTGGCTCTGGCTTTGCCCCTGGCTGGGCCGACCGCGCAGCTCCTCAAGGAGCTCCTCTACCTCTCGCTGCAGCCGCTCCTGCTGCCAGCGCTGGGCCGGGGTCGGACTGCCGCTGCTGTTCATCGCGTCCGCCAGCGCCTGCTGACGACGAGCGAGGTCCTCCAGCGCCTCCAGCGTTTCGTCTTCGCTCTGGCCCGGCTGCGGCGGCGAGGCCTGGCTGGCGGTTTCGTACTGGTTCTTTTCCAGGTCCAGCTCTAGCTCCATCATTTCCGCCAGATCACTGCCGGATCCGGAGCCCTGGGCGTTGCTGCTGGTGGTGATCGAGATATCCGTAAACACCGACTCGGCGCGCAGGAGGTGCTGCAGCGCCTCCTGCTCCGGCGCCATGGCCGACTCAAAATCGCCGAGCTTCAGCTGCTCGACTGCCGGCTCCATAGCGGCAACGGCGTCGTCGAGGTGTCCGATGTAGCGGGCGATGTCGTCATCCGCCACGCTGAGCTGCCGGGCCCGAGCGCGCTCGGCCAGACTGGTCGCCTGGGCCGCCAGAGTCGCCTGCAGGTCTGACAGCAGGCTGGCCTTGTCGGCCAGCGCGCCGGCGGGCGAGCTGGCCGCGACCGGGTCATCAGCCGGCGCCGCCGACTCTGCTTCGGCCAGCTGATCAGCGTCAGCCGCGGGCGTGTCGTCGTCCTCCAGCTCCCGCTCCTGACGCCGCAGGTTCCAGGTGGACAGGATGATCTCGCGCTGGCGCTGGGAAATTTCGTCCTGATTGCCGGGGCCGGACTGGCCGCCGGCCATCTGCGACTGAGAGACCCGCCGGTCGAACGGTTTGATGCTGACAAAAAACAGGTCGGACTCAGCATCGTTCTCCCGGTCACGTGCGCTGGCATAGTAGGAAACGACGTCCCCTGGACGCAGATAGTCGCCTTCGGCCAGCGTCTCGAGCATCAGCAGGTGGCTGCCGCGGGCCTTGCCGTCCGGGCTACCAGGATCGCCGGCCGATTCATCCTTATCTGCCGACTGGCTGTCCAGCAAAGGTATCTCGGTAAACGGCCCGCCGTTAACCGCAATGTGCAGCGTCAGATCCTCGAGCCCAAAATCGTCTTCCGCGGTCACGCTGAGCGGAATTTCCTCCAGCGCGTGCGCGTCGAGATCCCGGGCCGGGCTCGCGAAACTGAGGGCGGGTGCCTGGTCCTCAAGTGCCCGGATCAGAAAGTTCTCGGTGAGCCGCACCTGATCACCGCCGACGACAGCCGCCAGGTAGTACTGCTCATCCTCGGACACGGTCAGACTCCCGCGAGCCCTGGTGCCGTCCAGCGTCATCGGCGTCGAGGAGCCCGCCAGCACCACCGCGGCGCCGGGCAGCGGCGCGTCGGTGCTCACCTCGAGCGTTACCTCCGTGCCGCCGATCGCCTGAATATCTCCGCCGGGTCGCACGGTTTCGGGCTCACGGCGGGTCCACAGCGGATAGCGGTACGTCATCGAAAAATCGGTGATTCGCGGCAGCGCAATCACCTCGGCGTTGAAGGTCGGGCTGCGAACGCCCCCCGCCTGCACGTAGTACTCCAGCGGTTCGCGGACCGCGGGAAAGGTAAAGCCGAAGCGACCCGGCGAGGTCTCGCCGTCAGCGGACTCCTCGCCGGCCAGGTCACGCATCCTGGTCGACTGCCAGTCCCCGCCCGCTCGCCGGGCAAACACCTCGGCGTCGGCGGGTGAGAACCCTTCGGCGCGGGCTTCAACCAGCAGGCGGCCGCCGCGACGGACCAGTGTATCGCCTGGGGTGACGACAATCGCCTGCGGCGGCAGCAGATCGGGGATCAGCCAGCCGCCCCACAGATGACGCATGCCGTAACCAAACAGGCCTGCACCGCCGGCGAGCAGCACCAGCAGCCCGACCAGGCAAAGCCCCGCCAGAGCGGCGGGCGCGTTGAGCCGCTTGCTGCTGAGCAGCGCTTCCGGCTCGTGTTGGCGGGCGATGGTCAAAGCATCCTCGGCCAGCAGCGGCCGCAGCGGGTTGTCCGGAGCGGTGCCCGCCCAGGTTTCGAGCCGTCCGCCGAAAGGCGCCCGTTCTTCGAGCGCCTGCGCCTGCTCGGCGCTGTCGGTCGGTCGACGCAGCGGCCGCCACAGCAGCACGTAACCCAGCACCGCCAGCAGAAGCAGACCGCCGATGCGCAGCGCGCTGACCTCCGCCTCCGGGAAGCCGTTGCGAACCAGCCAGAAGACGGCGAGAAGCGAAAAACCCAGCGCCACGGCCGCCAGCACGGCCAGCCCGTCGTTGCGCTGCCGCCGCCGCAGACGGTCAGTAAATGCCGTCACGTAATCGTTGAGCTTGCGCTGACTCATGCCGGTTTCCTCATTGTGTAGTTGCCCAGCAGCGACTCGGCGAGCACCAGCGCGGCGAGAGCGCAGAGCAGCCAGATGGCCAGCCGGTTGTCGCTACGGTCGGCGTCGGTCACGTTGACCGGCACCATGCTGCGGAGACTGCGCTGAGCCAGCGCTTCCCGCCAGCGCGTGAACGTCGTCTCATCGAGCGGCGCGAGATCCGACTCTCGCGGGTCGACGTTCACGGCGATATGCCGGACCGTCCCGTCGCTGCCGTGCAGCGCGTAAAAGCCGGTCTGGTCGAGCCGAACACCCGCCTGGTCCAGGCGCTGACCAAACAGGTCGCCGGCTGCGCTCGGGGCCACCAGCTCGTAGCTGACACCCTCACGCTCGGGCAGCGTCAGCCGCTCGCCCGCGACTCGCTGGCGCTCCAGACGCCGGTGGCCTGCCAGGTAGTCTGCAACGATGCCGACAAAAGGCACAAACGACGCCCGGGTTGGCCAGTCGTTAAACGAGCGATCAAAGCCGCCGTTCACCAGCAGCACCCGCCCGTCTCCGAGCCGATGCTCGAGCACCAGGGGCTGCCCGTCCGGCAGCCAGAGCAGCGACAGATCGGTCTCGAGCGTCTCCAGCGGCAGCAGTCGGCTGACCTGGATGTCGCGGAACGACAGGCGTCGGTCGAGCAGCGGATGCCCAACCGCCACGCCGCTGACAAACTCCGGCTCAGCCGGAACCTGCTCATCCGCCAGGGCCAGCTCGGCGCTCTTGAGCTCATGCTCCGTCAGCGGCAGCCGGCGCAGGCCTTGCGATGCCGAAGCCGCGCCGGCCAATACGCGCCCGCCGCCTTGCACCCACGACTCCAGGGCGCGGGCCAGCCCGCTAGAGATGCTGCCGAGATCTTCGATCACCAGCCAGCGATGCCGGCTTAGCCGCCTGGCATCGAACTCCGCGGCCGCCACCGGGGCCAGCTCGGCGCGGTTGCTGACGGCGGTCAGCGCTGCGCTGAGGTACGGGTTGGCCTCCTCGGCGCCGGACGCAGGCCCGGCAGAGAGCAGTGGCACCTGCTCCTTGGGCGACCGATCGACCAGCAGATAAAAGCTGTTATCCACCGCTGTCCCGCTGTCGTCAACGGAGAGCGAAATCAGGTTTTGCTGCGGGAGCAGGTCCAGCTCAGCTCGGACCTGCCCGCTGGCCGGATCTGCCGCCACCACCTGCGCGGGCTCGTCGCCGACCTGGACAGTGACCTCACCAAAATTATCGGCGCCGACCAGCTGCGCCGTCAGCGTTTCATCGGCAACAGCGGCGGCGCTGATCCACGCGTTGTCGGTTGCACCGACCACCGGATGCAGCTGCAGCTCGTAGGGCGCCCTGGGCACCAGCAACGAGAACTGCGCCGGCAGCCCGCTCGCCTGAAAGTCGCTGATCAGGTGCACCACGGCGTTGGCCGCGCTGCGGTCCAGGAAGTCGCCGAGCGCGCCGACAACGTCTCCAAAATCCAGCCGGCCAGCTCCGGGCTCAAGGCGACCCGCGGCGCTGACCACCGCGCCCCGGGCCTGACCGAGCGGCACCTCAACCTCCAGGCTGCCCTGGGCTGACAGCAATCCGACAGGCTGACCATCCGGAATGGAGGCCAACACGTCCTCGACCGTCTCGCTCACGGCATCGCCAAGAGCTGGCCGCTGCATGGAGGCACTCAGATCCAGCAGCACCCAGTGGAAGGTTTCCTCTTCACCCGCGTCCGCAACCGCATTGAGCTGGGGCCGGGCAAAGAGCAGGACCGCCAGCGCGAGGAGCGCGAGGCGCAGCGCCAGCAGAAGCCAGTAGCGGATGCGGCGGTCGACAAACACCCGCTGGGTCGCTGCCTCCAGCAGGCGAACGGAGCTGAACGGTTCGCTGCGGGCGCTGTCGGTGCGCAGGCGATGCAGCCAGAGCGGCAGCCCAAGCAGCAGCAGACCCAGCAGAATTCCCGGCGCGCCGAAGCTCATTGGCGATGCTGCCGAAACTGGAGGTAGTTGCGCAGCGCGGTGCCGAGCGGCTGACGCGTGTCGAGCAGCACGTGCTGGCCGCCGGCCCGGCCGACCGCCAGCGCCACGTCCTGAACGTGCCGTTCGATGCGCTGCGGATAGTCTTGCTGGAGAAACTCCCGCGAGACCTCAACCGTCTCGCCGGACTCCATATCTTTGAGAAGCCGCGGGCCGCGGTCTTCGGGCTTAAGCTCCTGGCCGTCGAGCACCTGAAAAAAGATGCAGTCGTGGCCGGCCAGGCACAGCGGCTGGACCGCTTCGACCATCTGCTCCGGATCGCCAAAAAAATCGGAGACGACAGCCACCAGGCCGCGCCGGCTGACCCGCCGGGAAAACTCGTCAATCGGAGGTTGGTAGCTCGTGCCGCGCCCCGGCTCCAGCGCCTCGATCGTGTGCATCATGGCGGCCCGCGATCCCGGGCGCGTGGCCGGCGGATGGTAGGCCCGAACGGCCTCGTCGAAGACCAGCAGGCCGGTGGCATCGTGCTGCCGGCCGGCGAGAAAGGTCAGACACGCCGCCAGCATCTGGGCATAGCGCAGCTTGCTCACCGGCTGCCCAAAACCCATCGAGGCGCTGGCATCGAGCAGGATCATCAGGTGGGCATTGGTATCGCCAAGAAACTGTTTGATCACCATCCGTTCGGAGCGCGCGTAAACGTTCCAGTCGACGTGCCGCGGATCATCCCCATCCCGGTAAGGACGGTACTCCGCAAACTCCTGGCTGAAGCCAAACAACGGCGATCGGTGCAGCCCCAGCAGCAGCCCCTGGACCACGCTGCGCGCGATCAGCTCCATGTTGTTCAGACCGTCGAGGTCTGCGGGCTGGAGCAGATGGCTGGCTGGTCGCACCGGTCTAGTGTCCTGCATCGTTAATTCGTTGCATTATGACGCGTGTCACAAGGGCTGTGGGTAGGCGCAGCCCGCCGCGCCATGGCCATTCCATGGCCAAGGGCTGCAACACCGCCACAGCCCTTGTGGGACGCGCCCTGCGGGTGGCCCGAAATCGCCAAGAGCTGCGTTGCATAGCTTGGCAATGGAGTCACCATTGCCGGCGCAATGCGCCTTGCTCTTGGCGATTTCGGGCTCATCAGAATCCAACGAATTAACGATGCAGGACACTGCCTCAGCTGGCCCGCTGCAGCGCGGGCTGCGCCACCAGGTCGGTCAGCACGTCGTCCACGGTGAGGCCGTCAGCCTCGGCGAAGTAGTTGAGCAGGACGCGGTGCCGCAGCACCGGGGCCGCCAGCGCCAGAATGTCCTCGGCGATGACGTGATAGCGGCCCGCGAGGAGCGCCCGCGCCTTGGCCGACAGCACGAGGAACAGGCTGGCGCGAACGCTGGCGCCATAGTTCACATATTTGCGCACCTTTTCGGTGGCGGCCGCATCGCTCGGCCGGGTGGCGCGGACCACGTCGACCGCCAGCTGCCCCATGGCCTCAGAGACCGGGACCTGACGCACCAGCCATTGAAAGCCGACAATCTCCTCGCCGCTGGTGCAGGCGGTCACCTCCGGCATGTCGACGCGTTCGGTAAAGCGTCGCACCACCGCCAGCTCATCTTCGGCCGGCAGATAGTCGAGCAGAACATTAAAGAGAAAGCGGTCGAGCTGTGCCTCAGGCAGCGGGTAGGTGCCTTCGAGCTCGATGGGGTTTTGCGTTGCCAACACGAAAAACGGCTTGCCCAGCTCGTGGGTGGTGCCCCGCACGGTCACGCGCGCCTCCTGCATGGCCTCCAGCAGCGCCGCCTGCGTCTTGGGCGGAGTCCGGTTGATCTCGTCGGCAAGCAGTACGTTCGTAAACACCGGGCCGGGCACAAACCGCCACTGACGCCGGCCGCTCGCCTCGTCCTCATCGACGATATCGGTGCCGGTGACGTCCGTGGGCATCAGATCGGGGGTGAACTGGATGCGCTTGAAATCCAGGCCGAGCGCCGTGGCCATGGTGCGCACGAGCAGCGTCTTGGCGGTCCCGGGCAGGCCGGTGATGAGGCAGTGACCACCGACCAGCAGCGTGATCAGCAGACTTTCTACGACCTCTTCCTGACCCACGATCACCTTCCCAACCTGGGTACGAATTTCGCCCATGGCGGCGCGGAAGCGCTCCACCTGTTTGGCAACATCCGGGCTTAACTCAGTTTCCATGTTCATCACCTTCGGTAAAAATCTTTCTCAGGACTCAATGAGGCTCATCAGGAGCTTCTGAGCTTCGCGAAAATTCGGGGCCAGCTCCAGTGCTGACAGTACCTCCAGGCGCGCCTCGTCAGCCCGACCGGCAGATTGCAGTGACCGTGCCAGGTTGAGGTGGGCGTCAGCCCGGTCATGGGGATTCAGCGCCAGCGCGGCACGGTACTCGCGCACCGCCGCGTCGCTGTCGCCGAGCTGCATCCAGAGCCCGCCCAGGCGGCTGTGACGCTCCCAGTCCAGCGGCGCCACCCAGTTCGACTCGTCGAGAATGTCCGCCGCCGCCGCCACGTTGTCCTGCTCCTGCAGCAGCGCGGCCAGGCGATCCAGAGCCGCCGGCAGCCGCCCACCGGCGTCGAAAAAGGCCTGCAGCGTCGCCTGCTCCTCCGCCGGCTGCTCGAGCTCGCGCTGCGCGCGGGCCAGCATCAGGTAGGGGCTGTCGGCGTCGACGTACGCCGGCAGCAGCGTCACCGCCCGCTGGGCGGGCTCGACAACATCCGCCCAGCGCTGCTCGCGCGCGGCGCGGGTGGCGTCACCTCGCGTCTGCTCAAACTCCGTCAAAGCGGCAAAGGTCTCGCCGAACTCGCTGTCGATGAAGGCCGAGAACCGCTCGTCGAACTGCTCCAGCTTGATGCCAAGCGCCGTTTCAACTGCCGTACGCGTACCGGCGCCAGCCTTGTACTGAGCCAGGATCTCCACCAGCGGCGCGAAGCCGAATTCCTGCTCGATGAAATCGCACGTCAGCCCGGCCTGCATGTAGGACACGAGCACCTGCTGCGGGTAGGACGGGCGGATAAAGCTGGCGTCCAGCTCGGCCAGCGGCAGCAGCTTGCCCTCCGCCATCGCGTTGAGGGCCACCAGCGGAATCTGCCGGCCCGGCACTGGCCCGGTGCGCCACTCTTCAAAAACCGAGATGCCTTCACTGAACCAGCGGGTCACGCGGTGATCGGTCGCGCGCAGCGTGAAAATGTGGGCGATTTCGTGCCAGAGCGTTGTGCCCCAGTGGAAATCATCGGGTGACCGGGCGGCCGGTGAATCCATCGCCACCACGTAGCCGAAGGTAGCCCCCAGGATGCCGACGCCGGGCAGCCCGACGGTGCGCACGGCGAAGTCTTCGTGGTCCGGATACATCTCGACGACCACCGGCTGGCTGGGCGTGTACCGATATCGCTCGCTGAACAGCGCCACGCTGCGCCGGGTCAAGTCGGCCACATACGGGGTCAGCACCGCCGCCTCTTCGCTGTGGAGGCGGAGCTTCAGGCCTTTATCTCCCATGGTCAGGGTACGGATCTCAAAGCCGTCGAGCGTGTCGAGCAGGCGCAGCGAGTTGACCGTCTTGGCGTTGTAGGGGTCACCTGTGTAGGCGGCCTCGATCTGGCGCCGGGCCTCGACCGGCCGGTCCAGGCGCAGCAGGTTGGTCCCGAGCTCAAGCCGGGCTGACCACAGATCGGGCTGCACGGCCAGCGCCGCCTCGTACCAGCGGCCGGCCTGCTCGTAGCGACGCGTGATCACCATAAAGTAGGCCGGGACCGCCCAGGCATCTCCGAACGAACCGTTCAGCGCCAGCGCCTCATCCACCCATGGCTGCACCGGTTCGTCGCCCAGCGCGGCGTGCGCAGCGCGCAGCGCCAGCAGCTCGAGCCTCGGCCAGGTGCTCGACCGCAGCATGCCGTCCGCGCGATCGAGCAGCGTTGCCGCATCGTCGAGATGCCCTTCTTCAAGCGCCAGCCAGGCCTTCAGCAGGCTGGCCCGAATCGCCGCACCGGTCGGAATATTGGCGTCGGTCAGCAGCGGCTCCAGTGCCTCGCTGGCCGCGCCGCTGAAGCCACCCGCCATCACGCTGGCGAGCCCGAGCTTGGCATAGACATAGTCCGGATCCAGCGTCAGGGCTTCGTTGAACAACGCCTGCGCCTCCGCGGCCTGGTGCGTCACCGCAAACAGCCATCCCCAGCGGGTGCGCAGCGATGCGGATTCGGGGTCTTCCTGGACCGCCTGTCGAAACCAGCTGTTGGCGGCCTTGATCTCGCCCAGCGCCCAGGCGAGCTCCGCGCGCAGCGCCGTGGCGGGCGCTTTGCCGAGGAGCTGGCGGTAGCATTCCCGGGCCCGCTGTATGCGACCCTGCCAGAGCTGCTGGTCACAGGCGACCAGCCCGGGATCTTCGATTTCGCCGTAGTGGATACCTCGCTGGGTGGCGCCCACGCTGCCGGCGAGCAGGAGCAGCGGCAGCAGCCAGGCTGAATGGCGGGCACACCGGCTCACGGGCGGCCTCCCGAATCTGACTGCGCGCCGCCGCCCGCTGCCTCGATCTTTTCCGACACCATCGACAAGGAGATCAGCAGCGACTGGAGCTCCTGCAGGTACTCCGCCTGATCCATCTGACTGCGCCGCGCCCGCAGCGCGCGGATCTGGTCGTTGAGCGTCTCCCGGCGAGCCAGCAGCTCGGGCGCAACCGCGTCGCTCTCCTGTTCATCAAGGCGCGCCAGGATGAGGCCCGAGGGGTTGTCCCCGAGCTGGCGGGGGTGCTCGGTCGCCAGCAGTCCCTCGCCCTCGAAATAGTCGGCCACGGCTCTTTCCGCAAAAGCAAAAGCCTCGGCGGCGTTGATTCGACGATCTTTGTCCAGGTCAGCCGCGGGAGCGCGCAGGGCGCTGGCAAAGTGGCTGGCAAAGCGCGTGGCCTGCAGCTCTCGCCCGTTCTTGGTGGCGGTGATGATCACCCGCCCCGGCCGGCCGGCAAGCCGATCCAGCAGCGCGCCGCTCGCGCTGGTTGTGTTGACCAGCACCTGGCGCTGCGCGGGAAGAGCCTCCAGGGCGCCCGCCAGGTCGGTCCCGGTCAAATCGGGTCCAGCGACGTTGAAGCGATAGTCGTCGGAGGCCATCGACCCGTGACCGATAAGCACCACAATCGCCTGGTCGTCTTGCGTCATGCTGGCGGCCCAACGTTCCAGCTCACCGAGGATGGTTTCCCGGGTAGCGCCCTGCCCGGTCAGCAGGCTGGCGCTGCCCTGCATCGCCCCATGGATTCGCTCAGCGTCCGCGGCGAAGCGGCGGTCGTAGTCAGCGTCACCGCCCAGCCCGGCCGCGGTCAGGCTGTAGACCTCGGCGCTCGCGGCCGGAACGTGGCTGGCGAGTACCGCCCAGACCGCAACCCACAGCATTCCGCCCGGCAGCCGCATCAGATCACCGACCAGCGGCGCCGCAGCAGCCACTCGGCGGACTTCACGAGCACCAGCAGCAGCAAAAGCAGCGGCGCATCCCAAACGGGCAGAACTTCGGTCGCGGTGATGCCGGCGCTGGTGGTACTGATCACGTCGCTGAGCTGATCGGCGCTGGCCGTGGTGAAGTAACGCCCCCCGGTGGCTGCGCTGATCGCCTCAAGCCCCGTTCGATTCTGCGCCAGCGTCACGCGCTCCTGGCGCTGACTGGCGTGGAAGAATGCGGCGCGCGCAGGCTGAGCCTCACCGTCGGCAGCGGCTGGGGCCGGATCGCCGTCCGCCGGCCTGGTCAC
>JANQOZ010000013.1 GCA_028285525.1 Lysobacterales bacterium
AGGGCGTTGGTTCGAACCGAAGCTGGGACGCTGCGTCCGCCGCCGCCTGATCCGGATCAAGCTGCAGCGGCAGAAACGCGTTACCCAGCCACGGATAGAGCTGGTTGGCGTAGTTGGGATCGCCCAGCACGCCGCTCTGGCCGCCGGGGACCACCTGCAGAGCCTGCGGACCACCGGGCGTCATGTTGCCGATAAACCGCCTCGCGGGACCTGAGCCGAACATAAAACCGTTCAGCGTATCGGCGCGCACGCTGTGGGTTGAGGCGTCCAGCACCTGGTAGCCGCCGGCGCGCGGAATGCCGTCCAGCCCCTCAACCGTACTCAGGCCGTACAGCCCGTTTGGCAGGTTGAACGGACCGCCGAGGGGGTGGTCCAGAACGATGCGATGGAGCTTGCCCCAGCGGTAGTCCATGACGTCCGTAGAGTTGGCGAAGGCCGCCGCAAATTCGTCGCTCGCCAGCAGGTCGAGCGACTGACGGACCGTCGCCAGGATCAGGAAATCGCGCGCGGACTCAGCGTCCGGTGCATCGGGATTGGTAAAGAAATTCAGCCCCGATGCGCCGATACCCTGGTTAGTATCAAAGGTATCGAGCAGGTTTTTGAAGGCGTTGAATGCGAGTGTGCTGCCGGGTCGGTTGCCACCCAGGCCAACCGCGCCCAGGGTTGCGTCGATGGTGTTCTGGATCATCAGGCTGCGCCACTGGGCATACACGGTGGCCGCCACCGAGTTCATGATCTCCTGGTCGCTGGGTGGCGCCAGCGCAAACGGGTTGTCACCCGGGTCGTATCCTTCCGGGATGCCGGTGGGTGAACTGAAGTCCCACTGCGTCAGCAGCGCAATCACCTCCTGCACCTGTGGATCGGCGGCGACACCCGCCAGCGCCGGCCAGGCGTTGGCGTCACCGGCGTTGGCAAACGCGGTGAGGATATACGGCACGATCAGCTCCGCGTCCAGCATCTGGTTGTTGGCCTGCCAGCTCGCAACGTCAGCGGTGCGGATCGGATCACCGGAGGCAATCGCGTCTTCGATCAGGCGGTCGAGACGACCCTGACGATAGCTCGCATAGACGCTTTGGTTCAGATAGTACAAACCGCCGCCAGGTCTCACCTGATTGAGCGTGTTGTTGTCCAGCGTGGTGCCTACCGGATCGTTGTTGGCATTGGCAAGAAAGCCGCTGGCCGGATTGATTGAGGCAGGCTGTTCGTTGACCGGCAGAATCTCGCTGGGCGTTGACTGCCCGGGCTGCGGGTTCTCCAGCGGCAGCCACTCGTGCATCAACGCGCCGGTGCCGTCACGGATGAATAGCGGCGGAATGCCTCCGTCTGGCGCATTGAGAAGCTGGAGATCCGAACGGATCGGTACCTCCGCCGGAGTGAAGTAACCGATGTTGCCAAAGATATCGGCGGCACCGAAGTTCTGAGATCCGAAATCGAACTGCTGAACGGCCACCGCGAATTCATCGACGTCAGCCGCTTTGGCCATCGCCTGAAAGGCTTCAACCTCGAAGGTCGGGCCGGACCCGGTGTACTGGAAGCTCACGCCCTGGTTGCCGGAAAGGTCCAAGATTGGTCCATTGTTGCGTCTCGGGACAATGAAGGTGATCCCGCCAGCATCGATGCCTACGTTCTGCCTTTCAACGTTGTCGGGCACGCCGTCAAGCTGATTGGCGAAGTAGCTCTGCACAATCCAGATGATCGGCTCTTCCTGGCCCTGATAGATCGTGTGTGTGGGAAGTCCAAGACTGTTGAAACGCAGCGACTCAAAAAAGAAGTCGCCCTCGTCAATCGGGTTTACCGTAGAACCCCAACAAAGCGTCGAGTTACATCCCTGGGCAATCAGCGGCGCGCCGGTAAAAGCCACGCCGGCCACGTTGAGCGGCTCATTGCCGTTCGCGTCACGCACGTTGATGTGAATGGGATAGAAAACGGACGGCGTATTTAGCGACAAATGCGGATCGTTCGCGATGATCGGAGAACCGGTGTCGGTCAACTCGCCCGCGATCATCCAGATATTGCTGCCCTTCTCCTCGGGTCCCTGCTCGAGGATGCGATTCATGACCGGGTTGCCCCGCATTTTGCCGAGGAGGCTCTCCGCCAGTGCCAGCTGGTCCGGTTGAATCTTGGGAAACGTCTTGGATGCAGACAGCTGCTCTCGCTTCTGCCCCAGCACGCCGATAGAGCTCAGAAAATCCGGCAGCGTGAGTCGACCGTCGGGTGGCGCCTGTCGATGGGTGTCCTCAAAAAACAGCGCCGTGCCGTCGAACCCGGCGGCGTCACCCACAGCCTGATAGGTGCCGATCGTTACCGTCAGGTCGATCTCCTCAAGATCCGCGGACAGGTCAAAAGCCAACAGTTTGGCAAAGGCCAGGCTGTCCACCGGCGCCCAGGGCTCGGCGGCGGTCAGCTCGAGCGCTGCGTACTCCGGCGGCAGCGGGTTGCTGGCCAGCCACGTGTTCACGCCGTTGGCGTATGCGCGTAGCTGCGCCCTGAGCGCCTGTGAGCTGGCGGCATAGGTTTGCCAGGCGTCACGCCGGAAGCCCAGCGTTCGCAGCTGAATGTCGGTGCCGAGAGCCGAGCTGCCTACGAGCTCAGAGACCGTGCCGCTGGCGAGCCGGCGGTTGAAGTCCATTTGCCAGAAGCGGTCGCGAGCGTGGATATAACCCTGCACAAACGCGGCGTCGACTTCGCTGCTGGCCGTGATGCTGGGTATGCCGGTGGCCGGGGTGAACACCTCAACCGGCGCGGAAAGTCCTCGAACGTTGATGGTTTCCGTCGACTGCGCCTGCGTCAGCAGCGGCCATAAGAGGCCCAGCACGATCCAACCTAACACTCGCTTCATATCTCAACCCCTGTTCAACCGTGAAATGCCGCGGTGACAACCACTTGCGCGGCCGGCGTGAGTATAGCAAAGGTCGTAATATTACCGTCACATAGCGCGCCGCCAGGTGCGTGCAGCAGCGACGTTTCAGCGGGAGGGCGGCAGCAGTGCGCTGACGGCGAGCCCGATCCAGCTGAGGATCAGAATACTCCCGCCGGTGGGCGCAAGTCGTGAGCCGGCCAGCCCCAGGCTGGAGAGATAAAGCGCGCCGCAGAACAGGACCAGGCCCACGGCAAAGCCGGCCATGACGCCTCGGCGCAACATGCCGTCTTCAGGTTTTAGCGTCAGGCTCAGTGCCGCCAGCAGAACCGCGTGCACGAGGTGATAGCGATTGGCCAGATCGTACTGGTCCGGCCGAAGCACTTCGAAAAGGTGGGAGCCGAGTGCGCCGAGGATGACGCCCACGGCCCCGAGCAGAGCGCTGACGGCCAGCCACGGGTTGCGTCCCATCAGGGCTTCGCTCCTGGCCTTGGGCTTGCCGAGAGCCGGAAGCCCTGCCCGATCACTCGGCGCCGTCTCCGTCGCTGCCGTCGTCCAGCGGTTTCAGCAGGTCTTCCAGGCTTTTGGTCAGGTTGCCGTGCTTGTAGGACGGGATCTCAAACACCCAGCCGTCGGTCACCGCCTTCAGCGCTTCGGCTTCCTCTTCGGCGGCCGCGACCGCTTCCTCATAAGCCGCCAGCGCCGCCGCGTCAGCCGCCGCTTGCGCCGCCTGCGGATCTTCAAAGCCGCTGGTGGCTTCGCCTTCGGTTGCCTCAACGTCCGACTCGCCGGCGCTCTCGTCGGCTGTCGCAGTAGTGGGCTCCGGCTGAGATTCAGCGGCAAGCGCCGCGTCAAAAGCCACATCCAGCATTACGTAGTACTTGTCGTCGCGGCTGAACGCTCGCGTGCCGACTCGCAGGCCGTCAAATGTCTCATATTCACCCTGCACAATCTCCAGCCCCTGAAAGGTCTCCTGGCTGGCCGGCGCTACGTCTTCGAACCGCAGACCCGCAACGGCGCTCGCAATGGAGTTGCCCGCGCTCGGAGAAAGCGCTTCACGGCCGTCCGGGATGTTGTCGAGCGTGTAGTTGGGGTCTTCCGGTCTGGCCTTGGACAGCTCGATCCGATCACCGCCGCTGTGGGCCAGGCTCGCACGGCGGACCCGGTTGGCCGGAATGTCCAGCACGTCTTTCTTCAGCCAGTCGCGTGCGTTGGCGCTGAAGCGCAAATCGCCGCTGGCCAGCCAGCTTTGGGCTTCGTCGGCGAAACGCACGTAAGTCCCCTGGCTGGCGTTGGCGCGCTTGCCGACGATCAGATCAAAACCTTCGGGCCCGACAACAGTGACCTTCAGGTTCTGGTCGTCGTCGTCGCCTACCGCAACGTCGGAGACGCCGAGCTGCGCATAGCGCTCGGGATTGGTTGTCTTGCCCTCCAGCCGCTTGGCCTCAACCAGCGCGACCAGGCGTCGGCGGAGCTGGGACAGGTCAGCCCGATAGCCGTCCCGCTCAGCCACGTGCCAGACTCCGCCGTCGCGCTCTAGCGTCACCTGCTCGTCGCCGTCGGTGACGGTCACAGCGGTGATGTCGTTGACCCGATCGGCCAAACCCTCGATTAGCAGCCCGCCGCTCTGGGCGGCCGTGACCGGCGCTTCCTGGCCCGAGAGCCAGATGCCGATGCCGACAAAGACCGCAGCGGCGAGCGCCAGCGGCAGCAGCAGATTCTTATTCATCGGTTGGCCTCCTCTCGACGTCGCGCCCGGCGCCAGGCAATGGTCAGCGCAAAGAGCGTCACCAGGAGCGGCACCAGGCCTATATTGATCACTTTGAGCCAGGTTCCCAGGCTTTCGATGTCCCCGCGCAGGTTGCTCTGCACCTGCCGAAGCTCCTGACGAATCCGCAGACGCTCATCCTGGAAACGGGCCAGCTCCGCCTGCTGCTCCGGCGTCAAGATGAGCGGGTTGCTGTCGTCGCGACCCGCCTGCAGCTCGGTCAGCTTACGTTCGGTCTC
Source organism: Lysobacterales bacterium (assembly GCA_028285525.1). Classification (GTDB taxonomy): domain Bacteria; phylum Pseudomonadota; class Gammaproteobacteria; order Xanthomonadales; family SZUA-38; genus JANQOZ01. The sequence continues at coordinate 4,865 of JANQOZ010000013.1, forward strand.
CTGGAGCTGCTGTTCAAGCTGCTGCTCTGTGGCCTGATAGCGGGCTTCAGCCTGGCGCTGCAGCTCCTGGACCCGGGTGAACGGCCGCTGCGAGGTCGCGCGCCCGCGAATGCTGATGAGGTCGGAGCTTCCGGTCAGGTTGTCCAGCGAGTTGATGATGAAGTCACCGTTGTTGGCAAACGCGCTGATGAGACGTTGCCCCAGGAAAGACTGCGCCTGCGCCCACAGCCGGTCGCTGAGGATATCGGTGTCGGCGACCACCAGAATATCGTTGGGCTCGGTTGCGGCCGCCAGGTGCTCGGCCGTGCTGGGTGCCGCCGGCTCCTCGCCCTCAGTCGCCTCCGGTGGCGGTGCCCCGTCGGGGAACGCCGAGCTGAACGTGCCTCGGACTCGGGCGGCGATCGTGTAGGTCTGGCCGCTCGGCGCAAAGCCATCGAGCAGCGAGCTGGGGTCGGTCATAAACCGTACCCGATCGCTGCTGACGCTCATGCTGTCCTCGGTGGTGGTGAGCAGCGGTTCAAACTCGACCTCAGCATCCGGCTTTTTTGCCAGGTGCCCGGACTGGGAGACGTTGATCGTCGACAGCTCGGCGAGCGTCACGTCATCACCGTTCATGCCGGCCGTATCGATTGACAGGATGCCCACATGCCGGACCGGTCGCCGCCCAGGTCCGGCGGACACCTGCAGCCCGTAGGTACGATCGAGTACCACCTGCTTGGCGTCATAGGCCACGCCCCAGGTCTCCAGCAGCTTGGACAGATCGGACGATCGCTCAGCAAACATCGCCGCCTGAGGATTGGTTTGGGCGTCAGCAGGAATGTCCATCTCCGCCTGTGGATCGACAAATACCGCCAGCTTGCCGCCGCGAAGCACAAACTGATCGATAGCGTAGACGGTGGTATCGGTCAGGTCTTTCGGATGCACAACCGCCAGCACGTCGATCTCGGGATCGATGACGTCAGCGGTCGGCGCCACCTGCCGCACCTCGAACAGCTGTTCCGCCTGCTGCAGCACAATCCAGGGTTCGCGCATCTGGCGGGTGGCGGGATCGAAGCCCCGGTTGATAGGCAGCGTGCTCATCACGCCGATCACCGGCTTGCTGACCTGATTGAGGTTGTAGATCAGCTTGGCCAGATCGTATTCCAGAAACGCTTCTTTGCTCGGATCGAAGAAGGCGACGGTCTCGCGCCCTTCGACCGCATTGGTCGCCACCAGACCGAAAAAGAAAGTGTCCCCAGCGCTGTTGGCGGGGAAGCCGGTCAAACCGGCGGCGCTGGCCGCGTCTTCCGCTTCGGAAAACGGCAGCGGATCGATGACCTGTAGATTCAGGTTACCGCCCGCGTAGCTGGAAAACTCGGTCAGCATGTCCCGAACGCGGCGGCTGTAATCCCGGTACGGCGTCAGTCCCGGCACGTCTTTGCTGACGGAGTCGGAGAAATACAGGTACAGGTTCAGCGGCTCGTCGATGCTGGCCAGGATGTTGCGGGTGCCCTGGGAGACCGAATACAGGTTGTTTTCGGTCAGGTCGAAGCGCGCGCCGCGAAACACCAGCGATACCACAAACAGCAGCGCCACAAACAGCACCGCGAGAATCAGCAGCGCACCCGCGCCGTAGTTGCGTTTTGCCTGTTGTGACATGGTCAGTCAGCCTTTTTGAGATCGATCACAATGGCGTTGGCGGCCAGCCAGAACGCGATCACCAGAAGGAAAAACAAAATGTCGCGCAGGTCCAGCACGCCCTTGGCAATGGCGTCGAAGTGGGTGGAGAAGCTCAGTCCCGCCAGCGCGTCCACCAGAGCAGACGGTGCCCAGCCGCGGAAGAAGTCGATGACCCCCGACAGGCCGAACAGCAGAAAGGCAAAGCACACCACCACGGTCAGAATGAACGCCACGACCTGGTTGCGGGTGGTCGCCGAGATGCAGGAACCGATGGCGAGGAAACCGCCCGCCATCAGGAAGCTGCCAACGTAACCCGCGAGGATGACGCCGTTATCCGGCTCACCCAGGTAATTGACGCTGATCCAGACGGGGAACGTTAGGGCAAGCGCCAGACCGCAGAATGCCCAGGCCGCGAGAAACTTACCGATCACGGCCTGCAGCATGCTGACCGGCAGCGTCAGCAGCAGCTCGATCGTGCCGCTCTTGCGCTCCTCGGCCCACAACCGCATGGAAATAGCGGGCACCAGAAAGAGATACAGCCACGGATGGAAGTTGAAGAACGGCCCGTAAAGGTCAGCCTGCCCGCTCTCGAACAAACGGCCGAAGCCCCAGCTGAACCAGCCCATCAGCAGCAGAAAAATCACGATAAAAACGTACGCGACGGGCGTTGCAAAGTAGCTGGCGATTTCCCGCCGGAAGATATTCAGCGTCTGGCTCATGCCTGTGCCCCCTGACTGTCCGTACCACCGAGCGTGATCTGACGGAACACTTCGTCCAGCCGGCCGCGTTCAACCGTCAGCTCCTCCACTGGCCAGCCCTGCTCTTGAGCCAGCTTGGAGATCTCGCCAAACGGCGCCGTGCCGCTTTGTGGGATCGCGACCAGCCGGCGGGAGTTACGCTCGACGTCGACGTGCGTGACGTTGGCCAGCCGGCTGATCTGCTCCACGGCTGCGTCGAGCTCGCTCGTCGTCAGCCGCACGGCGTTGTGATAACGCGACTTGGCCTCGAGCTCCTGCGGCGTGGCGTCTGCCAGCAGGCGGCCGCGGGCGATGATGATGGCCCGATCACACACAGCTTCCACCTCTTCGAGGATGTGAGTGGAAACGATCACAATTTTGTCTTTCGCCAGCGCGCCGATCAGCTCCCGCACCTCGTGCTTCTGGTTCGGGTCCAGGCCGTCCGTAGGCTCGTCGAGGATCAGAACGCGGGGATCGTGCAGCAGCGCCTGTGCCAATCCGACGCGCCGCCGGAAACCCTTCGAGAGCGTGTCGATCGACTGGTGCAGCACGCGGCCCAGCTGGAGCTGATCGATGACTTTCCCCTGACGCTCGCGGCGCTGCGCGGTGTCGAGGCCGCGGATGTCAGCGATGAAATCGAGAAACTGCTGTGGGGTCATCTCGCCGTAGCCGGGTGCCCCCTCAGGCAGGTATCCCATGCATCGCTTGGCTTCCAGGGGCTGGGTCTCGATGTCGAAGCCACACACCGAAACGGAGCCAGCGGTCGGCGTCAGAAACCCGCAGATCATTTTCATGGTGGTGGACTTGCCGGCGCCGTTCGGCCCCAGGAACCCCAGCACCTGCCCTTCAGGAACCTCAAAGGACAGATCGCGAACGGCCGTCAGCGACCCAAAATCTTTTCTTAGATCTTTGATTTCAATCATCTTCTTGGTTCTTGCGACAGTGAGTCAGGCAGCGCCTCATGGCGCCCGCTTGCGGGGGCGCATTTTTATCGCAAACGGTCGGCATTTCAACCCCAACACGCCTGCCCTCGCCCCGCCCGCGCTGTGACTGCGCAGGACAGAAAAAGTTCCCGCGCGCGGAGGTCGCTAAGAAAAGATTGTTTGGAGGTCGGGTCTCACCGTGCCGCCGACGAGCGGCGGCCGGTGGCACGGGGATTCAGCCAGACTGGAGGTACCCAAGCATCGCCGCGCTAGTCCATGACGAACGTCAGGCGGATCATCGCGGTTTGCGGCTCGATAATTCCCGAGTCCGCCGGAGGTTCAAAACGCCATTGGCGTGCCGCCCGGCGGGCGGCGGCGTCGAACAGCTGCCGTGGCTTCGCGTCGACCACGTCGACATCACTGACCCGGCCGCTGGGCGCGACCGTCAGGCGCAGGTCGACCCAGCCTTCCTGCTGGAGCCTGGCGGCCTCGCGGGGATACTCGGGCTGGACCGTCCGCGTGCGCACCAGCTTGAAGCTCGCGGGCGCAGCGGGTGCCACCATCGAGCTGACCGGCGCCGGCCGGTCGATCGATACCATCGACGTGGTGGGATCAACCTGCGTCTCGCGAACCATGGCCGCTTTCTCGTCGTCGGTCACCGCCACCTCCGCGAGGGTTTCCTCGGCGGGTCCTGCGTCTGGCGTAGCGATTGACGTAGGTTCAGGGGTCCCCAGCGTCTCTCGCGCCGGCAGCTCGTCGGTATTAGCGAAGGTGACCAGCGTTTCAATCTCGGCTTCGTTGACGGGCGCATCCAGCGAATCCGTCGCTAACTCACGCGTCCCTTCGGGCGACGTTTTCTTGTTGTCGGGCTCGGCGCCTTCGCGCAGTTGCGGTGCTTCGCTCAAGGGTGCTGCGTCGAGCTGTGGCTCAAGCGCTGGCTCGATACTCAGATCAAGCTCAGGCGCGGCCGTTTCGGATTCGACCGTCTGCGGGTCCGGCGCAAAACCCATGGGCCGGCCAAACAGGGCCTCTCGGTCGATTTCAAAGGAAATATCCGGCGTTTCCACCTCGGGCGGCGCTTCGATCCGCTCGGGTCTTTCGGACGCTGAGCGCCAGGACGGCGCGGTTTGGGCGTTGACGCTGGAGCAGAAGCCGAAAGCCAGCGTAACGGCTACGGCCAAGGCAGATTTCCTCACTGAACACACCCCCCGGTTGTGATCAAAATGGTGGCTATGGACGCACCATTAGACGCCGCCCGCTGGCCAAATCTGTGAACTCCGTCACATTTGGTTTGCCGGCGTCAAAATGTTGACGTAAGCGGTTGATTTCCTATGCCCGTTTACAATTTTTGACACAATGTTACCGATTAAGCCCTCGCGACGGCGTCGGAAAAAACTGCCGTTCCGGGTCACCCCCCGGCGCGTCTGGCGTCACTACGGGCATTTACGCCACTTGATCGTGTCCATCGACCCAAACCGGACGCGGTCAGACAATCCCGAGCTCAAACGCCTTCAGCACCGCCCGGGTGCGGTCGCGGACACCCAGCTTGGAAAGGATGTTGGATACGTGGTTTTTCACGGTGCCTTCCGCAACGCCCAGCGAGTTGGCGATCTCCTTATTGCTGTAGCCGCCCGCCATCAGGCGAAGAATTTCCGTCTCTCGATCGGTCAGCGGATCAGGCCGATCGAGACTGGAAAACTCGGTACGGATCCCGTCGAGCCCCTTAAGCAGTCGCTCAGTCACCGCCGGTCGCACCAGCGTGCCGCCCTCTGCCACGGTGCGCACCGCGCCGACCAGCTCGTCGAGCGATACGTCCTTCAGCAGATAGCCTTTGGCGCCCGCCTTAATACCGGCAAGCACCAGCGTGTCGTCATCGAACGTCGTCAGAATGATCGTTGGCGGCAGCTTGCCGGCTTTTCCCAGATGATCGAGCACGTCCAGTCCAGACATCTCCGGCATGCGCATATCGAGTAGCACCACGTCCGGCTGCAGCTCTGGAATCAGCTCGCAGGCCGAGCGGCCGTCGACGGCCTCGCCAACCACCTCGATTTCTTCGGCGAGCTCAAGCAGCGAGCGGACGCCCTGACGTACCAGCGTCTGGTCATCAACCAGGCACACTTTGATCATATGATTGCTTCCCTTGGTAACCATGCGTTGAGGCTGAACCCAGCCCCAGGTCTGGATTTCACGGACAGATTGCCTCCGAGCTGCCGTACGCGCTCGCCCATGCCCGTCAGACCGTTTCCTTCGTTGACCCGCTGCGTGCCGCGGCCGTCATCCCGGGCCGTGATCGTCAGGCCCGATTCGTCCTGCGAGATCGAGAGCCAGAGATTCTCGGCATCCGCGTGCTTCACCGTATTGGTGATGATCTCCTGGGCGCAGCGCAGCACCACCTGCGCGCGCTGCGGGTCATCAACATTGAGCTGTTCGGGGATGTCGAGGTGAATGATGGGTTTCGGTACGCCCTCGGACAGGCGCATCAGCGCTTCGGTGAGGTTGATGCTGTCACCGCCGCGCATCGCGCCCACCACCTCTCGCACGTCGCTGAGCAGGAGCTTGGCGACGGTTTGCGCCTGCGTAACGTGATCGACCGCTTTACCCGTCACCAGGTGGCTTGCCACCTCGAGGTTCAGACTCAGCGCCGTCAGGTGATGTCCGACGAGATCGTGAAGTTCGCGGGAAATTCTTACCCGTTCAGCAATACGCGTGCTTTCGGCCAGCAGTGCCTGGGTCGCTCGCAGCTCCGAATTGACCTTGCGCAGCTCGTCTCGCGCATAGCTCTGACGGCGCGCGACCAGAGAAATAACAAACGTAAAGCTGGAGTACCCGAGATAGAGGCCGCCGAGCAGGATGGCTTGCTCCATCGTCACGTCGGGAATCTGTCCGACGGTCCAGGCCAGCAGCAGATTCTGAATCAGCAGCCAGGCCACCCCCCACGACAGCGGGAGCGCCCAGGGGAGCACGCCGGCCACCACAACCAGCAGGATTCCGCCGAGCCCCGAGCTGCTGACGCCGGAAATCTCCAGCGCCGAGATGCTCATCAGGGCCAGGAGCAGGAGGTGAAGCCGGGTTCGCGCGGGGCGGCGTTGAATGGAGTTTGACAGGATCCAGTAGGCGACGCCGAAGGTGAGCTGGGCGATACCCCACAGCAGGTAACGTCCCCGCGGCATATCCCCACCGCCAAGCTGGGGCGCCATCACCAGCGCAAAGCCTACGCATACCCACGTAAACAGGCCGGCGAAGCGCAGCAGCTGATTGGTATTAAGTATGCGGGACACCTTTAAAGCCGATCCAAATTAACGGTAAAGTTTACCAAAATCCCGCTTCGGCCGTGTCGATCAACCTCGCCGCTGCCGGGCGCGCAGGCCGCCCGATCGCCTGGTGCGCACCGACAAACTCCGAGTGAATGGCCGAGCCAACAAGAGACGAAAAACTTGATGATCAGCATCCGCGACGTGCGCCCGGACGAGCTCGCCTGGGTACAGAAGACCAACAACGACGCAACGCCGGCGGTCAACCACCTGGCGATCGAACGGCTGGAACAACTCTACGGCTACTCGGCGCTCTTGAGGATCGCGGAGCTGGACGGCACCCCGGCCGGGTTTCTCCTGGCCATGATGGCCGACACCGACTACGACAGCATGAACTATCGGTGGTTTCAGCAGCAGTACGAGCAGTTTGTCTACATCGACCGGGTTGTCATTGCACCCGGCTTTCGCCGCAAAGGCGTGGGCCGGGTACTTTACGCCGACATTCATTCGTTCACGGAACAGAATGCGCCGCTCCTGACCTGCGAGGTCAATCTGAAGCCGAGCAATCCGGGGTCAGTGCTGTTTCACTCGACCTACGGCTTTCATGAAGTGGGACAGCAGGATACCGAAGGCGGGGAAAAGCGTGTCAGCCTCCTGGCGATGCCAACGCCGGCCTTTGACTCGTTAAGAGGCAGCTGACGAAGATCAGGCGGCCTGCTGCGGCGCCCCGGCGCCGGCAATTTTACCGGTTGCGCGAAGCAACAGCCGACGGAACAGCGACAGCCGATCGACAAACAGCCGCCCGGCCAGATGATCCATTTCGTGCTGCAGGCAAACCGCCGACATGCCAGAGAGATGGGTATCGAACGGCTTGCCGAATTGATCCACGGCGCTCACATCGACCTCAGTGGGCCGGACCACCCTCTCGACGACGTCGGGAATGGACAGGCAGCTCTCCTCGATCATCCCTAGCACGTCTCGGGCGTGGATGACCGGATTGATAAACACCTGCAGATCGCTGTGGTCGTCACTGAGATCCATCACCAGAACCTGGCGCAGATCACCGAGCTGCGGTGCACAAAGCCCGATGCCGCTGGTCGTGTACAGCGTGTCACGAAGGTCCTCGACCAATGCGATCACGCTCTCGTCAAATTCGGTCACGGGCTTGGCGACCTCGCGAAGGCGCGGGTCGGGTACTTCCAGAATCGGTTTGACTGCCATGGGCTACTGTCCTGACTGCAGGCCGGTTTCAGAGAAAGGCTGAGTTGTGCTGCCGGTGCGCCGTCCAAGGCGGCGGCGAACCAGAGGGGTAATGGCTGCAATCGTCACCAGCAGCAGGCCGATTTCCAGCGTGTAGACCGCGAGGTACCCGCCGGCCTCGGCCACAAATCCGAAGATCTGCCGATCGGGTCCAAGCAGCAGGTTCGTCACGTCCCGCATCGCCCCGCTGAGCGCCATGCCGACACCGGCTGCGGTTGCCTGCACCGCGCCCCAGGCTCCCAGAGCAAGGCCGGCCTGCTCTTTCGGCGCGCTGTGCATCGTGGCGGTTAAGGTCGCATGACCGAACAGCGCCCCGCCGAAGCCGATCAGGAAGTTTCCGACCAGAAAGACGCTCGGCATGCCCAGCGGCTGGGCGCCGATCACCATTGCAAAAGCCGGCAGCCCGATGGCGGCGCCCAGGAACGCCAGACGATAAGGATCGCCGCCGCCGCTGAGCACGCGGGAAGCGTAGCCAAAACCGAGCAGACCGCCGAACGCCAGCAGCGCCGTCAGCTTGGTCGTGGTAGCAACGCTCAAATGAAGAATCTGCCCGCCGAAAGGTTCGAGCAGGATGTCGGCCATCGCAAACGCCATGGTGCCAATTCCGACGATGATCAGCCGGCGGATCGCCTGCGGACCGCGGCAAAACTGGTCCCAGGATTCACGGAAAGTGGGATCGGGAGCCACAGGGTGTACCGCGTTGCCCACCGCCAGTGCTTCCTGTTTCCAGATCGCAATCAGGTTGAGCATGATCGCCGTCATCGCGGCGCCCTGAATCACCTGAACCAGTCGCCCCGGTGAGAAGTTTTCCAGAGCCACCCCAAAGATCAGCGCGCTCGCAATCATCCCCAGCAGCAGCATCACGTACATCAGACCCACCACGCGCGGCTGCATCCGCGTTGGCGTCAGGTCGGTGGCCAGCGCCAGCCCCGCCGTCTGCACGATGTGGACACCGGCGCCCACCATCAGAAATGACAGACCCGCTGAGACCAGGCCCACCCACTCGGGTGCGTTGGCGGCCTCCCCTTTGCCAGCCAGAACCAGCAGAGCAAACGGCATAATCGCGAAGCCGCCAAACTGCAGCAGCGTGCCACGCCAGATAAACGGCACGCGCCGCCAGCCCAGCGATGAGCGGTGCGTATCGGAGCGGTGACCGATGAGCGCCCGGAACGGCGCAAAAACCAGAGGCAGCGCCACCATGATGGCGACCAGCGAGGCGGGAACGCCAAGCTCGACAATCATGACGCGATTGAGAGTCCCGACCAGCAGGACCAGCGCCATACCCACCGAAACCTGGAATAAGGAGAGCCGCAGAAGCCGCGACAGCGGTACTTCGGGAGTAGCGACGTCTGCAAACGGCAAAAATCGTGGGCCCAGAGAGGCCCACGATGCCATCAGTTTTTGGGAAAGCCTGTTCAAGTGTCGGCCTGCTGTTCCCTGTTATTGGCCCTGGTAACTCGCTACCGCTCGGCTAACGGTTCCTCTTCGAGAGGAGCGGAAAGTTGAACAACGAAGACAGCGGCGTCTTGTTGTTCGACAGCAGCGGGAAACCGAAGCTGCTTCGTCGGTTTGGTTTTGGTGTCGTCAGCATTTTCATGCCGATCATCGACGACAGCGGCGTTGAGCCTTTGCTCAAGAGCGGCATGCCGAAACTCGACTTGCGACCCGGCTTGGGCGTCGTCAATGTCTTCATACCAACCATCGAGGACAGCGGCGTCGGTTTCTTGCTGAGCTCACCGAAGCCGATGGAACCCGACAGGGAGAAATCGGAAAGCTGCCGAATATTAAACGAGTGCTTGTAGCTGACAAGCGTGGGAATACCCAGGAAATCCGACAGCGGCGAAGGATTGTAGGGAATGTATTCAGGCAGATTTTCGGTGCCTACGGCACCGGCTTTCGCCATCACGCGCTTTGCCAGGTCTCCGCGACCAAACGGCGGCTCGATGGCAACCAGGCTGTGGCCGCTCGCGAGCGCGTCGGTACAAACCTTCCTGTACTGCCCGGGAACAACACCAGACCGGATGGCCTTGTCAATTACGGCCGCAGCATCACCGTCACCAGACGACAGCGTCGTGATGTCTTCAGCGCGGAATTCCAGATCTGTCAGCGAGGCGACGGCGCCCTGGGCGGCCTCTTCTGACTCGAAAAATCGTACGACGGTAAGCATGATCGATCTCCAAGTCTACTTGGGTCAGGGCGCGACCAAACCGCATCCTGGTGTCGACCAGAGTGCGGCTGATTTTGCGCCGCATATTCCAGACCGTTGACGCGCTGCGCGGATCTGGCTGCGTTGTTCGCCGGGCATGCGCCCGGCGAAACGTCAGTTACATCAATGACGAGCGGTCAGCCACCAAAGAAGGCGGGGAACCAGCTCGTGTTAGCAAGGAGTGCGCTGTGCACGAGGAACGAAACGATCCATACGCCACCCAGCAACAGCGGCAGTCCAATGGTGGGCTTCACTACAAGCCACATTCTACTGTTATTCATACCTTACCCCCTTAGCCCAGCCACGGCGTATAGATGTACGCCAGCGTGTGAGCGACAAGTGAGATCACGAAGAAAACCCGCGTGCCGTCAATGACCTGCTTGTGGAGTTCTTCTGCTTGCTTGATCGTGAGACCGCTTGGCCACACGTGGTCAGCGTCGTCTGGATGTGACATATGTTTTTCTCCCAGGAACTAGTCAGGAGACCACCACGTGGCCTCAGTAAAATGCTCCCTAAAATCGCGGGTTTTCCGGCATTTTGCCGCCCGATTCCCCGACAAACCCAGGAAACATGCTGCAAAATTATCGGTGTCAACTATTTTTGTCAACGAGGTCTGCCGTATTAAAATGTACACTTCTGTTTACACGTATAAACCCCTACCGCCCGTGACTTTTGACACGCCTAACGGCGGGTTTTTACCCGAAATCCAGGTCCTATGCGCCCGCCTGCTGAACACCATTACTAGGTAGGAACCGCAGCAGCGCGGCTGACGGCGACTGCTCTACCCGAAAAAAGTGTCAACTTGCTCTGTATAGACGACATCCGTCCGGCGGAACTGCGGCAAATCGTGGCGCCGCTGGGCCTCAAATTGACCGTGGTTTCCGGTGGTCAAGAGATACCCGGCACATACTGGGGAGCACCCGAAGCGGGACTGATCGGCGATGAGCTTTTCGTGCGGAGCGATACCCCGATCCACTCCGCGCTTCACGAGGTGGCGCACTTCATCTGCATGACGCCTGGACGTCGAGCGGAGCTCCATACCGACGCCCAGGGAACCGACGACGAGGAGTCTGCGGTTTGTTTCCTGCAGCTTTGCCTGGCCGACGCGCTTTCCCACGTCACCCGGGACCGCCTGATGACCGACATGGATAGCTGGGGCTACAGCTTCAGGCTCGGCAGCACTCGCCGCTGGTTTGAAGAGGACAGTGAGGATGCCAGACGGACGCTCCTGGACTGGGGACTGATCGACGAACAAAACCGCTTTCTCTCCAGAGTTCGCGGCGATAGGGACGTTTGAGCCTAGCCAGCGTGTTCCCGGCACAGGCGGATAAACGACTCACCGCGCTGCTGAAAGTCCGAAAACTGGTCGAAGCTGGGCGCCCCCGGCGACAGCAGGATCACCCCCTCAGGTTCGCAGCAGGAAAACGCCAGCCCCACCGCGGCAGCGAGATCGGAACACTGCGAAACCTTCTGCTTTGGCGCTTGCGACTCTAGAACCGCCATCAGCCGCGCCGCGCCGGCACCCTGAGCAATCACCTGCGCGACTGGCGCGGCGGCGAGGTCCCGCGCGAGCCCTTCCCAGTCCTGGTGCCGCTCATGACCCCCAACGATCAGTACCAGCGCGCTTTTGCTGAAGCAGCGGGTCGCGGCGATCGTGGCGTCCGGCGTCGTGGCGATGCTGTCGTTGACGCAGCGGGGTTGGGACACGCCGGGCACGGGCTGCAGGCGGTGGGGCAGCGGTTCAAAGCGGCTGATGTCCGCCAACGCGGCCTCGACGCTGGCGCCAGTCGAGGCGACCGCAGCCAGCGCTACCTCGAGGTTGTTCAGGTTGTGACGACCCGGCAGCCGCCACCTGCTGAGCGCCGCAACATCCCGACCGGCCAGCGTGACCGCCTTATCCCGAACCTGCCAGCCGGCTTCGCTGCCGGCCCACTCGGACACCCCCTGCCCTGTCAGCGCCTCCCTGGCGCTGTCGTGGGCAACGCTGTGGCTGGCCATCGCCAGCAGCCTGAGCTTGTCCTGGTGGTACTGCGCGAGGCTGCCGTGCCAGTCCAGGTGATCGGCAAGCAGGTTGGTCAGCACCGCGACCGCCACCTCACCCGACAGGTCTGCGATCTGATAGGACGACAGCTCGACAACAAACCAATCGGGAAGTTCGTTTCGGTCCTTTTGGTCCAGAAACGTGATCACCGGCTGGCCGATGTTGCCGCCGAGCAAGACCTTAACACCGGCGCTGGTCAGCAAATGCGTCAGCAGGCTGCAGGTGGTGCTTTTGCCTTTGGTTCCCGTAACCGCCAGCACGGGTGCCCCCGGACCTTCCGCCAGCCACAGGCTGGTGCCGCTCGTGAAGCGGACGCCGGCCTCCCTGGCTGCCTGCAGCTCCGGTCGGTAGACGCTGAACCCTGGCGATCGGATCACGACCTCATAACGATCCAGCTCAAGCTCTGCCAGGGGACCTGAGCGCGTTGCAGCCTCGACGTGTGGCTCAACGGACTTTTCGTCCAGCAGCGTCAGATGCTGATAGCCGATTCGACTGCCGATCGCCGACAGCGCCGCGCGGCCTTCCACGCCCGCACCGAGAATCGCCACCGGCCGTCCGGCGAGGTCGGCAATTTTCACCCGGTAACCTGCTCGCCGATCAGCGCCCGTCGAAACTCCGGCGGCACGGTGGCCGTTGGTTTGTCCTCAAAAAAATCCTCCAGCGGCTGCGCAGCGGCGACCTCGCTGGCCAGGGCTTTGACGACGGCGCGATTACGCCAGGCCGGATCGGACGCGAGCGTTTTCATCAGCGCAGCGCTTTCCTCGACCTCTCCGACGCACTCGAACGGTTTATGTTCACCCAGCCCGCACAGGGCGCGAAAGCCGGCTTCCTGCGTGGGATCATCCAGCAGGTCCCCGCCGAAGATGCCGAGTAGTTCATCGGGGCTGAGGTATGGTGCCAGGGCGAGATATACAAAGCGGCACTTGGGGCAGTTGCGGCACCAGCGGCCCTCGACCCGCGTTCCGTCGAGATGGAAATTGCGATTGCAGCTCGAGAAGTGTTCGTGCCAGGAAGCGAGTCGCGCAAATCGTCGAGCGATCGACACCTCGGACGCGCCCCGCAGCAGCGAAAAATAGCGAAAGCCGCGCAGCAACTCTTGATCGACGGCCTCCTGAAAGCACCGCTCGAAGGCAGCGCTTTTGCTGTACTGGTGGTTGACGCGGTCGCCGCCCGCCAGCTCGAGGTTGGCGGCGTCAGCGGAGCGTTCGTTCGACATCACAACGGTATCGAAGCGGTACAGCACGCCGGCGACCAGCATGATGCCGGCGAGCACCGCCGTGATCGGCACGTGACCGTTGTACGCACCGGCTTCGTTGAGTGCGAGCAGCTGCGGGTCGATGGTTCGGCTGATCTGCAGATGTCCCTGGCTGTAGCCCTGGTGATGAAGCCGCAGGCCCATCTCCTGAATCAGCTTTGAGCTGCCGACGGCAATGGTGCGAAACGCGATGCCCGACCGGTGAAGCGCATCGCAGGTCACGAGCGAGTCCTTGCCGCCACCGAGCGGCACCACCACGCCGGAACCGACGACGGTCGGCGGTTCGTTAAGGTCGACAGGCTTATGCTCGGCCGGGGAGGCCGACTCGAACAGCGAAACCGCCGGCGGCTTCAGGCCGCTGCGGAAGGTCATCTCGGCCAGCCCGTGACGATACACCTCGCCCAGGAGCCGGCGGCAGCGCGGACCCGGCTGGTCGTTAGCGAAAGCCACGGTCGGTGGCAGCGCCGCCTTGTAGTAGCTGACGCCGGCCAGCCAGTGAGCCAGCCGCAGCGCAGAGGCAAGCGCGGCGTGGTCCACGCATTCAGGATCAGGCACGTTCGGAAAGCTGACCCGCTCGCTGAAGCGCAGCGTCCCCAGCTCGTAGACAAGCGTGGCCTCGCCGGTGGCCGGGTCCCAGCGACAGTCGCTGAAGGTCAGGCGCTCAACGCTTGAGGGATCGAAAGTTGCCATCAACCAAGCGTCACACCGACCAGCTTCAGTCCAGCATGAGCTCAGCGGCCGGGGGGCGCAGGTTGTAGTTCGAGCCCATCGCGGCGCTGTAGGCGCCGGCGTTGGCGATCAGCAGCACGTCACCGGCCGTGCAGGCCGGCAGCAGCCGGTCCAGCCCCAGAATGTCTCCGGTCTCGCAGATGGGTCCCACCACGTTGCAAACCTGGCCGGCCGGCTCGTGCAGCCGGCTTAGGTTCGCGATTTCGTGATACGCGCCGTAAAGCGCCGGACGTATCAGCGAGTTCATGCCCGTGGCCACCCCCACATACTGCACCTCCCCTTTGCCCTTGAGCTGGGTCACCCGCGCCAGGAGCACGCCGGCCTGGGCGACCAGGTAGCGCCCCGGCTCGAGCCAGATGTCCACCGGACGCACCAGCTGCTGCTTGAGCTCCGCCAGGCCGTCGTCGAGGGCCACCAGGTCCAGCGCGGCATCACCGCTCTTGTCGGGCACACCCAGGCCGCCACCGAGGTCCAGCACCCGCACGTCGGGAAACCGGTCTAGCCAGTTCGACATGGTCTCCAGCGTTCGATGCCAGGCGCCTGCGTGCATTACGCCGGAGCCGACGTGGGCATGCAGACCGCGGATGGTGATGTTGTGACGGTCGGCGAGCGCAACGAGCGTCTCGTGATCCTCTTCGACAATGCCAAACTTGGAGTTGGCGCCCGCGGTCCGCACCAGCTTGTGATGACCGAGCCCGGACCCGGGATCCAGCCGGACAAATACTTCGCGACCGGCAAACTCCTCACCCCACTGCTCGAGCACAAACAGGTTGTCGATGGTGACGTTGACACCCAGCTCCAGCCCGGCGAGGTATTCCTCCCGCGGCGCAAAGTTGGGCGTGAACAGCACGCGATCCGGCGTCAGCCCCGGCACTTCAGCCAGCGCTCGCTGGACCTCCGCCAGCGACACACACTCCATGCCCACCCCACGGCCGCCCAGCTCCCGCAGCACCTCCGGGTTGGCGTTCGCCTTCATCGCGTAGAGCACCCGATCCACGTGCTTGAGCGACAGCAGGCGATCGGCCGCTTCCCGGAGCGCAGTCCGGGAGTAAACGTACGCACAGCTCCGATCTGCCAGCAGGTCGAGGAGACGTTCGCGCGACGCCTCCCACCAGGGCGGTGGGCCGCCGTTGCTCGTTTCACCCCGATGGAGCTGCTCCCAGCTCTCACCGAAGACGGAGTCGCCGCCGACCCCGCCCGGGATCAGCTGCTGGTGCAGCTGCATCACCAGCTTCTCCGCGTGCGCCTCGTCGACGACAAACGTCAGGTTGAGGTCGTTGGCCGCCTGGCTCACCAGATAGATCCGGCGGTGCTCAAACACCTCCAGCGCCGGGCCGAGTTTGTGCAGGATGGTGCGGATTCCCATACCCACCAGACTGACCGACGCACATTGATGGATCACCTGAACCCGGCAGATCTGCCCCAGCTCTTCAACCAGGCGATTCAGTGCGTCGGCGTCGACCAGGTGTGTCGTGAGGTCCAGCGACACCGTGACGTTCGCTTCCGAGGTGGACACGAGATCGACGGAAAAGCCGTGAGCGCGGAAAAGGCCAAAAGCCTCCGCCAGAAAGCCCACCTGGTGCCACATGGCAAAACCTTCCATCACAATCAAGGTCAGCCCGCTGCGGCTCACGATCCCTTTGACCTGCGCACCAAAATCGCGGGCCTGCGGTGAGATCAGCGTTCCCTGATGATCCGGGCGGGCCGTCCAGCAGATCTGCAGCGGAATCTCCGCTCGGCGCACGGGCTCAACCGACATGGGATGAAGGACCCTCGCCCCCATCGAAGCGAGCTCCTGGGCTTCCCGGTACGACACGTAGCGCAAAAGCCGAGCACCGGGCAGCGCCCGGGGATCGCTCGAGAACATCCCCGGCACGTCCGTCCAAATCTGCAGCAGCTCTGCGCCGAGCAGCTCGGCGAGGCAGGCGGCGCTGGTGTCGGACCCCCCCCGACCGAGCACCGCGGGCTGGCCGTCGGGCAGCCGGGCTACAAACCCCTGGGTGAGATGCACGTCCCCCTCGTCCGCCAGCCGCTGCGCGGTGTCCGGTGAGAGCGTCGGCCGACAGCGGGCCGCCAGGTGATCTGCAGAACGATTGGTCCCCGAAGGCGAAGTCGTCAGCAGCGAGCGCGCATCCGTATCCTGAGCCGCAACACCTCGGTGCCGCAGCCACGCGCCGCCACAGGCGCAGGTCAGGTATTCGCCGAGGCCAAGGATCTGAGCCTGGAGCGCCGGATCGTCGCCCCGATTGGGGTTCTCCGCAAGTGCGCTGAGCTCTTTAAGGGGTTGCTCCAGGGAAGCGGACACGCCCATCTCCTCGAGCAGCGACCGATAGGCGTTGGCGACCTCCTCGACCGCATCAGCACCGCGGTCACCGGCGGCGATCTGCTGCAGCTGATCGGTGACTCCGCGGATCGCGGACACCACCACCATCACCTGCCGACCCTCGGCCTGCTGGCGCCGCACCTGCGCATCGATGTTTTCCCAGGCGGCCAGGGACCGGACGCTGGTCCCACCAAATTTCATTACAACCCAACGCGGCATCTGCGCAAGAACCCGTAGTCAAAACCATTGCGCAACGTACCCGAGTACCCGCCTGTTGACTAGCACCGAATGGCCACGTGCCCTCACGCGTGTGCAGATGCCCCGGAAAAGCCAGAACTACGACGTGCTGCAAAAAAGAAAAAAAGGCCGCCCCAGGGGAAGGGCGACCTCCGGTACCCGTCAGGCATGAGAGGCTGAAGATGCGATCGCTGGCGCGAAGCGCGGCCCTAAGCAGCGGCGGTCAGCGTTGCCGCTGCCCGCGGATTGGGCTGAGCCGCGCGTGCGTCGCTAGCGACTGACGGGGTTGACCGATACCTGCAGGTCGATGACCGGACCCGGATCGTTGTCCAGGCGCGTGGTGTAAACCTGACCGTTGTACTCGTACTCCACCCGGTAGCCGGTGATCCGCTCTTCCCGGTAGTACTCATTGGCGGTCCGGCAGCGCGTTTCCACGCGGCGGAAATCCCGGTGACGGTTGCGCTGCGCGTCGTTGGCCACGCTGGCTCCGACGATGGCGCCGACAACGGTGAGCGCGTCACGGCCGCGGCCCCCGCCGAACTGACGACCGACGGCACCGCCGACAATGCCGCCCAGCAGACCGGGTGTGGCGCTGCGGCGCTCGCGGTAGCGCACCTGCTCGTCCCAGCAGACCTCACGCTGAGTCGGCACCTGCACCGACTCATAGATCGGCGTTGAGCTGATAACCTGACCCTGGGTACGCTGAATCTGGGCGGACGCCGACGTTGTCGCCAGCAGCGCCAGGCCGGCCAGACCTACCAAAACGTTTGCGCTGATCAACTTTTTCACGGTGTGCTCCTTTAACAAGTGCTCGCTGGCGGCTTGCCCCCAGCACTCGAAAGCTTAACCCGGTTAATCTGAATCCTTCCTGAACGGCGCCCCGCTGGACGCGGTAGCGAGCCGGCGAACCACGCGGCTTCTTAGCGTTTAACCAGGAGACCGTCTAAACGCCGATGAACTTTCAACGCGCGGCCGGAGGATCGGTTGACGGGGACCGGTTTTGCCAGCGCCTGGCTGATCGGGCAAGATGAATTATCCGAGCGCCAGCAGGCGGTTGGAAAGCACTTCTCAGAAGTCCACAGGGCTTTCCCGCCAGATCGGACGGCGATGCCGGAACAGACGGCTGCCGGCAAGCGAAGCCCAAAAATGGCTTCGGCACACCGCTGGCCTTCGGCGCAACGCGACGACAACAACCAGCGGGAGAAAAAAATGCCCCAGTACAAGACCGACGCCATCCGCAATCTGGCCTTAACCGGCCACAGTTCGGCTGGAAAAACCACGCTGATGGAGGCGCTGCTGGCGTCGGCGGGCGCCATCAGCAGCGCCGGCAGCGTGGAACGGGGCTCGACGGTTGGCGACTTCGATCCGATGGAAAAGGAACACCAGCACTCACTGGATACGGCGCTGGGCCACCTCGACCACCAGGGCGTGCTGATCAACCTCCTGGATACGCCGGGCTATCCCGACTTTCGTGGCCCAACCCTTTCAGCGCTGGCGGCCGCGGAGAGCGCGGTAGTTGTGATCAACGCGCAGTCGGGTATCGAGCTCAATACCCGCAGAATGATGCAGCGTGCCGAGGAGCGCGGCCTGTGCCGCATGATTGTCATCAACAAGATCGACGCCGACGGCATCGATCTGACCGAGCTGGTGCGCGAAATCCGCCGCACCTTCGGGGACATCTGCCTGCCGGTGAACCTGCCGGCCGAAAACGCCAGCAAGGTGCTCGACGTGTTTTTCCATACCGAGGGGGAAGCCGACATCTTCAGCGTCGAGGCAGCCCATACCGAGATCACCGATCAGGTGGTCGAGATGGACGAAGACCTGATGGAGACCTACCTCGACCAGGGCAGCGTGGAGCCACGCCAGCTTCACGACGCGTTCGAAAAGGCCCTGCGCGAAGGCCATCTCGTTCCGATCTGCTTTACCTCCGCCACCACCGGTGCCGGTATTCCCGAACTGCTCGACTTTATGAAGAGTCTGATGCCCAGTCCGCTCGAGGGCAATCCACCGCCCTTTCTGCGCGGCGAGGGCGAAGGCGCTGAGGCGGTGAGCGCTTCGCTGAAGGCCGACGACCACATCTTGGCTCACGCATTCAAGATCACCAACGATCCGTTTGTCGGCAAGCTCAGCGTTCTCCGGGTCTACCAGGGCACGCTGGGCGCCGGCGCTCAGCTCTACGTTGGCGAGGCCCGCAAAGCGTTTAAGGTCGCGCACCTTTTTCGAATCCAGGGCAAGCAGCAGATCGAGGTGGATCAGGTCTACCCCGGAGATATCTGCGCCGTGGCGAAGGTCGAGGAAATCGCCTACGACTCGGTGCTGCACGATTCGCACGACGAGGATCACTGGCACCTCAAGCCGCTGGATTTTCCACAGCCGATGTTTGGCCTGGCCATCGAGGCCGCCACCCGTGGCCAGGAGCAGAAGCTGTCGACGGCGCTGGCCCGGCTGAGCGAGGAAGACCCCTGCTTCCAGGTCGAGCATTCCGCTGAGCTGAACGAAACGGTGATCCGCGGCCTCGGGGATCTGCACCTGCGAATCATGTTGGAGCGGATGGAGCAGCGGTTCAACGTCGAGGTCACCACCCGACCGCCCAAGATCGCCTACCGCGAGACCATCACTAAGAATGCTGAGGGCCACTATCGACACAAAAAGCAGTCGGGCGGCGCCGGCCAGTTCGGCGAGGTCTTTCTGCGGGTGGCGCCGCAGGCGCGGGGCGAAGGCTTTACGTTCGAAAACAAGGTGGTCGGCGGCGCCATCCCAACCAACCTGATTCCGGCGGTGGAAAAAGGGGTACGCCAGATCCTGGACGAAGGCGCCATTGCGGGCTACCCGCTGCAGGATCTCAAGGCGACCGTCTACGACGGCCGATTCCACGCGGTGGACTCCAAGGAAATCGCTTTTGTGATCGCGGCGCGCAAGGCGTTTATCGACGCCATCGAGCGGGCGGCGCCGCAGGTGCTCGAACCCGTCGTCGAGCTTTCGGTGAGCGCACCCGACAGCTATATGGGCGACATCGCCGGCGCGCTGGCCGGCAAGCGGGCCCGCATCAGCGGGACCGATGCCGCTGGCTCGGGTCAGGTGGTGGTCAGCGCACAGGCGCCGCTGTCGGAACTCAGCGACTTTCAAACGGAACTGAAGTCGCTGACCGGCGGCCGCGGTCGCTACAGCATGGAGCTCAGCCACTACGAGCCCGTGCCGGGGCAGATTCAGAAGCGTCTGTGCGAAGCGTTTGCTCCGAAGGACGACGAATAGCACACTCGGAACCACCCCGAGCACGGAACCGATCGATGACTGAACCCCTGGTCCGCATGGTGCAGGTCAGCAAGACCTACACCCGAGCCGGCGGCGGCGCCCAGCGCCTTGACGGCTGGCTGCGCGCGCTGCTGGGCCGCGCCAGCAACGCGGACGGGACCGCGGCCCTCAAAAACATCTCCCTGCACGTCGCCCGTGGCGAGTCGGTGGGTCTGATCGGCGACAACGGCGCCGGCAAGTCGACCCTGCTCAAGATTCTGGCCGGCGTGCTTCGCCAAAGCAGCGGTCGGGTGACCGTCAGCGGACGCGTGGCGGCCCTGCTGGAGCTGGGGGCGGGCTTCAACCCGGATTTCAGCGGGCGCGAGAACCTGGCGCTGGGCGCCGCCCTGATGGGCGTTTCGGCAAACCAGCTGCGGCAGCGTTTCGATGAGATTGTTGCCTTCGCCGACCTGGGCGGGCATCTGGATCGTCCGCTTAAACACTATTCCTCCGGCATGGCCATGCGGCTGGGGTTCGCCCTCGCCACCACGCTGGACCCCGACCTCCTGATCACCGACGAGGTGCTGGCGGTCGGCGACGAGTCGTTTCAACGCAAATGCAACCGCTGGGTTGACGGTTATGTGGCCGACGGCGGCACCCTGCTGCTGGTGTCGCACAGCATGGACCAGATCCGCCGACTATGCCGGCGAACCTACTGGCTCAAGGGCGGCCAGATCGAGCAGCACGGCGACACCGACGAAGTGGTCGACGCCTACCTGCGCTATCACGAGACCAAGGGCGTGCTGGAACCGGACGCTGACTACGCCGGCGCCCACTATCGCCTGACGCGGCTGGAGATCAATACGGACGAGGGCGTCCTTCGCAATCCCGAATCGCTGGTGATCGAAGCGGAGCTGCACTCGCCGGACGATCGGGCGCCGGTGGTTGCACTCGGATTGAAGGATAGGCACAACACCGCGATTTACGGCGTGACCTCGGAGATGCATCAGATCAAGCCGCGCAGGCTCGGCGAGCGTCGTTTCGGGTTTACGCTGGCCCTGGACTTAAGTCGGCTGCTGCCGGGGCGCTACCAGGTGACAGGCCACGCCATGGACCCTGAGGCCCTGCGGCTTTTCGATACGGCGATTCGAGAGTTTGTGCTGCCTGACGATGGCACCGCACCGCCCACCGCTGCGGACTCTGCCGCTAGCGGGTTTGTGCGTCTTTGACCGGGCCCCAGTGTTCGGAGTGCTGCTGCCACAGGGCCAGCAGGTAGTCCCGATACAGCTCGACCTCCGGATCCTGCGTCAAAGCGTTCAGTTCGTCGAGAAACCGCTCCGGGGGGTGCACGCCGTAAATCACGTCCAGCAGACCGCCAAACAGCTCACCCCACTGCTGGGAGTAGCGAACCTGGGTGCGGACCTCAGCCAGCCTCGACTGCTGCGCGGTGATCTCGTCCTCGCTTAGGTCTTTGCCGACGATCAGCTGAATCCAGGGGCTGTCGCTGTAACACGCCAGCAGCTGGAGGCCCGCATGGCGAGCGTAGAGCTGGAACTCCTCCGGGGTGCAGAACTGGTTTCTGGCCACGTTCTTTCGAGTGGTCTGGTCGGAGCGGTCCCACTCGTCCACCTCAAACCGCCAGCGCTTCCAGCCCATCGGGTGGTCGAGATTCCAGGTTTCCAGGTAAGCCAGCGCGCCGCTGGTCATCACCCGACGCAGTTCGTTGAGATAAAGGAACAGGTCTTCCTTATCCATGTGGCAGAGCACGGCCACCGTGTAGACGCGCTCAAAGCTCGCGTCTTCGAGCATGTCGAGGCTGGTCCGGTGGAGCTGCGAGAGGCTGACACCGTCCACGCCGTCCAGCCGCTGCTTCGCTACCGATAGCATCATCGACGAAATATCCACCCCATGCCAGCTCCGCACGTCCGCCGCGAGCTCACGACCGATGCGCCCCACGCCACAGCCCAGCTCCAGCACGCGGTGTTCCCCGCCCAGATCGAGGGCGGCCCGAACCTGAGCGGCGGTCCAGCGACCGGTCAGGCGCACGATCGCCTCGCTGGCGCTGCCGTCCACCGCCGCCAGTGCGCCGGAATCGGTGCTGGCCTGAGTGTTCCAAAAACTGCTGTAAGACTGAAAGTCCACGCGTGGGTCCAAAGCTTGAGGGCGCGCGATTATACCGCCTAGCGGACCGCGTGATAAGCGGCCGGGCGCACTCGGCTGACTCCCCCTGCGCCACGCTGCCGGCAAGCAGCGACGGCGCAATCCTACGAGCCTTGCGCCGCCGACCGCTATGGCGCGTTCTCCGGGACGACTACCGTAAGTGACAGCGCTGCCGTCGGCGGCGCACAGGAAAACCCAACAGGAGAACTCATATGAACAAATGGATTTGCCTTCTCGCGCTGCTGCTGAGCGGTGGCGCTATGGCCGGCGAACCGGTGGACGTTAACCGGGCCAGCGCGCAGGAGATCGCCAGGTCGCTCGAAGGAGTGGGCTTGAGCAAAGCCGAAGCGATCGTGGCCTACCGCAAGCAGCATGGCGCGTTCAAACACCGCGATGAGCTCATTAAGGTGAAAGGCATCGGGCTGGCTACGGTGGAGCGCAACCGCGACTACATTCAGATTGGTGTGGCCACCGCCCGCCAAAAGCTGGCTGACGGCCGCAAGTCCGGCTGAAACCGGTTGGCGAACAGTCTGCGTGGCCACGGACGGCCGCGGTGGTTCGCTATAACTCCGGCCGACAGCCTGCAACGCCGGCAAAGCGCCGGATCACCCGTGGGCGCCAGGGACGGCGCTCACGTTCTTAGCCAGTCGGCCAGCAGCTGGCGCAGCCGACCCTGAGCCGCCTCGATGTTCGCCATGATCTCCGGCAGCGAGATGGGCGCGTTGCCCGCGAAGCCCGCCGCC
>JANQOZ010000019.1 GCA_028285525.1 Lysobacterales bacterium
AAGGATCCTGGAACACCATCTGCACATGGCTCGCCAGCGCGCCCTTGTGACCTTGCCGCAGCGTTTCGTGCGATTCGCCCGCCAGGGTGATGTGGCCGGCGGTTGGAGCGACGAGCCCGGCTATAGCGAGACTCAAGGTTGATTTCCCGCAGCCTGATTCACCGACTATTCCTAAGCATTCGCCCGGCGCCACGTGGAGGCTGACACCGTCCACCGCTTTCAACGCGCGCCGCCTGCCCCGGTACCTGACCGGATAGTGGACCGAAAGGTCGTGGACGTCGACGAGGTTGGTGTCAGCCATACAGGTGGCATCTCACGTAGCCGCCCGTCGGCAGGTCCTCGGGAATCGTTTTCTGGTCGCAACGATCCAGCGTGCGAGAACAACGATTGCGGAACGAGCAACCCGAAGGAAACTGACCGAGCCCGGGAACCACGCCCGGGATTTCGGTTAGCGGCTGCTGGCCGACGCGAGCCCGGTTACCCAGGCGGGGCAGAGACTTCAGGAGGCCCTGGGTGTAGGGGTGTTGCGGTTCGCTGAACAGCCGGTCCGCCACCTGCGATTCGACGATCTTCCCGGCATACATCACTGCCACCTCCGAGCAACGTTGCGCGACCAGGCCCAGATCATGCGAGATCAGCAGCAGCGCCGTGCCTTGTGATTCGCACAGCTCAGCCATCAGGTCGAGCACCTGGGCCTGCACCGACATATCCAGCGCGGTCGTTGGCTCGTCAGCGATCAGCAGCTTGGGTTGGCAGGCCAGTGCAATGGCAATCATCACCCGTTGGCGCATGCCGCCGGACAGTTGATGCGGGTAGTCGTCAGCGCGCCTTTCCGGTACCGGAATCTTGACCGCGGCCAGTGCGTCGACGGCCATGGCCCTCGCTTCCCGACGCCCGACGTTTCGATGCAGCGTGAACATCTCGGCGACCTGCGCGCCGACCCTCATGACGGGGTTGAGCGCCATCATCGGCTCCTGGAAGATCATGGCGATCTCGCTGCCCCGAATCTGTTGCCATTGGCGGTTATTGAACTCATGCAACGCCTCACCCTGAAACAGGATCCGACCGCCCGTAACCCCGAGCGGCGGCTGCAGCAGACCCATCAGGGACAACGCCGTGAGACTCTTCCCGCAACCCGACTCGCCGACCAGGCCCATCACCTCGCCGGCAGCGAGCGTGAAGCTGACCTCGTCTACGGCAACCACCTGCTGCCCGCCGCGACCCAGGCTGATTTGAAGTTCCGCAACGTCGAGCAGAGCGCTCACTGTCGGGTCACCGAGCGCGGGTCAAAACGATCGCGCAGTCCGTCGCCCAGCAGATTCAGTCCGAGGACGCAGACGAAGATGGCGATCCCGGGGAAAATCGCGGCCCATGGGGCAAAGAACAGGCTATCCCGGGCGTCGGACAGCATGCTGCCCCAGCTGGCCTGCGGCGGCTGTACGCCCAGCCCGAGGAAGGACAGCGCCGCCTCACCGAGGATCGCCGAGCCCATGCCCAGAGTGCCAATGACGACGATCGGACCCAGCATGTTCGGGAGCACCTGTGTTGCCATGATGCGGATGTTCCCGTAGCCAAGGACCTTTGCCGCCTGAACGTACTCGCGGGAGCGCAGCGACAGCGCCTGCGAACGTGCAATACGACAGGTGTAGGCCCAGTTCGTCAGCGCGAGCGCAATCAGCAAGCTGCCGAGTCCCGGACCCAGTATCGCCATGATGGCCAACGCAAAAATCAGGGACGGGATAGCCAGCATCACGTTGGTCAGGAAGCTGACGGCATCATCCCAGCGGCCGCCGAAGTATCCCGCTGAAACGCCCAGGATCAGGCCGATGACGGTGTTCACGAGCTGGGTG
>JANQOZ010000033.1 GCA_028285525.1 Lysobacterales bacterium
ACCTGTGGAACGGCGAGCTGAAGCAGCTGACCAGCGACCATTCGTACGTTCAGGAACTCGTCGATCAGGGTGCAATCAGCGCCGAGCAGGCCAAAACGCACCCGCACCGCAACGTGGTCACGCAGGCTCTGGGCGTGACCGATCCCGCCTCGCTGAGTGTGGACACGGTTAACGGCGAGCTCAAGGCGGGTGAGATGCTGCTGCTGTGCAGCGACGGCCTGACCGAGGAGGTGGACGACGACTACATCGCTCACGTGCTCGGCCAAAATCTTGCGCCCCAGGAGAGCGTCGACCACCTGATCCTCGCGGCGCTCGACCACGGTGGTTCCGATAACGTCACGGTGCTGCTGGTGGGAGAAACCCCCTAGAAGCCTCCTCTCGAGGCCCTAGCCTGCTCGAAAACGAATATCCGGCAGACCCCTCGCCTGGCCTCGACGGCTAGCCGCCGCCGTTCTGCTCGATCTGCCTCAGCAGCTCGGCAAGGGCCTCATTGTTCGGCTCCGCCTGAAGACCACGATCCACCATTGCGCGGGCCTTGTCCCACTCACCGCGACTGATGCGCACCTCTGCGGCGCGCAGCCAGAGTCCGGCGATCCTCGCCAGCCGCTCGTTGGCGCGACGGTTATCCGGGTCGATGGCCTTCACCTCCAGGTATTTGTCCATCGCGTTTTCGCCGGGCGGATGCGAGAAAATGTTGGCGTCGAAGTAATTGTCAGCCTGCTTGAGCAGCTCCTCGATCCGGGCCTCGGCGTCAGCGCCCAGCGCCACCGGCTGCGCGGGTTCGGCAGGCGTCTCCTCCTCGTTATCCGGGCCAGCCGGAGCCGGTTCATCTGCCGGGCCACCCGGCTGCGCCTCGCCCCCACCGGTGAGGCGAGCGGTTGCACCGCAGCCGTCAGGGCTGTTCTCCAGCGGGTCGATCAGGGTGTATCCCTGCCCTTCGATCTCGTTGAGCAGATACTCGATACCCTGGTCGCCCGGAAACTGAACCGACGCCTGGCGCAGCAGCGTATAAGCATTCTGCAGCTCGCCCTTCGCCCACTCGGTCTCCGCGGCGGATTCAATCGTATTCGCCAACTCTCGCAGCTTGAGCCGTGCCGAGTCATTGTCGGGGTCTTCAGCCAGAATTGTGCGATAGCGCGCCAGCGCGCTCTCGCCCCCGTTACACAACAGGGCGCCAGACTCGACGAACCCCTCGGCTTCCGCGATCAGCCTCGCGAAGCGCTCTCGCTGCTCGTCTTCGTCATTTGGCGGCTCCGGATTAGGTTCAACAATCGGATTCGGAGCGGGCGGGTCAGGATCAGGGTCAGGCTCATCTTCACCACCGCCACTCATGGCGTTCCAGCCGACAATCGCCAGCGTCAGCACGGCGATGGCCGCGGTGCCGCCGACAACCATAGGCATTATGGAGCGCTTGCCGTCCGTGCTTTCCACGGGCTCCTGCGCGGCCTTTGAAGCCGGCGGTGGCGTGGCGCGCCGTCCGGGCTCGGACGGGCTCATTTTACGGCGGGTGGTCTTGCGTGCCGGCGCCACCGCGCCGGTCACGTTCTCCAGGTCATCCAGAAAGTCGTCCGCCTGCGCGTAACGCTCTTCCCGGTCTTTCGCCATCAGCTTTTCAATCAGCGGCTGGAAATGCGAAAACTCTGCCGGTACTTCGGGGCACGGTTCGTTGATCTGCATCAACGCCACCGAAAACGGGTCGTCCGCGTCGAACGGCGGCTTGCCCGTCAGCATCTCGTAGAACACCACGCCGAGGCTGTACAGATCGGTGCGGTGATCGACCTTTTCACCTTTGGCCTGCTCGGGGCTCATGTAGTGCGGCGTGCCGATGGACGTGCCGAGCTTGGTGGCGCCCGTGTTGGAGTCCACGGCCTTGGCGATACCAAAGTCGCCCAGCACACAGTCGCCGTTACCCCGGAACAGGAGGTTCCCCGGCTTCACGTCCCGGTGGACAAACCCCTTCGAATGCGCGAACTGCAGCCCCTGAGCGATATCGGTGATGATGTGGAGGATGTCAGCCTCGGACATCCCTTCATTCATCTTGTCCCTGGCGGTGCCGCCCGGCAGGTACTCACTCGCCATGTAGTAGTGGTTGTCGTGCACACCGATGTCGTAGACGGTGAGCAGATTCAGATGGTTGAGCTGCGCCGCGATGCGGCCTTCTTTAAGAAACCGCTGACAGTAGGTTTCGTCAACCGCCAGGCCCGGGGTCATGACCTTCAGCGCGACGTCCCGGTGCAGATTCTCCTGGATGGCGAGATACACCGTCGCCATGCCGCCGGAACCTAGCTCACGCTGTATGTCATAACCGGGAATTTCCACTAACCGGACTCCATCAAAATTTTAAGGCCGCGACAATCAGTCGCGGCCTTCAGGGATGCAGCATGTGCGGTCGGGGCTACGCCCGAGCAGCCTTCGTTCAGGGTGCGGCGTCCTTCAGGGCCCGCAGGGCGCGAACGAACTGTCCCTGTCGATAATTATCTTCGTCTTTGGTGGCCTCGAACAGGGCTTCGGCTTTGGCGCGAAGGTCCTCAGCTCTCGATGCGTTGATCACCTGCTCGTTCTCGAATGCAAGGATCATCGTATCGACGGCCATAGCTGCCTGCTCGGCGTTGGCGTAGTCGCGATACTGGCCACGCTCACCGTCCGCCACCACGCTGGACAGCACACCTTCGAGGAGCGCCGCGTCGTACTGAGCGGCCTGGACCTTGTTCACTCCCGCCCGCAGCGAGGCCAAAACCGCGCGGCCTGCCTGAACGGTTTCTGCCCGGCCTTTGGTCGTGGCGACATGGAGATCGCGCACCTGCTGCGACAGCTTCTCGCCGTCACCCGCATCGAGCGCCGTGAGCACGTGTTTGAACATCAGCAGGCTGGCGTCGTTGTAGCGAACAATGCCCGGCCCAAGGCCCGTACCCGAGCGCGGTACCCAGCGGTCGCCAAACATCGAGCGGTGACAGGCATGACAGTCGAACAGCACGAGTTCCGGGAAGATCCCGTCCGTGCCGGCCTCGTCGTCCAGCAGCGTCTCAAGCTGCGTCACGGCGGCCACGCCCTGACCCACGGCCCAGTCGCGGGCGCCGTTGAGGTCACCCTTGCGCTGCACGTAGTCCTCATCCACCTCGAAGTGGGGGTTGAGCCACGTGAAGGTATCCAGTTCGAAGGACAGCCTCGGATGACCGGCGCCCATGATGCGGTGCGTGATCATCTGATCTTTGGTGCCCAGGTGGCAGGTCAGGCAAAGCTCGGCCCGGCGCTGAGGGTTTTCGGTCGGGTAGAGTCCGGCCGCCAGGTTGTCCTCGTGGCTGACCTGGCCCGAGGCGTGAGAGGAAAGATATTTTTCAGCACCGCCGTGGCATGCCTCACAGCCGACGCCGTCGGCGATGTCGAACTTCTCGCCGCGCATCGCTACCGGCGTGTTGTCCGCGTGGCAGTCCAGACAGATGTCGGCTTCGTGAGCATTCGGCAGGCCCATGTTTCGAGCAATGCGTTTGGAGCGGTCGTTGAGAAGCACCTGGTAGGCCTGAGCATGCTTGTCGACGCTCTGCCAGGTGGCAAATTCGTTTTGAAGGACGTTTGAGTCTCGGAATGCTGATACCGAGCCGTGGCACGTGCTGCTGGCGCAGCTGGCAACCCCCAGGTGTCGGTTAACGTCCCCGGGCGGCAGACCCAGGGCAGAAGTGCTGATCAGGCATCCCAGTAGCCAGTAGAGTCTTTGCTTCATATTGGTTCCCCTTCCTTTCAGCGAGGCTGACTCGCTCTGCCCCCGAATATCCCCTCGGGCGCTTCCTGCAGCTTTGATGTCAAGTATGCCACCGTCTTGCCACGATTGCCCGCTTTTCAGGTAAACTCCGCCCCTTTGACGCGCAGGCCCAGGGGGCCCGCTGCACCTGTCGCCCGCCGACCTGGAGTTGTCGCTGAGGCGAAATTGGCGGGCAGTCCATCGTTCGCTCATTTAAGAAACGCTCGAACCAGTCGATAAACAGGACCCATCGTGCAAACCAATCAACGAATCGTGCTCGGAATACTCTCACTTGTTGCCCTCGGTCTGTTCGCTCCGGGTTTGGCCTTCGGCGCCGCCACCGCTGAACTCGACCTGACCACCCACTGGGTCGGCTACACCGCGCTGGCGCTTTTTGTCGCTGCTTACTCCCTGGTGATCGCTGAGGAGTTCACCCATCTGCGCAAATCCAAGCCCGTGATGCTGGCCGCCGGCCTGATCTGGGTGGTCATCGCCATGGAGTACACCAATAATGAGTTCACCCATTCGGCCGAGACCGCCGTGCGGGTGTTCCTGGTGGAGTTTTCCGAACTGTTCCTGTTTCTGCTGGCGGCGATGACGTACGTCAACGCCATGAGCGAACGGAACATTTTCGAGGCGCTGCGGGCATTCCTGGTCAGCCGGGGATTCAGCTATCGCAAGCTGTTTTGGATCACCGGTATTCTCAGCTTTTTCCTGTCGCCGATCATCGACAACCTGACCACCGCGCTGGTGATGTGCGCCGTGGTTATGGCGGTGGGTCGTAACAGTCCGAAGTTCGTTGCGATCAGCTGCGTCAACATCGTGGTCGCGGCAAACGCCGGCGGCGCGTTCAGCCCCTTTGGCGATATCACGACGCTGATGGTCTGGCAGGCGGGTCTGATCCCCTTCGGCACCTTCTTCAGCCTGTTTGTGCCGTCAGTGGTGAACTACGTGATTCCCGCCGCGGCCATGCACTTTGCGGTTCCGAACGAAGTGCCTGAGGTGTCCAGCGGAGCGGTTTCCATGAAGCGCGGCGCCCGACGCATCATGTTTCTGTTCATCTGCACGATCATCACCGCCGTCAGCTTCCACAACTTCCTGCATCTGCCGCCATTCCTCGGCATGATGACGGGTCTGGCCTACCTCAAGTTTTTTGGCTACTACCTGAAAAAGACTCACCACAAAGAGCTCGCCTTTGCTGAGGGCCGCCCCGGCGACGTTTCGGCTTTCGACAGCTTCCGCAACGTGGCACGCGCTGAGTGGGACACGCTGCTGTTCTTCTTCGGCGTGATCATGTGTGTCGGCGGCCTCGGATTTATCGGCTACCTCGAGCTGGCTTCTCAGGCGATGTACGGTCAGCTCGGCCCGACGATCGCCAACTCCCTCGTCGGTGTCCTGTCAGCGATCGTCGACAACATCCCGGTGATGGTGGCGGTGCTGCAGATGCAGCCGGGCATGGACGAAGGCCAATGGCTGCTGGTCACGCTCACCGCCGGTGTCGGCGGCAGCATGCTGTCGATCGGTTCCGCTGCCGGCGTTGCGCTGATGGGCCAGGCGCGCGGCGCCTACACCTTCTTCGGGCACCTGAAGTGGTCGCCGGCGATCATCGTCGGCTACGTTGCGAGCATCTACGTTCATACCTGGGTGAACGCGTCGTTCTTTAACGAGGTTCCGATCACCGGCTAGCTGGTCGGCTAGCTGGTCGGCTAGATGGCCGGCAAGCGGCCGGCTAACGGGTCGCACCGCGGCTTAACCCCTCAGACGCCCGAGTCAGCCAGTCGCTGCCAGATTGTCGGGCCGCCTGACGCGGCCTCGATCTGCGCCATCCGCTCGCGATGCTGCGCCCGCTCCGCTTCGGAGGCTACCTGTCTCAGCAGCGGAGGTCGCTCCTGCGGACGCGTCACGGAAGTCTGTGCCTGGGCCGCCTGCCCGGCCAGCTCCAGCGTGAGGCTGGTCTGGCCGCCCGTCATCCGCAGATATACCTCCGCCAGAATGCTGGCGTCCAGCAACGCGCCGTGCAGCTCCCGTCGGCTGTTGTCGACGTCGTAGCGCCGGCAAAGTGCGTCCAGCGAATTGCGCATGCCCGGATGCATGGTGCGGGCCAGCTCCAGGGTGTCCAGAATGCTGCACACCCCGCCGAGCGCCGGCAGCTGGCGATCGAGATGCTCGAGCTCGCTGTCGAGAAAACCCACGTCAAAGGGGGCATTGTGGATAACGAGTTCAGCACCCGAGACAAACGTCATGAACTCATCGACAACCTGTGAGAACAGAGGTTTGTCCGCCAGAAACTCATCGCTCAGCCCGTGCACCTCCAGGGCGCCGGCCTCAACCTCGCGCTCGGGGTTCAGGTAACGATGGAACTGCCGGCCTGTCAGTCGGCGATCGACCAATTCCACCGCCCCGATTTCGATCACCCGATGGCCCTGCGAGGGCTCCAGCCCGGTGGTCTCCGTATCCAGCACAATCTGTCTCATGAAGGAACCGCCTCCCGCGCCAGCGTGTCGGCACGTTCGTTGCCTGGGTCACCGCTGTGCCCTTTGACCCAATGCCAGTTGATCCGATGACGGCTGACCGCCTGGTCCAGCGCCTGCCACAGGTCCTGATTTTTCACGGGTTTCCTGGCCGCCGTTTTCCAGCCGTTGCTTTTCCAGTTGGCCATCCACCGCGTGACGCCGTCGCGCACGTAGGTTGAGTCGGTATACAGCTCAACATCGCAGGACCGCTTGAGCGCCGATAGCGCTTCGATGACGGCCTGCATCTCCATGCGGTTGTTGGTGGTCTGCTGTTCGCCGCCGCTGAGCTCCAGCTCGCGACTGCCGTGGGTGAGGAGCGCGCCCCAGCCGCCCGGGCCGGGGTTGCCGCTGCAGGCCCCGTCGGTGTAAATCGTGACCGTCATCGCTTCAGAACCGCCCGCGCCCCTGCGCACCGCCGAGCTGGGGCGCGGCCGACTTCAGGGCCGACAGCCGGCCTGGACGCAGCGGCACAATCTGCGGTTCGTTGCTGTTTTTCCTGGCTACCAGGACAAAAGATTGCCCGAACCAGCCCAGCCAGGGGGCGCCTGACCAGCGGCGGGAGGTGCGGGCCAGCCAGTCGCGAACCCGCCCCCCGCGATCGCTGACCGGGCGAACCAGCAGCGTTTGAAAATCGAAGCCTCGAAGCTGCTCGGCCATCGCGGGCGGCGACAGCGGATGGATCAGCAGCGGGTGCCGATGGCCGCGAGGGTTGAGCCCCAGCACGATGGCGATCCCGCCAGGACGCAGCACACGATGGAGCTCACCCCACAGCTCGCGGCGTCCAGGCATCTGTTCGTGAACGTGATCGAGTACCACCATGGCGACCGAGTCGTCCTGAATGGGAAGTTCCGCCAACTGGCCGGCGACACAGCCGCTGAGCGTACCGGCCGGGCTGACCCGGAGCTGATGGCAGCTGATCGTCTGGGCGGTCGCAAGCAGGTCTTCAGGTGTTGTCAGCGAGCTGACCTGCAGCGCGTGATAACCAAACACGTTGGCAACCACGGAGCGGCAGACTCGTACTTCCGCCTGCCTCAGCCTCGCCGGAAGCTCAATCGGCGCAACACCCAGCGCGCCGCCGTCCGCGGCGCCTAGCTCGGATCCCGATGATGGCGATTGATCCAGCAAAAGCCTTTCCTGCTCGAACCTTTTAGACCGGCGTATTGTAACCCACACGGTCGCTTTCCATGTTTTCCCGCATCAAGTATGGTGAGCCGCGTTCCGGTCGGCCGCCCGTCGATCGAAGCGGCGCGCGGCTCGCGTTTCCACGGGACCGAGCATATCGATGCCAAGCCACACAGCACCGAACGAGGAAAGAGTTGATGGGATTTCTAGCAGGAAAAAAAGCGCTGATCGTCGGAGTTGCCAGCAACCGGTCTATCGCGTGGGGCATTGCCGAAGCCATGCATCGGCAGGGTGCGGAAATCGCCTTCACCTATCAGAACGACAAGCTCAAGTCGCGGGTCGACAAGATTGCCGAGCAGTGTGGCTCATCCATTGTCCTGCCCTGCGACGTGGCGGAAGACGATCAGATCGAGGCGGTCACCGACGGGCTCACCTCCGCCTGGGGCAGCCTCGACATCCTGGTGCATTCGGTAGGGTTTGCGCCGCGAGAGCAGCTGGTCGGCAATTTTGCTGAGGCGGTGACCCGGGAGGGTTTTCAGATTGCCCACGATATCAGCGCCTACAGCTTCGCGGCCCTGGCCAAGAGCCTGCATCCGCTCATGAAGGATCGCAACGGCGCGCTGCTGACGTTGTCGTATCTGGGGGCCATGCGGGCGATGCCCTACTACAACGTCATGGGTTTGGCGAAAGCCAGTCTGGAAGCAGCGGTGCGCTACCTGGCGCAAAGCCTCGGCCCTGACGGCATCCGGGTAAACGGCATCAGCGCCGGACCGATCAAAACGCTGGCGGCCGCGGGGATTTCAAACTTCCGCAAGATGCTCGACCACGTGGAGCGAACGGCACCACTGCGGCGTACGATCACGACCGAGGAGGTCGGGAACGTTGCCGCGTTCCTCTGTTCTGACCTCGCCTCAGGAATTACCGGCGAGATCACCTACGTCGACTCGGGCTACAGCATCCTCGGCATGCCCGACCTGAATCAGGACGAGGACGCCTGACCGCGGGAAGCGCCGGCGACGCTAGAACGTGGCGCCGACCGGCGTCAGCCGCTCCTCGATGACGTCGATCTCCGCTGCGGCACGCAGCTGCGCATCAGCGCCTGCAACCTCTTCGGACGAAAGCTTGCGCTCGATCTGAGCGGACACCCGCTCGACGGCGTTGTCGTCTTCCTGGCCTTCGGTCACCGCAAACAGCGATACGGCGTAGAAGGTGTCCGGACCACCCGCGACCATCGCGTAGGTCGGCTTGCCGTCGGCCGGTCTCGTCAGCCGGAACACGCCCTGGGCCAGCTGACCGTCAACCTCACCGGGTCGGCCGAAGCGCGGCACGTCCAGACTCTCGACAACGGTTTTCGCCTCGTCTTCCGACGCAGCCTCAGCCGCCTCTTC
Organism: Lysobacterales bacterium; assembly: GCA_028285525.1. Classification (GTDB taxonomy): domain Bacteria; phylum Pseudomonadota; class Gammaproteobacteria; order Xanthomonadales; family SZUA-38; genus JANQOZ01. The sequence goes on from JANQOZ010000033.1 coordinate 8,760, forward strand.
GGTCGTCCCTTCGGTCGTCTCGTCGGCAGTCTCGCCTTCTTCCGCATTGTCAGCGCTCGCCTCCGCCGGAGCCTCGGGCGCCGGCAGTGCCGCGAGCGCCAGCGCCAGCGTCCCCGCCTCGACAGCGCTGTCCGCGAGGGACTGAGCCGCCTCGCGCGCAAGCTCACGAGCGTCTCGGCTCAGGACCCGCTCACGCACGTCGTCCCTCACTGCCTCCAGCGGCGACAGCGACTCATCGATACGCTGGTTGACGCGCAGCACAATCGTTTCGGTTTCACTCAAGTTGATCGGATCACTGTTGGATCCTTCCAGCAGCACCTGGTCTGAAAACGCCGCCTGAACGACCTGCTGGTTAGCCGTAACTCCCTCGCCACCGGTCCGCGCAAACGGCTCGCTGGTCTGCACTTCCAGCCCCAGCGAATCAGCCGCCGTCTGGAGGCTGCCTGAATCCTCGTAGCTCAGATCGTAGAGTCTGTCCTGCTGTTCCAGGTACAGCCGCTCGAGTTCCGTCTCCCGATACTCAGCGGCGAGCTCATCACGGGCCTCCTCGAAGGTTTTGCCGCGACTTTCCTCGATCTCAAGCAGGTTGATGACGTGAAAGCCAAACGCGGTGTTGACCGGATCGGAGATTTGACCGGCCTCCATGTCGAACAGCGCCTGCTCAAACGCTTCGACCATCACGTCACGCTCCACCCAGCCCAGGTCGCCCCCGGCCTGCGCCGACCCGATATCGTCGGACAGCTCCCGCGCAAGCTCAGCGAAATCTTCGCCGGCGCGGGCGCGAGCGGCCGCCTCTGCGGCCCGAGCCTCGGCCGCCTGCAGCTCTTCAGCCGGCGCGTTTTCTCCGACCTCGATCAGGATGTGCGACGTCCTGCGTCGCTCGGGAATGACGAAGCGACCCTTTTGGGTTTCGTAACGTGCCTTCAGTGAGCTTTCGCTGATCTCCAGATCCATAGTCAGGTTGTCGCTGGACAGCAGGACGTACTCGATCACGACGGTTTCGGGGTTGGTGAACTCCGCCGGGTTTTCGTCGTAGTAGGCCTGGATGTCGTCATCGCTGACCACAACCTGATCGCGAAATTCATCCGACGAAAAGGCAACGTGCCGAAACGATCGCTGCTGAGCCTGCAGCCGCTGGGCCCGGGAAATCTCCGAGGGCAGCGCAAAGGCCGACGCCGACAGCGCCGCCGGAATCTCGTTGTATAGCAGCTCATCGGTGAGGCCTGCCTCGAAGCTGCGAGGCGTTTCGCCCTGCTGCGCGAGCAGAGCGACATACTGATCCTGGCTGAAGACGTTGCCAACATTAAACGCGTCGACACTCTGAATGGAGTCCTGCAGGCGCCGGGGCGTAATCGTCAGCCCCGCATCCCGGGCCGCCTGAACCCGGACTTCACGGTCGATCAGCAGCTCAAGGTGTTCACGGCGAATCAGCGGCTGGTCGAAGTAGTCGGTGCCGAGCGATCCACCAAACTGGGACTGCAGCCTGGCACGGTACCGGCTGAAGCTTTTGTTGAATTCGCTTAAGGGGATTTCTTCGCCGTTGACGGCGGCGACCGCATCCTGGGGCGTGGTGTTGAAGTACTCGAAACCGCCGGTGGCGACCAGCACTACACAAATCAACCCGATAATGGTCCAGGCGATGAATCCTGAAGCCCGGTCCCTGATTGCCTGCATCATTGGCTTTCGCTCCGAGGCCTGAACGTTAGGCCTGCAAGTCTAAAAAACGACAAGTCTAAAAAAACAAAAGGCGCCCTGCGGCGCCCTTTGCTTGTATGGCGGAGTGGACGGGACTCGAACCCGCGACCCCCGGCGTGACAGGCCGGTATTCTAACCAGCTGAACTACCACTCCTGAACCTGGTGGTGGGTGCTGCAGGGCTCGAACCTGCGACCCTCGCCTTGTAAGGGCGATGCTCTCCCAGCTGAGCTAAGCACCCCCCGAGAAGGCGCGCTAGTTTACGGCATCCTTGAGGCCTTTGCCAGCCTTGAATGACGGGATTTTAGACGCCTTGATTTTGATGGTTTCGCCGGTGCGCGGATTGCGGCCGGTGCGAGCTGCGCGCTTCTTAACGCTGAAGGTACCAAAACCCACCAGAGACACCGTGTCGCCCTTTTTGAGGGCTTTGGTGACCGCAGCGAGTACTGCCTCTACCGCTTCGCCTGCGTCACTCTTGCTCAGGTCTGCTGCGTTTGATACTGCTTCGACGAGCTCAGTCTTGTTCATAATTTTTCTTCCTCATGTATGCGGCCCACCTCGGCTGGGCTGTCCCGTTAGCGGCCTGTGCTTGGCCTGTGCCCGAGGTACGCTTGAGTTTGTGAATGTAGCCGATTGCTGCTGACGTTCACCCCTTCCGAGTCGGCTGGAATGTGGCCCCAGGAATTGCCTCGAAGCCCCCCCACGAATAGCCAGCCGCCTCAGCGAAGAAGCGTTTATACCAGCCCCTCCGGACGAGGGCAAGGAATTGTCACGCAACTGTCTTATTCGCCGAAAAGTCAATGGCCACGGGGGCTGCGAGGGAAAACAATTGAGTTGCAAAGCCTGTTTTTTGGGCACAAACAGTTGACTTTTACTCAGCACTTCAGAACGTTTTCAGAGCTAAAGTGACTTGGCGTCACAGCGGCACAAAGCGTTGAATAGGCAGCCGAACTCCGGCACGCCAGGCTATCGCGAGAATCGGGCATACATGAGCCTGGCTTAAGACGACGCAAGCCGACCGATGACCAGTGTCAAGGGTCGGCCTGGCGAAACAGCTTGGGCGCCGTCGCGGCGCGTCGTTCAGTGGGCGCGGATCGATTCAGACTCCGGGTCGTCCGGTTTGTCTGAAGCGGGAATGTCGTCCGCCTGGCTGAGCGGCACCGGCTGAGCTGAAAGCGCCTGCTCGAGCACCTCGTCAATCCAGCTCACGGGCACAATATTCAGGTTGCCTTTGACGTTATCCGGAATATCCGCCAGATCCTTTTTATTGTCTTCCGGAATCAGCACGGTCTGCACGCCGCCGCGATGCGCCGCCAGCAGCTTCTCCTTCAGCCCGCCGATCGGCAGCACCCGTCCACGCAGCGTGATCTCTCCGCCCTGGTGTCCGCCCTGACCGGAATTCCCGTAAAGTCGGACGTTGCCATGACCG
>JANQOZ010000048.1 GCA_028285525.1 Lysobacterales bacterium
AGTCGGGGGGCGGGCCCCAGAGCGCGTAGTCCGCGTCGCTCTCCCAGTCGAAGTATTTCTGCGGCACCCGGTTGCGCTCGAGCAGCACACCCTCGTCCAGCAGGAGCGCCTTTTGCCGCTCGAAATCTTCGGACCCGGGCGGAAAGGCCAGCGAACGGTCCGCCCGCATCACCCGGTACCAGGGCAGCTTCAGCCCCTTGGGCAGCTCCCGCAGCGCTCGGCCAACAAGCCGGGCGCGCCCCGGCAAACCGGCCAGCCTGGCGACGTCGCCGTACGCACAGGTGCGGCCTCGGGGAATGGCGCGAACCGCTTCGTAGATGGCCTTGCGGTATTCGGGGTTCATGCGGACTGCGCAAGGCTGGCGTCTGGCGGGGCGTCCAGCATAAACGCCACCATTTCCTCGCAGCGCTCCGGCGGCAGGATGTGCCCCATGCCGGGGATCAGCTTCAGCCGGGCTCCGGGAATGAGTCGCGCCAGGGTTTTTCCGCCGCGGGGAATGATGAGCGGATCTTCCTCGCCGTGCACCACCGCGGTGGGAATGTGAACCTCCCTCAGCCACGGACTCCGGTCGAGCGCCGTGATGATCGCCGCCATCTGCCGGTAGCGTCCGTGCGGTTCCGGGCTGCGACGGCAGTTGGCGTCAGTCAGCCGCCGGATCTCAGACTCAGGCGGGTGGCAGTCCGGGCCGCAAACCAGGTTCCAGAACTTGATGTTGAACCTGAGCTGGCTTTCGTAGTCTTCGCCGGGCTGGTCCAGCAGAAGGCTCGTGAGCCTGGGTGACGGTATCGAATACGTGACCGCGCCGGGGTGGGTCATCACCAGCCCCAGGCCCGTGAGGCGTTTGGGGTGATGAATCGCGAGCAGCTGGGCGATCATCCCCCCCATGGATACGCCGATGACGTGCGCCGCCGGGATCTTCAGCCAGTCGAGCAGTCCCGCCGCGTCGTTCGCCATGTCCTCGAGCGAGTAGGGCACGGGAAGCTGCAGCCCCGACATGCGGGCCATGCTTAGCATCGGCAGATGCGGATCAAGCCCCGAGCGGATGCGGGAACTCAAGCCCACGTCGCGGTTGTCGAATACGATCACGTAGCGGCCGCGGTCCAGCAGTGCCTGAATAAAGGTATCCGGCCAGACCAGCAGCGACATGTTGAAGCCCATCACCAGCAGCACCGGCGAGTCGGCAGGATCACCGTAGCAGCGGTAGGCGATATCCAGAGCGCCGACCTTGGCGATGCCTTCCGTGAAGGCAGGTTCAGACTGACGGGCGGGAGCGCTCACAGGTATGCCTAACGCCGCAAGGGCGGCTGACGCAGGCTCAGTAGAGCACCCGGGACTTGAGCGTGCCGTCGATCGACTTGAGACGGGCCAGCAGGTCTTTGACGTCGGTGGTTTCGATATCCATCACCACGTAGCCGACGTTGTTGTGGGTTTGCAGGTACTGGGCCGCCACGTTGACGTTGCCTTCGGCGAACACCTTGTTGACCTGCCGCAGCACGCCGGGCTCGTTGCGGTGAATGTGCATGATGCGATGCCGGCCGCTGTGATCGGGCAGGGTGACCTCCGGGAAGTTCACCGCCGACAGCGTGCTGCCGTTATCGCTGTAGCGCACCAGCTTGCTAGAGACCTCTTCCGCGATGTTGATCTGCGCCTCTGCCGTGCTGCCGCCGATATGCGGCGTAAGAATCACGTTGTCGAACTTCTGCAGCGGCGACTCAAAGGGCTGGTCGTTGCCCTTGGGCTCGGTCGGAAACACGTCGATCGCTGCGCCGAGGATATGACCCGACTCGAGCGAAGCGGCGAGGGCGTCGATGTCGACCACGTTCCCGCGGGAGGCGTTCAGCAGCCAGCTCCCGTGCTTCATCGCACCGAGGGCCGCTGCGTCCATCAGATTTTCCGTCTGCGGCGTCTGCGGCACGTGGAGCGAGACCACGTCGGCAGCCCCGAGCGCGTCGTGCAGCGAAGACGCGGCGGCCGCGTTACCGAGCGGCAGCTTGGTGACGATGTCGTGGAAGATGACCTTCATGCCAAGGCCTTCGGCCAGCACTCCGAGCTGGGTGCCGATATGGCCATAGCCGATGATCGCCAGCGTCTTGCCGCGTACCTCGTAAGAGTTTTCTGCGCTCTTGGCCCATTCGCCCCGGTGGGCGGCGGCGTTGCGCTGAGGAATGCCGCGGACCAGCATGATCATCTCCGCCAGCACCAGCTCGGCTACGCTACGGGTGTTGGAAAACGGCGCGTTGAACACCGGAATGCCCAGCTCACAGGCGGCGCTCAGATCCACCTGGTTGGTGCCGATGCAAAAGCAGCCGACGGCGTTCAGGCGCGGCGCTGCGGCGAGAACGTCAGCGGTGAGCTGGGTGCGCGAGCGTATTCCCAGGAAGTGCACGTCGGCCAGCAGCTCGGTCAGCGCGTCGCCGCTGCGCGAACTCTTCACGGCCTGTACGTTGTGATAGCCGTTCTCGTTGAAGACCTCAACCGCCCGAGGGTGGATGCCTTCGAGCAGCGCGATACGAATACGATCTTTGGGGAGCGATAACGAACTCAAGGGAACTTCCTGTTAGCATGCGCTGCGAAGAACCCGCAGCCTAAGCCGATTATTTTGACCGACTGTCCATGACCCTTCAACAAACAATTCTCCAGACACTGGAACGGGCCGTTCCCGATCTGCGGGTATCTGCCGACCCCGCGGACCTGACCAGCTACGGCCAGGACTGGACGCGCTTTGCTGAACCCGCGCCATCAGCGGTGGTGTTTCCTGCCAGCACCGAGGAGGTGGCGGCGATCGTCAAGCTTGCCATCGAACAGCAGTGGGCGCTGGTGCCCTCGGGCGGGCGCACGGGCTTGAGCGGCGGCGCGGTGGCGGCCAACGGGGAGCTGGTGATTTCGCTGGATCGGATGAACAAGATCGGCGCACTCGACCGCGCCGATCAGATGGTGACGGTCGGTGCCGGCGTGGTCACTGAAAACCTGCAGAACTTCGCCGCGGACCATGGTCTGTTCTACCCGGTGGATTTTGCTGCCAAAGGCTCCAGTCACATCGGCGGCAACATCGCGACGAACGCGGGCGGCGTGAAGGTGCTTCGCTACGGCAATACCCGGAACTGGGTAGCGGGGCTGACCGTGGTTACGGGCACCGGCAAGGTGCTCGAGCTGAATGACGGGCTGATCAAAAACGCCACCGGCTACGACCTGCGCCACCTGTTTATCGGCAGCGAAGGAACGCTGGGGATTATCACCGAGGCCATCATTCGGCTGTCAGTCCCGCCGGTGAACCAGTCGGTGATGGTGCTCGGCGTCCCGGACATGCCGAGGATCATGGATCTGTTTGCTCGGGCGCAGGTGGCGCTCAAGCTCTCGGCGTTTGAGTTTTTCTCGGACCTGGCCCTCGACAAGGTGCTGGCCCACGGCGGCAGTGCGCCGCTGGACTCGCGGTGTCCGTTCTACGCGCTGCTCGAGTTCGACAACGAAGGTGACGCTGACGAGGCCGACGCGCTTGGGCTGTTCGAGCAGGCGCTCGAAGAAGAGCTTTGCACGGACGGCGTGCTGTCGCAGAGTGACGGGCAGGCTGCGGCGCTGTGGTCGCTGCGGGAAAACATTTCTGAACGCATCGCGCCCTATACGCCCTACAAGAATGACATTTCGGTTCGCATCGGTCGTGTGCCAGAGCTGCTGACCCGGCTGGACGCGATTGTGGCCGAACGGTACCCGGATTTTGAGGTGGTCTGGTATGGCCACATCGGCGACGGGAATCTGCACCTCAACATTCTGAAGCCTCAGGATCTGGCGCCGGAGGCGTTCAAGGCCGCGTGTGAGTCGGTGAACGAGCAGGTGTTTGCGGTAGTGAGCGACCTGGGTGGGTCGATCAGCGCCGAGCATGGGGTCGGGCTGCTCAAAAGGCCCTATCTCTCACACAGCCGCAGCGAGACCGAGCAGGCCATGCTGCGGGGGATCAAAGCCGTGTTTGACCCCCACAACATCATGAACCCAGGCAAGACGGTCTAGGCGGCGCTAACGGCCCCTAATCGTCTTCGCCGTACCAGTAGCCGAAGGAGAAGTCGCCGGGACCGGCGGCTGGCGTCTCCAGCACAACCTCCATCGTCGAGCCGTGGCGCACCAGCGTCATGCTGATGCTCTCCTGCGCGTCGAAGCGAGTCAGGATACGCATAGCATCCCCTGGCGTGGTCACCGGCGTGCCGTCGACCTGGGTGATGACGTCTCCGCCCTTTAGGTCGGCAGCGTCGAGTCCTGAGCTGATCACCAGCACGCCTTCGTCAACGCCGAAGTATTCCGCCAGTGATTCGTTGAGCTCGGCCAGCTTGAGCGACGACCAGCCCATGGCGAGATTCCAGACCACCGGGCCGTTGTTCTGGCCGGGGAAATTGTCGGCGAATTGTCGCCAGCGGCCGTCGTTGAGCTGAACCGCCCAGTCGCGCCGCTTTTCGGCCCATTCCTTCAGCGCTTCGGTCTCGATCTGAAAATGTTTTTCGCGAAAATCGAAGGCAAAGTCGCCGGTGCCGAAGACACCCACCGCGGGTCGCTGGCCATTGCCGCTGAAGTTGAAGCTTAGGCCGGGAGAGGCGAGCTGTGCCTCCACCTCGGCGGTTTTTTCTTCACCGTCGCGCCGATACGTAAAGGTATAGCGATCGCCTTCCTCCATGTCGTCGAGCAGGTCGTAGGCCAGTTCGACGCCACCGCGCCCCGTGAGGTCTTCACCGTCCAGCGTCAGCAGGACGTCGCCAGCCTCCAGGCCCGCTTTGTCGGCCGCGCCGTCCGGAGTAACGCCTGCCAGCCTCACGCCCCGACCGCGCTCGTCGCTGCGCAGGATCACGCCGATCATGGCGCGCTCGCCGCGTGACAAGAACAGGCTATTGCCATCCGACTGTGAGTTGAAGAGGTTCGGCGGCCGCGGCGCGCGGGGCATGGCCCGACGATCGACCACCGACATGTCGTCGAGGCGACGTTGCAGATCACTCAGCTCCCGGCGCGTTTCTGCGAGCTGTTCACGAAGGGCCTTGAGCTCCTCCCGATCGGCCTGAGCGACCGCCTCGGGTGGTGACAGGAGCGACGCCGCGGCGAGGCCGACCGCGAGGGCCAGACACAGCCTGCGGCTGGAGGCACCTGGGGCAGGAGACCGAAGTGTCAGAGACCGGGTTTCGGGTGAGGTAAACATAGTCGTTTCCTTAAAGTTGAACGCTGACCGCGGTGGCGGCCAGCGGCGGTTGAAGGGTGATCACGGGATCGAGGCCCGGGTCGCGATCTGAGTCGAGCGACAGGGCGTTGGCGCTGGCGACGTGGACCGCAACCAAATCGTTCAGCCGGGCGGTGCGGGCCTGCCACAGCAGCAGCGATTCATCGGGCTGCGTGGTTTGCGCCAGCGCCAGGTCGATGAGCGCCATTTCCTCTTGGAGCAGGTTGATGGCGGCCGCCCGATGGCCGCGGAGCACTGTGCTCTCGGGCTTCAGGGCCCGCAGCTGCTGCTCGAGCTGCTGGGAGTAGCGAATCCAGTCGTCCAGGGCGCGGTCCGTGGCTGGGTCGGCGCTGACCATTGCCGGAACGGACGGGTCGCCTGCCGGGCCCGCGCCTGGCTGCGGGCCCGTGCGCATGGTCCATACCAGGCCGATGGCCAGCACCGCGACAGCGGCGGCCGACAGCAGCGGCCAGCGTGGGCCTGGCGCCTGTTTGCCGGCCTGAACACCCGCGAGCACCTCAGGAAGAACGTCCCTGGGCGGCGCCAGCGGAGGCAGCTCTTGTAGCCTTAGGTTGTCGGGTTGCTGAGACATGGCGAATCCTGCGATGTGTCTGCGAGCCAGCCGCGCATCTGCTGGTGGGCGCGGCTGACCTGCGTTTTGGAAAAGCTGACCGTCCGACCGAACAGCTCGGCGATCTCCTTGTGGCTGTAGCCCTCGACGTCGTAGAGCCAGACCACGGCCCGGGTATCGGGCGCCAGCCTGGCGAAGGCGGCGTTCAGATCCATCTGCGGTGCGGCGGAGGGCGTGGTGCCGACCAGGTTGCGGGCGGCGTCCAGCGCTACCAGCAGAGGCCCGCGGCGCTGCTTGCGAAGCCTCGTGAGCGCCTGGTTGACGGCGATTTTCTTGAGCCAGGCCCAGAAGTGGTCCCCCCGAAACTGCTCGACCTTGGCGAATGCCAGCACAAAGGTGTCCTGCAGCACGTCGAGGGCGTCGGCCTCGTTCTGGCAGATGCGCTGGGCCAGCGTGTAGACCTGACGCTCGTAGCGGCGAAAGATCTCCGTGCTGGCTTTCTCGCAGCCCTGGGCGATCGCCGCCAGGGTTTGTGGATCAGGGTTTTCGGTCACCAGGTGTCCAGTCACTGGGTGATTTGACTGGTTAGATGCCGGCAAAGCGTCAATGGTCGCAGCGTGGTTGAAATTTTTTGCGCCTGAGTAGATCTGGCGCACGGGACATCGCTGGAGTCAGCGTGGTCAGGCGGGCAGCTGGCGCTGCTCCAGAGGGGTGGTGGCCTCGAAGGTGCGACGGATCTCGGCCAGCGTTCGATCGGGCACTTCCAGCAGCCGGCCGATGCGGTTGATCAGGTTTTCCTCCAGCGTGTGCAGCTCACCGTCAGCCCAGGCGACGCGCCACAGGTCTTCGATCAGGCGATGTTTCTGTGCCTCGCCGAAGTACTCCTTGATCAGGCTGGTATAGATCTGGAGAGAAACGGCGCACTCGGACTCTGCCTCGGCGATCGCCATGAGCTCGCGGGTCTCGTCGGGGTTTAGATCAAAGGCGCGGCGGATGGCGCGGGCGATAGACTCGCGCTCTTCGACCATCACCTTGAAGTCGGCACGGCACATCTCCAGCAGCAGTGCGCCGGTCGCGAGACGGAGCTGATGCTCTATCTCTTCCGGCACTACGGAGCTCGGCGCCAGAGCGGCGCGAATTCTGTCCCAGATGCTCAAGCGGCGTTCCTCTTCCCGATCGGCCACGTGACTACGTTTGTCGTCGTAATATACGACAAAGCCTGATCCAGCGGCAAAGACCGTGCCCCATTTCGGGATTAATTACTGTCGAGGAGCTTGTATTTTCGGAGGTAGCCGCGCAGCTGATCGTAGCTTAAGCCAAGGTATTCCGCGGCCTTGCGCTGATTGAACTGACATTTCTCCAGCGCATTGCGCAGGAGGTCAATTTCAAAGTCTTTGACGGTTTGCTTCAGGTCGAGCGGACCGGACAGAACGGGCCCCGCGGGGGCGCTGTCGGCCGGTTCTTCGCTGCCGCCAGGCCTGTAGGGCGACTCGAACGGATCGAACTGGATCTCATCGATGGGCTCCTCGGACGCCCCCCACCGGTAGACGGCGCGTTCGACCACGTTTTTGAGCTCTCTCACGTTGCCGGGCCAGCGGTAGTCCTTCAGCGCCTTCAGGGCGTCGGGACTGAACCCGGGAAACAGGTCGAACTGCAGCTCCGCCGCCATGCGCCGGGCAAAGTGCTCGGCCAGCGGGATGATGTCCTCTTCGCGGTGGCGCAGCGCGGGCAGGGTGATGACGTCGAACGCCAGGCGGTCGAGCAGGTCGGCCCGGAATTCGCCTTTCGCGGCGAGCTTGGGTAGATCGACGTTGGTGGCACCGACGATGCGGGTGTTAACCGAGATGACCTGGTTGCCGCCGAGGCGCTCGAACTCCCCGTATTCGATCACCCGCAGGATCTTTTCCTGAATGGCGGAGGAGATGTTGGCCAGCTCATCCAGAAACAGCGTGCCGTTGTCCGCCAGCTCGAAGCGCCCAACTCGACGCTTCTGCGCGCCGGTGAACGACCCGGCCTCGTGGCCAAACAGCTCGCTTTCCAACACGGTATCGGCCAGCGCCGCGCAGTTGAGCTTGACGAAGTTTTCGTCCCAGCGGCGAGATAGGAAGTGAATACGGGCAGCGATGAGCTCTTTGCCGGTGCCGCGCTCGCCGATCACCAGCACCGGACGATTGAGCGGCGCCACGCTGGAGACCTGCTCCAACATCTCCAGGAAGGCTGGAGATTCGCCGACTAACGGATTGTCTTCACTGGAGGACGAACGCTGACGTTCGATATCGCTTTCCATGGCCATAATTTTACGGGCTTTGCGCTGGAAAAGGCGACCGCGATCCAGATAAGCTGCGGCGACCTCATCAGGGCAAGTTCTTTGGCGAAAGCACGAATGACCTACGTGTGCACCGAATGTGGTGCAACGGCAAGCAAGTGGAGCGGGCAGTGCGGCAACTGTAATGCCTGGAACACGCTGGAGGAGATGGTGCCCACCGTGGCGGGCAGCCGGCGCAGCGGGTATGCCGCCGCCGGCGGTGCGGAAGTGGTCAACCTGAACGAGGTTCAGCCCACCGAAGCACAGCCGCGGGTGGCGACCAAAAACAGCGAGCTCGATCGTGTTCTAGGGGGCGGTCTGATTCCCGGCTCGGTGGTACTGCTGGGCGGGGATCCCGGCATCGGCAAGTCAACGCTGCTGCTGCAGATGGCGGCGGCGCTCTCCGACACGCTGAAGGTGCTTTACGTAAGCGGTGAAGAGTCGGCCCAGCAAATAGCGCTGCGAGGCCAGCGGCTTGGGCTGGGGCTCGACACGATCCGCTGCCTCACCGAAACCTGCGTCGAACGCATTCTCGATCAGGCAACGCGCGAGCAGCCGCGCCTGATGGTGGTGGACTCCATTCAAACGCTGCACACCGAACTGTTGCAGTCCGCGCCTGGTGCCGTGGCTCAGGTGCGCGAAAGCGCGGCCGCTCTCGTGCGCTATGCGAAGAGCAAAGGCGTGTGCGTGTTTCTCGTAGGTCACGTCACCAAGGAAGGCGGCATCGCCGGCCCGCGGGTGCTGGAACACATGGTGGACACGGTGCTGTATTTCGAAGGGGAGGGCAGCAGCCGCTATCGCGTAGTCCGGTCGCTCAAAAATCGCTACGGCGCCGCGAATGAGCTGGGCGTTTTTGCGATGACGGATCGAGGCCTTAAGCCCGTCACCAATCCCTCTGCGCTTTTCCTGAGCGGCCACCCCGGCCAATCACCCGGCAGTATTATCGCCGTATCCTGGGAAGGCAGCCGCCCGCTGCTGATGGAACTGCAGGCGCTGGTGACTGAGAGCCACACCAGCCAACCAAAGCGTCTGGCGGTAGGCCTCGACGGCCAAAGGCTCATCATGCAGCTCGCGGTACTACAGCGAATTCAGGGCCTGACCCTCGGTGACCAAGATGTTTTCGTAAACGCCGTTGGCGGTCTTCGCGTGTCAGAAACCGCGGCCGACTTGCCGCTGCTGCTGGCCATTCACTCGTCGTACGTCGACCGCAGCCCCGAAAAACACATGGTGGCGTTCGGCGAAGTAGGGCTGTCGGGCGAAATCCGACCGGTGCCGTTCGGCCAAGAGCGACTCAACGAAGCCGCGAAACAAGGCTTCAAGCTAGCGCTTGTGCCCAAAGAAAACCTGCCCCGAAAAGGCGCGGACTTCGGTGCTCTGAAGGTTCGTGGCATAACGCATTTACGTGAGGCGTTTGAGTAACCGCTTGCGCGTCCAGCACAAAAACTCTTCAGCTAAATCAAAGTGATAAACGAAATACCTCTTCCCCTTTCCCCATATTTTCCTTCTATCACAAGGGCCGAACCCAGCGGTGCGACGATAATCCGTTGAATAACCTACCCATTTAAGTTCAACTAGTGGTAGATGCTGTCATACAGCGAAATTAGTCCCACTACTTGTAGTTAGAGGTAGCATGCGAGTAATAGTTTTGGTTTTAGTTGCACTTTTGTCCGAGACTGGCTTTGCTAAATGTGCACCTGCTGAAAGAACGTTCGAGTTGGAGTGGAGTGAGGTCTCAAGCGAATGGCCATATCAAATCGCTCCCGCTATGCGCAGTTTTGTTTATCCGTTTGAGCCTAAGCGAGAATGCAGAGACGTGTATAAGTTCGAAGAGCGTGCGAGTTTCTCAGTTTTCGATGTTGCACCAATTCCGCGTAGTTGCCGGAAATGGCTTAGGAACGAAACACCATTAGGACAAGCCATGCTCAACACATGCGTAAGCACCTCTAACAAAAGGCTGCAGCTGACCGGCTTCGCCGGCAGCTGAGCCTAGTCGTTAGTCTTTTAGTGCTCGAATTCCGCCCAATCGAAACGAAAGTTGGTTATCTGAGGGGAAGACACTGTATTCACCTTGATGAAACCAGATTCGAAAATGGACACCCCGGGGGATTGATCATGTGCGGAGGGCTGATGGAAAAAGCCCTCACTGAATTTTCCATGGTCAAAGGTCCAGAAGTTCCCTTCGAAATTCGTTTCTACGGAGTTTGCGGCCTAAAGGCCACCGAACTTAATAGGTGT
>JANQOZ010000050.1 GCA_028285525.1 Lysobacterales bacterium
GACAATCTGATCGCCGCCCTCAGGGCCGCCAACTGGCGGGTGTCGGGTCCGGCCGGCGCAGCTCAGCTGCTGGGCATCAAACCCACCACGCTCAACAGCCGGCTGCGGGCGATGAACGTCGACGTACCGGCACTGCGGCGAGGTCGGCCGGCAAATGTTGAGTCGGCGGAGCCGGAGAGCACCTCAGAGACTGCGCCATAGACCGCCCAAGAGGCCGCGCCGGAGACCGCAGAGTCACCTTGAAATTTAGTATATTGGGCCCATGACGTATTCCATGCGCGTGGTGGTGATGCTGCTGCTGTTGGTGACGGCCCTGTCGGGCTGTTCTCGCTGGGTCTCGCCCGAGCGAAATGACCAGGGATGGTTTTGCAAACCCGATTCCGCCATACGCTATCGAGGCCGGCTCCCGGAAGGCAGTTTCAGCGCAAGACCGGCGCCGCCGCATGGCAGCTGCCGACAGCCCTAGCGAGGCTGACGGGGAACCGCCCACACAAAGGCTCACATTCAGGAATTTCGAGAAATGAATCAGGATCCCGTTGCGACTATCGAATCGCTGCTCAACGAAAACCGCGTTGTGCTGTTTATGAAAGGCACGCCCCAGGCGCCCCAGTGCGGTTTTTCCGCCACGGCCTCGGGCATTTTGAATTCCCTGGTGGACAGCGGTTACGCGACCTTTAACGTCCTGGAAGACAACGAGGTGCGGGAGGCCATCAAAACCTATGGCGACTGGCCGACGATCCCTCAGCTGTATATCGACCGCGAACTCGTCGGCGGCAGCGACATCGTTTCGCAGATGTTTAACTCCGGTGAGCTGCACCAGATGCTGGGTATGGAGCCGCCGGACCGCACACCGCCGGAGCTGCACATCAGCGAGAAAGCGGCGGAGGCAATCCGGCAGGGCATGGAGAGCCAGCCTGGTGCTGATCTCCACTTCGCTATCGACGAATACTGGCGCTGTCAGTTTTCGCTGGAGCCGGCTTCGGGTGATGAGATCCGCAGCGAAGCGGGCGGCATCACCTTCCACATGGATATCAATACCGCCCAGCGTGCCAAGGGCGCCAAGATCGATTTTGAAGACACGATGCAGGGCACGGGCCTGACCATCGACCTGCCCGAGGCGCCGCCGCCGGTGCTCGCACTGTCGGTCACCGATCTCAAAGCGCTGGTCGACGCAGGCAACGCACCGGCGGTCTACGATGTGCGTCCGGCCAGCGAGCAGGAGCAGGTGTCGCTGCCGTTCACCACGCCGCTGACGCGGGAGGAAATGCAGACGATCAACGCGCTGCCCAAGGACACGCCGATCGCGTTCCTGTGCCACCACGGCCGCTCGAGCGCCGGCACCGCCGAACATTTCCGCAAACAGGGCTTCACGAAGGTCTACAATGTCACTGGCGGCATCGACGCCTGGTCCAAAGAAGTGGACAGCTCGGTACCCACGTACTGACGAAAAAATCACGCGCCCGTAGCTCAGCTGGATAGAGCATCAGGCTTCGAACCTGAGGGTCGGGAGTTCGAATCTCTCCGGGCGCGCCATCCATAAAAAAACGGCCTTCGGGCCGTTTTTTTATGGACGGCAGGCCCGGAGAACTTGAGGAGAACTCCGCGCGGCTCTGCCGCGCAGTTCGAGCCGAGCGCGCAAAGCGCGCGACGCATCGCGCAGGAGCGAAGCGACGAGCGACCCCCTCGAGGGGTGAGCCCGCGCAGCGGGCGAATCATCTCTCCGGGCGCAGGGCGGGGCACTGGCATAGAACGCCGGCAGTGCCGCGCAGTTCGAGCCGAGCGCGCAAAGCGCGCGACGCATCGCGCAGGAGCGAAGCCACGAGCGACCCCCTCGAGGGGTGAGCCCGCGGCGCGGGCGAATCATCTCTCCGGGCGCAGGACGGGGCACTGGCGAAGAACGGCGGCAAAGCCGCGCAGTTCGAGCCGAGCGCGCAAAGCGCAGCACGATTCGAACGCTCTACCTCGCCAGGACAGCGTCCACAGTAAACGCCGCAACCCTCCGGAGCTGGGCCTCGTCACCAAAAGCCTTCTCCATCACCACCAGCCCCCGCGCTACCGCAACCAGGTGTTCCGCGGTCAGGTGTGGATCGCCATTGAACTCGCCGGTTGTGAGTGCTTCGGCGAGCGTGTCTGAAATCAGAGTGATCAGGCGCTGCAGGAGTTCTGCAAACGCCTGCCGGGTGGTGTCCTGCGTGTCCGCAATGGAGGGAATCTCCATGAGCGCCCGCGTCGTCGGGCAGCCGCGGTGCGGGGTGCCGGTGCAGTAGTTGCTGATTGAATAGTCGTAGAAGTCCGCGAGTCTCTGGCGCAACGGGCCCCGGCTGACTCGGCGCGCAACGTTTTCCAGGTAGTCATCAGCGTATTGTTGGTAGGCTCGCAGAAACAGCGCTTCCTTGCTGCCATAAGCGTTGTAAAGGCTGCCTCGCTTGACGCCCACTTCGTTGGCGATATCAGTGAGAGATGTCCCCCGCACGCCCTTGCGCCAGAACTGCTCGAAGGCGGCATCCAGTACTTCCTGTTCCTCAAACTGTCGCGGTCTCATGGGATTCTCTCCATCAGTCGCTTATGGTCGCACGATATTTGACACCATGACAAAAACTGCTATTTTTGACGCCTTGTCAAATATTGTCGCTGCCGACGAAAAGGGGGAGTTGAGGTGTTCATTCCGCGCAAAGGTGAGCCGGGAAATCAGATCGATCGACCCGGTCAGTATGTGGTCTATGGCTGGGGTCGCAGCTACTTCACGCACAAGTTGACGGCCGCGCTGGACTATTACGAGGCCAGGTGGGAGATGCGGCCGAAGACCTCAGAGGTCGAACAGGAGCTTCGACTGCGCTCGGGGACGCATCAAGTGCCCGTGCTTCACACCCCGGAAAACTGGCTGATCGCGGACACGACCCCGCTGCTCCGCATGCTTGACGCCCGGTTTCCCGACCGCGCGATGTTTCCAGACGGCCCACTGGGCGTCCTCGTGCACATGGTGGAAGAGTATTTCGACGAGTGGATTGCCCGCACCACGGTCCACTGGCGCTGGAACTACCCGGAGAATCATGAGCAGCTGTCGCTCGACGCCGCCTACGGTGACCCGGAGCTCGCGCGCAGCATTGCCGAATGGGGCGTCAAGGTCTGCCGCGCAACGGGAGTCAGCAGCCAGCGACAGCAGGAAGCCGCGGAACAAGAGTACCGACGCATTCTCGATGCGGTGGCCGCTCAGCTCGAGCAGACGCCCTATCTGCTGGGAGACCGGCCCTGCGCGGTCGACTGCATCGTGCTCGCTGGCCTTCGAGCGCACTTTTTTCACGACCCGGCGCCCCGCGAAGCTCTCTATGACGCGTATCCTGCGGTCGTGGCGTGGGTGGAACGGGACGCGGCGCAGTGGGGCGGGGAAGGGTCGCTCGTCCCGTTTCCCGACAGCACGGCGTTTGCCAGATTTGTCCTCGCCGAGATGGTTGAGACGTATCAGCCCTACGCGTTGGGCAACCGCCGTGCGCTAAGCGACGGAGATCGGGCGTTTGTGATCAATGTCTACGATGAGGACGTCAGTTATCTCGCTCGCCCCTACATTGAGCAGTCCAGAAAGATGGTTGTCGACCACATCGCTACCGGTCTGACCAAAGCCGACCAGGGTCGGGTGCGGGCATGGCTGGGGCAGGTGAACCTCGCGCCGGCGTTTGCGCCATAGACCCGGTGGCGCCGTGAAAATAGTAACGGCGCCGGACGGCGATCGACGCTGAGTGGATCACTCGCGGCTGAGGCGTACTTCCACGACCGGTTCTGACGGGTAGTAGTAAACCCGATGAATTAACGATCCGGAAAACTCGTAAATCGCTACGGCCTGTTGGGACTGTAAACCGCTTTCGCTCTCCCAGCTTGCGACCTCAACGGCGATGACCCGCTGGCCCGAGTCCATCGTTGCGGCGATTACCGATCGACAGCTCTTGCAGGACTCAAAGTAGTTTTTCATTGCGGTCTCGAGCGCGGCTCGGCCCTCGACTTCAACGGCAACGTTGTCGGCTGAGACCGAGAGCCACTGGACGTTTTCGTCCACAAGTTTGGCCATTGCGTCAGCATCATGCCGGTTGAACGCGGCGACAAACTGCTCAACGAGCGCCTGGTTGTCGGCAGGAGACGCGGCGGTGCCTGCGGCGCAGGCGCTGCCGCCCAGCAGCGCCAGTAAAACCAGCAGCCGGGGCAGGGTCACAGCTGCCAGTAACCGATCTCGACACCGCCCGCGATGACAATCGCGCAGGTGCCATGGCCCGGCAATTCCATCGGGGGCAGGGCGACCTGAGCCCCGGCCGCGTCCGCCGCAGCGACGGTCGCCTGAATTTCGTCGACCAGAATGTAGTGGCGGACCACAGGCGCTTCGTCCTCGCGCAGGGGTCCACGAATCCCCAACATCCCGCCATCGGCCAACGTTGCCGTGCGGGCGCCGCCCAGGTTGGGTTCGGCATCCCCGAAGGTCACGTTGTGGAGCTTCGCATAGGTGTCGCAGAGGCTTTCGACGTCCGGGGTCACAATTTCCAGGTACTGAATTTTCATCGGGGCTCCTAGTGCGGGGAGTGAGCCGTGCTCACCGCCGACTCCGAAGGGTATCGCGCGCAGCACAGTGTTGTGACCGCAAGGGTAAGTCGCCCGGCTGGGATGGGGCAAATCGCCAGGGATGGCAGGTAGCGTGATAACGCCATCCACAGCGGTGCCTGAAGGCTTCGTTAATCGCGTGCGATTGAGAAGCCCACGGCACGAAGCTCGGCGCTCAGCGCTTTGGCCTGTGCCTCATCCAGCGATACCAGCGGGGGACGTACCCTTAGCCACTCAGGATCACCGTTGCCCTCGGCGATGACCGCTTTAAGCGCCGGAATCATCGGATACCGCATGATGACCTCTCGGACGGCATTCAGCTCGGCCTGCCGGGCCTCCGCATCGGTGTCCCGGTAGTTCTGCCGCAGCCGGGCGATAGCGGCGGGATTGATATTGGCCGTGGCCGAGATACAGCCTGCGCCGCCGGCACGCATGGTCTTCAGCAGGAAAGCCTCGCTGCCGGCGTAAATTCGAAAGCCGTCCCAGCCGCGCTCGAGCATCGCCGACGTGTGGCGCCAGGCGCCGCCGCTGTCCTTGATGCCGGCGATAGTCCCCGGGTAGGCGGCAAGCAGCCGTTCAATCAGCTCCAGCGACAGCCCGACGCCGGAAACCGGCGGGATGTGGTACAGCACAATCTTGAGCCTGGCGTCGCCGACCCGCTGGATGACCTCGCTGAAGCTGGCGAACAGCCCGTCATCGCTGACGCCTTTGTAGTAAAAGGGCGGCAGCATGAGCACGCCGGCGCAGCCGCGACTCACGGCGTGGCGGGTCAGCGCGACCGTGTCGGGCAGGGCGCAGCACCCCGTGCCGGGCAGGAGCCAGGCCGGTTCGATGCCCCCTTCGAGCAGGGCGTCCAGCAGCGCTGTTTTTTCGCTGACAGCCAGGGAGTTGGCCTCGCTGTTGGTGCCGAAGACGGCCAGCCCGACCTGCTGGCTGAGCAGCCAGCGACACTGATTCAGCAGTCTGGCGGGGTCGACGGCGAGGCTGGCGTCGAAAGGGGTGACGACGGGGCTCATGACGCCCGGCAAGCTATTTTGAGTCATTCATTCGATCCGGTCTCCCTCGATCGGAAGCAATTCGGTCGCCGGCGCGGCCGACTCCTACAGCCGCCAAGGCTACCCATGAAAAAGTTTCCCGAGCAAATACAGTACTATGACGCCCAATCACCAAGAATATGGCGACCACAACGTGTTAAGGGGAAATCCATGATGGCATTGATCGACTTTCTTTTTCGCTGGTTCCACGTGCTGTTTGGTATCGTGTGGATCGGGCTTCTGTACTACTTCAACTTTGTCCAGGGCGAGTACTTTAAGGAGGCAACCGGCGAGGCCAAGGCTGACGCGCTCAAAAAACTCGCTCCCCGAGCCCTCTGGTGGTTTCGCTGGGGCGCGATGTTCACGTTCATTACGGGCCTGTATCTGATCCACACCCTGGGTGCCGGCTTCAACCAGTACATCGCCGTGGGCGCCCTCGCCGGGATCTTCATGTTTCTCAACGTCTGGCTGGTGATCTGGCCGGCGCAGAAGATCGTCTGCGGCATCGTGCCGGGTGACGCCGGCAAGGCGGGTCCGAAGGCGCTGCTGGCGTCGCGGACCAATACGCTGTTCTCCGGCCCTATGCTGTTCGGCATGCTGGCATCCAAGCACGGCACCTACAGCGCCGAAGGTTTTGGTCAAGCTCTCAGCAGTTTGGACGATATTGGGTTCCTGGCGGGGCTTGGCATCATCGTGCTGCTGGAAATCAACGCGCTGGTCGGCAAGCTTGGGCCGATCGCCAGCGTTGTCGGTGTGATCCATATGAGCGTGCTGCTGACGGCCGTTATCTTTGGTCTGATGCACTTTTTATAGCCGAAAAAAGCCCGCGATCAGCACCGGTTGCTGTCGCGGGCTGATCACCTGGCCTTGCTGGGACATTGACACATCATTGGCTTTTCCAACGCTACGCTGGGGAATTGCCTGGGACGGCTGGAACCACCTATGAAACGTTTTATCGGGGCGATCATCATCACCGCTGCAGCCGCTGGAGGCGGCTGGTGGTATTTTCAGTCTGATTCCAGCTCCGAGGGCAGCGCGGCGCCCGCGCGTGGGCGGTTTAACGCGACGCCCGTTGTCGGCGTTACGCCCGTGGCGCTGCAGACGTTTGTGCAGAACGTTGAGGGCCTTGGCACGGCGCGGGCCAACGAATCCGTCACCATTACCGCCAAGCTCACCGATACGGTTCGTCGCATCAACTTCGAAGACGGCCAGTTGGTCGAGCAGGGAGCCGTGCTGGTCGAGCTCACCAATCGCGAGCAGGAGGCGCTGCTCGCCGAGGCTCGCGCGGCCCTGGGTGATGCCGAAGCGCAGCTGAAACGCATTAATGATCTGGGCGCTCGCGGCCTGGCCGCGCAGTCCGAAGTTGACCAGGCGGTCGCCGCGGCCGACGGCGCGAAGGCCCGCCTGAACACCGTGCTGGCGCGCCTCCAGGATCGCCTGATTCGCGCCCCGTTTTCCGGCTTGCTGGGCTTTCGCCAGGTGAGTCCCGGGAGCCTCGTGACGCCAACAACCCCCATCACCACGCTGGATGACGTTTCGGTCATCAAGCTCGATTTCACGCTGCCCGAGACGCAGCTGAGTTTTCTGCAGCCGGGGCTCTCGATCAACGCTCGCAGCGCCGCCTGGGGTGACCGACCCTTCACAGGGGAGATCTCTTCCATCGGTTCGCGCATTGACCCGGTGACCCGAGCCGTTGAGGTTCGCGCGTTACTGGACAACAGCGAGGGCCTGATCCGGCCCGGCATGCTGATGTCGGTTGCGGTGGCCAGCAACGAACATCAGGGGCTGGCCGTCGACCAGGGTTCGCTGGTGTCCATCGGCAACGTCACCTACGTGTACGTGGTGGACGACACGGACACCGCGCATCGCCGCGAGGTGCAGCTGGGTCTGCGGACTTTCGGTGAGGCTGAAGTGGTGAATGGTCTGCGCCCAGGCGAACGGGTGGTCACCGAAGGCGTCGGCAACATGCGAGACGGCATCAAGGTCTCCGTTAAAGGGCAGGGCCAGGCGAGGCCTCCCGCTGTCGGCGCCGCGGGCGGTACCGCCTCTAGCCTCTAGGGCCCAGGAGACCCAAGACCATGTGGTTATCCGATACGTCGGTCAAGCGACCGGTTTTTGCGACCGTCCTGTGCGCGCTCCTGCTGGCCTTTGGCGTCCTGTCCTTCCAACAGCTTCCGCTGCGAGAATACCCGGACGTAGCCGCGCCCATCGTGTCGGTTTCGACCGGCTACCCTGGCGCGTCTGCCGAAGTTGTTGAGAAGCGCGTCACCCAGCTCGTAGAGAGCGAGATCAGCGGTATCGAGGGCATCAAGGCCATCACCTCGCGCTCTCGCGACGAGTTCTCGAGCATCAATATCGAGTTTGAGCTCGGCCGGGAAATCGAGCAGGCCACCAACGACGTGCGAGACCGTGTGTCGCGAATCGTGCGGCGCCTGCCCGACGACGTAGATCCTCCGCGGGTAGAGCGGCAGAACTCTGACGCACGACCCATCATGTATGTCACGGTCAACAGCTCCGAGTTCGGCCTGATGGAGCTGACCGACTACGTTGAGCGCTACGTGATCGATCGGTTTTCGAGCATCACCGGGGTTTCCCAGATCAACCTGAACGGGGGCGGACGCCCCTCCATGCGCATCTGGATCGATCGCCAGGCGCTCGCCGCCCGTGGCCTGGCGGTCACCGACGTGGAGGAAGCGCTGCAGGCCGAAAACGTCGAGCTGCCGGCCGGCCGTATCGAGACTCGCGATCTGGAGTTTACGGTCCGCATGGGGCGCAACTACGTGACCCCAGATGATTTTCGACGGCTGGTGCTGGCGACCGGGGCTGACGGCCACAACATCCGGCTGGGTGAGGTTGCCCGGGTGGAGGTGGGTCCGCGGGAGCAGCGGCGCTTTTTCCGCACCAATGGCCAGGACGCGGTCGGCATGGGCATCATCAAACAGTCCACGGCCAACACCGTTGAGGTGCTCACGGCGGTGACCGAGATGATGGGCCGCGTGGAGGAGGATCTCCCGGACCATATGTCCATCGCGCGCAGCCAGGACGATTCGGTTTTCATTCGGGCGGCCATCCGCTCGGTCTTCCTCACCATCGGTGCCACCGTGGGTCTGGTCGGTCTGGTGATACTGCTGTTCCTCGGCAACCTGCGAGCGACGCTGATCCCGGTGCTGACCATCCCGGTCTGCCTGATTGCCGCCTGCATCGCGCTGGCGGCCTTTGACCTGTCGGTGAACCTGATCACGCTGCTGGCGCTGGTGCTTTCCATCGGGCTGGTGGTCGACGACGCGATTGTCGTGCTGGAGAACGTTCATCGGCGCATCGACTCGGGTGAGCCACCGCTTCTGGCGGCGTTTCGTGGGTCGCGTCAGGTAGGCTTCGCCGTGATTGCCACCACCGCCGTCCTCGTCGCCGTGTTTATCCCCATCATTTTTCTCGACGACAACATCGGGCGGATCTTTTCCGAGCTCGCGGTGACCATTTCCGCAGCGGTAATCTTTTCCAGTGTGCTGGCGCTGTCGCTGGTTCCGATGCTGTGTTCGAAGATGCTTAAGCCCACGAATGACGGCAATCCGCTGTCTCGCTGGGTGGACGCCCGCTTTGACCGGCTGGCGGCAGGCTATCAGCGCGGGGTGGCGTTTGCGCTGCGGCAGTCCTGGGCTTTTGTGTTGGGTTTGCTCGGTGTGGGCGTTGGCCTCTTCTGGCTGTTCCAGACCGTACCGCAGGAGTATGCACCGCAGGAAGACCAGGGCATGTTCTACGTGCCCTTCAAGGCGCCGCAGGGTACCAGCATCAGCAAAATGGCTGGCTACATCCCCGAGCTGGAAGGGCCGATGCTCGACCTGGTGGAAAGCGGCGACGTGCTGCGTGGCGTGACGATTATTCCCGGCTTCGGCGGGACCGCAGCCAACCAGGGCGTGCTCGCCGTTGGGATGCATGAGTTTGAACCCGACAAGATGAGCACGCAGGAAGCGATGGGCCAACTGATGGGGCAGTGGCGCAACATCGCTGATTTGCGGATGTTCACCTTTATGCGGTCTGGCCTGTCCCGCGGGGGCGGCGGCCAGCCGGTGCAGTTTGTGATCGGTGGACCGAGCTATGAGGAGCTTGCCCGCTGGCGTGACATCATGCTGGATGCGGTGGCGGAGAACCCTGGCTTCTCGCGGGTGAGCTCAGACCTCGAGGAGACCCAGCCGCAGCTGATGGTCCGGGTTGATAAAGATCGCGCCGCCGCACTCGGCGTCAGCGTGCGCAACGTTGGCCGCACGCTGCAGGCGATGATGACCGAACAGGCCGTGACCACGTACGTTGTCGACGGCGAAGAGTACGACGTGGTGATCCAAGCCGTAGCATCGCAGCGCGCAACGCCGTCGGACCTTTCCAACATCTATGTGCGCTCAGACGCCTCCGGTGAGCTGGTGTCGCTGAACAACCTGATCCAGGTGGAGGCCGTGGGCGGTGCCAGCAACCTCAATCGCTACAACCGTATCCGGGCACTGACGCTGTCCGCGAGCCTCAAGGACGACTATGCGCTCGGCGAGGCGCTGGATTTCCTGGTTGAAACGGTTCGCAGCGAGCTGCCCGCGGGGGCACAGATCGACTACAAGGGGCAGTCGCTCGAATACAAAGAGGCCTCAGGTGCCATCTACTTTTCTCTGGGCATGGCGCTGCTGGTGGTGTTCCTGGTGCTCGCCGCGCAGTTCGAGAGCTTCAGCCAGCCGCTGGTGGTGATGATCACCGTGCCTCTTGCCATTATCGGCGGTCTGCTCGGCCTGCTGGCTTCAGGCCTGACGTTCAACATCTTCAGCCAGATCGGCATCATCCTGCTGGTGGGCATCGCCGCGAAAAACGGCATCCTGATTGTGGAGTTCATCAATCAGCTCCGCGACAGCGGGCGTGACTTCGAGGAGTCGATCCTGACGGCAGCGCGCATCCGGCTGCGTCCTGTCCTGATGACCACCGTGTCGACCACCATCGGTTCAATTCCGCTGATCATGGCTACCGGGCCCGGGTCTGAAGGGCGCATCGTGCTCGGCGTGGTAATGTTCTCCGGCGTGGCGGTGGCAACCGTGTTCACGCTGTTTATGGTGCCGGTCTTCTACAAGCTGCTGTCACGCGGCTCAACGTCACCGGAGGCGCTGTCCAAAGAGCTGGACGGCCTTCGGGAGCAGATGCCCAATCTCACGGTGGATCGCGGGGCTTGACGACCACTGCGCGCGAGGCCCGTCAACGGGTGTCGGGAAGCACCAGCGGTTCTTAAGGATTATTGAAGCGGCTGGCAGAATGGTCTGCCGGGGAGAAAGCCACCTGCCAAGCCGGCAGGTGGCTCGAAAAACTCTTGGTCAGGCGACCGGAATCGCGGCGACCATGTGAGAAAGGCGCTTGCGCTGCATCTTGAGGCTGTACTCAAGTTCCCGCATGCGCGTGCTGATCGCGGTTCGGTTCCAACGTTCCTGAAGGTCGGCGCGCTTCTTCTGCACCCGCTGGACCTGCAGCTCCTGCCAGGCCTTCACCGTTTCCAGAAACTGCTCGTATTCCGCGTCCAGCGTGTCCCGGAAGGTCGTCTGGCCCGCTTCGATGCGGCTCAGGCGCGCCTGGGCACGCTCAAACTGTAGCTTCACCTTGGCGCGCAGAATCTGGATCTTCGGCGTGCGGCGGAAATTCCGCGCCAGGCCAAACCAGCTGCAGACGTTGATGAACCACTTGTTGAGGTCGATCTGCCACCAGCGCACGCCGTTGCGATAGTCGCCTTCGAACATGTGGTGGAAGTTGTGATAGCCCTCGCCGCAGGTCACCAGGGCGATCAGCCAGTTGTCCCGCGCAGTGTTCTCTTCGGTGTAAGGCTGCTTGCCCCACATGTGGGCCAGCGAGTTGATCATGAACGTCACCTGGTGATTCAGCACCAGCCGGGCAAAGCCGGCCAGCAGCAGGCAGCCCCAGAGATCGCCCGAGATCCACCCGATGAGCGCCGGCACGCCGAGGTTGGCGGTCCAGGTCAGCAGCCAGTAGTTGCGGTGCTGCCACATGACGATCGGGTCGCGCTTGAGGTCAGGAACCTTGTCGAAACCGATCCGGGCCGGCTCGTAGTCGCGGATCATCCAGCCCATGTGGGCGTACCAGAAGCCGCGCTTGATTGAATGCGGGTCCTTCTCCTCCTCGTCGACATGACGGTGGTGAACCCGATGCCGAGCAGACCACTGAAGGATGCTGTGCTGGAGAGCGAACGCACCGCCGATCGCATAAAACAGTTTCAGCAGCCAGTGCGCTTCATAGGTGCGATGAGACCAGAGCCGGTGGTAGCCGGAGCCGATGGCGATACCGCAGTAAACCCAAAGCAGAAAGGCGCTGACCCAGGCGGTGGCGGAAAAGTCGTTAAACCACGCGTAGACCGGCACCACGGTGATGGTGACCAGGGTGGTCACACCAAACATGATGGTGGTGGCCCACTCGATGGGCGCCGCTGTTGTCTCAGAAGAACTCACAATACACAAACCTGATTAGTCAGCCGAAAACGACGGGTTATCATAGCATCGGAGATCGGCGGTTACGTGTTAATTCGTTACATCAGGTATCGTCAGTTCAGTCGATCTCTTGACCCGTGTCAGAAATTCCGTTGATCGCCCGCCGTCATCCCATAAATCATTGATTAAGATAACAATACCCGGCGGAAGCCAGCAGGCCATGGCGCCGGACGAAGCGCTAAAGGCCGCGCTTCGCTGGCACCAGGGGGGCCAAACGGCGGCCGCTCGAGCAGCCTACGACGCGATTTTGGCGGCCTTCCCCGAGCAGTCCGAGGTGCTTCGGTTGTCAGCGGTGCTGTACCTGCAGCTCGGTGAACCGGGCGCCGCGGCGAGGCAGCTTGACCGGGCGCTGGGGCTGCAGCCAGAACTTTCCGGGGCGCCGGAGATTGAGCTCAAGCTGCTGCTGGCGCGGGCAAACCGTGACAGCGGTGATGTCGAAGCGGCGCTTGAAACGTTGACCGAAACAGCGGGTCGCTACCCGAATGTAGCCCAGGTGCACGAGCAGCTGGGTGCCGCGCATCACCTGGCCGGTCAGCTCGAGACGGCCGCAAGCGCCTACCGCCGAGCGATTGCGTTGGAACCTGATGCCGCCCCGCTGAGGGCCAATCTGGCCGCCGTGCTCGCCCAGGCGGGAGACGCTGAGGGTGCGCTTGAGCACGCGGATGCTGCGCTGACGCTGATGCCGAGCCTCGGCCCGGCCTTCAAAGTGCGTGGCACGGCGCTGGCAAACCTCGGGCATTTGGAGGAAGGCCGGGTGGCGCTGGAGCGCGCGGTAGTCCTGGCGCCCGAGCCGGACAGCTGGTACCAGCTCGGCGTGCTGCTCGACGAGCTGGGATTGTGGGACGAATCGCTCACCGCCCAGGCTGAGGCGCTAAAGCTTCAGTCGGATTTTGGGCCCGCGCTCAGCGAACACCTGTTTTTGCAGCGCCGGCTCTGTCAGTGGGATGGCTCAGCAGCGCTGGAGGCCCGGTTTGAACAGGTGCTGGAGACCGAAGCGCCGGGTCTCAAACCCTTTTCCTACCTCTCCCAGGTTGACGATCCAGCGCGGCACGCGCGCTGCGCCCGGCTGTGGGCGCGCCAGGTCAGGGAACGAGCTGAATTTCTGCCGCGGCGCTCCGGTTCGGCGGCGACACTTTCCTGGGATGGTTCACGGCCCCTGACGGTGGGCTACCTCTCCTCGGGTTTTCATCGGCACCCTACGGCCTGCCTGACGGCCGAGTATTTCGAATGCACCGACACGAGCCGTTTTCGCCAGGTGGCGTTTTCCGTTGGGCCTGACGACGGCAGCGGCCTCCGCCAGCGGATTCGTGGCGCCATGGCCGCGTTTCACGAACTCCAGGGTCGCCCGCTGGCCCAGGTCGCGGCGGCAATCGTGGACGAACAGGTGGATATTCTGGTCGATCTGCGAGGCTACGGCGGCGGCGCCGTGACCGAGGTGCTGGCGACGCGCCCGGCGCCGCTGCAGGTGAGCTGGCTGGCCTATCCGGGGACGATGGGCGCGGACTTTATGGACTACGTGGTGCTCGACCCGTTTGTGGCCACCGACGAGGTCCTGGCCAACGTGGACGAGGCGCCCCTGATTTTGCCGGGGAGCTACCAGCCCAGCGACAGCACGCGCCGCTTCGAAGACCGGGTGCCGACCCGGGAGGCGTGCGGGCTGCCGGCGCAGGGCACCGTGTTTGTCAGCTTCAATAATTCCTACAAGTTTTCGCCGACGGTTTTCGGCGCGTGGATGAGCGTGCTGCAGGCGGTTCCGGACAGCGTCCTGTGGCTGCTGGCGGGCAAGGCCGGCAGCAGCACCGATGAGAACCTGCGCCGTGAAGCAAGCCGGCACGGCGTCGATCCGAGCCGGCTGGTGATGAGCCCCAAGCTGCCGCACCTGGACTACCTGGCGCGGCTGTCGCTGTCCGACCTTTTTCTGGATACCCTGCCGTATAACGCGCATACCACGGCTTCCGACGCGCTGTGGGCCGGCTGCCCGGTGCTGACGTGTGCGGGGCGGTCGTTTGCGGCGCGGGTTGCCGGCAGCCTGCTGACCAGCGCCGGGCTGAGCGAGCTGGTGGTCGGCAGTTTGGAGGACTATCAGCAGCTGGCGATCAGCCTCGGCAACAGCCCGCAGCAGCTGCAGGCCTTGAGGGCAAAAACGAAAGCCGCCCGCCGCAGTCGACTGTTCGATACGGCGCGGTTCTGCCGCGATCTGGAGCGGGGTTTTGCCGAGATCGCTAGCCGTGCGGCAGCCGGTCTGAAGCCGGCGCCACTGGATCTGCGTCAGCCGTGAGCAGTGCAGGGCCCAGCGGCAGCGCAGACTTCTGGCTGGCCTGGCGATAGCACGCCAGCGCGCCTTCTGTATCGCCCTGGTGAGCCTTGAGTTCCGCAAGCTCGGCCCAGGCGTCGGCACTCGGACTTAAGTTGACGCTGGTCTCGAGATGTTCCTTGGCTTTGGCATACCGCTCACCCAACACCAGCTGACGCCCTAGGTGTCGGTGCAGACCGGCGCTGTCCGGGTGTTTGGTCAGCCACTTTTCGAGCTGAGTCGTCAGCTTCGAGTCTTCGCCGGCGGCGATCACAAAATGATCGAGCAGATCGTCCGACCACTGCCGGCCGAGCGCGGCCCGCAGGTCCTTCTCGGCCATGTCGGACGCCCCCAGCGCCGCCGCGTTCGCGGCATAGGCTTTCAGGAACACCGCCTCCTGGCGCTGGCCGCGACTCAAGTTTTTCCAGGCGGTGGTCAGCTCGGCTGAGTCCTGGGCACCTTCGAGCGCTGCGAGCAGGGCCTTGTGTTCGAGCCGGCTCTGCTGCTCCTGATCGATGATCTTGGCCTTGGTCAGCGCCGGCGCAATCGCCGCCAGCTCCGACCACCGTTCGAGCTGTTCCAGTGCCCGCGCCTTGAGCTCCAGCACCCGCGGACGGGTTTCCCGCGCCCGGCCGAGTTCGTTCAGCGTCGCCAGCGCCTCGTCAGGATGGTTGGCCGAGAGCTGCAGGGACGCGCGCGTGATCAGCACGGAGTCGTGGGCTTTACTCGTCTGATCGGCATGCTGCAGATATTCGTCGGCGCGTCCTTCGTGACCGGTACCCGCCGCCGCCTGGGCGGCGCCGATGTAGCTGAGGGCCGACTGATCTCCCTTGCGGGCCGCCTTGGAAAGCGCCTTTTCCGCTTTCTGCCAGTTGCCCTCAGACAGGGCCAGCATGCCGATTTCCAGCTGGGCCGCGGCACGTCGCTGGAAAAACCCGCGTACGGCGTTGCCCGGCAGGTACCACAGCCAGACCGCCAGGCGGATCAGAACATACAGCGAGGCCAGCGACGCGAGCAGGACAAACACGTTCATCTCGATCGCCCAGCCGTCAGCGCGGATCAGCACGTAGCCGCGCAGGATCGGCAGAGCCCACACGGCCAGCAGGGCGAGGCCCACCGCCAGCACCAGGGAAAGCATGATCTTCATGGGCCTTCGGCTCCTCCGACGGGCGCTGCCCGGTCAGCCAGGTCTTCGGTCGCGCGGATGCTGCGCAGCTGGCGCAGCGCGCCGGAGATATCGGGCAGCTCGGGGCTCAGCCGGGTCCCGGCAAGCGCGGCGAGTCTGGTAAGCGCGTCGGCCCCCGGCTCGGCGGTGGTCTGGTAGTACTCGGTGATCCAGTCGTGAACCGCAGCCACCGACGATTCGAACAGCGCCTGTTCACCGCGTGCGGCCGCCAGCTGCGCGACCTGAAGCTGCAGGCGGATATTTTCGCGCAGCAGCCGCTCTTCCTCCAGGGTGAGCAGCACGGTGGCGGTCTCCTTTTCCCGGTGCACCACCACAACGTTCGACAGGACCGACTTAAACCGGGCCCACCATCCCTCTTCGGTGGTTTCGGGCACCAGCAGGTTGGCGCCGCTGGTGTTGAGGCTGCGCCGCGCGTCGAGCGGCCATTCCGCTGAGCTGCGCGCCAGCGCCAGCAGCTCGGTGGAGAGCGCCACCCGGTCCGGCAGCTCCAGCTGACTCAAGGCCTGGCGGTGCTCGGCGAGGGCCTGGCGCACGGTGCTGTAGATCGGGTCGTCGACGCTGCTGAGCTGCTCGGCCGCCAGCGCCAGGGCGCGGCTGGCGCCCTCCGCGTCGGCAAACAGGCTCAGCCGCTCCGTCGCGGCGCGCAGCAGGTATTCGGTTTCGGCCAGCGCGAGCTGGCTGGCGGCGTCGCCGCGGGTATCGGCCAGCGCACCCATGCTCGATTCCACGTGCCCCAGCCGCCGTTCGATGGCGCTCGCCGAGCGCCGGCTGGACTCCTCGATGCCGGCCAGGGTCGCGTCCAGCCCCTCCCGATCGGCGCGGAGGCGCTGATTCTGGCGCTTGACCTCGTCCAGGTCCTGTTCCATCGCGCTCCGCGCTTCACCGAGGCTCTTGCGGAGCTCCGACAGCGCGGACTCAACCCGACTCTCAAGCTCGTCGCCCTGGCCGTCCATTCGGGTCCCAAGCTGGCGCTCCTGGCTGGCGAGCTGGCTTTCCAGCTGCTCGACGCGGGTCGTCAGCCTGTTTTCCACCTCCTGACTGCGCTGCGCGATCAGGCCGCTATAGTCGGGCAGTTCGGCCTGCTCCGCCGGCGCTGCTGCAGAGTATCCCTGATACCACTGGTAGCCTGACAGGCCGGCGGCGCCGAGGGCCAGCAGCAGCGCGAGCGAGGCCATGCCACCGCCCTTTTTGATCACAACCGGGGCCGCCTCGGTCGCCACTTCCTGCGTCGGCTGGGTGTTCCCCGGCGCTTCATCGGCCGTTTCCGCTTGAGGCTCGAGCGTGGACTCATGCACAGACTCGGGCTCCGATTCGGGTTCGGGCTCAGGCTCCTGGGTTACTTCCGCGGTCGGCTGCTCTTCGGCGGCGTCGGTGACCGCCGGCAGCTCCTGCGTGTCTGCGCCGTCGGGCGATTCGTCAGCGGCATCGTCGGCCGCTTGGGGTTTTTGATCGTCCATCCCGCGATTTTAGCGCAGTCTGGTCGATTCGCGCTTGCCGCGAGACACGTTTCAGCCCGCGATCCGTTCGCTGATCAGGCGCGCGGCCTGGATGACGCTGGCTAAACCCGGGCTTTGGGCGGTGATGACCTCGGCAAAGGAGAAGCGCGAGGCGGCGTCGGTGATTCGCGGGCCCAGGCTGATCAGGTACGCGTTGTTCAGCGATTCGCCGAACAGATCCATGAGTCGATCCAGTACGGCCACGCTGCTGCCGACGACCACGATGGTTTGTCCGGGCCGCGCCAGCGCGGCCGCCGCCGCCGGGTCCAGGGGCGCTGCGGAGCGACGGTAGACGTACATATCGATAGCCTCGATCCCGCGCTGCGCCAGCGTCTCTGCCAGCACCGTTCGCCCACCCTTCGCGGCGAACAGAAAAACCCGCTCAGCGTCGGGGAAAGCCGGATCGGCCAGAAGCGCGTCAGCGCCGGACCCTTCGGCCGGTGAACGGACGGAGCGAGCGCCGGCCTCAACCAGCGCGCGGGCCGTTTGTGTCCCCACGGCCCAGGACACGGTGCGCTCCAGGCGTGCGGCCATGGCCGGCAGCAGTCGGGCGTTGGCCACCGCGGGCGTGCTGGAAAACACGGAGCAGTCGGTCGGTCTGACGTCTGCCAGGGCGGCCAGCTCTGCGGCGCCCGGTTGCGCAGGCTCGAGCTTCAGGGCCGGCTGATGAATCACGCGGGCCCCCAGCTCGCGAAAGGCCTCACACCACGCCTGGGCCTGTTCCGCCGGTCGGCCGATCAGCACGGTGAGCGGATCGAGCGGCGCCCTCACGACAGGTAGCGCCGCCGGATTCGCGGACCAAGCCGGGCCAGCAGCTCGTAGCTGATCGTGTCCGCGGCATACGCCAGCTGATCCAGCGCCGGCGCGTCGGCAAACAGATCCACCCATCGCGCCTCCGTCCGTTGACGGGGCTCCAGGGCGCTGGCGTCCAGCGTCAGGTAATCCATGCTCACGCGGCCGACCATGGGCAGCACCGACCCATCGAAGGTGGCGCTGCCCCGGTTACCGAGGCGCCGCGGGATACCGTCGGCATAGCCCAGGGCCACGGTCAGCAGATGGCTGTCGGCCTCGGCTTGCCAGGTTGCGCCGTAGCCGACCGTTGCACCGGCGGGAATCGATCGATGCTGAAGCACCCGCGCACGAAGCCGGACGGCCGACCTGAGTGCAACCCCCGATGCCTCGGTCGCTGCGGCCGGATTGACGCCGAACAGCCCGATTCCGCAGCGGCTGAGACTCGACCGCCCGGCCTGCCCGAGCTGAGTACCGGCGGTGTTGCCAAGGCTTACCGACACGTCGGGAAAGGCCGCTCGGATCTCGGTGATCTCCTGAAGCTGCCGGCCGTGGGCCGGGTTGCCGGTTTCGTCGGCGCAGGCGAAATGGGTCAGCAGCAGGTCCGGCGGACGATCACCCCGGGCCAGAGCCAGCGCGTCGGCGAGGTTCATGCCCAGGCGGTTCATGCCGCTGTCGACCTGCCAGACCGTCGCGCCGCCGCCGGCGGCCTGCCAGCGCTGGTGCTGCCGTGGCGAGTTGAGTACGGGAATCAGCCTGGCTTCCCTGATCGTGGGCAGATCGGTGTCGCTGAGGCCGTCCAGCAGCATGATCTCCGCTTCCGGCAGCTCCTGGCGCAGCGCCAGGCCCTCGCGAGCGTCGGCCACAAAAAACACCCGGCAACCTTCCTGGCTCACGGCCCGGGCGACCGGCGCAGCGCCCGCGCCGTAGGCGTCGGCTTTGATAACCGCGGCACAGCGGCCGGGCGCTGAGCATTCTCTCAGCGCACGGAAGTTGTATCGGATCGCCGCCAGATCCACCTCCAGCTCACCCCGGGTGGTCAGCCCGGTACCGCTCATCTGGCGGCGTCCAGAATCTCGTCAGCACCGGCCTTGATGAGACTCTGGGCCAGTGCAAGGCCGAGAGCGGCCGGATCGTTCTCCGGGGCCACCATCGCCTCGCGGAGCAGCCGGCTGCCGTCAGCCGTGGCCACCAGCCCGTCGAGCCTCAGCCCCCCGCCGGTGGCCGTGGCGTTGGCGGCCATCGGCAGCTGGCAGCTGTCGGCGAGCGCTTCGCTGAAGCTGCGCTCGGCCGTCACCAGGCGGTGTGTCGGCGCGTGATGCAGGCGCCGCATCACTTCGATGCAGGCATCGTCATCCTCGCGGCACTCGATGGCCACCACGCCCTGGCCTACGGCGGGCAGCGAGTCCTCCACATCGATCCGCTGGGCGATGCGGTCAGCCATGTCCAGGCGTTCCAGCCCGGCGGTGGCCAGCACGATCGCGTCATAGTCGCCGTCATCGAGTTTTCTGACCCGCGTGTTGACGTTGCCCCGGAGACTGCGCACCGTCAGGTCGGAGCGCCGGTTGAGCAGCTGCGCCTGCCGCCGCAGGCTGGACGTACCGACCACCGCGCCGGCCGGCAGCTCGTCGAGGCTGGCGTAGTGTTGGCTGACCAGCGCGTCTCTCGGGTCGTGGCGGTCCAGCACCGCGGCCAGCGTGAAGCCGTCCGGCAGCTCGTAGGGCACGTCCTTGAGCGAGTGCACGGCGAAGTCGGCGCGATCCTCGGCCATGGCCTGCTCGAGCTCCTTCAGAAACAGCCCTTTGCCGCCGATGGCCGCCAGCGGCTGGTTGAGCTGCTGATCACCCTGCGTGGTCATCGGCACCAGTTCAACCGCCACGTCCCCGCCGCTTTGTTCGAGCAGCGAGGCGACGTGCCGCGCCTGCCAGAGTGCGAGCGGGCTCTCCCGCGTTGCCAGTCGTAGTTTCACTAAAGCTCCTTGCGTTAAAGGCCCTTAATTACTTTTCGGACGTGGGGCAGATTGCGTCGGCTGACCTCAAGCCGTCGCTCGGTCCCGTGAAGCCGGACGACAATCTGGCCGTCGTTCTTTTCCAGGCCGGCTACGGCGTTGAGCGCCACCAGCGCGTTGCGGTGGACCCGCATGAAGCGATCGCCGAACTCGTCCTCGAGGGCCTTGAGCGGCTCCTCGATCAGCACCTCGCCACCCTTGTAGATCACGGTGACGTACTTGTGCTCCGCGTGCAGACAGATCACGTCGTCCAGCGCGATCAGCTCGAGATTGCCGCGCACCCGGGCGCACAGGTGGCTGCGGCGCTCGGCCAGCAGGGGGGTGTTCAGGTCCTCGGCGCGAACCTGGCGGGCCTTTGCGAGCGCCTCGGTCAGGCGGTCGGCGCGTACCGGTTTCACCAGGTAGTCGATGGCGTTGGCGTCGAACGCTTCCAGCGCGTGCTGGTCGTAGGCGGTGCAGAAGATCAGTCTGGGCGGCGGCTCCAGCAACCGCAGATGATGGGCGGCCTCCAGTCCGTCCATCACGGGCATCCGGATGTCCATGAACACCAGCTCGGGTGAGGTCTCCCGAATCTTTTCGATCGCTTCGCGGCCGTTGCCCGCGGTGGCCATGACTTCCACCCCTTCAGCCTCCTCGAGCAGCGAGGTCAGCCGCTCCCGGGCCAGCGGCTCATCGTCCACCACAATCACTTTCATGACGCTTCTCCCATGGGGACAGCCACCGTGACGCGGAAGCTGTCTGCGTTTTTTTCGATCGCCAGTGTAGCCTCCCCGGCGTAGCGGTGCTCCAGCCGCTGCCGGATGTTGTTGAGCGCAATCTGATTGCCCTCGCGACTGCGCGCGGCCTCCGGCGCCCTCGGATTGGTGACGCTGACCGACCAGCGGTTGCGCTCCCGGCTGCCGCTGATGACCACCTCACCCCCCTCGGGCAGCGGCTGGATGCCGTGGTAAACGGCGTTCTCCACCAGCGGTTGAAGGATGAGGGAGGGCAGCGGCTCGCGGTCGGGCAACTCGTCGATTTGCCACGTGACGCGCAGGCGGTCGCCGAGGCGCAGCTGCTCGATTTCCATATAACGCTGGCAGAGCTTCAGCTCCTGGCCGAGCGTGCTGTCGTCGGCCGCATCCGAGAGGGCGGCGCGAAACAGGTCGCAGAGGTTGAGGACCGCCTCCTCGGCAACCTGGGGACGGCTGCGGATGAGGCTGGCGATGGTGTTCATGCTGTTGAACAGGAAGTGGGGCCGGATACGGGCCTGCAGGGCGCGGACCTGGGCCTCCGACTGCGCCTGCACGCCAGCGCGCCACTGCTGCTGAATGTAGTAGTAACGCAACGCCGCCGCCGCCACCAGGGCGGCGATCAGCACGTTGTTCACGGTGTACTGGCGGATAGCCGGGCCGCCGGTGGTCAGGCCAAAGCTGGCGAAACGATCGGCGCCGACGGCGCTGATCGTTGCGAGGGCCACCAGGGCCAGCACTAGCAAGTAGGCGAGGCTCAGTCCGGTGATCACCGAACAGCGGCCGAGCAGGCCGCGCAGCTTACAGAGCGATACGGCGCACAGCAGCATGACCCATTGGCCGAACAGGCTGGCTACCGCAAGCGCTCCCAGCGAATCGGTGGGTCGGCCCGGCGCCAGCCACATCACCAGCACCACCAGCTGAGCCAGCACCATCAGGCTGAAGACGACGGTCGGGCGGCAAAAGTTGGGGAACCAGCGAGCGGCCGTCTGTTCGTTGCCGGACGCGATAGCCGGGCTCAGGCTCAAGGGCGATCCAGGCAGCTTTTGAGCCAGTCACGCAGGTCGGCGATCTCCTGCGGATGCACGCCGTGAGCAACGGGGTAGTCGTGCCAGCCCACTGTATAACCCCAGCCCCGAAGCCGTGCCGCCGACATTTCGCCGAGACCATAGGCCACCACCGGGTCGACGCGGCCGTGGCCCCAGAAAATCGGGGTGTTCGCGTTCTCGGTGCTGCGCTCATCCTCCAGGCGTTCGCTCAGGGGCAGATAGGTGGACAGCGCAATGATGCCCGCCAGCGGCTTTGGATAGGTGAGCCCCAGCATCAGCGCCACCGCGCCGCCCTGGGAAAAGCCGGCCAGCACGATGCGATCGCTGCTGATCCCTTTCTCGATCTGTTCGTCGAGAATCGCCTGCACGTGTCCTGCTGATGCCCGGATGCCGCCTTCGTCCACCCGCGACTCCAGGTCCAGGCCGAGAATGTCGTACCAGGCGCGCATCTGCATGCCGCCGTTGATCGTCACCGGCTGGACCGGCGCGTGTGGAAAGATATAGCGCACGTCCGGCGCCTCGGGCCACTTGAGCTGGGGCACGATGGGTTCGAAGTCATGCCCATCGGCGCCGAGGCCGTGGAGCCAGATGACGCAGCGGCTGGGCGCGGCGCCGGTTTCTACGGTGACGGTTTCAAGTTTCATGGCGGCATTTTCCGGCATCTGCCGGGATGACGTCCAGCGGCGACCGCGCGGGTATACTGGCTCCTGGACATCAGAACTCGACAATGCGTGTGATGCAGCTTTCTCCTAACGCCTCATCGTCCCGGGCCCGGCTCACGCTGAACTTACGCCCGGGCCTGGCAATCTCCGCGACGCTCATCCTCAGCGCCATGCTGGCCGGGTGCGGCAACAAGGGCGATCTGTTCCGGCCGGAAGCTGATGATGCGGCGGCTCAAAATGCGCAGGTTCAGCCCAGCAGCGGCCCTGGCGAATCTACCGTCAGCGCTCGGTAAGGCGCGCTCCCAAGAACGATGCACAAGCGACTGCCGTTCACCAAGATGCACGGCCTCGGCAACGACTTTGTGGTGCTGGACGGTCGTTCAGAGGATTTGTCCCTCGATGGGCCGCAGCTGATGCGGCTGGCGAATCGACGCACCGGCATCGGCTGCGACCAGATTCTGGTGCTCGAGCAGGCGCCTGACCCGGACGCCGCCCGCTATCGGATCTTTAACCCCGACGGCGGCGAGGTTGAGCAGTGTGGCAACGGCGTTCGCTGTGTCGCTCGCTGGCTGCACGACCGTGGAGAAATCGGTGAGACCGCCTCGCTGCTGAGCGCCGCTGGCCGGATGCAGGTGACCCTGCATGAGTCTGGTGAGGTCACCGTCGGCATGGGGGCGCCGGACACCGATCCGGCGAGGGTCCCGGTGATCAGCGATGAGCCAGGGCCCGAGCATCAGCTGACGGTTGCGGAAACATCCGGCACATTTGTTGTGCTGTCGATGGGCAATCCCCACGCGGTGCTCGAGGTGCCTGACGTCGACGCAGCGCCCGTACTGGAGCTCGGCGAAGCGCTGCAGCAGCACCCGGCTTTTCCCCGGCAGGTCAATGTCGGGTTTGTCCAGGTGCTCGACCGCAGCCGAGTCCGGCTCCGCGTTTTTGAGCGTGGCGCCGGCGAGACGCGGGCCTGCGGCAGCGGCGCCTGCGCGGCGGCGGTGGCGATGATCCTCCAGGATCGGGTCAGCAGCCCGGTCCGTATAGATTTGCCCGGCGGCGCGCTGCGGATCGAATGGTCCGGTCCCGGGGCACAGGTTATGATGACGGGGCCCGCTGAGTACGCGTTCAGCGGCACGATCGACCTCCACAGCTGACAACAACAGGGGCGGCTCACTCATGGCCATAGACGACAGTCAGGTTGCGCAATACCTGGCCGACCATCCGGACTTTTTGACGCGCCACGCAGAGCTGCTCGAGGTGCTGTCGATCCCGCACGACACCACTGGATCATCGTTGATCGAGCGACAGGTATCGATGCTGCAGCAGGAGATCAGGCAGCAGCGGGCGCTGCTGGAGGAATACCGAACGGTCGCCAGCGAGAACCAGCAGATCCTGGAGCGTATGCATCGGGTGCAGCTCGAGATGGTTCAGAGCGAATCGCTTCAGGAACTTCTCGATCGGGTCAGCCAGCGCCTCAGCGAGCAGTTCGGTTGCCGACAGGTCTCCCTGGTGCTGATCGACGGTGACGGTCTACCCGAGCATCCCGTGCTGCGAGCCCCGAAGGACGAGCAGGCCCGTACCGAGCTGGCGGCGCTGACGGCGATCACCGAGCCGCTGTGCGGGCGCCTCAGCAAGCGGCGTCGGGAGCTGCTGTTTGGTGATGCCTCCGATCAGGTTCAGTCGGCCGTCTGCACGCCGCTGGATACGCAGGTCGCCATGGGTGTGCTCGCGCTGGGCAGCGACAGCGAGGATCAGTTTCACCCGGGCATGGGAACCCTGTTCCTCAGCCTGATGGCCCAGACGCTCGGTCATTGTCTGGCCCAGCAGATGCCCGAAGCGCTGCAGCAGCAGGCCTGATGACCGCGCCGGCAGCGCCTGCCGATACCGAGATCTGCCGCCAGTCGGCGCGTTTTCTGCGACATCTCACCGACGAACGTCAGCTGTCTCCCCGGACCTGTCAGGCCTATCAGCGCGATCTCGCGCGGCTCGAGGCGTTCGCAGGAAAGGCGGGCTTTGAGGCGCCCCACGAGCTCGGCGCCGACGAAATCCGGCGTTTCGCGGCGGGCATGCGGCGTGAGGGGATGTCCGGGCGCAGCATCGCGCGGACCCTGTCGGCGCTGCGCACCTGGTTTGAGTGGCTCATCCGGGAAGATCAGCTCAGCCTCAATCCGGCCCGTGGCGTCCGAGCGCCCAAGGCGGCCAAAAAGCTGCCGCGGTCGCTGGATCCCGACGAGATCCTTCGCCTGCTGAGTTTTCCGGGCGATGACCTGCTCGCGGTGCGCGACCGCGCCCTGCTCGAGCTGTTCTACTCTTCCGGGCTGCGGCTGGCGGAGCTTGGGTCCCTGCGCTGGTCAGACTTTGCCTCGGCTTTGGCGACCGTCAAGGTGACCGGAAAAGGCCGTAAGCAGCGGGTGCTGCCGGTGGGCAGCAAAGCCCGCGAGGCGCTTAAGCGGTGGCGCGAAGCCAGGCCGGCGTCAACCACAGATGCGGTGTTTGTCAGCATTCGCGGCGCGGCGCTCAGCCACCGGGCGATCCAGAGCCGGGTCGCGCTGCGCGCTCGCCAGATGGGGCTATGGCAGCGGGTCCACCCGCATATGCTGCGCCACTCTTTTGCGTCACATCTGCTCGAATCGAGCGGTCAGCTGCGGGCGATCCAGGAGCTGCTCGGCCACAGCGATATCAGCACCACGCAGGTCTACACGCACCTGGACTTCCAGCACCTGGCGAAGGTGTACGACGCCGCCCACCCGCGCGCCCGGACCAAGCCGGGCAGTTAACGTCTTTCGCTCGGTTCCTGCTGCCTGGCGGGGCTCCGCGGATGTTGAAGCGGCCGCTTTCGGCCCCATCTATTTCTTGTCCATAC
Source organism: Lysobacterales bacterium (assembly GCA_028285525.1). Lineage (GTDB taxonomy): Bacteria > Pseudomonadota > Gammaproteobacteria > Xanthomonadales > SZUA-38 > JANQOZ01. The sequence continues at coordinate 25,205 of JANQOZ010000050.1, forward strand.
ATTTCTTTGGGGCGTGCTGCCCCGTCTGACTGTCACCTTCTTCCGACCTTGAGTTCTATTCCGATGATCTGGAAGGGCTGACGGCCCCGGCGGCAAGCCCACTTGGCAAGCGAGGCCAGAAACCACCATGAACATGGAAGGAACAACCATTTGCTCAGTGCGCCGCGGCAATCACGTCGTGATCGGCGGTGACGGCCAGGTCACGCTGGGCAACACGGTCATGAAAGCCAATGCCCGCAAGGTGCGCCGGCTTTACAAAGATCAGGTGCTGGCGGGCTTCGCCGGCGCGACGGCGGATGCGTTTACGCTGTTCGAACGATTCGAAGGCAAGCTGGAGAAGCACTCCGGCCACATGGTGCGCGCTGCGGTGGAGATGGCCAAAGACTGGCGCACCGACCGCATGCTGCGCCGGCTGGAGGCGTTGCTGGCCGTGGCGGACGAAAATACGTCGCTGATCATCAGCGGCACCGGCGACGTAATCGAGCCGGAAGACGGCCTGATTGCGATCGGCTCCGGCGGACCGTTTGCGCAGGCTGCGTGCCGTGCGCTGCTGGACGAGACTGAGCTCGGGCCGCGCGAAATCGTGGAAAAAGGCCTCCACATCGCGGCCAACATCTGCATCTACACCAACACCAACCTCACCATCGAGGAGCTGAAGTCATGAGTGCCATGACGCCACGCGAAATTGTCCAGGAGCTGGACAAGCACATCATCGGTCAGAACGACGCCAAGCGCGCGGTGGCTATCGCGCTGCGCAACCGCTGGCGGCGCATGCAGGTGCCCGAGGACCTGCGCGAAGAAATCACGCCGAAGAACATTCTTATGATCGGTCCCACCGGCGTCGGCAAGACGGAAATTGCGCGGCGCCTTGCGGCGCTGGCAGGCTCCCCGTTCGTCAAGGTTGAGGCAACCAAGTTCACCGAGGTGGGCTACGTGGGCAAAGACGTCGAGTCCATCATCCGCGAACTGGCGGACGTGGCCTTCAATCTGACCCGCGAGCAGGCCATGGCGCGAGTCCAGAGCCGCGCCGAAGACGCGGCGGAAGACCGCATCCTGGACGCGCTGCTGCCCCGCCGTCAGACGATGGGATTCGCCAACTCACCCACCGAGCCGGTCGGCGACAACGAGACCCGCCAGAAGCTGCGGCGCAAGCTGCGTGACGGTGACCTGGACGATCGGGAGATCGAGCTGGAGATCGCCGCTAACGTCGGCGTGGAGATCATGGCGCCGCCGGGCATGGAGGAGATGACGAGCCAGCTTAGCGACATGTTCAAAAACATCGGCAACATGCGCACCCAGAGCCGCAAGATGACGGTCAAGGCCGCCCGCCCGGTGCTGATCGAAGAAGAGGCCGGCAAGCTGATCAATCAGGACGAGATCAAGCAGCAGGCGCTCGAGGCGGCTCAGGAAAACGGCATCGTGTTCATCGATGAGATGGACAAGGTCTGCAAGCGATCCGAGTACGGCGACGGCGGCAGCATCTCCCGCGAGGGTGTGCAGCGCGACCTGCTGCCGCTGGTGGAAGGCTCTACCGTCACCACCAAATACGGCATGCTGCGTACCGACCACATTTTGTTTATCGCCTCGGGTGCCTTTCACCTCGCCCGGCCGTCGGACCTGATTCCGGAGCTGCAGGGCAGGCTGCCGATCCGGGTGGAGCTGTCGGCGCTGGCCGCCGAGGATTTCGAGCGGATTCTGACCGAGCCGGACGCGTCGCTGACGCAGCAGTACCAGGCGCTGCTGGAAACCGAAGGCGTGAACCTCAAGTTTGAGAAGAGCGGCGTCAAGCGGCTGGCCGAGGTGGCCTTCCAGGTGAACGAGCGGACCGAGAACATCGGCGCCCGGCGTCTGCACACCATCATGGAGCGGCTGCTGGACAAGATCTCGTTTGAGGCGCCAGACCGCAGCGGCGACACCTTTTCGGTCAACGCCGGCTACGTCGACGAGCACCTGACCGAGCTGGTCAAAGACGAAGACCTCAGCAGATACATATTGTAAAGTAGGCCCATGAGCGCAATTCCCAAAGACGTGGTCAGCCCACTTAAGGACCAGAAGTTCGACTGGCGCGATCCGCTCGCGCTGGCCGGCCAGCTGGATGAAGAAGAAAACCAGATCGCCGAGGCGGCGCGGCAATACTGTCAGGCGCGCCTGCAGACCCGCGTGCTGGAAGGTTTCCGCAACGAAACCTTCGATCGGGACATCATGACCGAGATGGGTGAGCTGGGTCTGCTCGGCGTCACCGTGGCGCCGGAATACGGTGGTTCGGGCATGAGCCACGTGGCGTATGGTCTGATCGCGCGGGAAGTGGAGCGGGTCGACAGCGGCTACCGCTCCGCCATGTCGGTGCAGTCTTCGCTGGTGATGTATCCCATCGAGACTTTTGCCACCGAGACGATCAAGCAGCGCTGGTTGCCGAAGCTCGCTACCGGCGAAGCGGTTGGCTGCTTTGGTTTGAGCGAGGCGGATGGCGGGTCCGACCCGGCCGCCATGCGCACCAACGCGAAGAAGGTTGACGGCGGCTATCTGCTGAACGGCAGCAAGATGTGGATCACCAACTCACCCATTGCCGACGTGGCGGTGGTCTGGGCCAAGCTGGACGGCAAGATTCGCGGTTTTGTCGTCGAGCGCGGCATGGAAGGTTTCACCACGCCAAAGATCGAAGGCAAGGTGTCGCTGCGGGCTTCGGTCACCGGCGAGATTGCCCTCAACGATGTGCTGGTGCCGGAGGAGAATCTGTTTCCCGAAGTCACCGGTCTGCGCGGGCCGTTCTCCTGCCTGAACAAGGCCCGCTACGGTATTTCCTGGGGCGCCATGGGCGCCGCCGAGTTCTGCTGGCAGGCCGCCCGCGACTACGCCATGGATCGGATTGTTTTCGGCAAGCCGATCGCCGCCACCCAGCTTGTGCAGAAAAAGCTGGCCGACATGCAGACCGAGATTGCCCTCGGCCTGCAGGGTGCGCTGCAGCTCGGCCGCCTGATCGACGGTGGCGCGTTTGTCCCCGAGGCCATTTCGCTGATGAAGCGCAACAACTGTGGCAAGGCCCTGGCCATCGCCCGCGAGGCGCGCGACATTCACGGCGGCAACGGCATCACCGACGAGTACCACGTGATCCGCCACATGGTGAACCTGGAAACGGTCAACACCTACGAGGGCACTCACGACGTGCACGCGCTGATCCTGGGACGCGCACAGACCGGTATTCAGGCCTTTTCCTGAGCTTTTGGCCAAGAAGCAAAAGCTCAAGAACGAAGCCGAACTGTTTAAGGCGGCCCTGGCCGCCGGCGTGAAGTATGCGGAAGACCGCAAGGTGGTGGAGTTCGAGCCCGGCGACTCCATGGCTGATAAAGCCCTCTACGTCTACCGACTCCTGGTGCACGACAAGCTGCTGGCCCCGCTGCCGGAAAACCAGGTCTCCCAGAAAGCTATCCGCCACCGCCTGGCGCTGTGGCACGCCCGAAATCTCCCCAAAGACGACCCTCTGCTGAAGTAGCGGCAGCATCGCTGTGTTCCCGGCAGCGAGGTTATTTCCGTCGACAATGAAGAAATCTGCCTGCGGTGGGTACTATCCAGTACAACCACACAGGAATACCTATCATGCCGATTCGAACTGTTGTGCTGCTGGCGGCCGTGCTGCTCGTCGGCGGCTGCGAAGCTGAACAACCGATTTCCACCGACGGCGGCCAGCCGCTGCCGGTGATCCAGACCTACGAGGTGGAAGCCGGCAAGGCCCGGGAAATCGCCTCGGTGCTGCAGCAGCTGATTCAAGATCTGGAAGCCCGCGCCCGGGCGCTCGGCAACAATCTGGTGGTTGTCAGCGCGCCGGCGTCCGTACAGCAGGGTATTGGCACCCTGATCAAAGAGTTCGAGCGCGCGCCCGCCCCCGACCCCGTTCGCGTCAGGCTGCATTACTGGCTGGTGGGTGGAACGGCCTCGGACCAGAATGCGGTTCCCGGGACTCTGAGCGGCGTTGCCGACGCCCTGACCACGCTCACCGACGCCGCAGGCGCGATGACCTTTCGACGGATCGACTACCTGCAGCAGGTGCTGGCCAGCGGTCGAGGCACCGGGATAGTCCACGGGGCGGTCATGTCAGCAGAGAGCCAGGTCGTGGTGGCGAACGGCAACATCGGCGTCGACCTGAGTCTACGGAAAAAGCAGCATCACGTCGGCGCCTACGTCGAGCTGGCCGACGGTGAGACCGTGCTGCTGGCGCAGATGGGCGCAGACGGGGAGGAGGATGAGACCCTGCTGTTTGTGGTGCGCGCGGAAACCTTCTGAACGGACCTTCCGTTGCTTCGGCAAGAGGATCTCGAGGCGCTGTTCGTGAAGCGGGAGCGCTCCCTGTTCAACATCGCTCTGCGCTGGACCTTTAACGAGGCCCAGGCTGACGAGCTGGTTCAGGAGGCGTTTCTAAGAGTCTGGCAGCAGCGCCGCCGCGTGGAGCCGGCTACCGCCAACGCTTACCTTTACCAGACGCTCAATCGTCTGGCCATGAAGCATGCCCGCCGGCGCACCGTGTGGCGACGGGTCAAGACGCTTCTCGGTTCCGGCGACGCCGGCCAGGAGTGGCTTTTGCCCGCTGACCAGTACGATCGCATCGAGGTGCAGGAAGCGATTCAGGCGCTTCCGGACGCGCAACGCGCGGTGCTGCTCATGGCGGAGTTCTCGGGACTGTCTCAGAAAGAGATTGGCCAGGCGCTTAACGTACCGACCGGCACGGTGGGATCGCGCCGCCACGCCGCGCTCGCAAGACTCAAGGAGTTGCTCAATGGATGACAGGTTCGGTCTGAAGAACGTCGCGCCGCCGCCCGGTGGGCTGTCCCGGCTGCAGCGCCGGCTTAGTCGCGAAAACCGCGAGCCGGCGAGGCTCGTTTGGGTCGGGGCTGCTGCCGTCACGCTGCTCGCCGTATCCTGGGTGCTTCAGCCGCCGGCTACCGAGCTGCCCGCATGGGCCCGGGATCATCCCAGGCTGAGGATCACCGACGGCGTCAAGTCGTCACTGCTACTCAAGCAGGGAACCGCCAGGCGCCTGACCGAGTCATCCGGGGTGACGGTCTATCTGGTTGACGTGGCCGATTCACGCGACCCTGCCTCGCCGACAAGGTCACAGGATTGAGCGTCTTTCAGTGTTCCGGCGTATCCCTGTTGCGGGCATCAGAAATGAGGTGGCTGATGATTCGCCAACCGTCGGGCTGCTTTTCGAAGACGCGCAGGTGGGTGGTCTGGCGCACGCCCAGCTCCTCACCCGCTTTGGTCTGCTGTCCGGTGCGCCGTGCGGCGGTGCGCACCAGCGCCAGCTCGTTGGACACGAAGCGAATTTCGGGCGGGCTGTATTGGGTCTTCCCGGCCATGACAAAACGCAGGCCGAAGACTTCGGTCATCAGGCCCTCAACCTCGGCGCGCCCGCGCCGCGTGTGGCCAAAGGCGTTGGTGAAGTCGGCATCGCTGCTGTAGTCCCGGGCGGCAAGTCCAGGGTCGAGCGTTTCCCAGGCGGTCAGCCAGCGCTGCAGGGCGTCGTTGATGGCCTGCTCGTCAGCAGCCGTTGAGGCGCGGCAGAGCGGTGAAGCAACAATAGCGAGCAGCAGGATCCAGCGAGTGGTCATAGGTCGATCTCCAGATTGCCATATAAACCGAACGAAGCCAGTTGGCAGATACACTCAACGGATCGCGGCTTTATTGCAAGTGGTTACCGCCTGCTTTGCCACCAGTGGGCCGTGCGGAGAGTTGTACCTTAGAGCTGGTCTGACTCAAATCCGTTCATCAGTAGGACTTCGGGCAGGCATTCCACCTGAACCGCCGCCAGTTCGGTGTCATAGGTGATGGCGCTGTAGCGACAGGCCTGCTGGCCGCAGCTGGCAACGCGACTGAAGGGATTCACGCTCAGGGCGGGGCAGCTTGCGGTGAGCGTACCGAAGAGAAAAATCACGGTCATGATGGTTGGCCTATGACAGCTGCGGGCAGTCTAGCCGCGGGACCTTAAGCTGCTGTTAATTGGCGATTAACAGCGCATTGGCGAAGGTTGGTTCCTGCGGGGCGCAAGAGCAGTTGCACCGGCGACAAAAACAGGTAGATTTCTGACCATCCTGATCACTGGCGTGCAGATGGCTCTCAAAAAATCGTTTTGGCTACTCCTGGCAACGATGACGTTGTGCCTCGCGGGGCCTGCCTGGTCGCAGGATAACGGTCAGCGCAACGTAGAAGCGCCGTTTTTCGGCGATTTGGAACAGATCCGTCAGCGCCGACTGGTCCGTGTGCTGGTCTCCTACAACAACACCAACTATTTCATCGCCGGCGGCCAGCAGCGGGGGCTGGAGGCTGAGCTGATGAATGCGTTTGAGCGGTTTATCAACGCCGAGGAGGCGCTGCCGGACAGCAAGATCTACGTCGTCTTTATCTCCAAGCCCTTTGCCGAGCTGATCCCGGCTTTGCTGGCAGGACAGGGTGACATCATCGCGGCCGGCATGACGGTGACCGATGAGCGGGAGCAGCAGGTCGCCTTCAGTAACGCTTATCGGAAAAAGGTCTCTGAGGTTCTGGTTCGCTCAGCTTCAGCACCGGCGGTCGCCAGCCTGGACGAACTCGCTGGACGCTCGGTTCACGTGATGAAGGACAGCAGCTACGCCATACACCTGGCGGAGGTGAACGAACAACGCGCGACGAGCGGCGGCGAGCTGATCGATCTGGTGGAAGTTGACGCGGCGCTGGCCTCCGAGGATGTCCTTCAGATGCTGAACGCCGACATTTTTGACTACACCTTTGTCGATCGCCACATTGCGCAGGTCTGGTCCGGGGTACTGGATGACATTCGGGTCGAAGAAGACGTAATGATCAATGAGGGCGGCAACCTCGCCTGGGCGGTACGGCGCGACAATCCCAAGCTGCTGGAGCGACTCAACGCTTTTGTTGCGGAACACAAGCAGGGCACGCTGCTGGGCAACATTTTCTTCAAGCGCTACTACCGCAACACCCAGTGGATCACCAACCCGCTGGAGGGGAGTGCGCAGGCCAAGCTGGATGAGTACCGCGATTATTTTGTGCGCTACGGCCAGGAGTACAACTTTGACTGGCTGAAGCTGGCCGCGCTGAGCTACCAGGAGTCTCAGTTTGATCAGTCCGCCAAAAGCGGCGCCGGCGCTTACGGTCTGATGCAGATCAAGCCCTCAACGGCAGCCGACCGAAACGTGGGGATCACCGGTATTGAGGATGACGCTGAAAAGAACGTACACGCCGGGACCAAATACCTGGCGTTCCTGCGCGACCGCTACTTCTCCGACCTGCCGCCCGCGGTCCAGGCGGATTTTGCTTTCGCCGCCTACAACGCCGGGCCGGCTCGCGTCCGCCGTTTGCGAGCGAGGGCGGAAGAAGTGGGTCTGGATCCGGACAAGTGGTTCTTTAACGTCGAGCACATCGCCCGGCAGGAGATCGGCCGTGAAACCGTCGACTACGTGGCCAACATCAACAAGTACTACGTTGCCTTCAGCTCGATCCGGCGGCACCTGATGCAGCGCGCCAATTAGCCGCTTCCGCGATCAGCGCTCGGCCAGCACCTCCCCCATTTCCTTGATCTCCTGCAGGCGGGTCGCCAGCAGTTCAGCCCAGTCATCCAGGAGCTTTTTGACCGCCTCGCGGTTGGTCACGGCCTCCACGCCGGGTTTCCGGGCCGCAACACCGGCGTCCGCCACCTGAACCAGCAGTTCGCCGGTTGTCGCGTCGCTGAGCTCCAGCACCAGGGTCATCTCGGCGATCGAGGCAAAATAGGCGGGTGATTCGGGCGTTGCTGCACGGGCGCCGGAGCCGGGCGTCAGCCCCTGTATCGCCGCGCGCACGGTCAGCGTCCCCAGCTCCGGCTGATCAACCGTTCGGTAGTCAGTGCGGCTGGCGGCCGAGCGGACGGCCTCGCGGAAATACTCACTCATCTCGACCAGCATTTCTCGATCGACGGCGTGTGGTGCCCGCTGTCCGTCCACACCGCGCGGCCGGCGGTAGGAAATATCGACCGGGGCGACGTAGAGACTTTGATAGAAAGACAGGCCCGCGTCGGGCAACGCAAACACGCGGTCCATGTTGGTTCCGCTGACCGGAAACAATCCGTTGATGGTCGGCTGGGCCCGCAGGTCCAGACTGGGCTGCGCAAAGGCAAACGGGGTGACGAGTAGCAAGAATCCGATGCAGGTGGCTGTTTTCATGGGGTCGTCAAAGGCGCGAAATCGGGCAATCCGCAACTATAATCGGTTCGGCCCGCCGCGAGGAAATCGGGCGGGGCGAATATCGGGTCGCTGAACACGCTGCTCGCTAGCGGCGCTTCCCGGCCAGATGGGTTGCGACCAGCATGGCCAGCAGTACGGCGAGGTAAAGCTGACCGATAATCGCCTCAACCGCAGCCAGCATTCGCGCACCGACGCTGATCGGCGTGATGTCGCCGTAACCCAGCGTCGTGAGGGTCACAAAGCTGAAGTAGAAAGCGTCGTTGTGCGGCCCCTCGGGCGTCAGTCCATCGATGGCGCCGGGCGACAGAATCACGATAGCCCGGTAGAGCAGCGCAAAGGCCAGGCCGATGGCGAGATAAATGTTGATGCCGCCATAGATCACGTCCTTCGTGATGTTTGAGCGATTCACAAAAACGTCGCGGGCCAGCGCAAACGCCACGATGGTAAACACGCGGCCCCGGAGAGCTGGGTCATCGCGGCCCCGAGGCTGTTCAGCTCGAACCACAGGCCGGTCATGGTCATGAGTGATAGCACCCCGGTGCTCACGGCCTGCAGAGCGCCCTGGCTGACGCTCCAAACAGCGGCTACCAGAACGGCGGTAAACAACACCGGCACCAGCCACCTCACCGGAACCAGCTCCGAGAGCAGCGGGCCGAGCACCAGCAGTCCGATGATGGTCAGAGTGAGCGCCTGATAACCGCCCTTGCCGGGTGTTAGACGATCGATGTTCATGCCGGCAGCGTTCGGCATTTGCCAACCGCCAGCGGGTTGCCGTGAGTCCGCACCCTGACGGCTGCCTCACTACAGTCACCTGCGATCGGGTCTTGTCTCTGCATGTAAGAACGCTCTGCTTCGCGGGGGCAGTTTACCCTTTGTCTCCGCGCCGGGTTTCGGTGAAGATAGCGGAAGAAATCAAGGAGAACACTCCGTGCTAAAACCGTTGATTACGCTCGCCGTGCTCGCGCTTTCCAGCGCCGTGCTGGCCCAGCCGAGCGACCTGTTCGTCTACCCGGCCGCCGGTCAGTCGCCTGAGCAGACCGCCAAAGATAAGGCCGAATGCGACGGCTGGGCGCGGCAGCAGGTGGCGCCACCGCCCGCCTCAGCACCGCCGGCCCAAACCTCTTCCGGGCCCGACGGCAGCGTAATCCGCGGCGCTGCCCGCGGCGCAATCCTGGGCGAAGTTCTCGACGACGACGCCGGAAAGGGCGCTGCGGCCGGCGCGCTGATCGGCGGCATGCGACGTGCCGACCGTCGACGCGCCAACCGGGCCCAGCAAAAGCAACAGCAGCAGGAGCAGGCTGCGGCCCAGCAGCAATACTCCGAAGAAATTACCCGGGCCTACCGGGTTTGTCTTGAAGCGCGCAGCTACACGGTCGGATAGGAGACGCAGCCATGATGAAACGCTATATCCCGTGGCTCACCGCAGCAGTCGCATTCCTGCCGCTGTCGCTGGCCGTCGCGAAACCCAAAACCAATGTCCTTTGCGCCCTCAATTCGGTTCATCAGTGTGAGGCTGACCAGGGGTGCGAGCAGGTGGCGCCGGAGCTCGTCGGCATCCAGTCTCGCTTTGTTGAGGTAGATTTCAAAAAAGGCGTGATGCGAGGGCGTCGAACGGGCCGGCAGACCAGCTTCACCTTCAGCGAGACGCCGGGCGGTCGCTGGGTGCTGCAAGGTACCGAGGGCAACGAGGAAGGCGACCTTGGTGGCGTGGGTTACGTGATGACCATCGATCCCGAAACCGCCGATTTCTCGATGAGCGTTGCGTCTAGCGACCTGATCCTCGGTATCTTTGGGTCCTGCACAAACCTGTAGCTGCTAGTGGCCCACTAGAGCTGGTTCTCGATCGGCAGCAGCGACAGGAAAAAGCTGCTGAAGCGGCGACCGACGCCGGCCTCCGGCTCGCTGCCTCGATGCTCGCTGTTCCAGTTCAACCGGTCGCGCTCGTCCAGCGTCAGCTTCCAGCTCCGCGCGGCCTCTAGCTGTTTTTCAATCGCGTCCGCAAGCTGGCCGGCGAGCGCCGGGCTCTCGATGATGAGAGCCATCTCCGTATTCAGCGCGGCTGATCGCGGGTCGAGGTTGAACGTTCCGACAAAGGCGATCCGCCGATCGAAGACCGCCACCTTGCTGTGGATGCCCCAGGTGCCGGGACGTTCCGGCTGGGAGGGCTTCAGCTCATAAAGCTCAAGGCCGTTGCGGAGCAGCGGCTTGCGGTATTTGCCGTAGCCCGAGTGGGCAATCGCATGGTTGTTGGAGGCGAGCGAGTTGGTTGAAATCGTGACCTTCGTGCCGCTTTCAACAAGCTGCCCAAGCCCCTCCACACCTGCCTTGCCGGGAATGAAATAGGCGGACTGGAGAATCACGCTGTTGCTGGTGTCGCGGATCAGATCGCGCAGGGCCGGCAGCACGTTGGACTGGTAGCGCTTCGGATCGTCTACCTTGCCCGGGTCATCGACCACCAGCCTGGCTGGCGCCCAGTGAAACAGCGGCAGCGACTCGGCGAGTATTTCTCTCGGGTCATCTTCGGTGACGGCGGCGAAATAGCCCTGGCTGAGCAGATCCTCGTAACTGGTGACGGCCCTGGACCCCGCCAGCGCGGCGACGGGGTACGCTGAGGGGCTGTTCCAGTAGGCGTCGAAACTGGCCGACACCTCGGGGACAATGGGACCTACCGCCACAACCTCGCTGTCGTAGAAGTTGAAGTCCTCACCCTGATCAAAATATTCGTCGCCGATGTTGCGCCCGCCCAGAATGGCCATCTGGTTGTCGACCGCAAAAATCTTGTTGTGCATGCGGCGGTTGATCTGCCCGAAGCGAAACGCGAGCTCGGTCAGCTGGCGCAGCGGCGCAAACCGCTTTCGGGTTTTCTTCGGATTGAAATAGCGCACCTCGATGTTGGGGTGGGACGAGAAGCGCGCCACCTCGATATCGCGGCCCGCCTCAAAGATGTCGTCGAGCAGGATGCGCACGCGCACCCCGCGATCTGCCGCGCGAACCAACTCCGCCGCGAGTTCCCGCCCGGAGCGGTCCCGGTTCCACAGGTAGTACTGCAGATCGATCGACTGCTCGGCGACGCGGCAGAGCTGCACCCGGGCATCCAGCGCCTTACCGCCGTCGAGCAGGAGCAGAAAACCGGACAGCCCGGGATTGACCGAGCGCTGCGGTGCGATTACCTCAGCCAGGGCGGTGTTTTGGGTATCGACGGGCGCGTAGCTGACCGGCCGCTGCGAGGGATCGATGCGCAGCGACGCGCAGCTCGCCAGCAGCAGCGTTAGAAATGCCAGCCCTGCAAGCCTCAGCTGGGCCTTTCGGCGGCTGCGGACCGGTTGGGAAAATGTCGAGGCGTCAATCACGTTGCGAGTGTCTCACGCCCTTCGGCCGACCTGAAGACCGCGCCGGTGGGGCTGCATCTGCCGGTGCCGCAGGGTCTCAATCACAACGTCCGACCGTGAGTCTTTTGCGGCATAATGCGGCGATGATCCTGCCCCTGCGCGAAACGGCGCTGTTTCTCGACGTCGACGGCACGCTGCTGGAAATCCAGGATCAGCCCGACGCGGTGATCAGCGATCAACGGCTGACCGACCTGCTCACGGAGCTTCAGACCCGTTCCGGCGGCGCGCTTGCCCTGGTGAGCGGTCGCCCGATCGAGGAAATCGACCGCATCTTTGCGCCGCGGGTGTTTTGTGCCGCCGGCGGACACGGTGTCGAGCTCAGGCTTCCTGATGGCGTCCAGGAGACGCACCCAACTCGCCTGCCGGAGTCAACCGTAGGGCTTCTGCACGCGGGACTGGAGGACTATCCGGGCACTTTTCTGGAGCGTAAAAGCCACGGGCTCGCGCTGCACTATCGCGCGAACCCGCAGGCTCGCGAGGCGGTGCATGAGCTGGCGAACTCGGCGCTGGCAGACCTCACGCGCCTGGGTGAGCAATTTGAGCTGCTGTCGGGCAAAATGGTGTTTGAGCTGGTTCCGCATGACGTCAATAAAGGAGGCGCCATCAACCGTCTGATGCAGCACCCGGTTTTTGCCGGCAGGACGCCCGTGTTTGTCGGTGATGACGTCACGGATGAATATGGCTTTAAGGCGGTCAACGCGCTGGGCGGTCAAACCCTCAAGGTCGGGGTAGCCGGAAGCGCGACGGCTGCCCGCCAGCACCTGGAAGATGTCGACGCCGTGCACCGCTGGCTGCGCGGCCTGCTGGACCCAGCCGCGTGAGTCACCTGAAACTCGGCGTAATCGGCAACTGCCAGATTGCCGCGCTGCTCGACGAGACGGGCGACATGGTCTGGTGCTGCATGCCGCAGCTCGACGGTGACCCGGTGTTCTGCCGGCTGCTGCGGTCCGATGATCACGCCGACCGGCCCGGCTTCTTTCGCATCGACCTGATCGATTTCAGCCACAGCGAGCAGGAGTACCTAAGCAACACGGCCATCCTGCGCACGACGCTCTACGACACACACGGCAACGGCGTTGAGCTCACCGACTTCGCTCCCCGCTACGGCTACCTGGGGCGCACCTTTAAACCGGTCATGCTGCTGCGCCGCCTGAAGCCGATCGGTCGACCGCGGCTTCGGGTCCAGCTTCGGCCGGCGACAGGCTATGGCGCTGCCGCCTGCAAGACCACCCACGGCAGCAATCACATACGCTACGTGGGCGAGGACCAGGTCATGCGGCTGACAACCGATCTGTCGCTGACTCACGTGCTCGAAGAAACGCCTTTTGTGCTCGATCAGTCGCTGCACATGGTGCTCGGTCCCGACGAGTCGATTCCCGAATCGGCGGGCGACACGTTCTACAACCACTACCGCGGAACGCGTGACTACTGGCAGACCTGGAGCCGCGGCCTCTCCATTCCCTATGAGTGGCAGCAGGCGGTGATCCGGGCCGCGATCAGCCTCAAGCTGTGCACCTTTGAAGATACCGGTGCCGTCATCGCGGCGATCACCACCTCGGTGCCCGAGGCGGCCAACAGCGGCCGCAACTGGGACTACCGCTTCTGCTGGCTCAGAGACAGCTATTTTGTGGTGCAGGCGCTGAACCGGCTGGGCGCCACCGGCACCATGGAAAGCTACCTGCGGTACATCCTCAACGTGGTCGCTGAAGCCGGCGAAGAGGAGCTGAAACCGCTCTACGGCATTCGTGGTCATTCAAATACCGACGAACGAATCGTTGAGTCGCTCGACGGCTATCGCGGCATGGGCCCGGTGCGAATCGGCAATCAGGCCTATGAGCAGGTCCAGCACGACGTTTACGGCGCGGCGGTGCTGGCCGCCACGCAATATTTTGTCGACAGCCGCCTGATCAATCCGGGTGGCGAAGAGGAGTTCCGGCGTCTGGAGGCGCTGGGGCAATGGGCAGAAAAGAAATTTGATCAGCCGGATGCGGGTCTCTGGGAATACCGGGGACGCCAGCGAGTCCACACCTTTTCTTCCATGATGTGCTGGGCGGCGTGCGACCGGCTGGCCAAGATTGCGACACACCTCGAGCTGGCCGATCGCGCCGAGCATTGGCGAGGGTCCGCCGACCATATCCATAGCGTGATCCTGACCGAGGCCTGGGATGAGGAACAGCAGGCGTTCACCGAGAGTTTCGGGCGCCCGGAGATGGATGCGAGCCTTCTCACGATGCACGATCTAGGCTTTCTGCCGGCCGATGATCCGCGTTTTGTCAGCACCGTCGAGCGGATCGGCGAGACGCTCAAGCAGGGGAAGCACCTCTTTCGGTATCGGGCCGCGGATGATTTCGGTGAGCCGGAGAACGCGTTCAATATCTGCACGTTCTGGTACATCGACGCGCTGGCGGCGATCGGTCGACGCGAGGAAGCCCGGGCGCTGTTCGAGAATATGCTCGCATCGCGCAATCCGCTGGGGCTGCTGTCCGAAGACATCGACCCGGAGACCAACGAGCTGTGGGGCAACTTTCCCCAGACCTACAGCATGGCCGGCGTGATCAACGTCGCGGTGCGGCTGAGCAAATCCTGGGATGAGGCGCTGTGATGTGAGCAAGTCGGGGCGGCTGATTATCGTTTCCAATCGGGTCGCCAAACCGAAACGACGCGGCGCCGCGGCTGGTGGTCTCGCGGTAGGCATCCTCGGGGCGCTGAAGGAATCCGGAGGCATGTGGTTCGGCTGGAGCGGCAAGCTCACCGACCGCGAGACCCGCGATCCCAAAATCAGCCGCAGCGGCAACATCGAATACGCGACGGTGGAGCTCAACGAGCGCGACTTCGAGCATTACTACAACGGTTTTTCCAATCGCGTGCTCTGGCCGGTCTGTCACTACCTGCTGTCGTTTATGCAATACGAGTCGGCCGACTTTGACGGCTACCGCCGGGTCAACACGGCGCTGGCGCGGAAGCTGGCTGCCCTGGTGAAGCCTGACGACGTGATCTGGGTGCACGATTATCACCTGATACCGCTGGCGGCGGAGCTGCGGGCCGCCGGCATCAGCAACCCGATCGGGTTTTTTCTGCACGTGCCCTTTCCCAGCTATGAGGCGCTGCGGGCGGTGCCGAACCACGAGTATCTGCTGCGCAGTCTATGCGCCTACGACGTGGTGGGTTTTCACACCGAGCGGGATCTTGCCTGCTTTCAGCAGTCGGTCACCCAGCCGGACATCGGCGGTTCGCTGCTGCCCGGCGGAGATATCGAGATCGGGGGCGGCCGGCTTAAGGCTGACGTTTTTCCCATCGGGATCGACGTCGACGAACTCCAGGATCTCTCGCTCGCCGCACAGTCTCTCAGCCGGGTCAAAAGCCTGGTGCGGAGCCTTGCGGGTCGCGACCTGATGATCGGCGTCGACCGGCTGGATTACAGCAAGGCGCTCACCCAGCGCCTGCTTTCCTACGAACGGCTGCTGGAGAAGTACCCCAATACTCAGTCCAACCTCACCTACCTGCAGATTGCGCCGCCGACGCGCTCCGGCGTTCGGGCCTACGAAGAAATCCGCGCGGAGCTGGAGCAGACGTCTGGCCGCATCAACGGACGCTTCGCGGAAGCCGACTGGGTGCCGATCCGCTACCTGAACAAGGGCGTGGATCGTAAACGACTGATGGGGTATTTCCGCAACTCGGCCATCGGCCTGGTGACGCCGATTCGAGACGGCATGAATCTGGTCGCCAAGGAATACCTGGCGGCGCAGGACCCGGAGGATCCAGGCGTGCTGGTGCTGTCGACGCTGGCGGGCGCCGCTGCAGAGCTGTCAGAAGCAGTGCTGATCAATCCGTACGACCGCGATGCCGTGGCCGACGGTATCGGCGCGGCGCTGAACATGCCGCTGGAGGAGCGCCGCGAGCGGCATGACGTGATGCTGAAGACGCTGAGGCGCAACGATATCGTGGCCTGGCGCTCGCGCTTTGTCGAGGCGCTGCACGGCCGCTAATACCGCAGCCGGCCTCATGCTGGAAAACCACCCCATTCGGCGCCGGATCGCGCTAGACTTGGCGGCTCGTCAGGCCGCAGGGCCAGATCATCTCTCAGGAGGCTGTTACACCCATGAAACGCATGATTACGACCTGGCTGATTGCGGCCACGTGGCTGGGCGGGTTTTCCTCGTTCGCCAACGCTGAAGACAACGCGGTGCTGGTATTCGGCGCCACCGGCGGTACCGGGCTGGCTACCGTCGAGCGCCTGCGCGAACGCGGCATTCCGGTAACGGCTTTTGTCAGGCCGACCTCCAATCGCGAGAAGCTGACGCCGATGGGCGTCTCCTTTGCTGTCGGCGACGCGCTGTCGGCTGAGGACGTCGAAAAGGCCGTGGCCGACGGCGGCTTCATGGCTATTGTGAGTGCGATCGGGGGGCGCCCCGACCAGCCCCGACCCGACTTTACCGGCGTGAAGAACATGGTCGACGCGGCGAAGAAGCACGGCGTTGAGCGGATGGTGCTGGTCAGCTCCATCGGCGCCGGCGACGAAGCGCGCGAAAAGCCCGCTCCGGACGCCGGTTTTTTCAAGACGATCCTGCACGAAAAAACGCTCGGCGAAGACTATCTGATCGCCAGCGGCATGGACTATACGATCATTCGCCCGGGCGGACTGCGCAGCGAGCCGGCGACCGGCAACGGTCAGCTCAGCGAAGCCCCGACCATGGGCATGATTCATCGCGAGGACGTCGGTGCGCTCATCGTGCAGACGCTGATGGATCCGGCCGCCTACGGCAAGGTCTACCACGCGATTGATCCCAACCTGAAGCGGGAGGAGCGCTAGCTCCTATTCAAAGGCTGGTCCGGCGCCTGCCGCGCCGGACCGGCAGTCCCTCATGACCAACTTCGACGTGGTGATCCTCGGCGGCGGCGCGGCCGGCCTGATGTGCGCGATCACCGCCGGCCGGCGTGGCCGCCGGGTGCTGGTGCTCGAGGGGTCTAACAAGATCGGCAAAAAGATCCTGATGTCCGGGGGCGGCCGCTGCAACTTCACCAATCTCAATACCCGCCCCTCCCACTTTCTGTCGGCCAATCCCCACTTCTGCAAATCGGCCCTGAGCCGCTACAGCCCGGAGGAGTTTGTTGACCTCGTTGAGGCCCACCAGATTGCCTACCACGAGAAAACGGCTGGCCAGCTGTTTTGCGACGAGAGCTCGAAGCAGATTGTGGCGATGCTCAAGGCTGAGTGTGACGCCGCCGGCGTCCGGGTCGAGACCCAAAGCGCGATCACCGACGTTGCGTCGCAAGCGGGCGGCTACCGGGTAAGCTGCCGACTGGGTGAGGTTTACTGTGAATCGCTGGTGGTCGCGACCGGCGGGCTTTCCATTCCGCGCATGGGCGCCAGCGATTTTGGGTTCAGGCTGGCGCGTCAGTTTGGGCTCAAGGTTCGGCCAACCCGAGCAGGCCTGGTCCCCTTTACCTTTTCCGGAAAGATTGGCGAGATGGTGGCGCGGCTCTCGGGCGTTTCCGTACCCAGCTCGATGTCGTGCGGCCCGGCGGTGTTCGACGAAAACCTGCTGTTTACGCACCGTGGACTCAGCGGCCCGGCCGCGCTGCAGCTCTCCAGCTATTGGCGGGAAGGGCAGCAGATCTCGGTCAACCTGCTGCCAAACCTCGCGGCGTCGGAGGACCTGGTGACGCGCAAGGGTGATGAGCCCCGGCAGCGCCTGCGGACGTTGCTTGGCCGCTGGCTGCCCAAAGCGCTGGTGAACGAGCTGCAGCGCGATTTCTGGCCAGGGCTCGCAGAGCTGCCGCTGGCAGAAATTGCGGACCAGAAACTTCGAGACCTTGCCCGCAGGCTCAGCGATTGGCGTCTGCTGCCCTCAGGTACCGAAGGCTATCGGACCGCGGAGGTGACCCTGGGCGGCGTGGATACCGATGAGCTGTCCTCCACCACGATGGAATGCCGGCGCCATAAAGGTCTTTTCTTCATCGGTGAAGTGGTTGACGTCACCGGGCATCTCGGGGGATTCAATTTTCAATGGGCCTGGGCATCAGCGGTCGCTGCAGGCCAGGTTGTCTAGCGTGCAATTGCGGCAGGCCCAAAAAAAGCAGGGCCGTTTGGCCCTGCTTTGCTGCAGCTCATTCGAGCCGCTCGTCTCTGCTGCCGTAGGGCAGCGGACTGACCGTCTTAGATAACGGTGATGTTGTCCGCCTGAAGACCTTTCTGGCCCTGGGTGACGGTGAACTGCACCTTTTGGCCTTCGATCAGGGTTCGGTGACCTTCAGCATTGATGGCCTTGAAATGGGCGAACACGTCCGGGCCGGACTCCTGTTCGATAAAACCATAACCCTTAGCGTCGTTGAACCACTTAACGGTGCCAGTAGTAGTAGACATGAAAACTTCCTATTTGCGATTAATCAATGGGTGACCGCCGCGGCGGCCGACTAACGGCTGGATCTATTGCTTTTACTTATGCCAAACAGGACGAGGTACTACAGAGGTGCCATCGAAATGGAATACATAAATATCGGGCTAAATCTACGAGCCGAGGGCAAAATACACTGCTGTCGAAGAAAGTCAATGAATATCTTCACATTTGTGAAGCCCAAATTGACATTTTCTCTGCGCGCGTGAAGCGGGTGGGTGCAGACCCCGGTCGATCTGGCGACAGGCCGCGCCAGGCCTTATCCTTGCGGCATGGACCAGCCCGTTCCCACGGATATTACGCTGCACCAGAGCTCTCGAATTCTGGAGGTGGCGTTCGACGACGGCCAGCGATTTAAGCTGCCCTGCGAATACCTTCGCGTGCATTCACCGTCAGCCGAAGTTCAGGGCCACGGACCCGGTCAGCGGGTGCTGCAGACCGGCAAGCGCGACGTGAATATCATGAACGTGGTCCCGGTCGGCAACTACGCAGTGGGTTTACACTTCTCCGACGGCCACTCGACCGGGCTCTACTCCTGGAAGACCCTTTACGATCTCGGCACAAACCATGAGCAATACTGGCAGGCTTACCTCAATGAGCTGTCGGCCGCCGGCGCCAGCCGTGACTCCTGAACAAAACTCGAAACCTTTCCCCGATGAATAAACCCCTTGAGCCTTCCGGCGTCGGAACCGAAACCACCCACTTCGGTTTTCGCGACGTGCCGGTGGCAGAAAAACAAAAGCTGGTCGGTGAGGTTTTTACCTCGGTAGCAACCCGCTACGACCTGATGAACGACCTGATGTCGCTCGGCATCCATCGCCTGTGGAAGCGTCACTTTGCCTCGACCGCACGGGTTCGCGCCGGGGCCAAGGTGCTGGATCTGGCGGGCGGAACCGGAGACATCGCCTCGCTCCTGTATCCCAAGCTTGGCGAGACCGGTTCGGTAGTGGTCGCCGACATCAACGCGGCCATGCTGGACTGCGGGCGCGACCGGCTGCTGGACGAAGGCAAGCTGCGCCGAAGCCATTTCATTCAGGCCAACGCCGAAGCGCTGCCGTTTGCCGACAAGTCTTTTGACCTGGTGACGATGGCCTTCGGGCTGCGCAATGTCACCGACAAAGACGCCGCGCTGCGCAGCATCTACCGGGTCCTCAAGCCCGGCGGGCGTGTCATGGTGCTGGAGTTTTCCCAGCTGCGCCCGCCGCTGCTGCGACCGGCTTACGACTGGTATTCCTTTAACGTGCTGCCGGCGCTGGGCTCGCGGGTCGCCGGTGACGCCGAAAGCTATCGGTACCTCGCCGAGTCGATCCGCAAGCATCCGGATCAGGCGACGCTTGACGAAATGATCGCTGAGGCGGGTTTTGTGCTCGGCGGACACCGAAACCTGAGCGCCGGCCTGGTCGCTATCCACCATGGGGTCAGACCATGAGCGAAGTCCGCGAGGAAGCGGTCAGCGACGGCGCCAGGCGTTTGGCCGACGGCGTCAATCGGCTGCTGGCCCGGTTCCTGAAGCTGGATCCCGAGGTAAGCCGGAAGCTGCGCTCCCTCGAGGGTCGATCGCTGGCTGTGACGCTGGACGGGCCGGACCTGTCCTTTCACCTGCGCTGCGATGATCGACAGCTCAGGGCCGTTGCGGGCCTGCCCGAGGCGCCCGGCGCGGTGCTGAAGGCAACGCCGGGGGCTTTTATGGCGCTGGCGGCGAGCGGCGGCACGGGTGCGGTTGGCAGGGTCTCGGTGGAGGGAGACGCTGAAACCGCTCGCCGCTTCCAGCAGTTCTTTACGGATCTCAGCCCGGACTGGGAAGAGGCGCTGACGTCGCTGTTTGGCGACGTGCTCGGCTTTCAGGTGTCGCAGTTCATGGGGCGCGGCTTTTCGTGGCTGAAGTCCGCCGGTCGGGGGCTGTCCGAGACCGGCAGCGAATATCTGCGCGAGGAGAGCCGGCAGCTGGTGACGCGGCCCGAAATGGAGCTGTTTCTGGACGCGGTGGACGACCTTCGAGAGGACGTCGATCGGCTGGAGGCCAGGATTCGGGCGCGGCGTCGCCGAGCCGACTAAACCGTGATTCGCTTCAGGCAGATTCGCCGGCTCGCCGGCATTGCGTCGGTGCTGGCCAAATACCGGCTGGAGGACGTGTTGGCGAAAACGAGCCTGGCGCGGCTCGCCCGGCTCATTGCCTGGGTCCAGCCGTGGCGGGCCAAGGCCACCGATGAACCCCTGGGGCGGCGCCTGCGCATGGCGCTGGACGACCTCGGGCCGATCTTCGTCAAGCTCGGTCAGATGCTTTCCACCCGCCGGGATCTGCTGCCCAAGGACATCGCCGACGAGCTGGCTCTGCTGCAGGATCGCGTGGCGCCGTTTCCCGGTGACCAGGCCCGGGTCGCGGTGGAAAAGGCCCTTGGCCAGCCGATCATCGAGGTGTTTTCCGAGTTCGAGGATGAGGCGCTGGCTTCAGCCTCCGTGGCGCAGGTGCATGCAGCGGTGCTCACCAACGGCGACGAGGTTGTGGTGAAGGTGCTGCGCCCCGGGATCGCGGCGCGAGTGCGGCGGGATCTGGAGCTGATCAACATCATCGCCCTGATGGTGGATCGCTTCTGGACCGGGGCGGTCAACGTTCGCCCGGTAGAGCTGGTCGCGGAACTGTCCGGCACGCTCTACAACGAGCTCGACCTGCAGCGAGAGGCTGCAAACGCGTCGCAGCTCAAGCGGAATTTTGCCGGCGACCGGGAGCTCTACGTCCCCGCCATCTACTGGGACTACACCTATCAGCAGGTGATGGTGATGGAGCGGGTCTACGGCATACCCATCGATAACGTTGATGCCCTGCGGGAGGCCGGGGTCAACATGAAGCTGCTGGCGGAACGGGGCAACCGCATCTTCTACACCCAGGTGTTCCGCGACAACTTTTTTCATGCCGACATGCATCCGGGCAACATCCTGGTCAACGCCACCGATCCGGCGGACCCGACCTACATTGCGCTCGACTTCGGCATCGTGGGCAGTATGCCGTCGGAACACCTTTACTATCTCGCGGAAAACTTCCTCGCGTTCTTTAACCAGGACTATCGCCGGGTCGCCGTACTGCATATGGAAGCAGGCTGGATTCCGCCCGATTCCCGCATCGACCAGGTTGAGTCGGCGGTGCGCGCCGTGTGCGAACCGCAGCTGGTCAAGCCGCTGGCTGAGATTTCCATTGCGCAGGTGCTGTTCCAGCTTTTTGACGTGGCGCGGCAGTTCCAGCTGACCGCCCAGCCCGAGCTGATCCTGCTGCAGAAGACGCTCCTGAACATCGAGGGAGTCGGGCGCCAGGTCTACCCGGAGCTCGACATCTGGACCACGTCCAAGCCGGTGCTGGAAAAGATCATGGCCGAACGGCTGGGCGTCGATGCGGCTGCCAAAGATCTGCAGGAACATTTGCCTGCCTGGCTGGCACGGGCTCCGAGGGTGCCCGGCATGCTCTTTGACTCCCTGGAAAAGGTGAGCGCCGGCAAGCTTGAAACGCGGCTGAAGAGTGATGATCTGAAGGCCATCAGTGACCTGATCCAGCAGCGCAGCAACAACACCGCGTGGGCGGTGTTTGCGGCGGGATTTGCCATGATCGCCACGCTGCTGGGGCTGTTTGGGCAGCCGCACACCCAGTTCCTGGGCATGCCGCTTTGGCCGACGCTGTCCGGCCTGGCGGCCGTCTGGTGCGGGTGGCGCGCGGTCGGTCGCTAATAGCCTCCTTTTCCCTTACTCCAGGTTTTTGATGACGGTGAGCACCGCCTGACGACACCGGTCCAGCGTTTCGGTCAGCGCCTCGTCGGCCTCCTGCGCAGCCGCCCGATCGTCGCCGCGCAGCGTATCGACCGAGGCTGACCAATCATCCACGAGGGTTTGCATTGTCTGCGGTACCGGATCGGGCAGCAGCGTGCTCAAGGTCAGACCCGCCTTCAGTTCGCCCCAGCCGTCCACCCACAGCTCGGTGCGTCGGTCGGTGGGATAGACCATGGCGTTCACCACCGACTGGAACTGCTCGAGGTGATTGATGACCTCAAAAGCTGCATGGCGCAGATTGCGCTGCTGCTCGGTGGTCTCGTTACGCCACGTGTTGTAGCTGAGGCTGCAAACTGCGATCGCCAGACTGATCAGGGCGACGGCGTTGCGCTGCACCTGGGCGGCAACTGACGACCGTGGCTCGGCACCAGCGTCGGTTGGCGTCTCGCCGCTGGCGCTCACGGGCGGTGCTTGCCGCCATCCCAGCCGCCGGAGGCGAGCACCCGCTCGCCCATCCGGGTCGGCGAATCTTCGATCTGCGTTGCCATGGAGTCGTTCCAGCGGTTGAGAAACCCGTAAAGGCAAACGGCACCCAGGATTTCGCAGATCTGGTTATCGGTCCAGTGTTCGCGCATGCGCACCATCAGCGGCTCATCGACCGCGTTGGGCACCGAGCCTGCGGCCAGCGCATAGTCCAACGCCACCCGCTCAGCTTCGCTGTAGTGATCGCTGGTCTGGTAATCCCAGATCGCGTCGATCTTGGCCTGGCTGATGCCGTGAATCTCGGCCGCGACCAGGGAATGCGCCTCGCAGTACTGGCAGCCCGCCGCGCGGCTCGCGAAATGGGCGATCAGCCGCTTGAAGCCCAGGTCGACCTCACCCTCAGGATCCATCACGGCATTGGTGAGCACGCCGAAGCCTTCCACCATCTTCGGCTTCCGCTGCATCGTTTTGAGGCTGTTCGGCACAAACCCGAGGATGCGTTCAAAGGTCTCGAAGGTGTCGGCGAGCTCCGGCGTGGTGGACGTTGGCAGCGGGGTCATATGAGCCATGTGGGTGGTTCTCCAGGTGAACAGAAATCGTTGTTTTGAGCCCCTTGGCGAGGGTTCGGCAGGCCGATATGATGCGCCATTTTGGGGGGCAAAAATGAACAGCGGGCATTGTAAGCGAATCTGTTTATGGTCGGGGCCTCGCAACGTATCAACCGCGGTGCTCTACGCATTCAACCAGCGTGACGATACGGTGGCGGTGGACGAGCCGCTCTACGGCTATTACCTCAGTAACTCCCAGGCTGATCACCCGGGCGCGGCCGAGATCCTGCCGCGGCTCGAGCATGACGGCGAGAAGGTGATCCGGGAACTGGTGCTGGGGCCATGCGAGAAACCGGTGCTGTTTCTCAAGCTGATGGCCCATCACCTGCCTGGTCTGGACCGCGCGTTTATGGACCAGACCAGCAACGTGATCCTGACCCGGGACCCACGTGAGGTGCTGGCCACGCTTCGCTTCCAGGTGAAGCAGCCCGCCATGGCCGACGCCGGCTACGATCAGCAGGTTGCGCTGCTGGAGCGCTACCCTGACATGCCGGTGCTGGACGCCAAACAGCTGCTGCTCAATCCGGAGGCGGTGCTGCGCGAGCTTTGTGACCGCCTGCAGATCCCGTTTGACGAGACGATGCTGAGCTGGCCGGAGGGCGCTAAAGCCTGCGACGGGCCCTGGGCGCCGTACTGGTATCACAACGTGCACAAATCCCGGGGCTTTGCGCCCTACCAACCCTCCGCCAAGGTGATGCCGCCCGAGCTTCAGCCGCTGCTCGAGGAGTGCCAGCCTCTTTACGAAACGTTACTCGAGCGCGCGATCCGCGCGCCCGAGCTGGAGTCCACTCGATGATTGATCGAGAACAGCTGCTGCCCCATCTGGGTGACCCCCGCAATGCCGACATCCTGGTCCACGTCGGCGGCCGGCTGCTGCCCAGGCAGGACGCCCGCGTGTCCGTGTTTGATTCGGTTGTGCAGGGCGGGGATGCGGTCTGGGAAGGACTGCGCGTCTACGATGGCCGGATCTTTATGCTCGATCCGCACCTCGACCGCATGATCGATTCGGCCAAAGCGCTCGCGTTTGCCGACGTGCCTGACCGCAGCTCGATCAAGCAGGCCATCTTCGAAACGCTCGAAGCCAACGGCATGCGCGACGGCGCCCATATCCGGCTGACGCTGACGCGGGGAGAGAAGATCACCTCCGGCATGAGCCCCGCCTTCAATCGCTTCGGGCCCACGCTGATCGTGCTGGCGGAGTGGAAGCCGCCGGTCTACGACAACGCGGCCGGCATTCGGCTGATCACGTCAGCGATCCGGCGCAACACGAGCCAGTGCCTGGACTCGAAGATTCACCACAACAACCTGCTCAACAACATCCTGGCGAAGATCCAGGCCAACGTGGCGGGTGTCGACGATGCGCTGATGCTGGACGTGGCGGGCTTTCTGTCGGAAACCAACGCCACCAACGTGTTTGTCGTGCACGGCGGCAGGCTGCTGACGCCGCACGCCGACTCCTGCGTTCCTGGCGTCACCCGGGCGACGGTGCTGGAGCTCGCCGGGGAACTCGGCATCCCGATCGAAGAGCGCAACGTATCGCTGACCGAAGCCCACGCCGCGCAGGAGATGTTTACGACGGGCACCATGGGTGAATTGTCGCCGGTGATCGAGCTCGACGGCCGGCAAATCGGCGACGGCGCATGCGGCGCCGTCACCCGCCGGCTGCAGGACGAGTACGCGAAACGCACTCAGTTGCTGGGGGAACCGCTGCCGTTCTGAAAACCGGGCATAGCGCACTCAACTGGCAATCGGCCTGGGCTATACTCGGCGTTGACTTGAATGAGGCACAGGTCATGAAACGACACCTATTTCCCGCAGCGGTGCTGCTGGTCCCGGCGGTGCTCACCGCCGGCTGTTTCAAGCAGCCGACCAAAGAGGAGCTGTGGGAGGCCGACACGGCGCGGCGCGAGCAGTGCGACGAGATGCTGAAGGAGCTGCAGAACGCCAAAGATCGGCCGCTCATCCGTCTGACGCTTCAGGAAAACTACAACCAGACCTGCGTCAACAACTATCCGGATCCCCCGGGCTGACGATCCCCTTGGAGCTGCCTTTTGCGCCGGCCTGCGAACGAAACCAGGAACCGATTCGGCAGGCGTTGAGCGAAGTCTTCCCCCGGCCGGCGCACATCCTTGAGCTCGCTTCCGGCACGGGTCAGCACGGGGTGTACCTGGCTCGCCATCTCAACTATCTCACCTGGCAATGCACCGACCTCAAGCCGGCGCTGGCTGGGCTGGGCGCCCGCATCGCGCAGGCCGAGCTGCCCAACCTACCGCCGCCCCGCGAGCTGGACGTGAGTCATCCAGCCTGGCTTCACGACTGGCCGGATCTCAAGGCGGACGGCGTGTTTGCCTGCAACCTGCTGCACATCGCGAGCTGGGACGCGGTGCTGGCCATGTTCCGCGGCTGCGCTCAGCTGCTGCATGCCGGGTCGACGCTGGCCATTTATGGGCCCTTCAACGAGAACGGCTTTACCTCGGACGGCAATGCGTCGCTGGATGCCTGGGCCCGTGAGTCATTTCCCGGCGGCGGGCTGCGCGAGCTGGAGGCGGTCGCCGGTGTTGCGGTGGACAGCGGTTTCCAGGAGCCCGAAGTGAAGCGCATGCCGGCAAACAACCTGCTGCTCACCCTGGTGCGAAACGCTTGATCACCCAGGCTGCCCTGGCGCTGCTGCTGCTGCCGGGACAGAGCACCTGGCAGCCGCAGGGGCCAGCACCTATCAGTGGAGGCCAGGTGGAAAACGTCGCCGGCTCGCCGGTGGCGGGGGCGGTCAACACGCTGGCGCCGCACCCCGAAGACCCGGACATCCTGTTTATCGGCAGCGTCAACGGCGGCATCTGGCGCACGACGACCGCGACCGCTCTGGTGCCCCAGTGGGAGCCGCTGACGGACGATCAGCCATCGATGTCCATCGGGGCAATCAGGTTTGACCCCACCGACATGACGCGCCAGACGCTGGTC
This sequence comes from Lysobacterales bacterium, assembly GCA_028285525.1. Lineage (GTDB taxonomy): Bacteria > Pseudomonadota > Gammaproteobacteria > Xanthomonadales > SZUA-38 > JANQOZ01. The sequence continues at coordinate 50,998 of JANQOZ010000050.1, forward strand.
GCCAGCTTCGCCAGAACGTCTGCCTTCAACACCGAGGGCGGCAGCCGCAGCGGCGCGCTGCGCACCACCGATGGTGGCGATACCTGGAGTCTGTTGAGCGGCTTGGCGGGCCGCAACCTGGTGGCGATCGAGGCCAGCGGTGATGTGCTGCTGGCCGCGAGCGACGGCGGGGACAGCGGTACCTGTGAGGACCTGGGGCTGTTTCGCAGCGTCGATGCGGGGTTGAGCTGGGAGGTGGTCGACAACGGCTTGCCGGTTGCGGTTGTTGAGGCGCTGGCACGCGACCCGGTTGACCCGGACGTACTTTACGCGGCGGTCCTGCTGGCGGCGCTCTGTCAGCCGGATGGTCAGAACGGCCTGTATCGGAGCGATGACTTCGGCGAGAGCTGGGTTAAGGTGAGTCCGCCGGCGGCCGTGTCGGCGATCGACACGCTCCTGGAAGACGTGCCCGGCAGCCATGCGGAGCTTGCTGTCGGCCGCAAGGGCAACGTATTTGCGGCGCTGGTGCCCGGCAGCACCCGCCGGCTTGAAGGCGTGTTCTTCAGCGATGACGGCGGCGACACGTGGCTACCGCTGGACCTCCCTGGAAGCTTCGAGCCGGACTTCCGCGGCGTGAATCCCGGTCGTCAGGGGTTCATTCATCTGTCCCTGGCGGCCGACCCGCAGAGTCCCAACCTCGTGTATGTCGGCGGTGACCGGCAGCCGCAGACAGACGCCGGTGGGTTTCCCAATTCGATTGGTGCGGTCGATTTCTCCGGCCGACTGTTTCGGGGCGACGCCGACCAGCCGGCCGGGTTTCAGTGGACCGCGCTGACCCACGCGGGGACGTTTGGCGGGTCCTCACCCCATGCCGACTCGCGGGAGATGGCGTTTGACGCGGCCGGGTCGCTGCTGGAAGTGGACGACGGCGGCGTCTATCGCCAGTCGGCGCCTCAGGGGTTCTTCGGCGACTGGTTTTCCGTAAACGGCAATCTGCAGATCACCGAAACGCATGACGGCGTGCTCGACACGCTGGCAAACGTGGCGCTTGGCGGCAACCAGGACAACGGCTCAACCCAGCAGGTGGCGGCAGGCCAGCTCGAATGGGAGACGGTCAACACAGGTGACGGTGGCGATGTGGTTGTCGTCGACCTGGGGAACGAGTCCGTCCGCTACCACAGCTTCTCCTTTTTCGGCAGGCCAACGCGCAGCGTCTATCTCGCCGACAATTCCCTTCAGTCGCAGACTGAACTGGCGCTGGTGCCGGTCAGCAAGAGTCCAGAGCTGACGGGGCAGTTCAACACACCGCTGGCGGTGAACCGTGCTGACCCGATGGCGCTGCTGATCGGGGCTGAAAACGGATTGTTTGAATCGCTCGACCAGGGGGACACGGTCCGGCAGCTCACGGCAGACGTGGTGCCGACCGGCTTCCAGGGAAATCCGTTGATTTTTGGTGCGCTCGGCGCGCCGGGCCTGATCTATGCGGCGGGCTGCAGCGTCCCTTGCGGGGCGAGTCAAATCGGCCAGCTCTGGCTGCGCAGGCACGGCGAGCAGGACTTCACCAGTATCTACACCGGGCAGGATGCGGGCGGCCTTACCGCCATCGCCGCGGGACCGGATGCCGGAACGGTGTTTGTGATGGAGCGCAGCCGCATCGTTGAGCTGCGGGCGTTCGGTGAATTCGCGTTCGACGTGAGCGGCGATCTGGCCAGTCTCGACCCGGGAAGGTTTCGGAGTCTGCTGTGGGTCGGAGGTGATGCGGATGCCGCGCTGCTGGCAGGTACCGATCGCGGTGTTTTTGTGGCCTTCGCGTCCGGCGATTTCGACACCTGGTCGAGGGTCGGGGACGGGCTTCCCCAGACGCTGGTTTTCGACCTGGACGTGGACGCAGCGCGCGATCGCGTGCTGGCGTCAACGTTGGGCCGGGGGAGTTTTTCGCTAAACGGCCTGCTCCAGCGGCTGCCGCGGATCTTCGCCAACGGTTTCGAATAGTGGCGCACTCACTCCTCCGAATTCGCATTAATAGACAAATGAGAGAAAGGCGTATCTGTCATGAAACCTGTAACCCGTGCCGTGTCGGTTCCGGCGGCGGATCTGGTGTTTGCCTCGGGTTTTGAGGGCGGGCCCTGACCCCGAATGTGACGAAGCGCACATTTCTCGCCATCGGTCTGTAAGGCAATGCCAAGCAGGGGCATAGGTCACGGTTTTTACAGGTTTTTTGTAGCAGTTTCTCCCAAACTTCGGTCGCAGGACGCGCCTTATGGGGAAACGAGCAGGGAAACATCTTTCGCAGCGAGGTCTGTGCGCCGCCGGGGTCATGGCGCTACTGCTGGCACTCGCGTCTGGGCCGGCTTTCGCTCAAGACCCGGCTTTCGACCATCAGCCCAAGTTTCTGGAGTCGCTTCAGGCGCCCGAAAGTCCGACGATCTCGCAGACCGTTTCGTTGAGTCGTGCTGACGTGGCAAGGCTGAACGCCGCGGTGATCGGTGACCCGGTGTCGATTTCGGCCCTCAGCTTCGGCCTGGCCAAAGGCGCTTCCCTGGAGTTCAAGCGGATTGCTATCCGTGCGCCCGGCGCGCGGGTCCTGGTGCATGACGGCCGCAGCACTCGAGAATTGAAGCCCAGCGGGCGGCGGTTTTTTCTCGCTCACAGTCCCACCGGCGGCGCCAGCTTCTCGCTGGACCCCGAGAGCGGGCGAGTTCACGGTCTGCTGGTGGACGGCGGCCACAGCTACCAGATCGACGGCGACGCGGACAGCGGCGGCGGCCTGACCATGAACCTCAAGAGCCTGCGCGAGGGGCGCAGCCGGGCGGGCTTTTCCTGCGGCCAGAATGACACCCACCGTCCCGAGTATCGGGCGCCTGCGCTCGGTAAGGCGCTGGCCGCCGGGCGCACGCCGGGCGTGACGCCGGTGGCGCCGAGCATGCGGCTGGGGCGCAAGGGCAGTGGCCAGGTGCTCTACCAGGCCGTGATCGCCGTGGATACCGACAACGAGTTTCTCTTCGACAAATTTGCCAACAATACCGGCAGCGCCCAGGCGTGGGTGGAAGACGTTTTTGTCGCCATGAACGCCTTTTACGAACCCGATCTGGGACTGCGACTGCTGCTGGGTGATCTGATACTGCGAGTCGACAGCACGCCGGCAGGCGGCCCGGACTACAACGCCGACCCCGATGGCTTCAATTCCGGACTATCTCAGTTTCGAAGCTTCTTCCAGAGTAACCACAACGGCCTGTCGCGGAGCTTTACGGCGCTGTTCTCGGGCAGAAATATTTCTTCGCGCTCCTTCAGCGGCGTGGCCTACGTCGGCGCCTACTGCAGCAGCTTCAGCTATTCGCTCAACCGTATCGGCAGCCGGGCCAGTCCGGCCTTTATCGCCGGCGGTGTGGGCCATGAGATCGGCCATAACCTCGGCTCATCACACACGCACTGCGAAGCGCTGCGCCCAAACGGCGGTTTTGTCGACGAGTGCTACTCCCGGCAGCGCAGCGGCTGCTACGAGGGCCCCACCTCCTGCCCGTCTGGCGTCGACGGCAGCCTGATGAGCTACTGTCATGCCGGCGCGTCCGGCTTCGACGGTAGCGGCCCTGCCGAGGGAACCAGCGAGCGGTGCAGCGTCAGCGACTATTTTCATCCGCTGATTATCGGCATGCTCGACGACCGGATCGCCAGCAATAATCCTTCCTGCATCGCAGATTTTGCTGATCTGGGCCTCTTGTATCGCGACGGCTTCGAGTAAAGCGGAGCTCGCGCCAGCGTACGCACCGGGTTGCTGAGCTGCTAGCATATGCGGCCCCTCACGCCGGTGCACTCACATGAGCTTTGCCTTCGCAATTGATCCCAGACAGTCTCCGGCCGACTTCTATGAGGCGCTGCACGACGCGGCTAAAAGCCTGCTGCAGGGCGAGCACGATCGGGTGGCGAACGCGGCCAATCTGAGCGCGCTGATCTATTCTCAGGTACCGGATCTCAACTGGGCGGGTTTCTACCTGTTTGACGGCAGCGAGCTCGTGGTCGGACCGTTTCAGGGTCTGCCGGCCTGTGTTCGTATTCCGCTGGGCAAGGGCGTGTGCGGTACGGCAGCTTTGGAACGGCGGGTCCTGCGGGTTGACGACGTCGATCAGTTCCCCGGGCACATCGCCTGCGATAGCGCCAGCCGTTCGGAGCTGGTAATTCCGCTGTTTAAAGATGAGCAGCTCCTCGGCGTACTCGATCTGGACAGTCCGAAGGCTGCACGCTTCGGTGAGGCGGATGAACGGGGGATCACCAGGCTGGCTGAGCTTTGGTTGGAGGCCTGTTGACGCCGAGGTGATTGTCATAAAACTGTAATATTTCGGCCCGTGGGGCGGTCCAGGTAGAAATCGGGCCAATTCCGGAGGGCCGAAAATGACAACAAGCAATGCGCCCGGCGCCATATTTTGCCCCATCATTCAGGGGCTTAAGTCCTGGGGGACGGGTTTTCGACTGACCGTCTACTTTGTCCTGATCGGGCTGTTGGCCCTGGTACCGGTCCTGGATCTGGATCGGCCCAACCTGCTCCTTGAGAACCAGCTTTTCACCGAATCCTCGTTTGTCGAGCTGTCCCAGCTGGCGCTCCTGGGGGCCTCGCTGCTCGCCGTCAGCAGCCTGTGGCGGATTCCTCACTACAATCCTGTGGGCACCCTCCTGGCTTTCCTGCTCGCCGGCGCGATGGTCCGAGAAATGGATTACTTTCTCGATCGATGGCTCTTCGACGGCGGATGGCAGGTACTGCTTACCGGCCTGCTGGTGAGCACTACCATCGTCCTGTGGCCGCGGCGACACATGCTGCGGCAACGCCTTGGCGACGTCACCCAAACGGTTGGATTCGGGATGATGTTCAGCGGCTTTGCCGTGGTCATGGGCTTCTCGCGCCTGTTTGGTCGCGACAGCTTTTGGCGCGAGGTTATGGCCGGCGGGTACAACCGATCCGTCAAGAACCTGGCCGAGGAAAGCGTGGAGCTCCTGGGCTACGCGATTCTCACAATCGGCGTTGTCGAGTGTGTGCTGGCGCTTCGCGCGGCCGCTGCTCGAGAAGCGACGTGCGGCCGAGCCTGGTCCGGCAGCGCCAAGGTTCCTCGCTAAACCGCGGTCAGGTTTTCCAGTACCTCGGCGCTGAGGGGCTGAAGCGGACCTTCCTGTGGTTGGGTCATACTGAGGATCAGCGCGTCACCCGGCGCCAGCGCCTGCGGGCGGCCGGTGAGCAGGCTGGCCAGATCGGACAGCCCGGGGTTATGCCCAACCAGCACGGTACAGCCGGTGCCGAAGCGTTCCAGGACGGTGATGAGGTCGCCGGCGGTGGCCTCGTAGATGCTCTCGACAATCTGAGGATCAGGCCCGTCCGGCATCGCCATGGTTGCGGTCTGGCGGGTCCGGACCGCCGGCGATACCAGCAGCCGATCGACGGCCGGGACTTTCTGCCCCAGCTGCCGTCCCCTGGCCAGGGCCGTATGCTCCCCGTCCTGCGTCAGCGGGCGCTCACGATCAGGCCCGTCGAAATGGTAGTCGGCGGCGGCGTGGCGCAGGATCACCAGCCGACGGATTGGACCGCCCGAGCTTTCGGGCCTGGCGTCTGACGCCCCCGAAACGCTGTCTGAACTCACGGGCGCCCGCAATCAGTTCGGCGGCGTGATCTGCTGCAGCGGGAGGTTGCTGCGCTGCCACTGGATGTCGACGTCACCGCCGACCTGCACGTCCATGCTGTCGAGCAGCTGACTGCCGTCACCGTTGATCGTCCGCTCCATCGTGCCGCCGTTGAGGATGCTGGGTGAGGTCCAGGTGCACCCGGGGCAGTGGGCCTTGAAGCTGGCCAGGTCGGCGGAACCCTGGCTGCTCAGAACGGTGCCGTCAGAAGCCACCACAACCCAGCGTGGCTGCCCCTCGGTATCGTAGAAATACACCGCGCTGAACTCCTGATCACCCTGGCGATGGGTGCCGATACCCCAGCCGCCCTCGTCACGGTTGAAATACTGATCGGTGGTCACCGGGTCAACATCTGCGGTGGTGGTCAGATCGAAGAAGCTCAGCAGCTCGCCGCTGGTCTCGCCGTCGATGTCGAAGGTCATCACGGCCTCCGACTCGTTGAGGAAGCTGATTCTCGCCTGGCCGACAACCTGGCCGACCGGGGCGTTCTGGCGGATGTCGCCGCTGAGCTCGAACTTGAAGATGTCCGCGGTGACCGTGTCGTTCACCAGCGACTGCTCGCCGATGGACTGAACGTAGTACCACAGCGGCAGGCGGTTTTTCTCCGCCGTGTACCAGGCTGAATAAAGCTGGTCGCCGGCAAAGTGAACCTCGATGCCGTTGCCCGGCCGCAGGGCGTTGAACCAGAAGCCCTGTCTCGGCGCCACGGTGGGGGCACTTTCACCCTGACAGCTGGTGATGACGTCGCAGGTCTGCGCGACCTGACCGGAGATGATCGAGGTTGACCCGGTGCTGGAGAAGCCCCCGGCATGGACGCTGCCAAGGTAGTCAACGGCAAAGCTGTCGCCGCAGGCGAACGATTCGTTGAGCTGCACCGTCACGTCCACCTGGGACGTCCCGCCGCTGCCCACGGCGCCGACCGCCAGGGCGCCGCTTTCGAGCTTGATGTCGCCGGACAGACCGGGGCTGTCGGAGCTCGGATGGAAGATACACACGGCGCTGTTGTCCGGCACCGATTCCGGCTCATTGCAGGCATAGGTCAGGCCGTCGAAGGGCGCGTTGGCCATGCTCTGGATGCCAACCGTCTGCGAGTCGCCGCGGCGCCCGTTCCCGGGCCCGTACTGATACACAATCTGGTTGGTGTTGTCGTAGAGGATGGCCTGGAAGTCGAAGTTCGGCGAGCTCGGCCCGCCGAAGAATCCGTCGACGTTCCACTGGAAGATATTGCAGCCGGCGGAACCGGCGGATTCGCCCGGCCTCGGGCAGTTCTCGAAGTACTGGTGGTAGGCCGACTGGATGATCACATCGTCATGCAGCGGGTAAATGCGGCCACCCGTGCCTGAGCTGACCGACGCCGGCAGCGGACAGTCGTTACTGACGTCGCCGCCGATATCCTGCTGACTGGTTGAGATGTAGCCGTTCGTTGAAACCGTGACGCCCGTCAGGTTCGTGCCGTAGAAGTCGAAGCCGGTGCCGCCCAGCGTGACGTCAGCCCAGCCGTCGTCTTCTGCCGCCGCCTGGTTACCATCGGTGGCAGTGAAGTTGAGCTGGGTGCCGGAACCTGAAATGTCCTGAAAGCTGAAGCTGCAGGACGGCTCCTGGCTGTCGGCAAACGTGTAGCCGAAGCCGTCGGGGCCGCCAAAGCGCTTCGCGGCACCGCTGCCCCCACCGGCCGGCGCAAACGCGGCAAACGTATCCACCGCGGAGGCGCTGCCGCTGTTGCGCAGCGTCACGGGATACGACCACGACTCGCCCGGCTCGATCTGGCTGTCGCCGTCACCGCACACCTCTGCCGGCTGGCCAACCTGAGACAGGTCCAGCGCCGGCGCTTCAACCACAGCGCCCAGGCTCGCGCTGGTGCGACAGCCAGCGCCGTCGATGATGCCCAGGGTAATCGTGCCCGAGAACGGCTCGTGGTAGATCGCCGAAACGTTCGCTTCGGTTGAGTCGGTGAGGCCGTCACCGTCGACGTCCCAGCTGAAGGTGTACGGGGCCTGCCCGCCGCTGACCGCGGCGCTGTAGCCGGCCACCTCGCCGACGGAAAAAACGCCGCCTTTGGTGCTGGACATCTGCACCTGCGGCGCGTCGCAGCCCTCGCGGCCGTTAAAGGTTGTGGCGCCCGTACCCGTTGGATCCAGCCAGTCCGACATGCGCCCGCTGGGGCTGCCGTTGCCGGTCCAAGATACGTCCATCCGCCCATACCAGTCCGGCTGGTCGTTATCTTCGGCCGTCCCGCCGCTGCACGCGGCGAAGCCACCTTCAAGCTGCCCGATAAACAGACCGTTCTGGTTCCAGATGCCCGAGCCGGATGAGCCGCCTTCGGTTGTGCCCGTATCCCAGGCGGCAATCCGCCAGTGGGTGCTCGAGCCGTTGCAGCCGCCGAGATACGGTGACTTACACAGCTCGTCGAAGTCGAAGCTGATCCGCTTGGCGTGACCCGCCGGATGGTGGATACCGGTGACGCCGGCCACGCCGTTGCCGGTGCGATCCCAGCCTGAGTAGAACACGTTGTAGGACGCCGGCGGCGTCTGATTGAGGCGCAGCAGCGTGAAGTCGGACGGCGCGTAGGTGGCCAGCAGCGAGGTTCCCTCAATCGTGTCGGTGAAGCTGCTGCGGGAGATGGCCTGGCCGCTGCTGACGCTGCCCGGCGCGCGGCACTGGTCGCTTTCGTAGTTGAAGTACACCACCACCGTGTTCGCTTCCGCCTCGGTGGACAGGCAGTGATTGGCGGAACTGAAAATGCGGTCGTCGTTGCTGGTCGTGTTGAGCATCTGGCCGCTGCAGACAAAGGAGCTGCCGCCGCTCCGGAAGGTGAAGTGCCCGACGGACGCTATCTGATCTTCCCAGGTGCTGCGGTCAGGGCACGCAACGTCCACATTGCAGGCGCCGGATTTCTGCAGCTCGCCCGGCTTCCAGAATTCCCGGTAGCCGGAGGAGACGTGTCCAACCTTGAGTTTCGCGTGAGCCAAAGCCGCGGCGTCCCCCGTGATCTCGATGGTGAGCGAGTCGCCGGGCACAAACGGCATCGGCAGAACGTTCTGCGCGTTGTTGTGCTGATCCGTGTAGGGCCCCCGGACCCATTCCCGAGAGCTGTCGTAAACGTAGACCGAGACGCCGTCGGGGAGCCAGAAGTGGGAAAAGACCAGGTCGAGTGAGGTAGCGCCCGGCGATGAGATGTTCCAGGCGAGGCTGCCGGCGCCAGCGTCAGCCGGCTCCAGCCACTGCTGCACGGGCTGGCTCAGCGCATAGCGCACCCGGCCGCTGACATAGCCACCCTCAGCAAACTTCCGGGCGTCATCAGCCCGCTCGGCGGCGGCGTCGACGCCGGCTACCTTAAATTCACCAAGCATGCGGGCGCCGCCGAATTTGGGCTCCGGTGTGCTCGAGTTCGCTGCACTCGTCTGAGCCAGCGTTTGACCGGCCGCAGCCAGCAGTAGGAAAGCGGTGGCAACTAGCGTGTTCTTCATCGATTTAACGTCCAAATCGGTCATGTCTCAATGATATACCGTCTTCATCAAAAATCCGTTGTCGGCAGGACCGCCTTTTTTGGTGACGCCTATCGCACTTTTGTGAAGCGATAGCCCGCAAACTGAAATTCCTGGCTTTCCGGATCGAAAACGAGGCGTTCGCCGAGACCGGTGCCGAGGCCAGGGATATAAAACTGATTCGCGCCAGGGCCCGGGATGAAGGGGATTTTGGGTTTCAGCGAAATGAACACCGGCAGCTTGTATTCACCGAACAGGCGCCCGTTCTCCACCTCGAGCTGCACCGTCTTAAGTTTAAGTCGGTCGCTGAAAAAGTCGGGATTGACGATCTCGTAACGTCCGGACGGCGGCAGATAAGCGCCGGCCGCAGTTTTGACCTGCGGCGGCAGCGCCGTGCCGAGCAAAAAGCTCTGGCCCTGGTAACGGGCCAGCAGCGCCTCGCGGTCTGCGAGCTGCACCGGTCGCACCAGGATTTCCTCCATGATGCTGAACTGAATATCCAGGACCCCCAGGAGCCGATAGGCCAGCTCGTACCAGCCGTCGTCGCGAACCGTGGCGCGGAAAGACCGCCCCATCATGGTCATTTTGTAGCGCTCCGGCTTGCCCTCGAATTCCAGCAGACCCACGGGACTCACATAGCTGGTCGCCATGGCGGAAGGCAGCGCGTCGCCGGGTAGCGGAATCCGGTCGGGCAGGGCCTTCTTTTCCCGGTCCGGAGGCTCGATGCCCGCCGTCTCCTCGAGCCAGCGGTCCAAAATATGCCGCGACTCGTCGACGACAAAATCGATGCCGTTGGCCGAGTTTGCCACCAGGGCCAGCCCGAGCCCCTGGTCGGGCAGCACAATGATGTTCTCGCGAAAGTTCAGCGTGTTGGCGTTGACACGCCAAACCCGGTCGACCGTAAATCCTTCGGTATTGGTAAGCTGCCACCCAAGGCCCGACCGATTGTCGAGGTCCAGAGGTACGTCGAGGTTCTGGGGTGTCCCCATCTTTTCGCGCGCCGCCAGCGACAGGACGTTCGACTCCTTCCGGCTTAGAAAAAACGTGAGCAGCCTGCCGACGTCAACGATCGAACCGCGCAGGCCCAGGGCCGCCAGGTTGCTGGCATAGACATCGGGCTCGACGCGCCGCCGCTTGTCGTGGCCGCGGGAGTCGTTGGGGTGGGGTCCAAAGCCGCTGTGACTCATGTCCAGAGGCGTCAGGATCCGCTGCTGAACATAGTCTCGGTAGGTCAGGCCGCTGCGCCGCTCCACGACGTGCCCCAGCACCCCGTAGGCCAGATTGGAGTAGCCGTATATCTGCCCGGGCGGACTGGCCAGGTAGAGCTCCGGCAGGGGCGCCAGCGCGCTCGGCGGTTCAGGCTGGTAGTAGCCGGCGAGCACGTTGCTGGGCAGACCGCTGTGGTGGCTGAGGAGCTGCTGCAGCACGGGCCCGGTCGTCTGGCTGAACCGGCTGGTAAAGCGAGCCTCCGGAAGCACTTCGGTCAGGGAAGCGGTGAGCGACACTCGGTCATCCTCCACCAGCTGCATGGCGGCTATCGCGGTGACGAGGTGCGTCAGGTTAGCGTAGGGGAAGCGGGTGGTTTCCGTAAACGGGCTCTTGGCCTTGCGGTCTGCGTACCCCATGGTCATCGTCAGCAGCGGCCCGTTCCGATCCACCAGGACCAGGGCGGCACCGGCGATTTTTTCTTTGCGGGCCGCGCTCCGAATGTCCTGTTTCAGGTCATCCAGCCAGCCGGCTTCCTGAGCTGTGACGGGTGTCGCAGGAGGCAGTCCAAGCCACAGTGCTCCCAGCAAGATCAACCTCCGCATCGCTTCATCATAGTTCAAGCGAGGTTGGAGGTCTCCCCATGGCCGCAGCGCGAAAGCGGACGCTGCGGATCAGTCGTGTGCCGTCCAGCAGATGTCCAGGCCTCTCGCCAGCCGATACACTGCCGACCGGGACGTCGCACTAGTTCAGGAGGAAACGCTCTCATGTTGACGCATATCGTGGCATTCGGAATGGGCATCTGGACAGCCGCCGTACCGCCGACGCTGGACAGCGTTGCGGCCGGCATCGAAAAACGCCTCGAGCGCGAAGAAATCCGAGGTGCGGTGCTCGGCGTGCAGCTCGGTGAGCAGAATCGGGTCACCGGCTTCGGCCAAATCAGCCGGGAGAATCCGGACTCACCCGGCCCGGACACTCTGTTTGAGATCGGTTCCATCAGCAAGGTGTTTACGGCGCTGCTGGCTCAGCGGCAGGTCGAGACCGGCCGCGCGTCCTGGGACGAGCCGATCAGCCGGCGAATCAGCGGCACTTTTGCCAATCCGAGCGTCGGCGCCATCACCTGGCGGGAGCTTGCCAGCCACAGCTCGGGGCTGCCCCGACTCCCGGACAACATGCCGATGGAAAACGCGCTGGATCCCTACGCCGGCTATGACCGAGCCCTGCTGGAGTCGTACCTGCTGGGCTACAACCCAGCGACGCTCGAAAAGCGCTACGCGTATTCAAACCTGGGAATGGGGCTCCTCGGCGAGCTCGCGGCGGAGGCTGCGGGCCTGCCCTATGCCGAGGCGCTGCGGCGAGACGTATTCGATCCGCTCGGCATGGGCGACACGAGCGTTGTACCCAGCGAACAGCAGCTTACGCGGATGGCCGAAGGCTTCAGCCAGGGAGCGGACATGCCTCGTTGGGGTGGCTTTGACGCACTGGCGGGTGCCGGCGCGATCGTCTCAACTGCCTCTGACCTTCTCAGGTTTGCGCGCCTCAACGCCGACCCGGCCAAGGCCGGCGCGATGGCTGATTCACTGGCCGCCATTCGAGAGCTACAGGGCACCGGAGAAACCGCGCTGGGCTGGCACCTCGATCAGGATGTCGGCGACAGCACCGTCTATTGGCACAACGGCGGGACCGGCGGCTTCGCCAGCGCGCTGGCCGTGGAGCCGTCAACCGGTCTGGCCGTGGTGCTGCTGGCGGCTTCAACCGACTACAACGGCATCACCGAGCTGGCTTTGGCGCAGCTGGCCGGCCAGGCCGAGGCGCCTGTTGAGGGGCCGGATCTGTCGCCCTACGTTGGCACCTTCCAGGTGTCGCCGGCGATGATGCTGACGTTTTTTCTCGACGAGGGTCAGCTCTTTGGCCAGGCGACCGGCCAGGGCGCTTTTCCGCTCAAAGTCGAGGGTGAGCACGCGTTTTCGTTCAAACCGGCCGACATCAGCCTGACTTTTGAAGATTTCACCGACGACAAGGCGCAGCAGATGGTGATGATCCAGGCGGGTCGGACCACCCGAGCGCCCCGGGTGGCTGACGACAAGGGCATTAAGCGTATGACGGCCATCGAGATTGACGCGGCCTCGCTGGAGCCGCTGGTGGGCGTCTACGCGCTGGCGCCGGCCGTCAAGATCACCGTCGAAGCCCGCGACGGCCAGCTCTTTGCGCAGCTGACCGGTCAGCCGGCGTTTCCCGTGTTCCCGTTCGAAGCAGATAAATTCTTCTACAAGGTGGTCGACGCGCAGCTGCACTTTGAGCGCGACGACGCAGGTGCGGTCGCCGGCTTGACGCTTGTCCAGGGAGGGCGACAATACGCGCCGAAGCAGCCGTAGCCGGGAACAAAAAGATGGAGCCGATCGACAGCAGGTCAGAGATAGGCGCTAAGCGTCAGGCGGGTTTCTGACGTGAGTACGCTGACTGGATATATGCTCCTCGGAGCGCTGCTGGCAGGGCCGGCGGCCGACGGCGACTTTGCCGATTGGAGCGACGAGCCCGCCGTCGACGAACCCTTCGGAGACGCGGCGGGGCCCGTCGACCTCGGGCCCCTGCAGTGGCGGCTGGACCGGCACGGCCTGTGGCTGCGCGTCAGCGCCGCGGAGCCGGCCAACATCGCCCAGTCCGGTCGAACGCTCACCCTGGCGATTGACCGCGAAGCCGGCGGCAGCGACTACCGCGGCAGCAAGGGTGTCGACCGGGTCATCGAATACTCACCACCGCAGGACGACGACCGCTACGGCTTTCGCATGCTGGTGCCGGAGGGAGTCACCTGGCGGCCGGTGGCTTCGACGCAGGATTATCTGCGCAGCGCTCCGACGGTGAGCGCCGACAGCTACGAAATCCTGCTGCGATCCGCTGAGGTGGCTGCGGGCACCCGGGTCCGCGTGATGCTGTGGAACGATCAGGCGCAGGACGTCAGCGACTGGGTGACGCTCGCCGAGCAGCGAACGCTGCCCGTCGCGCGGCCGTCACTGGATCGCCATGCGGATACCGAGCTGCGAGTGATGGTTTGGAATACGGGCGGGGAAGATGCCGCCCGTCAACTGAAGCGCTTTGCCCGGCTGATTGAGGCGATTGACCCCGATGTGGCGCTGCTCGACGAGGTGGCGCCGAACCAGCGTTCAGACCACCTCAAACACCTCCCGTACCAGAGTCTGGGCGGCAGCGGCGGCCGCCAGCGGGGTTTGATTCTGAGCCGCTGGCCGCTCACCCCCGTCGAGTCCTTCCGGTTTCTCGACTATCCAGTCGCCGCGGCAGAGCTTATCGAGGCCGAAGGCACCGACTTCATGCGCCGAGACCTCAAAAACGCCAAGGGTGACGGCGTGCCCGCCAACGCGGCGCTCGTGACCCACGAGGGGAGACGAATTCTGCTGGTAGCGCTGGACCTCCAGTGCTGTGGCGACGGCGACGGCAGCGTGCAGGATCGGCTTCGGGTCATCCAGGCGAGGCGGATTGCGGCGGCGATCGATCAGGCGCGGGAGGAGACGGGCTTCGACGAGCTGATCATTGGCGGCGACTTCAACCTGGTCGGCTCAGCACAGCCGCTGCAGCTGCTGCAACAGGCCGGGACGCCTGAGCTGACGATCGCCAACGCCCTGCAGCCGGACGGTTTATCCAACGTGACGTGGATTCGCCAAGGCGACGTTTTCCCGCCGGGCAGGCTCGATTACGTGCTGTTCAGCAGCGCGCTGCGGCAGCTCAGTGGCGTGGTGTTTAATCCGGGCGTGATGGATGATCGGCAGCTCGCCGCTACCGGCCTTAAGCCGGATACCACCGACCGCATGTCCGGCCATCAGCCGCTGGTGATCGATTTTTCCTACTGATTGACCGCCCGCTTGAGCGGGTCAGGGATGCCGCCGCTCGCCCAGGGCAGCAGGTCCAGGTCCACGTTGCCGCCGCTCAGCACCACGCCGACGCGTTTGCCGGCGAACTTTTCGGGATTGTTCAGCACCGCGGCCAGCCCGATCCCGCAGGAGGGCTCGACGACCTGCTTGAGGGTCTGCATGACCAGGCGCATCGCCTCGATGGACTGGCTGTCTTCCACCCGCAGCACGCCCTCGACGTGGCGTCGGATGAGGGCAAAGGGCAGCACGCCGATCTTGGCCCGGAGCCCGTCGCAGATGGTATCCGGGTGATGATCATCGACGATCCGGCCTTCGGCGAGTGAGCGGTAGGCGTCGTCCGCGCCCAGGGGTTCGGCGCCATAGACTTCGATGCCGGGCTTCTTGTGCGTGGCCCACAGCGCGCAGCCGGACAGCATGCCGCCGCCGCCCACGGGAACGATAATGGCGTCCAGCTCCGGCACCTGCTCGAGCAGCTCGAGCGCAATGGTGCCCTGGCCGGCGATCACGCGCGGATCGTCGTAGGGCGGTACCGGACTCGCGCCGGTTTTGCTCACCACCTCAGCGAGTGTTTTTTCCCGTGCCGCCTGGTTGGGGGCGCACTCGACCAGCTGTCCGCCGTAACGGCGAATATTCTCCAGCTTGCTGCTCACCGCGCCTGCGGGGACCACCACGTGGCACTCGATGCCGCGCGCGGCCGCAGCGCAGGACAGCGCAGCGCCGTGGTTGCCCGATGAGTGAGTCGCCACGCCGAGCGGGGCTTTGCTGACGGGCAGCGTCGCCACTGCGTTGGCCGCCCCGCGAATCTTGAACGCACCGGTTTGCTGGAGGTGTTCACATTTGAAGTAGAGCTTGACGCCGGAACGCTTGTTCAGCACGGTGCTGGTCATCACCGGCGTACGGCGCGCAAGTCGAGTGATCCGGCCGGCGGCCCTGGCGACTGCCATTGCGTCCAGCCCGATTTCTGTTCCGCTCTGATCAGTCATGGGGTGACCATAACCCGCTTTGGCCGGGGACTCAAAACCTGCCGTGGCAAAATCTTCGCCCGGCGCTGCCGGGACCCAAATGAGGGTAGAATAGAGGCCGCTACTGCCTTGACCTGCCGACCGGAATTCCCAGCTATGCCGCAACAAAACGCCATCCATCGCGTGGACTACACGCCGCCCGTTTTTCTGATCGAATTTGTCGACCTGCTGGTCAACGTCGACGCCGAACGCACCCGCGTGCGGGCCACCCTCAAGCTGCGCCGGAACGGGGCCGGATCGTCGCTGACGCTGCAGGGCGCGGAGCTGACGACGGAGGGAGTCTGGCTGGATCAGCGCCGGCTGCCGGACACGGCGTACCGGATCGAGGGCGAAAACCTGATCCTCGAGCAGGTACCCGATCGCTGTGAGCTGACGACCGAGGTATTGATTCAGCCGGCCGCTAACACGGCGCTGGAAGGGTTCTACCAGTCGGGCGAATTTCTGCTGACGCAGTGCGAGGCGGAGGGGTTTCGCAAGATCACGTGGTTTAGCGACCGGCCCGACGTCATGGCCCGGTTTCGGGTGCGCATGGAGGCGGACGCTACCCGGTACCCCGTTTTGCTCAGCAACGGCAACCTGACCGCAGCGGGAAAGCTGCCCGAGTGCCGACACTTTGCGGTCTGGGAAGATCCGTTTCCCAAGCCGAGCTACCTGTTTGCCATGGTGGCGGGTGATCTTCAGTGTCGCCAGGAGCGTTTCCGCACGGCCAGCGGCCGTGAGGTGGATCTGAAGCTCTACACGGAGGCCCCGTTTCTCGATCAGGTGGACTACGCGCTGTCGGCGCTCAAGCGGGCCATGGCCTGGGACGAAAAGCGCTTTGGCCTGGAGTACGACCTGGACGTCTATCACGTCGTGGCGACCAGCGATTTCAACATGGGCGCCATGGAGAACAAGTCGCTCAACATCTTCAACACCAAGTTTGTGCTGGCGGCGCCGGACACCGCCACCGATCACGATTATCAGGACGTGGAGAGCGTGATCGGCCACGAATACTTCCACAACTGGAGCGGGAACCGGGTGACCTGCCGCGACTGGTTTCAGCTGAGCCTCAAGGAGGGCCTGACGGTTTTCCGGGACCAGGAGTTCAGCGCCGATCTCAACTCGCGGGCGCTGAAGCGTATCGAGGACGTGCGTCTGCTGCGGTCCATGCAGTTTGCTGAAGATGCCGGCCCGATGTCTCATCCAGTGCGGCCCGACAGCTACATCGAGATCAACAACTTCTACACCATGACCGTGTATCAGAAAGGGGCGGAAGTGGTTCGGATGTACCACACGCTGCTCGGTGAGGAGGGTTTTCAGCGTGGCATGAAAACCTACTTCGAGCGCCATGACGGTCAGGCGGTGACCTGCGACGATTTCCGCAGCGCCATGGCGGACGCCAATGGGCGCAAGCTGGAGCAGTTCGAACGCTGGTACTCGCAGGCCGGTACCCCTGTCGTGACGGCCAGCGGCCACTACGACGGCGCGCACTACACCCTGACCCTCTCCCAGCACACCCCGCCGACCGCCGGGCAGCCCGACAAGCAGCCTTTTCATATCCCGATCAGATTCGGGCTCCTGGGCCGTGACGGTTCGGCGCTCGAGCCGCGCCTGATCAGCGGGGAGTGCGCCGGAGATGTCCTGGAACTTCGGGAGCCTGAGCAGACGTGGGTGTTCGGCGGCCTGGGTCAGGCGCCGGAACCCTCACTCCTGCGCGACTTTTCCGCGCCGGTGACGCTCCGGTGGGAGAGCGG
Source organism: Lysobacterales bacterium (assembly GCA_028285525.1). GTDB lineage: Bacteria > Pseudomonadota > Gammaproteobacteria > Xanthomonadales > SZUA-38 > JANQOZ01. The sequence continues at coordinate 67,968 of JANQOZ010000050.1, forward strand.
CCGCCCCGATCCGGCCTTTTTGATGGCCCACGACAGTGATCCGTTCAACCGCTGGGACGCCTCCCAGACGCTGGCCAGCGAGGTGATTTTCGCCGCGCTGGACGGCGACTCCGGTCCGCTCGAGGGTTACCTGGCGGCGGCGGGGAGACTGCTGGCCGACGACACGCTGGACCCGGCGCTGACCGCCGAGGCGCTGCGCCTGCCGGACGTCGCTTATCTGGCGGAGAGCCTCAAGCCGCTGCCCGTGGAGGCGCTGCAGCAGACGTGGAACTCACTCAAGCAAACCGTTGGCGCACGCTACGCCCAGGAACTTCGTATCCGCTACGACGACGAGGTTCCGCGGCTGACCTATCAGCCAAGCGCCACCATGGCCGCCCGGCGGGCCCTCAACGGGCGCTGCCTCGATCTGATGGTTGCCAGCGGAGACTGCGAGCTTGCGCTTGCCCAGTATCGATCGGCGGGCAACATGACCGACCGGCTGGCCGCGCTGAATCCGCTGGTCCTGCAGAACACCGAGTATGCCGCTGAGCTCCTAAAAGACTTCTTCGATCGTTTCAGCCACCATCCGCTGGTGATGGACAAGTGGCTGACCCTGCAGGCGTCGGTGCCTGAGGGCGCAACCCTCGAGCGGGTGAAGCAGCTGCTGAGCAGTCCGGTCTTTTCGTTGCGCAATCCCAACAAGGTCCGCGCCCTGCTCGGATCATATTCCCGAAACCTCCCGGCGTTCCACGTGGCCGGCGGTGCGGGCTATGAGTTTATCGCCGACCAGGTCCTGAAGCTCGATCGCATCAATCCTCAGGTCACCGCACGGCTGGTCAGCGCGTTCAACGGCTGGCGCCGGCTTGACAGTGAACGGGCGGCGCTGGCGCAGGCGCAGCTCGAGCGGATTCTGGCGGCACCCGAGCTGAGCCCCGACGTCTATGAGATTGTCTCCAAAGCATTGGCAGGTCCCGTGGAGGAAGCGGCATGAAAATCAAAGTTCGCGAGGCGACGCCGGAAGACACCGGCACCATCGCTGAATTCAACCTCGCCATGGCGCGCGAAACCGAGGACAAGGAGCTGGACAGCGACACGCTGTTTGAGGGTGTGGCCGCGGGCATTTCGGATCCGGCTCGGGGCACCTACTACGTGGCGGAGGTCGACGGCAGGATCGCGGCCTGTCTGCTGGTCACCCACGAATGGAGCGACTGGCGCAACGGCTGGTTTTGGTGGATTCAGAGCGTCTACGTCGCGCCTGACTACCGCCGCAAGGGGCTGTACTCACGCATGTACAAGGCGGTGAAAAGCTACGCCCGGGAAGCTGACCGGGTGGTGGGATTCAGGCTCTACGTCGAGCGGGAAAACCGTCGCGCCCAGCAGACCTACGAGAGCCTTGGCATGACGGAATCCGGTTACCTGATGTTTGAAGAGATCGTTTCGGGTTAGGGAAGCTCGACGACCGCGAGCCAGTTGACGAATTCCGCGGCGGCGGATTCGAGGCGGTACTCAAAGCCGCCGGTGGTGGCGTTGAGAACCCGTGCCCAGGTCGGGCCGCTGTTGTCGACATCGTTGATCTGTAGCAGGACCGCAGGCGTTCCGACAAGGGCCGAGCCAAAGGTGACGGTGCACGGGTTGGTGCACCCGCCGGGAACGTGGGTGCCGGCGCGCCAGTAGTACCGGCCGTGGTTGTAGTCTCCGGCCTCCATTGCAATCCAGTTGACGCCGTCGGCAGCGGCGTCCAGCCAGATCTGAAAGCCGCCCGTACCGACGTTGCCGATCACGCGCCCGCGAAAAGCGCCGGAATCATCCACCGATTCGTCAACCGTCAGGAAGACCACCGGCGGCGCGCTGAAGACCTGGGGGAAGAAGATGGACTGATCGTTCGCCGCCGGTGACGCCTTGCCCGCCTGCACCAGCTTCTCGTCAACGGTGAACACGCCCTCGTCCATGGCGAACCAGTGCAGGCCGTCCACCGTATCTTCGGCCCGGACGCCGACCCGCCGCCGCGCCTCACGGCGGATGCGAACCCAGGTGGCGCCGTTGTTGTTGAGGCTCTCATCGATGGTCAGCAGCGTGATTGGCAGGCCGGAAAAACTGGCGAAGAAAGGTACCCACCCGTAGTTTCCGGCGCTGTCGGCGGCCAGACGTGCATTGGAAAACCCGCTCAGGACAAGCGGGTCCCGCCGCAGCGAGGTGTCCGCCGTGGCGCATACCACTGTTCCATCCTGATTCACGGCGGTCACAAAACTGCCGACGCTGCACGTGCCGGCCACCCGCGTCTGGACCACGGTGGGGTCCACCGCGAACTGATCGTCGTTGAGCGTCAGGCCGGTGCCCGCCGTGTACTGGGTGTCTGTATCTGTGTCGGTCTGGCACACCACGCTGCCGTCATCCGCGATCGTGCGAATGGACGAACCTTCCGGGCAATCGCCCGTGACACGCAGCTGCGTCTCCAGCGGATTGACCGACAATTCGCCGGCACTGAGCTGCAGACCGGTGCCCGCGGTGTATTGGGTGTCCGTGTCGGTATCAGCATCGGGCTGGCAGAACACGCTGCCGTCGCCGCCGATCTGGCGTAAGTAAGATCCCGGCGGGCAGCTCGCGGTGACCCGCAGCTGGATCTGGCTGGCGTCGACGTCAGCGGCGGCTACGCCCCCGTCAGCCAGTTCCCGGCTGCGGACGGCGCCGGCGGCAAGCTGGGCGGAACCCACGGACCCCGCTTCAACTCCTGCCGCCTGCTGGGCCAGCGGCACGCTGGCGATCAGCGGCCGCGGCAGCAGCGTTTGCAGCTCGCTGCCGGGCCGGCCGACGCGAATCTCCAGCCACTGATCAAAGGCCCCGAACACGCCTGGACCGAAGTCGAGTTCGACGGTGAACACACCGTTTCGAACCGGCACCTCAGCGATGGCCAGCGGGCCGGCCGTCTGCACACCGGCGCTCGGATCCGGCGAGTCAAACAGGGCAAACTCAAAGTCGAAGCTCCCGTTGGCAAGCTCACCCTCAAGCTCGAGCTGGCCCTGGTAGAAAAAGACTGACGTCAGCTGCGCCTGCGCTGCCGCGATCGGCAGGATCAGCGCGAGTAGCAAAACCCGGGCTGCTCGGCGAAGCGGCTTTTCCCGGCGATCAACAGCGATGAGGAATCCCATGGGTTGGGATTTTAACCGTGCCCGGTGGCGCGAAGGTCAGCGGCGGTCTCGTCCTCATCCAAAGGACGTTCCGGGGTTTCGCCGGCGCGTTCCGCGGCTGCTGGCGCAAGAAACTCGCGGTAGGCCGGGTTGTCCGTTTCATCCGTGTACCCGTAGCCGGTGGCGTGCAGGAACTCCCCGAAAGCCTCGTGTTCCCGATCCTCGACAAAAAAACCAGCGAGTACGCGACCGTAGGCGGCGCCGTGGTTGCGATAGTGAAACAGGCTGATGGACCAGCGCCCGGCAAGCTTGCCCAGGAAATCCAGCAGGGCGCCGGGGCGTTCGGGAAACTCGAAGCGGACGACCCGCTCGCTGGCGACGAGCCGATCGTCCGGCTCACCGGGCGACGGCTCGGGCCCGCCCGCGCCGGCCTTTGACGGAGGCCTGCCCCCGACCATGTGCCGCAGGTGCAGCCGAGCCAGCTCGTTGTGGCTGAGGTCCCTGACCGGATAGCCCCCCTCGCGCAGCCGCTGCACGGTGCCGTCGGGCTCGTTGCGGGTCCCGTCCAGCGACAGGCCGATAAAAACGCGAGCCTGCGCCGGATCGCTGTAGCGATAGTTGAACTCGGTGACGGCCGGTGAACCGAGCACCCGGAGAAATTCGAGGTAGCTGCCGCGCTCCTCGGGAATCATCACCGACAGCAGCGCCTCCTCGCCGCGACCCATGGCCGCTCGCTCGACCACGTGTCCCATCCGGGAGAAGTTGATGTTGGCGCCGCTGTTGATCGCGATGGTGTCACCGGCCAGCTCGCCGCCGTCTTCCAGGTAGCGCTTGATGCCGGCCACCGCCATGGCGCCCGCGGGCTCCACCAGCGAACGGGTGTCCTCGAAGACATCCCGCATGGCGGCACAGATTTCGTCGGAGCCGACGGTCACCAGCTCGTCGACCAGTCCCTGCGCCACGGCGAAAGTGTTGTCGCCCACCCGACGCACCGCAGCGCCGTCCGCGAAGATGCCGACCCGATCGAGCGTCACCGGATGGCCGGCGGCCAGCGCGGCCTTGAGGCACGCGGCGTCTTCGGGTTCCACGGCGATGATCCGCGTTTCGGGGCTCAGGGCGCGGATCACCGCGCCCGCGCCGGCCAGCAGCCCGCCGCCGCCCACCGGCATGAACACGGCGCCGGGCGGGCCTGCGGTCTGATTGAGGATTTCCAGCCCGATCGTGCCCTGACCGGCAATGACGTCGGGGTCGTCAAAGGGGTGCACAAACGGTCGCCCGCGCTCCTGGGACAGAATTTGCGCGTGGGCGCAGGCCTCGTCGTAGTTGTCCCCCACCAGGTGAACATGCGCGCCAAGCTGGCGGACCGCTTCGACTTTGATGCTCGGCGTGGTCCGAGGCATGACGATGTCCGCCTCCAGGTCCAGGCGGGCGGCGGCGCGCGCCACGCCCTGCGCGTGGTTGCCGGCTGAGGCGGCGATGACGCCGCTGCTGAGGCCCTGTTCCCTGACCAGCCGATGAATACAGGTGTAGGCGCCCCGCACCTTGAACGAGAAGCTGGGCTGCAGGTCCTCGCGCTTCAGCCAGATGGGCGCGCCGAGTCGCCGGGTGAGGTTTTCTGCCGGTTCGAGCGGCGTGCGTTTGGCAACGTCGTAGACGGGTGCTGAAACCGATCTGCGGAGATAGTCCAGCAGCGGATCGGCTTCGGGGCGCGTCCCGGTATCAGCCACCGGTCTGCTCGAGCTGCTGACGCACGGCACTCGCGACCTCGCTGGTGCTCAGAGCGCCACCGATGTCGGCCGTGGTTTGCTTTGAAGCGATACAGCGGCTCACCGCCGTGCGGAGTCTCTCGGCCAGGTTGGCCCGCTGGATATCGCGCTCAAGCCACAGCGCGGCGCTGAGCATGGTGCCCATGGGGTTCGCCTTGCCCTGTCCGGCGATGTCGGGCGCTGAACCGTGGATCGGTTCGTAGAGCCCCGGGCCGTCAGCGGCCAGTGAGGCGGAGGGCAGGACGCCCAGAGACCCGGCGACCGCGGCGGTTTCGTCGGTGAGGATATCGCCGAACATGTTTTCGGTAACCATCACGTCGAAGAACGCCGGACGGGTCACCAGGGTCATGGCGGCCGCGTCGACGAGCATCGTGTCGAAGGTCAGATCGGGGTATTCGTCGCCGACGATCGCGGTTGTGAGCGACCGCCAGAGGCGTGAGGTGGCGAGCACGTTGGCCTTATCGACAAGGGTCAGATGGCCGCGGCGCTGCCGCGCCAGGTCGCCCGCCAGGCGCACGACGCGCTCAATTTCGCCGGCGTGGTAGCTGCAGAGATCGGACGCCTCCTGGGTGCCTTCGGTCTTCTCGCCGAAGTAGATGCCGCCGGTCAGCTCCCGCACGACCAGCAGGTCCACACCTTCCAGCCGATCCGGCTTTAGCGGACTGGCGTCAGCGAGCGCGGGCTCCATCTTTGTCGGTCGAAGGTTGGCGAACACCTCCATTCCCTGCCGCAGCCGCAGCAGCCCCTGCTCCGGCCGGACGGTTGCCGCGGGGTCGTCCCACTTGGGCCCACCCACAGCGCCCAGCAGCACGCCATGGCTCTTAATGCAGGCGTTCAGCGTTGCGTCCGGAAGCGGGTCACCCGTTTCGTCGATCGCGGCGCCGCCGATCAGGTGGCGATCGATGGACAAATCCAGCCCGGCGTCGCCGGCGAGCGTAGTCAGCACCTCAACCGTGGCGTCAACAACCTCCGGCCCGATGCCGTCACCCGGCAGCGCAACCAGCCTGACGGTCATCCGCGCTGACTCTCGAAGCGGTTGATGGCGGCGTCCTGCTCCAGCAGAAAGCCGAGCGCATCCACGCCGTTCAGAAAGCAGTGCTGTGCAAAACCGTCCAGCGGAAACGTCTCCGCGTGCGGGCCGGCTTCGATGTGGCGTTGCTCCACGTCGATCTTCACTTCCGCCCCCGGATTGTCCAGCAGCCAGCGATGCAGCTCTTCGGACACCACCACGGGCAGCAGCCCGCACTTCTGGGCGTTGGAGGAAAAGATATCCGCCAGCTTGCTTGAGATTACGGCCTTGAAGCCGAAGTCCCGGATGGCCCAGGGCGCGTGTTCCCGAGACGAACCACAGCCGAAGTTGCGTCCGCCGACCAGGATTCCGGCGCTGCTCGCGGCCGGTTGATTCAGGACAAAGTCTGGGCGGGGCTGATCGTTTTCATCGAAGCGCCAGTCTCGAAACAGGGCGTCGCCAAATCCCTCGGAAGAGGTGGTGGTCAGGAACCGCCCGGGAATAATCTGGTCGGTGTCGACGTTGTCCTGCGGGATCACGACGGTGGTGGCCGCCAGGTGGGTTATCTTCTGCATCACGCGGCCTCGCTGGTGTTGACGCGCGGGTCGGCCACGCAGCCGGCGACCGCCGCCGCCGCCGCCGCCGCGGGGCTGGCGAGCAGGGTCCGCGAGCCCGGTCCCTGGCGCCCCTCAAAGTTGCGGTTGCTGGTGCTGATCGCGAGCGCGCCCTCGGGCACGATGTCCCCGTTCATCGACAGGCACATCGAGCAGCCGGGCAGGCGCCACTGGGCGCCGGCATCGATGAACACCTGGTGCAGGCCTTCCTCCTCAGCCGCCCGGTAGACTTGTTCTGAACCCGGCACCACCAGCATCGTGACGTCGGGGTGCACCTTGCGGCCTCTCAGCTGTTCGGCGGCTGCCCGCAGGTCGGAAATCCGGGAATTGGTGCAGCTACCGACAAACACCACGTTGACCTTGGTGCCGATCATCGACTGTCCAGCGTCGAGCCCCATGTACTCCAGTGCCTTCTCCTCGGACGCGTCAGCCGGCGCGGGAATCGATTCGGTGATCGGAACCACCATGCCGGGATGGGTGCCGTAGGTGATGGTCGGCGCGATGTCGGCGGCGTTGATCCGGACTTCGCGGTCAAAGCTGGCGCCCTCGTCGCTGCGCAGCTCGCGCCAGCGCTCGACCGCCGCGTCGAAGGCCTCGCCCTCGGGGCTCAGCGGCCGGCCGCGGAGATAGTCAAAAGTCTTCTGGTCGGGGGCGATCATGCCGGCCCGGGCGCCCGCCTCGATACTCATGTTGCAGACGGTCATGCGCTGCTCCATGTCGAGGCTTTCGATGGTGCTGCCGGCATACTCAATGACGTGGCCGGTGCCGCCGCTCACCCCGATCGTGCCGATGATGTGGAGGATCAGGTCTTTGGCGGTGACGCCCGCACCCAGCTCGCCGTCGATGGTGATTCGCATCGATTTGGGTTTACGCTGCAGCACGCACTGCGTGGCCAGCACGTGGCCGACCTCGGTGGCGCCGATCCCAAAGGCAAGCGCGCCAAACGCGCCGTGGGTGCTGGTGTGGCTGTCGCCGCAGACGATGGTTTTGCCGGGGCTCGTGGCGCCGAGTTCAGGCCCGATCACGTGCACGATCCCGCGATACGCGCTATCCCAGTCATGGAGCGTGATGCCGAAGTCCCGACAGTTTTCCCGCAGCGTGGCGACCTGGGTCCGTGCCTGTTCGGTGACGTACGGACGCCTGCCGTCCCGCGCCGGCAGCGTGGGCGTCGAGTGATCGATCGTGGCCAGGGTCAGGTCGGGCCGGCGAACCTTCAGACCGCGCTCGCGCAGCATGGCAAACGCCTGCGGGGAGGTCACCTCGTGGGTCAGGTGCAGGTCGATGTAAAGCACGCCGGGGGTTGTCGGCGTTTCACCGACAACCTCGTGGGCGGCCCAGATTTTTTCAAACAGAGACTGCGGACTGGCCATGGACGGCGGACTCCTTGGTTGGCAGGGTTTCGAGCCAGCCGTGCTGGTCAGTGGTTTGTCCGGTGAACAGTCCGAAGAAGAGTTCCTGGAGCCGCTGGGTGATCGGTCCGCGCCCCTCGCTGCGCACGTTGATCCGGTCTACCGAACGCACCGGCGTGATCTCAGCGGCGGTGCCGGTGAAAAAGATCTCGTCAGCGAGATACAGCAGCTCTCGAGGCATATCCTGTTCGATCACCTCAATTCCTTCGTCTGCCGCCAGCTTGAACACGGTATCCCGCGTGATGCCGTACAGGATCGACGCACCCGCCGGCGGCGTATAGATCTTGCCGTCGCGCACGACAAACAGATTTTCGCCGGACCCTTCGCTGAGCATCCCGTTGCTGCTAAGCGCGATGCCCTCGCTGAAGCCAAGGCGGTGTGCCTCTTCAGCGATGAGCTGGCCGGACAGGTAGTTGCCGCCCGCTTTGGCCATGGCCGGGAGCGTGTTCGGTGCGTAGCGCTGCCAGCTCGACATGCAGACGTCCACGCCGTTGGCCATCGCCTCCTCTCCGAGGTAGGCGCCCCACTTGACCGCCGCTACCGCCACTTCCACCGGCGTTTCCGGCGTGGGTGCGACACCCAGCGTGCCCGCGCCTCGGAACACGATCGGGCGGATGTACGCTGAGGGCAGCTCGTTGGCTGCGACCAGCCCGCCGCAGGCGCTCAGCAGTTCGTCCACCGTGTAGGGCACGGGCATGCGGTAGATCTTCGCCGAATCATGCAGACGCTTCAGGTGATCGGTGATTCGAAAGCCTCGCGGGCCTTCCGGTGTCTCGTAGACCCGAATGCCCTCGAAGACGCTCGACCCGTAGTGCAGCGCATGGGTCATTACGTGCACCCGCGCATCGTCCCACGGCATCATCGCACCGTTGAACCAGATGAAGGGTGGGGGGGTCATTTTTGGCATGCTGCTGTCCTGTTATGTCAACTGATAGTCGGGAGCGGGCCCACGATGGGTGGATCAGCTCGCTAGACGGAATTCCTCGCCGGCGCGTCTTCTCTTGGCGGGCTCTGGCGATTCACCTGGCGGCTGGCCGCGTTGATGATCTCGAGCAGGCCCTGCGTGGAGGCGGCAATGATATCAGTGCTGACGCCGGTGCCTTTGAGCTCGCTCTCGCCCCACTGGGCCCGAACTTCGGCCTCACCCTGAGCATCTTCGCCCTGGGTGACGCTGCGTACGGCCAGGCCGCTGACCCGCAGTGCGAGACCGGTAGCGCGGATCATGGCCTTGAAGGCGGCGTCGAGCGGACCGTCGCCGGAGCTTTCCTCGCTGTGAACCTCGCCTGACTCGTGGGTCAGAGACACGCTCGCAGACGCGTCCTCCTCGCCGCTGCCGCTCACCACGCGCAGCGCGCTGAGCTGCCAGGGGCCGCCGCGGGCTGCCTGGCCGGTCACGAGGGCCTCGAGATCCGCGTCGTAGATACGTTTCTTGCGGTCAGCCAGCGCCTTGAATGACTTGAACACGCTGGCCATATCGACGTTTTCAACGTCAAAGCCCAGCGCCTTGATGCGATCGGAAACCGCGTGGCGGCCGCTGTGTTTCCCGAGCACCAGGTCGGATTTCTGCACGCCCACGTCCTCGGGCTTCATGATCTCGTAGGTTTCAGCGTGTTCCAGCACGCCGTGCTGGTGGATGCCGGCCTCATGGGCAAACGCGTTGTCCCCGACGATGGCCTTGTTGCGCGCCACAAACGTACCGGTGATGCCCGCGAGCAGACGGCTCGCCGGGTGAAGCTTGGTGGTGTCGATATTGGTCTGGCGCCCGTAGTGATCAGCGCGGGTCCGCAGGGCCATGACAATTTCCTCGAGCGAGGCGTTGCCGGCCCGCTCGCCGATCCCGTTGATGGTGCATTCGATCTGCCCGGCGCCAGCCTCGACCGCCGACAGAGAGTTGGCCACAGCCATGCCCAGATCGTTGTGGCAATGGGTGCTGATCACGGCCTGATCGATGTTGCCAACCCCCTGACGGATCTGGCTGACCAGCCGGCCCATTTCTCCTGGCGTGGTGTAGCCGACGGTGTCCGGGATATTGATCGTGCCGGCGCCGGCGGCGATGACCGCCTCGAAGACCTCGATCAGGAACTCGGGTTCGGTGCGGATGGCGTCCTCGGCCGAAAACTCGACGTCATCGACGAGCTCCCGCGCCATTTTGACCCCGCCAACCGCCTGCTCGAGCACCTGTTCGCGGCTCATCTTCAGCTTGTGCTCGCGATGGATGGGGCTGGTGGCGATGAAGACGTGGATGCGTTTGGCCGCGGCGGTCTCAAGCGCTCGACCGCTCGCCTCGATATCCCCCGGGTTGCAGCGCGACAGCGAACAGATCGTTGGGCCCTCGATCTCGCTGGCGATGGAGCGGACGCAGTTGAAGTCGCCCTCAGAGGCAGCGGCAAAACCGGCCTCGATGACGTCCACCCGAAGCGCGGCGAGCATCTGGGCCATCCGCAGCTTCTGCGGCTGGGTCATCGAAAAGCCGGGGCTCTGCTCGCCGTCACGCAGCGTGGTGTCGAAGATTCGGACAGGTTGACTACTCATGATGCCATCGCCTCAATGGATGTGGGTTGCCGGTTCACTGGACCGTTTGTGATGTCGATTACGTCCCGCAGCTGACGCAGCGCCTGCTTGAGCGCGTTGACCGAGCGGCCCTGGCTGCGCAGCTCAAGGCTGAGCAGCTGGCCGTCAGCTGCCGGTTCAAGCACCATGCGCTCAAGGCCAAACCCGTGCCGCTCGATCAGCCAGATAGCCTGCACCGCGCTGCCGCTGATCGATGCCAGGCGCAATTGTAATGCGTGATTCATAGTCAGTCTCCAGTCATCCGTCGTTTCCCGCCGACGGGGCCAAAAAAAAGCCCCGCTTTTGCGGGGCTTTTTGCTGTTTGAACCGTGTGTGCCGCTCAAAAGCCCCCGCTACCGCTTCGCGCGATAATAAGGAGAGCAAGTACAAGCAGCGCGCCGACGGCAGCCGGCACCAGGTTGGTGTGACGAGAGGCGGCTTTTGCCACCAGCTTTCGGCGCTGTTGTACGGGTCGTCGCTGTCTCATGCCTCGATCCTCTGCGATGGTTCCACTGGTGTCAAGCCCGAACCTTGAGTTTTTTGTTTCAAACTGTGGCGGTTCATTCGCTCAATGCCTTCACGAGCAGGTCGCGCTCCAGCGTGGCGGTCGCCCGGTCGGGAAACTTCAGCTGCAGCTTGGAGTCTCCCAGCAGCTGGATGTTGAACTGGGCACCCTCGTCGTTCTTTGCCTCAAAAACCCGGGTGATGTGGATGATCTTATCGAGCACCACCACGTAACCTTTTACCTCGTGAATCTTGGCCATTTACCTGTTGTCGTCCCCTGGCTGATTGGTGTCATCGGTCGGCGGCTGCACTGCCGGGCCGTCCGCCTGCGGAGCCTCACCCTCGAAGGTGTTTTCTGCCTCCGTTTTTGGTTCGGTCTCAGGCTCCGGTTGGTCGGCCGCCGACGCAGCGCTGGCCGCTTCAGGTTTAGAGACCCGCTTGGCGGTCTTTTTCTTGCGCTTCTTGCGCGTCGCCGGTTTTTTGGTGCGCTTCTTTTTGCTGGCCGGCGCGGTGTCCTCTGAGACGGGTTCCGCGGTTTCGGCGGGCGCTGCAGCGGGGGGTTCAGGTTCAGGAACCGGCTGAGCGTCTTCTTCGGACGACGGCTGCTGGGCCGGCAGCGGCTCGCCGAACGGAAACGGCCGGCGATGGCTCGCCTGGCTGGCGAACAGCGCCATTTGACGCTGGTATTCGATCAGCTGTCGCGTGAAGCCGGTGATCCCCTCGTTGCGGCTTCCGGTGAAGATGAGCGCGCCCAAGTTGATCACCACCGCCAGCCCGAGCAGCCAAAGCGACAGCCAGAAAATGATGAAATACACCACGGTCAGCAGCAGCCTGATCCAGGAATCTGAGTTAGACCAGGGGTCGGGGCTCGGCGCCGCGGCGGCGGTCTGCTCAGATCCAGAGTCGGGGGTTTCAGCCATTGGGGTTCCTCGCTGGTTGATTTGCCGGGAAAAAAGCCATATCTCTCGTTCAGGCTCGATTCACGATGAGTGCTTATACTGAGCCTGCTAACTAGCGGGAGACCGTAACATGATCCGACACATATCCATCGTCCTGATGGTCACAGCACTGCTCGGCGGCTGCGCCAGCCGTTATGACCGCTATGATGACCTGGACGTTTACGGATACGGCAACAGCTACGGCTACGACGACAGCTACGTGGTCGACGAGGTGGTCTATGGCGGGCACAGCTATGGCGGCTTCGGTGGTCTCGGCGGATCGTTTGCCGGCGGCTTTGTCGGTGGGCCCGCGTTAGGTCACGGTTTCGGACCCGGCTTTGGTCCTGGCTTCGGCCCTGGCTTCGGTTTTGGCTATGCCCATGACCCCTATTGGCGCAGCAGCGCGTTTGGCCTCTTCTATCAGGACTTCCCCAGCTATTTCGTCTGGTCGCCCTACCGGCGGTTCTACCCGGGCTTTGGCCATAACTTCGGCTTCGGTTTCGGCAGCACCTTTTTCGGGCCGTTCCGCTATGCGGACTTCGGCTTCGGCCACTTCTCGCCGTTTTTCGGTTACACCTACCGGCCGCGCTTCAGCTATTTCGGCTTCTACAGCCCGACGTACTTCAGCCCGACGTATTTTCATGACTACGGTCGGCGCGATAGACGCTTTGCGGTCCGGACACCCCGGGCCGGGGCAGCGCGCAGCGAAGCGCGCCGGCTTGCCGGCAACGGGCGCCCGGGCGTTTTTGCCAACCGGGCACAGACGGGCGCGGGGCTGCGGGCGAAGCAGGAGTTTCCCGCGAACGCTCGGAACAGCCGTACCTTCAGCAACGGCCGGACCGTGGGCGGTGCAAATGCTTTCAACACCCGCGCAGCCGCTGGCGGCGGCCGGAACGCCCGGACGTTCACCGATCGGGGACAGGGCATCAGCCGGTCTCAGGGCGCGAGCCGGGGACAGGCCGCCAGCCGCTCGCAGCGCGTCAACCGCTCAGGTAACGCCGCGTTTGGCGGCGCACGCAGCGCCAGCGGCGATCGCCAGCGCATCAATCGCAGCAGCAGCCGGTCGAGCGCTGTTCGCCAGGCCTCGAGTGTCGGCACCCGTTCGACGCGCAGCCTGAGTCCGAGCGTTCGCAGCACGGCGAGAAGTCCTGCGAGCTCTCGACAACGAACGGCTACCGCTCAGCGGCCGGTGAAGATCGAACAGAACGGTCGCTCGCTCGTGACCCGGCCGTCGACCAACCGTCAGGGTAGTTTCCGTACGCTCAACAGTCGTCCGCAGTCTCGCAGCCGTCCGCAGGCGCGGACCTTCAGCTCCGGCACGCAGCGGAACGCTGCTTTTGCGTCCAGGGCGCCTGCCAGGTCGCAGGCCCCGACACAGGCCAGATCACAGGCGAGGTCTCAGGCCAGATCGCAGCCGAGGTCGTCTCAGCGAAGCGCAACCACTCGCCGCAGCACGGTGCCGGTCAGCCGGGCCCCGGCGGTGCGTTCCTCAGCCAGCCGGGCGCCAGCCCGGTCGGTGAACCGCAGCAGCGGCGCCCGCAAGCCAGGTGTGGTCAACCGGCCGCCCGCACGGTCTCCGAACCGTGCTGCGCCGCAGAGCCGCGGCTACCGCCAGTCGACGCCGCGTCAGCCCGTTAGACAGCCGGCGCCTCGCAGGCAGCAGCGTGCCCCGGCGCCCCGTCAGTCGGCGCGCTCCGCGCCGCCCCGACGCAGCTCAGGCGGTCGCAGTCGCTCGGGCGGCCGCGGTGGCCGCGACTGACCCGACAGCGGTCAGGCTGGCCAGTCAGCCAAAAAACTTCTGAGATAAAGGACAATCCCTCCACCCGGCCAGAGGCCGGGCGGAGGGCGCCTTTGAGGGAGGAAGAATCGCAGTTTCAGCGGGACAGCTGAGCCAGCTCGCAGCGCAGCTCCGACCTTCTTGTCTTGAGCGCATCTGCATCGGGCTTGCCGCTGGGAATCCTTTCCAGCTCAAGCTCAATCTTTCCCAGTTCGACCATCAGGTCGTGTAGCGTGGCGACGCGCTGGGTCCGATTGCCTGCTTGAGTCACGGCTAACATCCTGTGTAGCTACCCATCCGATCCTGCAGTGAAAACACAGCAATTGCTGTGCCAAACTGCAGCAATGCCGACAAACGTGGCAGTCGAGGCGCTCAGCGCGAGCGCTGGCGCGGTTTTGGGCCGCGATAGTGACGCGTCACGTCAGTTTTTGCCCCATTGAAACGGGCAGCAGGGCAGCCTACGGGTGGCAAAAACCCTGAGCGTCTCAGGGCGGCGGGAGCTTCTGCAGGCGCTGTCCGCTGCGCGGTTTGCGCATCGCCTTGCCGCCGTTGCCGAAGCGGAAGGGCAGCGATTGGGTTCGACCCCAGGTATCCGCTCGGTAGACCGCAAAGTGCAGATGCGGCATGGTGCTGTGCCCGGTGTTGCCCGACAAAGCGATCGGCTGGCCCGCGCGCACCCGGTCTCCGACGTCAACCAGGGCTCCATCTTTTTTCAGGTGGTAATACTCCCCGGTGGTGCCGTCATCGTGCAGGATCACAATAAAGTTGGCGTAGCGGCCGCAGCCTTTCTCCCAGCAGGCCTTGTTGTGTTGTTCGCGAACCCGCACCACGACGCCGTCGCGCGCGGCCGAAACCTGACTGCCGACGGGCATGTCGAAATCCACGGCGTAGTGCTCCCGACCGGTGTGGGAAAAGCGGGAGCCAAACCCCTGCACGACGCGCCAGCGTTTTCCCACGGGGAACGGCAGCTGGTACAGGTAGTCGTCGTCGTGATCGACTTCCCGCAGCCCCACGGTCCAGTCGAACCAGTACTGGTAGCGGTAGCGCTTGCCGTTTCGTTTGCGGGTGAAAGTCGCCACCTTGATCCGCTCCTCGCCCTGCAGCGACACCGTCAGGCTGTTCGTTGGCCCCACCAGGTTGGTGGTTTCGGCGCGGAAGGTCAGGGTCAGCGGCCATGACCGTAAATTGCGAGCGTAGAAGGTGATGCCGTCAGTGCGTTCCTCCGGCTCGACGCAGACCCATTCATCCATACAGGAGGGCTCAGCGGCGCGCGTCTCCCAACTCAGCGAGAGAAGCAGAAAAACAACCCAGAGAGCGTGGCTGGAGCCTGAATGACTGATAGCATGCACCGCGTTCTTCTGACACCACCGCTATTGTGAAGTTTCAGCTCAACCCTCAACAGCAGGCCGCCGTCGACTGCTGCGATCGGCCGCTGCTCGTGCTGGCCGGTGCCGGCAGCGGCAAGACCGGTGTGATCACCCAGAAAGTGGTCCACCTGGTGCGCCAGCAGGCGCTGCTGCCCGAAAAGATTGCGGCCATCACCTTTACCCGCAAAGCGGCTCGCGAGATGCGCCAGCGCGTTGCGCGACAGCTCGGCGAGCAGGCGGCGCAGGTCTGGATCTCGACCTTCCACGCGCTGGGGCTGCGGATACTCCGCGAGGAGGCTGAGCGGCTCGGCTATCGGCCCGGTTTCAGTATCTTCGACCCGCAGGACAGTCTCACCCTGCTGCGCGAAATCCTGCACGACAGCGCCACCCGCGAGGACCTCGAGCGGGTTCGCTGGCAGATCAGCGCGTGGAAGAACGACGGTCTCGGGCCAGACGACGCGCCGGGTGAGCCGAATACGCTCGAGGTTTTCCGCGGCTATCAGGAACGGTTGAAACACTACAACGCGTTTGATTTTGATGATCTGGTGGCGCAGCCGGGCGCGCTCCTGACGAGCGATGCTGAGTGCCGGGAGCGCTGGCAGTGGCAGTTTCGGCACGTGCTGGTCGACGAGTGCCAGGATACGAACAGCTGCCAGTACCGGCTGCTCCGACTGCTGATCGGTGCCCGCACCGGGCTGACCGCCGTGGGTGACGACGATCAGTCGATCTACGGCTGGCGCGGCGCCCGCCCGGACAACCTGGAGCAGCTGCAGCGCGACTTTCCGGACCTGTCGATCGTCAAGCTGGAGCAAAACTATCGGTCCAGCGGGACCATCCTCAAGGCCGCCAACGCGCTGATCGCTCAGAATCCCCACACTTTCAGCAAGGCGCTGTGGAGTGAACTGGGCGAGGGTGATCCGGTTGCGCTGAGGCCCTGCCAGGATCCGGCTGACGAGGCCGACCAGGTGGTGGCGGCCATTTTAGAGCGGAAGTTCACCCGCAAGGCGCAGCCCGGCGATTTCGCCATCCTCTACCGGTCCAACCACCAGGCCCGGGCTCTGGAGCAGGCGCTGCGCGGCCACCGACTTCCGTATCGCGTGTCCGGTGGGCCGTCCTGGTTCGAGCGCGGCGAAATCAAGGATCTGATCTGCTACCTGCGGCTGCTTGCCAACGAGCGGGACGACGCGGCGTTTCTTCGTGTCATCAACCGACCGCGGCGGGAGATCGGCGCGGGCACGGTGGACAAGATCGCCGAAGCGGCGGCTCGCCGGGACGTCGCGCTGCTCGCCGCAAGCCGTCACCTGCCGGCCACGGTCGCGGCCCGATCCGCCGCTCGGGTCCGCGACGTTGTTCAGTGGCTCGACGACCTCAAAGCCGCTGCGCTGACGCCCGGCCAGATGCTGCAGCGGGTCGTGGACGACACGGGCTTTCGCGACTTCATTGCTCGCGAGGCGGCTGACGAAGCGACCGGGCGATCGCGCGCCCGCTCCGTGGACGAATTCGTCAAATGGGTCTCGGGGATGGACGGTGGCCTGACAGAGGTCATCCAGCAGCTGTCGCTCGGCGACGAGGATTCCGAGGATGCCAGCGATGACCGCGTGCGCCTGATGACGCTACACGCAGCGAAGGGCCTGGAGTTTCCGTACGTGTTTATGGTCGGGGTGGAGGAGGGTGTGCTGCCGCACCGAAACTCGCTGGACGACGGCCAGCTGGAGGAGGAGCGGCGGCTGATGTATGTCGGCATCACGCGGGCCCAGCAGAGCCTGACGATCAGCTGGTGTCAGGCGCGCCGGCGTTTCGGCGAGGTGTCCGACGAGGGCGTCAGTCGATTTGTGGCGGAGATTCCGGATGAGCTGGTGCACCGCCACGGCGCGCAGGACGTCAGCAGCCCGCAGACCGCCAAAGCCCACCTGGCCGGACTGCGGGACATGCTGGGCGACCTTTAGTTAGAAAAGACGTCCCCGAGTCGGATGAAAAAGGTACCGTCACCTTCCTCGCCGAAGCCGACGCCCACGTAGAGTGGCCCGAGCGGGGACCGGTAGCCGAAGTACAGGCTGCCGTGCAGTAGCGCTGAGTCGAAGCTGATGTCCGAGCGGTCGTTCCAGACGTTGCCAAGCTCCACCGTCCCTCCGAGGTAGGCTGGAAACAGGCCGCCGCTGTTCAGCGAATAACGATAACCGGCAATCCCCAAGGCGAGGTGCTGGCCGGATAGCTCGTTAAACTCAAGCCCCGACAGGTTGCCAAAGCCGCCGGCGCGAAACTCGCCGTAGATGGGCGCGTTGCTGTCGATGGTGGTGTTGAAGGTGCCGCCCAGCAGGAGATGGTGGCGATCGCGCACCAGCCAGTTGTAGAAATAGGTGGAGGTGAGCTGGCGAAAATTGGTGTCCGCGCCAAGGGTGCCGGACTCGCCGAGCAGCTCGATCTCTCCAAAGCCGCCGGTGTCGGGAAAAAACAGATCGTTCAGATGATCGTAGCGAAACCGGGCAAACCATTCACCCAGGTCGAACTCCACGTTGGGGATTCCAAGGTCGCCCACGCTGACTTCGCTTTCTCCGGTGCCGAGCCTCAGCCCCACGCTGAAGTCCGCTGAGTTGCCAAACTCTTTACCCGCGCTGAATTCCAGCTGAGCCTGATCGACGAGGATTTCAGCCTGCCGCTCGCCGTCCTCGAAGACGCGAAACTGGTCGCGCCGGATTTCCGCCCGTGCCGTCAGATACCAGGGCGCGCGCGCCTGGAAGGGTTTGTACAGCTCGGTGAACAGCGCCGGCTCCTCGCCGATCTGGACAACGGTCCGCCAGTCCCCACCGAGCTCGTCGATATCGGTCTTCAGCAGGCCGAACCGAAGATTGAACGCATTGTCGTTCGCGTCAGAAATAAAGGTGAGGCCGTATTCGATGAAATTTGGCGCGCGCGGGTCTGGCAGAACGTCGAGCACCACGCCGAGCTGACCGTTCTCCTCGGTGAGGCGGTAACGAACCTCGCGAAGAAATCCCAGCCCATAAATTTGCGCCAGCTCACGATCGAGCTCGTCAAAATCCAGTGGCTCTCCCGTGGTGATGCCCAGCCGACTGAGAATCATGTCGTCGGAGTACACCGACTGATTGTTCAGCCGAACCCACTGGATCACGCCAGCGGGATTGCGGCAGTCGAGCAGCGCCCGTCGATAGGTCCGATAGTCGGCCTCGCTGAGGCTGTAGGGAAGCAGGCGATCGGACTGCGCCAGGGCCGTGGCTTCACCGATTGGGATCGCGTCGCGGAATTTCTCGAAATCCACCGAGGTGAGCGTGTCTGACAGATCAGGGACCAGCAGCGTATCTTCCGCGCGCAGCAGCCGGGTCTGCGCGGCGGCGCCCTGCACCACGAGCAGGTTTGTCAGCTGTTCAACCATATCGAACAGGTTGCCCAGCTCGTCGCGCCCGAACAGCGGTGTCCCGACGTCGACAGCGATAATCACGTCAGCCCCCATGTCCCGCGCAATGCCCACCGGCAGGTTGTTCACGATCCCGCCGTCCACCAAAAGCTGGTTACCGAAGGGCACGGGGGAGAAGGCCCCGGGAATCGACATGCTCGCGCGCATGGCTGCGGCGAGGTCGCCGTCGCGCAGCACCACCTCCTGGCCCGTAATGATGTCGGCCGCCACCGCGCGAAAGGGGATGGGGAGCCGGTCGAAGTCCTCCTGCTGAGTCTGTCCCAGCGTGATCCGCTTGAGCAGCAGATTCACCTTTTGGCCGGCGAGCACCCCGCCAGGCAGGACGAGCTTACCCTCCCGATAGCCAAGCTTCGGTCCGAACAGGTCCAGGTCGTCATCCCGTTTGCGGCGAAAGCGCCGCTCGATGCGGCTCGGCTGGTCGATGAACAGGTCGTTCCAGTTGAGCTCGTCCATCTGCTGCTCGATCTGGGCACTGGTCATGCCGGTGGCATAAAGCCCGCCGATGACCGACCCCATGGAGGTTCCGGTAATAAAATCGATCGGGATCCGCATGGCTTCAAGCTGCTTGAGGACACCAATGTGGGCCGCGCCGCGGGCGCCGCCGCCCCCGAGCACCAGCCCGATTCGTGGCCGCTCATCCTGGGTCAAGCGGCAGGCGCCGACGGGCGGCTCGAGCGTGTCGGCCTCGCTGGCGGCGCTGAGCCACGGCAGCAGAGTGGCGAGCAACAGGGCGCTAATTCGGGAAAAAATACTCACATTCTTCACTCGCTGGCAGATTCAGGGGGCATGTTAGCGGGGCAAATCCAGGCGAACGAGCCTAAATATGAACACAGGCTGTAACCTCAGCTTCGCTGGTCCGTATGATGGTGTGATGAAACGACGTTTCCGCCGCCTGGTGAAAGAACACCAGGGTCAGCTCTTTTCGCTGGCTTACCATTTGCTGGGCAATTCGGCTGAAGCCGAAGACGTGGCGCAGGACGTGCTCGTCAAGCTTTGGCAGCACCTGGCTGGGCTCGAAGCCGAGCGGGTAAAACCCTGGCTGCTGCGGGTCACCCGCAACGCGTGCCTGGACCTGCTGCGCCGGCGCCGCTACAGCCAGGCTTACGTTGCCGAAACCGTCGGTGGTGAGCCCCTGGCTGTCACCGAGACACCGCTGGATCGACTTTCAAGCTCCGATCTCGGGCAGCGGCTGGCCCAGGCAATCCGCGAGCTGGACGAGCCGTTCCGGTCGCTGGTGGTATTGCGCGACGTCGAAGAACTGAACTATCAGGAAATTGGTCAAACGCTGGACCTGAGCGACAGCCAGGTCAAGGTTTACCTGCACCGGGCGCGCCGCAAGCTGCGCAAGCGCCTTGGGAGTGAATTGGATGACTGACAAACAACTGCCGACGTGGTTTGACGAACGGATTGAAGCCTGGCTCGACGACGAGCTGAGCGGCAGCGAGGCGGCGCTGTTCGAGGCCCGGCTGGCCACCGATCCGCTGCTCGAGCGTGAGATTGAACGCGCGACGCGGCTCGGCGCCCAGCTCCAGGACCTGCCGGGTCTTCAGGCGCCCAGCTCGCTGAGCCGGAACGTCATGGAGATCACCGGTAACTCCTTTGCGCTGCCCAAGCTCGCGTTCCCTGCCTGGGGCTGGTCGCTCGGCGGTGCCTGCGCTGCGGCGCTGGCACTGATGGTCACGCTGGGCCCCGCGGTTCTTCCCGGGGGTGAGCCGGAGCTTCAGCCGACGGCACAGGAGCTGGCGAAGGCCCGAGCGGATCTGGCGCTGGCGCTGGGCTATGTCGATCAGGCTGGCAACATGGCGGCCCGTCAGCTGGGCGGCCAGGCGGGGGCGCTGA
Organism: Lysobacterales bacterium; assembly: GCA_028285525.1. Classification (GTDB taxonomy): domain Bacteria; phylum Pseudomonadota; class Gammaproteobacteria; order Xanthomonadales; family SZUA-38; genus JANQOZ01. The sequence continues at coordinate 88,275 of JANQOZ010000050.1, forward strand.
CGGTGCGGGGTCTGCTGGAGCCGGCCCGGCGACTGAACAGTGACGGTGCCGACACGATATGAGGCGACTGGCCACACTACTGCTGACGGCCCTGCTGCTCACGCCGCTGGCCGCGGTTGCCCAGGGCTTGACCGACCATCCGGGGTTTGTCGACTTCGGTGACCTCGACGGGATCGCCGACGTTGAGCCCACGGTCGAGGTTTCGCTCGGGCCTGCGCTGCTCGGGTTCCTGCGCAAAACGGTTGCCAACGAGGACCCCGAACTCTCCAGCACGCTGGGCAAGCTGCGCGGCATAGAGCTCCGGGTCTTCGAGCTGCGCGCCGACCAGCTCGACAACGCCCGCGATCAGGCGCTGTCGATTTCCAAACGTCTGAAGTCGGCAGACTGGGAGCCGGCGCTCCGCGTTCGCGGCGGCGATGGGACGGTCCACATGTTTATGAAAACCCGCGACGAGATCGTCGAGGGTATGGTAGTGATGATCGTCGAATCAGGTGGGGACGCGGTGTTTCTGAACATTGTCGGCGAAATCGACCCCGAGCAACTCGGCAGCGTGGCGAGTCGCTTCGGGGTTGACCTGGACGACCTGTAACCCTTTACTCCGGCTCGCTGGCTCGTCGCGCTGGCCGACCGGGCTGCCGGCTGCGGTCCGAAACCTCTGGACGAGGCGATTCACAGAGAGACCAGCGAAAGCACGGGTGGTCCACCTGATAGGGGACAAGCTGCCAGTGATTCGGCAGGTTCGGGCTTTCAATCAGGTCGTCCGTAACGGGTACAAACTGCAGCATCAGCGAATCCTCCTTGATGAATGAGCCTCCGTTTTACCGGGACGCGATGGCCACGTCGTAACGTCGTTCTGACATTTTTCTGGCAACAGATATCGCTGCAGCTCCGGGTTCTGCTAATCTCGCCGCTGGGCGCGCGCTGTGGCGCGCGCAGTCTCCAGAATTCCGAATACTGAGGTAGCTAATGCAATCCAGCGTCGACCTTTTCGCTGCGGCCTGTGAACGGATCCCCGGCGGCGTCAATTCGCCCGTGAGGGCCTTTAAGGGTGTGGGCGGAGACCCAATTTTTATGCGCCGCGCCGAGGGCTGCCGGCTTTACGACGAGGACGGTAAGGAATACATCGATTACGTGGGTTCCTGGGGTCCGATGCTGGCAGGTCACAACCATCCGAAGGTGCGTGAGGCGGTGGTGGACGCGGCGCAGCAGGGTCTGAGCTTCGGGACCCCGTGCGCCCGTGAGGTCGTGATGGCCGAGCTTCTGTGCCAGCGGGTGCCTGGGCTGGAACTGGTCCGCATGGTGAACTCGGGCACCGAAGCGTGCATGAGCGCGCTGCGTCTGGCCCGCGGGTTCACGGGTCGGGATCGGCTGATCAAGTTTGAGGGTTGCTATCACGGCCACGCGGACTCGTTTCTGGTGAAGGCCGGCAGCGGCGCGCTGACCCTCGGGCAACCCAATTCCCCCGGCGTGCCCGCCAGCCTCGCCGATCTGACGCTGACGCTGAACTACAACGACATCGATCAGGTACGCGAGGTGATGGCGGAAGTCGGTGACCAGGTCGCCTGCATCATCGTTGAGCCCGTGGCGGGAAACATGAACTGTATTCCGCCGCAGCCCGGCTTTCTTGAGGGCCTGAAGGAAGTCTGCGAGAAGCACGGCGCGGTTCTGATCTTCGATGAGGTGATGACCGGCTTTCGGGTGGCCAAAGGCGGCTGCCAGGAGAGGTTCGGCGTGACCGCCGATCTTTGTACCTTCGGCAAGGTGATCGGCGGCGGTATGCCCGTCGGGGCTTTTGGGGGCCGTCGGGACATCATGGAGCACATTGCGCCGACCGGACCGGTCTACCAGGCCGGCACCCTGTCCGGGAACCCGGTAGCCATGGCGGCCGGCATCGCCAACCTGGAGGTGCTGGCGGAACCGGCGTTTTACGAGCGGCTTGAAGACAAGATCAACTATCTCACCAAGGGCCTTAATGAGGCCGCCGCCGCTGCGGGTATCCCGTTCATGACCCAGCAGGTGGGCTCCATGTTCGGCATGTTCTTCACCGACCAGCCTGCGGTGACCACATTCGCTGACGTGGAGCGCTGCGACGGCGAACGGTTCAAGCGTTTTTTCCATCTCATGCTGGAGCAGGGGGTTTACCTGGCGCCGTCGGCTTTCGAAGCCGGATTCCTGTCGCAGGCCCACGATCATGCCGCGCTCGATCAGACTATCAAGGCGGCGGCCAGCGCGTTTTCGACGCTCGCTGACGAGGCCTGATTGACGAGCGTCCTGACACGGTAATTCGTTGAGTTTCAGCGCGCGTCCACAAGGCCCTGGGGCAAGGCGCGAGCCGCCGGCCAGGGTGGTTCCCTGGCCAAGG
>JANQOZ010000053.1 GCA_028285525.1 Lysobacterales bacterium
CGGGCGCCTCGGAACACGGCGTTGATGATAAACAGCCATGTGATGGTCAGACTGCCGCCCATCAGCCAGACGGTGTAGCCGCTGCCCGTTGCCACGACCTGCTCGCTGGCACCCATCAGCCGCAGGATGTCGCCGGCGTACGCGATGCCGACGGCCCCCACCAGCACGCTGGTCAGCAGCCCCATCCACAGCGCCTGGCCGGCGACGACCGACGCCTCTTCGTGCCGTTTTTCGCCAACCCGACGGGCTACCATGGCGGTGGTACCCATGCTGAGGCCGATCGCCACAGCGTAGAGCAGGGTAATCGCCGCCTCGGTCAGCCCCACGGCGGTCACGGCGTCGGCGCCGAGCTTTGCGACAAAAAAGATGTCGGTGACGGCAAAGACCGATTCCAGCGCCATCTCGAGCACCATCGGTACCGAGAGCAGGAACACCGCCGTACCGATAGGCCCGACGGTAAAGTCCTCGGTTTCACCCCGCAGGGCCTGTTTCCACAGCTGCCACCAGCGGCGTACGCCGCCGACGGCCGGCTTCGCTGCACGGTTTTGAGTAACGTTCATGAAGACACTCCAGCCCACTGCAGCGGCCCGCTCTCCTGCGGCCCCGCTGTTGCGGTATTTCAGTTAGCTTGCTTGGCGCCGAACGCGGCGCCCGGAAGATCGCCGGCCGTCAGGCCAGGTTCGCGGTGATGCGAAGCTTGCTGAAGGCAAACGGCGATTGCGTCGGCTTTTGGATTTCTGCGCTGCTCATCGGCTCTGCCTTTGTGGAGTGAAACGTCGAAGAAGCCGCGACCATACGCCGATCGCGGGAATTTGCAAGTGACGGGAGTTGTTCCCGGTTGCTGCTCGACGGAATCGACAGCTTTCTGTGGGTGATAAGTCGTTGAAATTGAGAGCTAATTGATCGGAGTGTCGATCAGGTGACGATTTCTGCCCGAATCAGGTTGGTGGTTCCGGAAACGCCGAACGGTACGCCGGCGGTGATCACGTAGTAGTCGCCCGGCTTCGCAATGCCCGTCTGGGTGATCACCTCGTTCGCTCTCGCCACCATCTCGTCGGAGTCACGGATATCTTCGGCGAGCACCGGGTCGATGCCCCAGGACATCGCCAGCTGCTGGTAAGACTCCCGGTTTGGGGTGATCGCCAGCACGTACTGCGTGACGCGGTGCCGGGCAACCCGCAGCGCGGTGCTGCCGCTCGAGCTGAAGGTCACGATGACCTTCGCGTTGATCGCGCTGGCCATCTGACAGGCGGCTGACGCGACGCTGTCGGGCAGGGATGCGTCGACTGAAATCTGCGTCTCGCTCATGGCCTTCTGGTAGCCCTCGTCCGCCTCAACGGAAAGGGCAATCTGGTTCATCACCTCGACGGTTTCCACCGGATAGTCGCCGACCGCCGTTTCCGCCGAGAGCATCACCGCGTCCGTGCCGTCGAAGATCGCGTTGGCGACGTCGGAAGCCTCGGCTCGCGTCGGTGTTGGTGAGGCGGTCATGCTCTCGAGCATCTGCGTTGCGGTGACCACCGGCTTGCCCGCATCCCGACAGAGCCGGATGAGCTTCTTCTGCACCATCGGTACTCGGTCAACGGAAAGCTCAACGCCCAGATCGCCGCGGGCGATCATGATGCCGTCCGCCTCCTCGAGAATATCGGCGAAGCGCTCGATGGCGCTCGGCTTTTCAATTTTGGCCATCAGCTTGGCGCGGCTGGCGTAGCGATCCAGGTAGTGGCGTGCAAGCAGGATATCGTCTCGACTCCGAACAAAGCTCATCGCCACCCAGTCGACGTCCAGCTCGGCACCAACTTTGATATGGGTGGCGTCCTGCTCCGACAGCGCGGGGATTTTGAGATCGCTGCCGGGAACGTTGATGCCTTTGTTGTTGGACAGCGGGCCGCCACGGACAACGCGGGTGACCAGGGTTTCGCCCTGAATTTCCGCGACCTCAAGCTCCAGCCTGCCGTCAGCCAGCAGCAGGGTTTCACCGGCCTTGATATCCCGGGCGAGGCCCCGGTAGGTAACGCCGACACGGGTTTCATCTCCCGGCGAATCGTCGTCGCACGTCAAGCGGAAGGTGCTGCCTTCGGTCAGGGTCACGGGCCCGTCGGCAAAGCGCATGGTCCGGATCTTTGGGCCCTGCAGATCCTGCAGGATGCCGATGGCGCGGACGGTGCGTTTCTCCGCCGCGCGGATGCGTTCCACCACCGCCGCGTGATCCTCCGGTTCCCCATGAGAAAAATTCAGGCGGAATACGTTTACCCCGGCATCAATCAACCGCTCCAGCGTCATCTGGTCGGAACTGGCCGGGCCGACCGTCGCGATAATGCAGGTCTTGGAATTGAATTTCATGGCTTGCCTGAGGTCTGCGTAGTGGGTATTTTCGACGCTGAATTTTACAGAAAAAACACGGGCCGGTGTTGGGGTTCAGCGCCGGCCGAAAGGGGATTTTCTTGATTATTTCCTGCCCCGGCTGCGGCAGCCGGGTGTCAAACAAACACCCGGTCTGCCCTCACTGCGGAACGGCGCTGGACGCGGCGGCGGATGCCGGAATAACGGCCGACGAAGCCCAGCGCCGCCGTCGCCTGCTGCGGCGTGGGCGAATCGAGCTGCAGAGCTACCTGTCGATACTGATTATGGTCGCCGGGGCGAGCTGGGGCTTCGTGGCATCCGAATACCTCGAGTTTCCAGTGCCGTTCTGGCCGATGGTTGTGACGAGCGTGGGTGCCCTGTGGTACCTGGGCGTGCGGATCTACGGGATCTTCGTCAAGTGACGCCGAAGCGCCGCCTTACTTGCGCAGTTCGTCTTCCCACTGAAATTTACGATCCGTCACAATCGCCTCCAGCGTGGCGATGCGGTCTTTGAGCTCGACGATCTCCGACGCCATGGCTCGTTCGCGATCGGTCGGTTCTTCGGCCTCCTCGCCGTCCCAGCTGTCATCCAGCAGCTTGCGCCACCAAGATGGGCGGCGGTCATCGGCTGAGCGCCGCTGACGGCGGGCCTCACCGCTGGCGCTGACGCGGCTCTCCAGTGCGCTCATCAGCACGCAGCACGCCCAAACGAACATGCCAAACAAAAACCATTGCAGTGCGGTTGCCATCCAGGCCTTCTCCTGAATTCTAACAGCTTGAATCATCGCATGTTTTACCGATCAGCGTAATTGACAAAAGTCATGAGCGGATCGCCGGCAGGCGTTTGTGAATAGGCACCGCAGCACGCTTGCGCTATTCTCAAGCCCATGAAAGTGAAACAGTTTCTTGAGAGCTATCGCGGAGCCTTCGACGCCTTTGATGCGGCGAGTATCGCCGACCTCTATCACTATCCGGGCCTGATCGCTTCCATGGATCAGAGTGAGGCACTTTTGACCCGGGAAGATGCGGTGAAGTACTTCGCTCGCGTGTGCGACACGCACAAGCGAATGGGATATCACCGGGCGCTCCTGCTGAGCAGCGAGCGGTCGACGCTGACCGAAAACCTGGCGGCGGTCACGGTGCGCTGGCGTTTTGAAACGGCCACGGAGCAGGTCATCACCGAGTTTGACTGCACCTACACCCTTTGCGACCTCGGTTCGGGCGTAAAGGCGTTCTCTGCGGTGGTACATGGCTAGAGCCGCTGCCGGCCCCGTAAAACCTCCTCTGAATCCGCCGCTCAGGCAAAGGCACCGCCGCGTTGAAGGGTGACATTCCCTGCCTGGCCCGATAGACTATATCTCTTTATCCGATTAAAGAGATATTTAACATGCGAAGCCACCTGTTTACGTCGGAGTCGGTGTCCGAGGGGCATCCGGACAAGGTCGCCGACCAGATTTCCGACGCGGTGCTGGACCAGATCATCCAACAGGACCCGGCCGCCCGCGTGGCCTGTGAAACCATGGTAAAGACCGGCGTGGCAATCGTCGGCGGGGAAATCACGACCACCGCCTGGGTCGATTTGGAGGAGCTGATTCGGGGTGTGATCAACGACATTGGCTACAACTCCTCCGCCGTTGGCTTCGATGGTTCCACCTGCGCGGTGGTGAACATCATCGGCAAGCAGTCGCCGGATATCGCTCAGGGTGTGGATCGGGCTTCGCCGGAAGAGCAGGGCGCCGGTGACCAGGGACTGATGTTCGGCTACGCCACGGATGAAACCGACGTGCTGATGCCGGCACCGATTCATTTCTCCCACAAGCTGGTCGAGCGCCAGGCGCAGGTGCGGCGCGAAACGTCGGAAGGGCAGCAGTATCTGCGTCCGGACGCCAAGTCACAGGTCACCTTTCGCTACGAGGACGGGCAGCCGGTGGCGATCGATGCCGTTGTGCTGTCGACGCAGCACAGCCCGGATATCTCGCAGGCCGATCTGACCGAGCTGGTTCAGGAGCAGATTATCAAGCCGGTGCTGCCGCACCAATGGCTGTCCTCGCAGACGAAGTACCACATCAACCCGACCGGCAAGTTCGAAATCGGCGGGCCGGTTGGCGACTGCGGCCTGACGGGTCGCAAGATCATTGTGGATACCTACGGTGGGATGGCCAGACACGGCGGCGGCGCATTTTCGGGCAAAGACCCGTCGAAGGTGGACCGTTCGGCCACCTACGCATGCCGCTACGTGGCCAAGAACATTGTTGCGGCCGGCCTGGCCAAGCGCTGCGAGATTCAGGTCTCCTACGCGATCGGCGTGGCCGAGCCCACCTCGGTGACCGTCGAAACCTTCGGCACGGAGACCATCCCGGTGGAGCGGATCGAGGCGCTGGTCGCTGAACACTTCGATCTGCGGCCCTACGGCCTGATGCAGATGCTGGACCTGATTCGTCCGATCTATCGGCAGACTGCGGCGTACGGACACTTTGGTCGCGTCTACGACGCGGCTACCGGCGCATTCAGCTGGGAAAACACCGACAAGGCGGCGGAACTGAGAGCGGCCGCGGGCTAAAACGTATTCGATACACCTGAATTTGACGATTCAGGTTTTAACGTGACAGAAATCAGGCTGATGAGAAGCGCTGCAAGCCAGAAAAGGCCCAGGCTCATTACGTCTGACGATCATAACGGCGCTACCCGACATATTAGGAGCACATAGTTTATGAGCGCAGTAAATCAACCTGAGGTGGGCAAGGACTACCTCGTCAAAGATATCAGCCAGGCCGACTTTGGCCGGAAGGAACTGAGCATCGCCGAATCGGAGATGCCCGGCCTGATGGCACTCCGTGAGGAGTTCGGTGAAGCGCAGCCGCTGGCGGGCGCACGGATCGCCGGGTCGCTGCACATGACCATTCAGACCGCGATGCTGATCGAGACGCTGACCGCGCTCGGCGCGGAAGTTCGCTGGGCGTCCTGCAACATCTATTCAACGCAGGATCACGCGGCGGCGGCAATCGCTGCGGCGGGTATCCCGGTGTTTGCCTACAAGGGTGAGACCCTGGACGAGTACTGGGAGTACACCCACCGCATCATGCAGTGGCACGACGGCGGCACGCCGAACATGATCCTCGATGACGGCGGCGACGCCACCATGCTCATCACGTTGGGATCAGCGGCCGAGAAAGATCCGTCTGTCCTGGATAACCCCGGTAGCGAAGAAGAGCGAGCGCTGTTCGCCTCGATTCGCCAGCGCCTGGAGTCTCAGCCCGGCTTTTACAGCAACATCCTCGGCGACATTAAAGGTGTGACCGAAGAGACCACTACCGGCGTGAACCGTCTGTACCGCCTGGCCGAAAAAGGCGAGATGCCGTTCCCGGCGATCAACGTCAACGATTCGGTCACCAAGTCCAAGTTCGACAACCTTTACGGCTGCCGCGAGTCGCTGGTCGACGGTATCAAGCGGGCAACCGACGTCATGATCGCCGGCAAGATTGCGATCGTTGCGGGCTACGGTGACGTGGGCAAAGGTTCCGCTCAGTCGCTCCGTGGCCTCGGCGCCAACGTCTGGATCACAGAGATCGACCCGATCTGCGCCCTGCAGGCGGCGATGGAAGGCTATCGCGTGGTCAACATGGAAGACGAAGGCATTGTGGAGCAGGCCGACATCTTCGTGACCGCCACGGGCAACTATGACGTCCTGCGTCAAAGCCATCTCGAGCGGATGAAAAACGAAGCAATCGTCTGCAACATCGGCCACTTCGACAACGAAATCGACGTTGCCGGCCTGGAGCAGTACACGTGGGAGCCGATCAAAGATCAGGTCGACCACGTCGTGTTCCCCGACGGCAAGCGGATCATTCTGCTGGCCGGCGGTCGCCTGGTGAACCTGGGCTGCGGCACGGGTCACCCGAGCTTCGTGATGTCGAACTCCTTCACCAACCAGACGCTGGCCCAGATGGAGCTGTTCAACAACGCAGCCGACTACGAGAACAAGGTCTACGTTCTGCCGAAGCACCTGGACGAGAAGGTGGCACGCCTGCACCTGGATCGGATCGGTGCCCGCCTGACCGAGCTGTCGCCTGAGCAGGCCGACTATCTTGGCCTGAAGGTCGAAGGACCGTACAAGCCTGACCACTACCGCTACTAAGCGGCAGTCGTGACGTGTCCGGCCGCCGTGAGGCGGCCGGATACCTCATCCGGCCCATCCTGGGTTCCCCATGACAAACTTCAGCTTTGAGTACTTTCCACCGCGCAGCGACGTTCAGCGCGAGCGGTTTAAGGAAACGCACGAGCGGCTGCGGGCGCTTAGGCCGGAGTATTTTTCGGTCACCTTCGGCGCTGGCGGCACCACTCGCGATGAAACCGCCGACACGGTCGACCAGATTCGAACCACCGATCCGGTCGCGCCACACATCTCCTGCCGCGGCGGTTCTGAGGCGACGATCACGGCACTGCTGGATCACTACCGCGACAAGGGGGTGAATCGGCTGGTGGTGTTGAGGGGCGACCCGACCTCCGGCGCCGTTGGCGGCGAGCGTTTTGTCTATGCCCGCGACCTGGTGGAATTTATCCAGCACCGCTACCCGGAGCAGTTCTCTATTGCAGTTGCGTGCTATCCCGAGGTCCACCCGGAGGCTTCAAGCGCATCGCAGGACCTGAACCATTTTCGGGCGAAGGTCGACGCAGGTGCTTCGGAGGCGATTACGCAATACTTCTTTAACGCCGACGCCTACTTCCGCTTCGTCGATGCGGCGGCCGCCGCGGGCGTCGAGGTCCCGATTGTGCCGGGCATCATGCCGGTGACCAACTACGCTCAGCTCAAGCGCTTTTCGGACGTTTGCGGTGCGGAGATCCCGCGCTGGATGGAGGCGCGCCTGCGCGACTTTGGTGACGACAAAAAAGCGATCGCTGACTTCGGCCTGGAAGTGGTCGGAGAAATGTGTGAGCGGCTGATTGCGGGCGGCGCCCCGTCGCTTCACTTCTACACGCTGAATCGCGCTGCGGCGACGGTCAAGTTGATCGACGCTCTGAGACTTTCGAGTTCCTGACGGCAACGTCGGGCATCCATGCCCTCGACCCCAATCCCTGGTTTGCCGTCAGCGCCGGATCAGAGCCCGGCGGTGGTGCCTACAGCCCGGAACTGAGCCTTTCCGCCATCCATTGGCGGACAAATCGATCATCGTCCTGAAAGGCCGGTGGTTCGTCTGCGGCCGTCCTGAGGCCGAGTTCGAGTTCCGCGATGGCCGCCGCTTCCCTGGCGTCCGGGGCTTCTTCAAACCCCTCGGTGCTATCCCACTGCATCTCCATCATGACTATCTCCTTGGCTGTTGCTTCTGCGTGCCTCGTAGCCGTGTCCTGCCGGCTGGAGGTCCTGGCGGGTGTTTCCTTTCACCCTACGACTTAAAGTATACGTGCGGCCGGAGCCGTTTTCTGTCAACGAATGTGTGCCCGGAGTAAGCAATTGTTAACTCGGAGATTAAGTCGATTAGTTCAATAAAAACAGTAACGTATGGCGTTTTTAGTCGCTTTTTCGCCGGATCGGCGGTGGTGATTTGGGGACTGGCGGCGGCGGGCTGTTATCGCCAGCCGGTTCCTGACCTGAGCGGGCTGCCGTCTGCCCCGACCGCCTCTAACGAAACTTCGCCCTCGACTGATCCAGATGCGTCAGGCGCCGAGCCTGCGGTGAAAGCATCGGAGGAGCGGCGCTATGAGGTCGTCGACAGCCGTCTTCTGGTAAAGGTCTTTCGCGCGGGCAGGTTGGCCCGGCTGGGCCACAACCACGTGATCGAAGCACCGATCCTCGGCAGCTTCACGCTCGCCGGAGACCGGGTTGAGGCCGCGCTTTACGTTCGACCCGCCGAGCTGGTGGTCGACCGGCCGGAGACCCGGGCAACGCAGGGTGAAGACTTTGCCGGGGCCATCAAGCCGGAAGACGTTGAGGGTACGCGCGGCAATCTGCTCTCGGAAAAGGTTTTGAACCCGCTTCAGCATCCGTTTATCCGAGCTGAGATCGACGGTTCCCCCTCCGTGGATGGAGAAGTTGCCGTGACGTTTGAGCTCGCCGGCGCAACGGCTGACCGGATGCTGTTGGTTGAGCAGGTCGACGACAGCCTGTGCCGACCCGCTTTTACGGGCGCGGTCACCCTGAGTCACGACGACTTCGGGCTGACGCCGTTTTCTATCCTGGGCGGTGCGGTGGCGGTCGCCAACGAGTTTGAGGTGAGTTTCACGCTGGCCGGTCAGCTCGAACCGGCCGACGACCAGACCTGTCAGGACTAGCTGCGCGCTAGGTTCGCGCCTCAAGCAGATCCCAGCGATTGCCGTAGAGGTCGGCAAACACGCAGACGCAGCCGTAGGGTTCCTCCCGCGGCTCCTCGAGGAACTCGACGCCGGCTTCTTTCATGGCCCGGTAGCTGCCCCAGAAATCGGTGCTTTGCATAAACAGGAACACCCGGCCGCCGCCCTGTCTGCCCACCGCAGCCCGCTGTTCGTCGCTGGCGGCCTTGGCCAGCAGCAGCGCGCAGCCGCCGCCGGACGGCGCCACCCGCACCCATCGTTTTTGGGCATCCAGCGCCGTGTCTTCGAGCAGGGTAAAGCCGAGCCGATTGGTGAAATAGTCGATCGCTTCGTCGTAGTCATTTACCAGCAGCGCCAGGCTGGTGATTGTCGTTTCGGTCATCGCGGGTTCCCGTGGCTGTGTCGGGGCTGACTCCGGGTCTTGCTTTTGGCCATCGGGTCAGCGGGGTTGCAGATACTGTCATTAAGGACTTTGATCAGTATTCGGCGCGCGTTCAAGCGCCGCTTCTGCTTAAATTCGGCGGCAGCAAACCTTGGGAGGGACCTGCGCATGAATCGAACGTTGACAATATCAGGGTGGCTGGCGCTGTGGGCGCTTGCCCTCAGCGGCTGGCTCGCCACCGCAACCGCCGGTGATGGCGCCGTGTCGGGCGCGCCGCTGACCGCGCCTGGCCCGAACCCCGCAGCGCCGGCGGAGCTGGCGCAGTACGGAGCGCTCCAGGGGAGCTGGTCCTGCGAAAGCTCGTCACAGGGTCCAAACGGCGAGTGGCAAACGCTGCCCGGCCGGGCGACCTGGAGCTGGTACTACGTGCTTGACGGGCATGCGGTACAGGACGTCTGGAAGCCGGCGGCGGAGGGCGCGCCCTGGGGTACCAACCTGCGCACGTATGACGCCGAGAAGAAGCGATGGCACATGGTCTGGGCGACGCAGGCGCAGCCCGAGTTTGACTACTACGAGGCGACCTACAGCGAGGGCATGATCGTGATGCGCGGCGAGAACCCGCCGAGGACCGCCAACGTTCCGCCGCACGCGGCAAAGATCACGTTCTACAACATGAGTGACGAGCACTTCGACTGGAAGTATGAGGCGACAGCGCCGGGCAGCGACAGCGGCTGGTCTCCCTTCAGCCGTATCTCCTGCGACCGTCTTAACTAGTTTCCGGAATACTGCTTAACAGTCGATCGACCGCTGCGGCGTCGGGCATCGACGGCGCCGCGCCGAGAGCAGTCGTCGACAGCGCGGCCGCGGCCGCGGCACGGGTCAGCGCGGGCTGAAGCGCCTCGCCCCTAGCGAGCGCTGCGGCCAGATTCCCGTTGAACGCATCCCCCGCGCCCGTCGTATCAATCGCGTTGACGCTAAGCGCCTCGTAGCGTCCATAGGCCTCGGGCAGTTGCCAGTAGTTGTCCGCCGGCACCGAGAAAAAGCCGCCTCGACGGCCCATGGTGATCACCACGGTGCCGCCGCCCAGCTGCCCGCACCATTGCTGCAGCTGTTCGGGCGGCGCGCTCGCCCAGTCGGCGGGCAGCGCTTCTCCGGTGCGCGCCGCCAACAGCGCCGCAAATTCAGCTTCGTTGGGCGTCACCAGGTCGGTGAGATCCAGCAGGGTTTCTGCGCCCGCCAGGTCGGCCGGAGCTGGATTCAACATGGCCAGCGCGCCGCGCTGGGCGGCGTCCGCCAGTGCCTGGCGCGTCAGCTCAAGGGAGCACTCCTGCTGAGCGAGCAGCACCGTGCAGCCGTCAGCGGGCCTGTCGGGGAGATCGTCTGCCCGGTAGGTGAGCTCAAGATTGGACCCGGGCGCCACCACGATCTGGTTTTCACCGGACGTCTCGGAGACCACGCACGCAACGCCTGTCGGTTCGCTGCCCTGCTGCCAGCGGCACGGAAGGCCGATCGCGGTCGCAAAGGCCTGGACCTGCTCGCCCTGCGCGTCGGCGCCGAGCGCGCCGGCAAACGTGGTCTCCGCACCCGCGCGATGCGCGGCCACGGCCTGGTTGAACCCTTTGCCGCCGTGAGCGGTGGCAAACGTTCCGAGGCGGGTTTCGCCGCGGGCCGGCAGCCGTTCGCTGCGAAAAAGCATGTCGCAGTTGTAGCTGCCAACCACCAGCACCGGCATCACGGTCACCTCGCCTGAGATCGGGCCATACCTTATCATTCCAGAAGGACAGCATTGACGGCGCGGCTGCGGTCGCGGCAGGCAGGGGATTGAGCAACCGATTTTCCATACCGATTCTGGGCTGGGTGGCTATCGGCCTGACCGTGGTCGGCGCGCTGCCGTTTGCCCTGTCCTGGTATCAGATTCAAAGCAGCCGCGAAGCGATGGTCGACCAGACGCAGCTGACCCACCTGCTGGTTGCCCGCGCGAACGCTGACGGCATCAGCGACTACCTGAACGTTATGGACGGTCTGCTCGCGTCCGCCGGCGATCACGAAGACGTCTATCTGCAGCCCGACTCCGAGGCCTCGCTCGAGGTATTAAAAGAAACCCTGGCGACGCGTGATGAGCTCAAGTCGCTCGGTCTTTACGCCCGGAAGTCGGCCGGTGGTCCGCAGGCGGCGGTGAGCAACGAAGAGATTTTTGTTCTGGCCAAAAAAGGCCAACCCAGCGCGTCGGGCGAGCTGCTGGAGCGGGTCATCAACGAGGGCCCGCTGGCGGTGCGCCGCCAGCAGCGCAGCTATCTGGTGCTCGGCCGCGAAACGGCGCGCCCGGGCGTTTTTCTGCTTGCGTTGCTGGACAACACCCAGCTCCGTGACCGCTCGGCGCCGCCGGAGCTGGGTGACGCAGCGCGCCTGGCCGTGATCGACGCTGACGGCGAGCTGGTGGCGGGTGACGGTGATGCCATCGAGCTGGTGCCGGACCATATTCTGACCCAGACCCGCGAAGCCCCGGTCAGATCCGACGCCCATCGCTTTGATCTGGACGAGGGTTTTGGCGTGGCCGCCTTCGCCCGGATTCCCGCCGCCGACTGGTCGGTGCTCTCGGTCCAGCCGGCCCGCCAGGCAGAGCGGGCCACCACGCAGATGCGGCGCACGGCCTGGCAGGCGTTCGGCGCGCTGGCGCTTGTGATGGGGCTGCTCATGCTGGGTGCTCACCGGCTGGTGGTCCGCCCGGTGCGTCAGATGATCGCCTCGCAGCGGCGGCTGCTGGGCAGCGGCGGCGGCGGCGGGAGCGAGATATCCCAGCTCAAAGACTCGTTCGAGAAGCTCGAGCAGGCGATGGTCGAGCGCGACAGCCTGAGCGAGGTGTTTCTGGATCGCTATCAGATCACCCGGCGGATCGGGTCGGGGGCCATGGGGACGGTTTACCTGGGCTGGGACCCGAAGCTGCGTCGGGAGGTGGCGCTGAAGACGATCAAGCTGGACAGCGAGCTTCCGGCCGAGGAGCGCGAGGAGCTCACCGCGGCGCTCCTGCAGGAAGGTATCACTAGCGCCGGCCTGACCCATCCGAACATCGTGACCGTTTATGACGTCCTCGGTAACGACGAGTTTGCCTTTATCGCGATGGAGTTTGTGGACGGCGAGGGGCTCGACGAGCGGCTCAAGCGCGAGGTGCGGATGTCCCCGCGATCGGTCGCCAACGTCGCTGATGCGATCCTCAAGGGGCTGCGCGCCGCCCACGAACGCGGCGTGATTCATCGCGATATCAAGCCCGCCAACATCATGGTTGCGAAGGACGGCTCGGTGAAGGTCTCGGATTTTGGGATCGCCGGACTGCTCAACCGGAGCGGCGAGGGTGAACGCGTGATCAAAGGCACTCCCGGCTATCTGGCCCCGGAGACCTACCTGACCGCCGAGTTCGGTGTCGCCACTGACCTGTTTGCCGTCGGCGTCGTAATGGTAGAGTGCCTGACGGGAAGGATGGTGTTTGCGGGGCGCAACACGGCCCAGATCATCACCCGGACGTCGTCGATCGACGTGAGCCTGCCGCCGGAAATTGCGGCACACGTGCCTGACGCGATGCTGGGACTGATCAACGACCTGCTGGAAAAGACGCCGGCAAAACGACCGGCCAGCGCAGCCGAGGCGCTGGAACGGCTGGCGCCGGTGGTGGTGATGCTGGCCGGTGCCCCCGAAGACGCCGCCGAGCTTGAAGATACGACTGCGCTGGAACCAGGGAATGACTCAGGCCAAGCAACGCCGGAAACACAGGTGCTGGACCCTGTGGCTGCTACTCGCCGCATCGATACCTAGCGGCGCGTTCGCTCAGCCGGACGACCTGGCCGGCCGGCTGGGGCTGGCGCCCGGCGACTACTGGTATGCGAGCAACGGGCTGGCCATCCCCCTGTCCGAGTTTTCCCCAGACCCGACACAGCCCAACGAGGTGCTTCTACTGCGGCGCGAGGACGGCGAGCTGAGTCCCGTCGGCTGGTTTGAAATCAATGAAGAAACCCAGCCTCGTCCGCCGACCAGCGCGACGCGGGTTGTCGTCGACAGCGCGCAGCCGCAGGCGAGCCTGCGCCTGAGCGGGAGCTGGCTTGAGGCTGATGACGGCAGGCTGATGGCGGCACCATCCGTGCGCCTTATCCTGAGCTTCGAGGACCCGGCGGGGCTGGATCGCTGGCTCCTGACCGACACGCATCCCGTCTCCATCCAAAGCGGCCGCTGGCAGGCGGGCGTCCATCAGCTGACCGTGCTGGCCGGCGACGCGTTCGGAAACGAGGGCGAAGCGGCAACGCTGAGCTTTGAGGTGGACAGCAAGGGCCCAGACCTTGACTGGGCCATCGAATCGGAGGCACTGGGCAAAGGCTCGGGCGGCGCCATTTACCAACCGCCGATCAACCTGGTACTGGCGGCGGATGATCCTGCCGGGATCGCGACCATGGCGCTGGACCAGGGCAATGGCTGGGAGGCGGTCGACGCGGGCGCGCCGGTATCGGTCAGCGCCAGCCGCGTGAAGCTTCGGGCCACCGATCGGCTCGGTAACACGACGGTCGAAGAGGCCTCCTGGCGCTACGATCGGCAGCCGCCGCAGATCACGGTGCTCGCTGATGGTGTCGAACTGGCGGAGCGTGAGGAAGTGGCGCTGCCGGTGGGAGGTGTGCTGCAGATCCTCGTCAGCGACGAGGGCGCGGGCGTTGAGAGCGCTACGTATCGCTACAACGGCACGCCGCCACAGCCGCTGCCTGAAACGATCCGGTTTGTCGATCGAGGCTGGTACCAGGTGCAGCTCCGGGCGGTTGACCGGCTGGGCAATGAGCGCGTGCGGCACGTGGACGTGCGCACCTCACCGCGGCGCAATCGGCCGAAGCGGGCTGCCGAAGCGCTGCGTGACGACCGGGGAGATGAACCATGAGGCGGCTGCTGGCAACGCTGCTGTTGGTGTGTGCCCCGCTGGGCGCGCAGGAGCAGGTCGACGATACGCTGGGCATTCATATCGTTAAGCCCGGCGAGACGCTGTGGGACATCACCCGGTACTACCTCGGCGAAGACTTTCTGTGGAAAGAAAACTGGCGCCTCAACCCGGAGATTCAGGACCCGAATCGGCTTCGGATCGGCCAGCAGCTGACCGTGATCAAGGAGCGGCGTATCACGGCTGAAAAAGCGCTGGTCAAAACCGTGGCCAACGAGGTCGACAAGAACCTGCAGCGCACGGCCTGGGAGTCGGCCCGCCCGGGCGACCAGCTGGCCGAACGAGACGGTGTCAGGACACGTCAAAGCTCGTCTGCGGAGCTCCAGTTCACCGACGATTCGCTGCTGCGGGTCGGCGAGTTCTCGCAGATTTTTCTGCAGCAGAAGACCACGACGCTTCGCGGTGTGGACCGCGGGAGGATCGAGGTCCGACGCGGTGCCGCGCAGCTTGAGTTTGCGCCCATGAGCCGCCGCCGGACGGAGATTGAGCTGGTTGCCGGCAGCGCCGTCAGCCGGCCCAAGCCCGGCGATGACGGCCGCGGCAAGATCGCCGCCGGCGCCAATGAAGAAGACGGCAGCGCCCGGGTGATGGTGTATGAGGGCAGCTCGCTGGTGGAGGCCGCGGGCACCCAGGTTGCGCTGCGCAAGGGCACCGGCTCCAAAGTGCCGGCCAACGGCCCGCCGTCGCCGCCGGAGCAGCTGCTCGCTTCCCCGAGAAGGCTGATGCCGGCCGACGGAGCCGTCTGGAAAGTGGCCAACATGCGCGTCTCGTGGCGCGCGGTGCCTCGTGCGGACCACTACCGCGTGGAGATCTGCCGTGACCCGCAGTGCGGGTCGCTGGTTCTGCGCAGCGGCCCGATCGGGGAAACCAGCTGGCAGCCGACGCTGCCGGAGGCCGGTGACCACTACTGGCGGGTTCGCGCCGTCAGCGCCAGCGGGCTGGAAGGCTACGCCAGCAGGGCGACACTCCTGACGCTGGAGACCCTGCGGGTCGACGATCGGCCACCGGCGGTCGCCGCCTACCCGGCCGGGCCACACCGCTGGCGGGACGGCAGACTGTTGATCGGGCCGGAGACCGAGCTGTACCTCACCGCCTTTGATGCCGGGATCGGACTGGACTACCTCGAGTACCGGTGGGGTGACGCTGAATGGCAGCGGGTCAGCGTGGGCGCGCGCGTTCGGATCTCCGAAGGCTTGCCGGAAACGGCGCTGCAGCTGCGCGCGGCAGACCTGCTGGGTGCGCTCAGCGAGCCGGTGATCATCAGGCTCGACGTCCTGTCGGCGCCAGGACCGTAACCGACCGCCGCACGCGGCGTCTGAGGCCGTCGGCGAACACCCGGGACAAATTTGTGTACCATTAGCGCCGCCGGGGCGGCCGGAGCTGCCGCCAGGCAGGCCGAGCGCTTCGGCTAATAAATCTTCGAGGTTCTTCAGCAGCGCAGCCAGACCAGGTCCCGTTTGCGCACGTTCTGTCGTCTGAAGGCCATCGAGAGTGCCGCTTCTCCCGGTTGTCGGGTGCAGCACCAAGAACGAAAAAACGAGGGAACGCCGCAAATGAAAAAGCTACTTTGGGCGCTGCTTTTCGCGCCGCTGACCGCGCTGGCGCAGGACGGCGGTATCGACCAACGTATCAACAGCGTTGTGCAGCCGATCACCGACGCGGTGTTTTCCGTCATCTTTTATCCGATCACGCTGTTCGGCTCAGGCGTGCCCTTCATTGTGATCTGGCTGGTGGTCGGCGCCACCTTCTTCACGCTCTACTTCGGCTTTATCAACATTCGGGGTTTCGCCCAGGGTTTTCGCCTGATCCGCGGCGACTATTCCGACCCCGATTCGCCCGGTGAGGTGTCACATTTTCAGGCGCTGGCGACCGCGGTCTCCGGCACCGTCGGGCTGGGCAACATCGCCGGCGTGGCCGTGGCGGTCACCCTGGGCGGTCCGGGCGCAACCTTCTGGATGATCCTGGCGGGTTTGCTGGGTATGTCCACGAAATTCTGTGAGTGCACGCTCGGCGTCAAATACCGCAACGAATATCCCGACGGCACCGTGTCCGGTGGACCCATGTACTACCTGTCCCGCGGACTGGCGGAGCGGTCCCCGGCGTTGGCGCCGCTCGGCAAGGTGCTGGCCGTGCTGTTTGCGCTGCTGTGCATCGGCGGTTCCTTCGGTGGCGGCAACATGTTCCAGGCCAACCAGGCGCACGCGATGGTGGTGTCGGTCACCGGCGGCAACGAGAGCTTTCTCGCGGATAAAGGCTGGCTGTTCGGCCTGGTCATGGCGGCGCTGGTGGCCGTGGTGATCATCGGCGGCATCAAGTCTATCGCTCGGGTGACCGGCAAGCTGGTGCCCTTTATGGCGGCGCTCTACATCGCCGCCGCGCTGGTGATTCTCGGCGTCAACTTCGATCAGATTCCGGGCGCGTTTGCCGCCATCGTGAACGGCGCGTTCGCGCCGACGGCGGTGGTCGGTGGCGCCGTGGGCGTGTTAATCCAGGGCTTCCGTCGGGCGGCGTTTTCCAACGAGGCCGGCACCGGGTCAGCAGCGATTGCCCACTCGGCGGTCAAGACCAACGAGCCGGTCACCGAAGGCCTGGTAGCGCTGTGGGAGCCCTTCATCGACACGGTGGTCATCTGCACCATGACCGCGCTGGTCCTGGTGATTTCCGGCTTCTGGCGGGTCGATGCAACCGTGGCCGTCGATAGCGCGGCGCTCTATGCGCAGGCGCAGGAGTCGGCGGCTGTGGTTGAGCAGGCAGAGCGGGGCACCGAGCTTCGATTGCTCAACAACAGCGACGGCTGGCATGAGGTCTGGCGGGAAGACGCGGACAACCTGTGGGTGCAGGAGTCGGATCTCCAGCTCATCCAGGGCGTGGCCAAAACCAACCGCGCGTTTGCCGAGACCTTGAGCTGGTTCCCCTACGTGCTCGCGCTGGCGGCGGTCCTGTTCGCCTTTTCGACGATGCTCGCCTGGTCGTACTACGGGATGAAATGCTGGACCTTTCTGCTCGGGGAGGGAGCCGGCAAGGAGACGGCCTACAAGATGGTCTTCTGCATATTTGTCGTAATCGGCAGCTCGATGAATCTTACCGCGGTTACGGACTTCTCCGACGCGATGATTCTGGGCATGGCGTTTCCGAACATCATTGGCCTGTACCTGCTCGGCGGTGTAGTCAAACGAGAGCTCAAGAGCTACCTCAGCCGGGTGCGCAGCGGCGAGATCCAGTCTTATCGCTAGCCGAGGTCTGATTGGGTTGGTGTTCGGGATTCTGCGGCAGCGGCGCGTCGCCTGATGGGTGATATTTTTTCCGGCATTGTCGGGCTGACGGGCCTGATCCTGATCGGGCTGGCCTTTTCCCGCCACCGCCGCCAGGTGGATTGGCGGACCGTATCGACCGGCGTCGTACTGCAGATCCTGTTTGGTGCGTTTGTCATCCTGACCCCTTTGGGTAGTCGCGTCTTCGACGCACTGGCGTCCTTTTTTATTACCGTGATCGAGTTTTCGAGAGCCGGAGCCATGTTCATCTTCGGGGGGCTCTCGGAGCAGGAGAGCAGCTTCGGGTTCATCTTCGCGTTCCAGGTACTGCCCACCATCATCTTTTTTGCGTCGCTGATGGCCGTGCTCTACCACCTGGGCATCATGCAGAAGGTGGTTGGCAGCATGGCCTGGGTCATGCGTAAGTTCATGCGCGTCAGCGGCGCAGAATCCCTCGCCGTCGCGGCCAACGTCTTTGTGGGGCAAACCGAAGCGCCGCTGGTGGTTCGGCCCTACATCGCGCGCATGACGCAGTCCGAGCTGCTGACGATGATGGTCGCGGGCATGGCGACCATCGCCGGTGCGGTGCTGGCCGCCTACATCGCGCTTCTGGGTGGCGACAGCGATCAGGAAAAGCTGTTCTTCGCCAAACATCTGCTCTCAGCCAGCATCATGGCCGCGCCGGCGACCATCGTGATCGCGAAGCTGCTGATTCCGGAGACCAGTGAATCGCTCACCATGGGCTCGGTGAAGTTTGAGGTCGAAAAGACCGCCCACAACGCCATTGAGGCGGCGGCCAACGGTGCCGGAGACGGGTGGCGCCTGGCGATGAACGTGGGCGCCATGCTGCTGGCTTTCATCGCGCTCATCGCGCTGATCAACTGGCCGCTCGAATGGCTGGGGCAGGTAACTGGGCTCAACAACATGCTGGGCAAGCCGCTGAACCTGGCCCTGATCCTGGGCTATCTGCTGGCGCCGCTCGCCTGGCTGATCGGCGTGCCGACGGCTGATATCACCACCGTCGGCAGCCTGATCGGGCAGAAGCTGGTGGCCAACGAGTTCATCGCCTACGCCGCATTCAGCGAAATCCAGAACGAGATGTCGGACAAGGCCCGGCTGATCACCACCTACGCCCTCTGCGGCTTCGCCAATTTCTCCTCGATTGCCATTCAGATCGGTGGCATTGGTCCGCTGGCACCGGATCGGCGCAGCGAAATTGCGGCCTTTGGCCTGCGCGCCGTGCTCGGCGGGACGCTGGTGTCGATGATGACGGCCACCATCGCCGGTGTGCTGCACTCTTTTTAACGGGGCCCTGTCTCTGAGGGTAGCAGCTCGCGATACCGCGGGGTCTGTTCGGAGCGCCTTTGTCCGCCAGGCTGCAGCCACCGTCGGTCGGCGGCTATAGTCTCACCATGGACCAGAATCCCTCGACACGCGAAAAGTCGCTGATCAGCCAGCGCCGCTTCGGGCCGTTTTTTGCGACCCAGGCGCTGGGTGCGTTCAACGACAACGTTTTTAAGCAGGCGCTGATCATCCTGATCACCTTCCAGGGGCTCAGCCTCTGGGGCCTGGATTCCGGCAAGCTCGTCAATCTGGCGGCGGTGGTGTTTATCCTGCCGTTCTTTCTGCTTTCCGCCACCGCCGGCCAGCTGGCCGATCGATTTCAGAAGGCGATGCTGATCCGCTACATCAAGGCGTTTGAGATCGGCGTGATGTGTCTGGCCGGGCTGGCCCTGTGGATGAACTCGGTCCCGTTCCTGCTGCTGGTCCTGTTTCTTGCCGGGGCGCAGTCGTCCTTTTTTGGCCCCGTGAAATACGCGATCCTGCCCCAGGTGCTCAGCACCGAGGAGCTGGTGAAAGGCAACGGGCAGGTCAGCATGGGGACCTTTGTTGCCATCCTGCTCGGCAGCCTGACGGGAGGAGCGCTCATTGCGATTGATGGCGTCGGATGGCAGCTGGTTGTCGTCGTGCTGCTGATCGTGGCGACGCTGGGCTACGGCTTTTCCCGAGCGATTCCCGACGTGCCGGTGGCGGATCCAAACCTCAAGATCGACCCCAACCTGTTTCGTCAGACCGCCAGAATGCTGGGCCACGCGCGCGAGAACCTGGTGGTTTTCCGGTCGATCCTCGGCGTTTCCTGGTTCTGGTTTTTCGGTTCGGTGATGCTCGCGCAGCTGCCGCCGCTGGTTCGGGACGTGCTGGGCGGCAACGAGGCGGTTGCCATCTTAGTGTTTACGCTTTTCTCGCTTGGGATCGGCACCGGCTCCATCCTCTGCGACAAGCTGTCGGCCCGGCGCGTGGAAATTGGGCTCGTGCCGCTGGGCGCCTTTGGGCTCTCGGCCTTCGGTCTGGATCTGTATTTTGCCGCCGGCGCGCTCGCCTCGAGCGCCGACCCGAGCGCCCTGGCCGGCGTCGGGGACTTTCTGGCGCGCCCCGGCGCAATACGTTTTGTCGCGGACGTGCTGCTCATCGGCACGGCCGGCGGGTTTTACATCGTGCCGCTGCTGGCGCTGATCCAGCATCGCAGCGAGCCGGACAAGCGGTCCCGGGTGATAGCCGGTGGCAACGTCCTCAACGCGCTGCTGATGGTGCTCGCGGGCATCTACTCCATCGCCGCGCTGAGTCTGGGCCTGGACGTAACCCAGCTGATCGCGCTGACCGCCGTGCTGAACGCCGTGGTGGCCCTCTACATCTTCACGCTGGTGCCGGAGTTCTTGCTGCGCTGCGCCGCCTGGGTGCTGGTGCGGACGCTGTACCGCGTGCGGCTGAACGATATGGATCGGATTCCCGCTGAGGGGCCGGTGCTCCTTGTCTGTAACCACGTCAGCTACGTGGACGCGCTGGTCATCGGCGGCAGCGTTCCGCGGCCGGTGCGCTTTGTCATGTACTACAAAATCTTCCGCTGGCCGGTGCTTGGCTGGCTGTTTCGCGCTGCCAAAACGATTCCCATCGCCGGCGCAAAGGAAAACCCCGAGGTGCTGGAAGCGGCCTTCGATAAGATCGATGCCGAGCTGGCTGCCGGGGAGGTGGTCTGCATCTTTCCGGAGGGCGCGTTGACCGACGATGGCGAGGTGGCAACCTTCCGGAAAGGGGTGGAGCGAATTCTTGAACGCCGACCGGTCCCGGTAGTGCCGATGGCGCTCGACGGCCTTTGGGGCAGCTTTTTCAGCCATTCGGACGGCGGTGCCTTTCGCGGCCCGTGGCGCAAGCTGTTCAGCCGTATCCGCCTGCGCACCGGAGAGCTGGTGGCGGCCAGCGAAGCCACCGCTGACGGGCTCCGTGAGCGGGTGCTGCAGCTGATTCGAACCCGCGCGGACTGAGCGCGGCTCAGGCGAGCCGCCGATCCGGCATCCGCTCTTGCGGCGGGCCTGTGGCTGAGGGACAATTCGCGGCTCCGGCGAGGGCTCGATTTGGGAGAATTCGGCGCCCGCCACTGCTAACTGATCCGTGAGTCAGACATAATGCCCGATCGAAAGAAGCTTGCTGACGCCGTCCGCGCGCTCAGCATGGATGCGGTGCAGGCCGCCAACAGTGGCCACCCGGGAATGCCCATGGGCATGGCGGATATCGCCGAGGTGCTCTGGAACGATTTTCTCAGCCACAACCCCGCCGACCCGAGCTGGTTCAATCGCGACCGCGTCGTGCTGTCCAACGGTCACGGCTCCATGCTGATCTATTCGGTGCTGCACCTGGCTGGCTATGACCTGGACATGGACGAGCTGCGCAACTTCCGCCAGCTGCACTCCAAGACCGCCGGCCATCCGGAGTTCGCGGAAACCCCCGGCGTTGAGACCACCACCGGGCCGCTGGGCCAGGGGCTGGCCAACGCGGTTGGGATGGCGCTTGCCGAGTCCATTCTGGCGGCTCGATTCAATCGGGACGGCCATTCGATCATCGATCACTTCACCTACGTCCTGGCCGGCGATGGCTGCCTGATGGAAGGCATCTCTCACGAGGTGTGTTCGCTGGCGGGAACGCTGAAGCTGGGCAAGCTGATCTGTCTGTATGACGACAACGGCATTTCGATCGACGGTGAGGTGGACGGCTGGTTCACCGACGACACGCCGGCGCGCTTTCGGTCCTACGGGTGGCAGGTGATCGACGCGGTGGACGGCCACGACCCCGCGGCGCTGGCGAGCGCCCTGAAATCCGCGCGGGAGAACCGCGACGAGCCGACGCTCATCTGCTGCAAGACGATGATCGGCTACGGTTCACCCAACAAGCAGGGCACGGCGTCGACCCACGGGGCCCCGCTGGGTGAAGACGAGGTGGCGGCAACCCGGGTGCAGCTTCAGTGGGAGCATCCGCCGTTCGAAATTCCCGAAGACATTTACGCCGGCTGGAACGCCCGCGCGCGGGGCATCGAAGAGCAGCAGGCCTGGGATCAGCAGCTTGCGGCGTACGAGGCCGCGGAACCCGAGCTTGCGGCTGAGCTGAAGCGGCGGATCAGCGGCGCGCTGCCCGACGAATGGCCCGAGCTGATCGACGAATACATCCGTGACTGTCAGGCTGGCGGCGCCAGCGTGGCCACCCGCAAGGCTTCCGGCATGGCGCTGGAGGCGATTGGCGGGGCGATGCCGGAGATGGTGGGCGGCTCAGCCGACCTGACCGGCTCCAATAATACGCGCCACAGCGGCAGCAGCGACATCACCGCCAGCCACAGGGACGGCAACTACGTGAATTACGGCGTGCGCGAGTTCGGCATGACCGCGATGGCCAACGGCATGGCGCTGCACGGCGGATTTATTCCGTACACCGGCACCTTCCTGGTGTTTTCCGACTACGCCCGCAACGCGGTACGCATGTCGGCGCTGATACCGGCGGCGTCCATTCACGTCTACACGCACGACTCGATCGGCCTGGGTGAGGACGGGCCGACCCACCAGCCGGTTGAACACGTCGCCAGCCTGCGCCTGATGCCGAACCTGGAGGTCTGGCGCCCGTGCGATACCGTCGAGACGGCCTGGGCGTGGAAGGCGGCGATCGAGCGGCGCGACGGTCCCACAGCGCTGGTGCTGACCCGGCAGGGGTTACCACATCAGCAGCGCGACGCTGACACGCTGGCTGCGGTGGCCCGCGGCGGCTATGTGCTCAAAGAGAGCACCAGCGAGACCCCGGCACTGATTCTCATCGCCACCGGTTCGGAAGTCACCCTGGCAATGGCCGCGGCGGAGACGCTCGAGGCGGAAGGTATCGGCACGCGGGTGGTATCCATGCCGTGCACCTCCGCGTTTGATCGGCAGCCCGAAGCCTATCGCGAGGCGGTGCTGCCGACCGGCGTCCGTGCGCGTCTTGCTATCGAGGCCGCCAGCGCTGACTACTGGTATCGCTACACCGGGCTCGACGGCGACGTGCTGGGCATGCACAGCTACGGCGCCTCAGCGCCGGCCTCAGAACTATTCAGGCACTTTGGCTTTACCCCGGACAACGTGGCTGCCCGGGGACGTGCCCTGGTGCAGGACACCCCTTAAACCTCAACGGAGACAACATCATGGCCGTCAAAATTGCTATCAACGGATACGGACGAATCGGTCGCAACGTGCTTCGAGCTATTCATGAACACGGCCGTGCGAGCGAGTTCGACGTGGTCGCCATCAACGATCTCGGCGACTCGCAAACCAACGCCCATCTGACCCAGTACGACACCGCCCACGGCCGCTTCCCGGGTACCGTCGAGGTACAGGGGGACGACCTGGTGATCAACGGTGATCGGGTCAAGGTCCTGTCGGAACGTGATCCCGCCAAGCTGCCCTGGGGCGACATGGGCGTGGACGCCGTGATGGAATGCACCGGCATATTCAAGACCCGGAAGCAGGCCGGTCTGCATCTGGCGGGCGGCGCCAGAAAAGTCATCATCTCCGCGCCGTCCGGCGACGCGGACGCGATGGTGGTCTACGGCGTTAATCACGACATCCTCAAGCCGGAACACGAGGTGGTATCGAACGCCTCATGCACCACCAACTGCCTGGCGCCGGTCGTCAAGCCGCTGCATGACAGCATCGGCGTTGAGTCCGGGCTGATGACCACAATCCATGCGTATACGAACGACCAGGTTCTGACCGACGTATTCCACAAGGATCTGCGTCGGGCACGCTCGGCGACCATGTCCCAGATTCCGACCAAGACCGGCGCTGCCAGCGCGGTGGGCAAGGTGCTGCCGGACCTGAACGGCAAGCTGGACGGTTTTGCCATGCGCGTCCCCACCATCAACGTGTCGGTGGTCGACCTGAGCTTCATTGCCAGCCGGGACACGACGGTTGAGGAGGTCAACCAGACCGTCAAAGCGGCTGCGGAGGGGCCGATGAAAGGCATACTCGGCTACAACGAGGCGCCGCTGGTCTCCATCGACTTCAACCACACGCCCGAGTCCTCCACGTTCGATGCCGGCCTGACCAAGGTGATCGGAGGCAAGCTGGTCAAGATCCTGGCCTGGTATGACAACGAATGGGGCTTCTCGAACCGCATGCTTGACACAACGCTGGCCGTGGTCAACGCGTGACGGCAGGCGTGGACTTTCTGCGCTTAAAAGACATCGAGCTCAGTGGCAAGCGGCTGCTGATCCGGGAAGACCTGAACGTGCCGCTCGCTGACGGCAAGGTCAGCAGCGACACCCGGATCCAGGCCGCGCTGCCGGCGATCCGGATGGCCATGGAGGCCGGCGCCCGGGTCATGATCCTGTCCCACCTGGGGCGGCCCACGGAAGGGGAGTTCGATCCGCAGTTTTCCATGGCGCCGGTGGCCGAGCATCTCTCAGGGCTGCTCGGCAAGACCGTGCCGCTGGTCAGCAACTGGCTGGACGGTGTCGACTGCGAGCCGGGCAGTGCGGTGCTCTGCGAGAACGTGCGCTTCAACCCCGGCGAGAAGGCCAACGATCCGACGCTGAGTCAGCGGATGGCCTCGCTGTGCGACGTTTTTGCGATGGACGCGTTCGGCACCGCGCATCGTGCGCAGGCCTCCACTCACGGGGTGGCTCAGTACGCGCCCGTCGCCTGCGCCGGCCCGCTGCTGGCGCGTGAACTCGAGGCGCTGGCCAAGGCCACCGACGACCCCAGCCGTCCGATGATGGCGATCGTCGGCGGTGCCAAGGTCTCCACCAAGCTCACCGTACTCGAGGCGTTGTCTAAAAAGGTCGACCAGCTCATCGTCGGGGGCGGTATCGCGAATACCTTTATCGCCGCGGCGGGACATCCGGTCGGAAAATCGCTTTACGAGCCGGACCTGATTGATCAGGCGAAGTCTCTGATGGAAGCCGCCCGTGCGGCTAACGCTGAGATTCCGGTGCCCGAAGACGTGGTGGTGGCCGACAGCTTCAGCGCCGAAGCGCAGGCGCGCACCTGCGCCGTCAATGAGGTTCAGCCTGACGAAATGATCCTGGACATCGGGCCGCGCACCGCGGCCCGTTACGGTGGGATGATCCGGGCCGCCGGCACGGTCGTCTGGAACGGCCCGGTCGGCGTCTTTGAGTTTGCCGCCTTCAGCGCGGGAACGAAGGCCGTCTCCCTCGCGGTAGCTGAATCCAGCGCGTTCTCGATCGCTGGTGGTGGCGATACCCTGGCGGCGATCGAGCAGTTCGGCGTTGCCGATCAAATCTCCTATATCTCTACCGGCGGCGGGGCGTTCCTTGAGTTTCTCGAGGGGCGCGAGCTGCCGGCGGTAGCCATGCTGAGAGCCCGCGCGGACGCTGCGGCCGGCTGAGCCACCCGACACAAAGGAAACCCATGAACGTAGAACAGCTTACCCGCACCGCCCAGGCGATGGTGGCGGCAGGCAAGGGGATTCTCGCCATCGACGAATCCACCGGCACCATCAAGAAACGACTCGACCTGATCGGGCTTGAGAGCACGGAAGATCACCGCCGCGCCTATCGGGAAATGCTGCTGTCGACGCCTGACCTCGGCCAGCATATTTCTGGCGCCATTTTATTCGACGAAACGCTGCGCCAGACGACCAGCAGCGGTCAGCGATTTGTCGACCTGATGAAAAATGCCGGGATCATTCCGGGCATCAAGGTCGACAAGGGCGCCCAGAAGCTGGCCGGCCATCCCGGGGAGATGGTCACCGAGGGTCTGGACGGCCTGCGCGATCGGCTGGCGGAATACGCGAAGCTGGGAGCGGGATTTGCCAAGTGGCGGGCCGTGATCAAGATCGACGACAGTGCGCCAACCAGCGCCTGTGTCGATTCCAACGCCCACGCGCTGGCGCGTTACGCCGCCCTGTGTCAGGAGGCCGACATCGTACCGATCGTAGAGCCCGAGGTTCTCATGAATGGAAGCCACGATCTGGACAGCAGCTACGAGGTGACCGAGGCGACGCTGAAAAGCCTTTTCAGCGCCCTCTACGACCAGGGGGTTCTCCTGGAAGGGACCATTTTGAAAGCGTCTATGGTCATCTCCGGCGACGAGTGTGACGAGCAGGCGAGTGTGCCGGAGGTGGCTGAAGCGACGTTGCAGTGTCTCTACAACGCCGTCCCGGCCGCCACCGCGGGCGTCGTTTTTCTGTCGGGCGGGCAGTCCGAAATTGTTGCCACCCAGCATCTCGACGCCATGAACAGCGTTGGCCCCCATCCCTGGCCGCTGAGCTTTTCCTACGGCCGCGCCCTGCAACATGGTGCGCTGATGAAGTGGGGCGAAGACATCGAGAACAACGTGGCCGCCGCCCAGGCGATTCTGGCGCACCGGGCGCGCTGCAACGGGCTGGCCGCAACCGGTCAATATGACGAATCGGTTGAAGCCGCCTGATAT
>JANQOZ010000067.1 GCA_028285525.1 Lysobacterales bacterium
CCGCGTTGCATCGCTTGCCAAGGGCTACGGCCATTGGCGGCGCGATGCGCCTTGTTCTTGGCGCCCAACGGGGCTCTGAAACGCAACGAACTGGCCAAAGAGGACACTTACCCAGGCAGACGAGACGCGGTCACGCCGTGCGCGCCCGGACCAGCTGATCCCCGATCGGCAGCTTTCGAATGCGCACACCGCTGGCCGCGTAGATCGCGTTGGTCAGCGCCGGCGCAGCGGACGGTATACCCATCTCCCCGACGCCGGTGGGCGTATCGTCAAAGGGAAGGATGTGGCTCTCAAAGTCCACGGGGATAGCCGCGATCTTGGCCAGCGGATAGGTATCGAAGTTGCGCTGCTGGACTCGACCGTTCCTGACCGTGATCTCCAGCCCCAGCGCCGTGCTGATGCCGTCGATCGTGCCCCCCTGCAGCTGGGCTTCAACCGCGCTGGGGTGCACCGCCAGGCCGCAGTCGATCGCGGCAACGATTCGGCGGATCTCCAGCTGGCCGTCTGAGCCGACCGCCACTTCCATCGCGTGGGCCGCGTAGCCGCCGAACGTGAAGTGGGTGGCGAGGCCAACGCCTACGCCTGCGGGGCGGATTTCGCCATAGCCGATCCGGTCGGCCACGAACCGGGTGAGTTTGCTCAGCCGGGCCGGGTTGAACGTCGGTCCCCCGTGGTTGCTGTAAGGGCGTTCTTCGTCCTGATCCAGCAGTGCCAGTCTCAGCGCCAGCGGATCCCGGCCGGACTCGTGAGCCAGTTCGTCGATGAAACTCTGAATCACAAACGCGTTGGCCGTGTGGGCCGGCGCGCGCCATGAGCCGCGCGGCAGGCCGATCGCGTGGTGGAAATACTCGAGACGAAAGTTCTCGACGGCCTTGCGGGGAAAGTCGTCGGCATACAGTTCGGCCTGCCAGAGGTTCTCGTCCGGCATGTTCGGCCGCCGATTGTACTTGCTGGCGCTCGCCAGCCGCTGGGTCCAGGCCGTGACGCTCCCCTTTTTGTCGACGCCGGCGGTCAGCTCGTGGAGCCCGGCGGGTCGATAGAAGTCGTTTTGCATGTCGTCCTCGCGGCTCCACTGGAGCTTGATCGGCCAGCCCGTTTGCTGAGAGATCATGGCTGCCTCCGCAACGTAGTCGTTGCTGAGACGTCGCCCGAAGCCGCCGCCGGACCGGCTAATTTCCACGTGAATATTTTCGCGCGGCAGCCCGGTCACCGCCGCCGCGGCACGCGACGCGCCGGCCGGGGATTGTGTTGGAGCAACAACCTCACAGGCATTCTCGGTCACGTGGACAAAACAGTTTTGCGGCTCGAGCGGGGCATGCGAGACGAACGGGACCTTGTAGCGGCGAGTGAGTACCGTGTTCGCGTTCTTCATCGCTGCGTCAAAATCGCCGTCTTCCACCACAACCTGGCCCTGGCCCTCGAGCGCCTTGCCGTTGTCGTTCCAAAAAGCGTCGGTACTGTCGGTGGCGTTGGGCCCCTCATCCCAATCGATCCGCAGTGCTTCGCGACCCTGCATGGCCGCCCAGGTGGACCCCGCCACCACAGCGACGCCGCTGGCCAGAATGTTGTACGGCTCCCCGATCTGCGGCCCGTCCAGCCGAACGACCTTGAGTACCCCCGGCGTCTTCAGCGCCGCTTCCGCATCGACCTTTTTCACCCGGCCGTTAAGCGTCGGCGATCGGGCGACAACCGCGTAGCGCATGTCCGGCCGCTGCGTGTCGATGCCGTAGCGAGCCCTGCCGGTGATGATGTCGAGCGTTCCCACGTTGGGCTGCCGCCGGCCTACAATCCGGTAAGCCGCTTTGTCCTTCAGCGGCACGTCTTCGCCGGGTAGCGTCAGAGCTGACGCATCCGGGACCAGCTCACCGTAGGTCAAAGTGACCTGCTCGCCGGCACACACGACGACACCAGGTTCGGTGTGGCAGGCCTCGGGCTCGACGTTCAGCCGACGAGCGGCGGCCTGGATCAGCAGCTGCCGCGCCTGCGCGCCCACCTGACGCATAAAGTCGAAGTTGCTGGTGAGACCGGTGCTGCCGCCTACGCCCTGACCGCCGTATTTCCAGGTATAGCCGTCCTCGGTCTTGACGATGCCCAGGGGCATCGAGGTAACCGACACGTTTTCCCAGGCAACGTCCAGCTCCTCGGCGACCAGCATCGGCAGCGCGGTGCGCACACCCTGGCCAATCTCCGGCTGGTTGCTGCCGATGACCACCGTGCCGTCGGGATTGATCGTGATAAAAAAACCGATTTGCCTTGTGGCGTCTGCCCCGATCTCAGAAGCCTGAAGCTGACTCCGCCCCAGCGGCACCCCGACCAGCAGCGCGCCGGTTGTGCAAAGGCCGCTGATCAGAAAGTTTCGGCGGCCGGCGTTCGCCGCAGTAAAGCCTTCGGCACGGGCACTCATGCCGACTCATCCAGCAGTTCGGCCGCCCTGTGGATCGCAGCCCGGATCCGTACATAGGTGCCGCAGCGGCACAGGTTGCTGTGCTGCGCGTCGATGTCCTCGTCGCTGGGTTTTGGAACGCGACTGAGAAAATCGACGGTGGCCATGATCTGACCGGCCTGGCAATAGCCACATTGGGGCACGTCCAGTTCAAGCCAGGCCTGCTGTACCGGATGCAGGTCATCCTCTGGCCCGGCGAGGCCTTCGATCGTGCGGATATCGCGGCCAGCCGCCGCGCTCGCGGGCAGCATGCAGGAACGTTGCGCCCGACCGTCCACGTGAACGGTGCAGGCACCGCACTGGCCGATGCCGCAGCCGAATTTGGTGCCGGT
The DNA here is from genome assembly GCA_028285525.1 of Lysobacterales bacterium. Lineage (GTDB taxonomy): Bacteria > Pseudomonadota > Gammaproteobacteria > Xanthomonadales > SZUA-38 > JANQOZ01. The sequence continues at coordinate 2,776 of JANQOZ010000067.1, forward strand.
GAGTTTGAGCTCGTCGCGAAGCGCCCAGAGCAGAGGAGTGTTGGTGTCGCCGGCAAAGGTGACGGCCTGCCCGTTTACCTGGAACTCGATCATGGTCGTGTCCATTGCTGCCCGAGATCCTTCAGCCTACCGGCTGCTGCTGGGCGTGAGCCATGGGGCAGGCCACGGTCCGTCGCGGAGTCAGCTCATTCCGGCGAATTTGACGGGGTGGACGCGCAAAAGGGTCCGCACAGCCGGCGAGGTCACGTATATCGAGCGGATGGACGGCGGTGACCATGAGCCCGCGGTGAGACCGCGGGCTGCTTGTGAGAATCCGCAGTAACGCTCGGCGTCAACGTCAGTGGCAGACGAGGTACTGGCGTGCGATCAGCAGGTCGATCTGCAGCTCCGCTACGAGATCGCCGGTGTTGGGATCGACCTCCGCTGGCAGGCTGTTGCAATCGAAGGGCGCCAGCCCCAGCTGTTGCCGGGTCCGTGAGTCAAGGATGTTGGGGTCCCCGGGAAAATACTGCGGTTGGGCGCCGAGCACGGTGGTTACCGTTTCCCGTTCGCTGCGCTGACAGTTTTTTTCGAAAACCGAAATTTCCCTGAGGTCGTGCGTTTCGCTGATGCTCCAGCGCGGCACGCTGCCGACAAACTCACCCCGGTCGTCCAGCACCGGACCTTCACCCACCTCGCCGTTGGGTGCGCGGCACTGGATCACCGAACGCTGCACCTGGTCGGTGTAGCAGGTCAGCGGGCAGAAATCGAACTCCGGCAGCTCCGGACGGAGCTTTACGGTCTCCACCTGGGTGCGGACCACGCTGTAGCGCTGACCCTCGACTTCGATGATTTCCTCGGCCTGCGCCGAAGCGTGGCCGACCAGCAGCAGGCCGAGCAGGGCCGTCGATTTCCATGTTTTCATGTTTCTCTCCCGTGTGACGAACCCAACAGCGGGTTCAGGGGAAAAGACGGCCCGCTTCGGACCGGCGTCCCGGCGCGAATGTAGGAAAACCACCCGTCAATTTGCAGGAAAAGCGCACGTCGGGGGTCGGAGATGACGCAGCCGGGCCGGGCATTCCGACGCGCGTGGAGATCAGGCCGCCAGGACAATGCCCCCGGTGACGTTCAGCACTGTCCCAGTCATGTAGGCTGACTCTGGTCCACACAGAAAGCGGATCGGATGAGCGACGTCCTCAGCGGAACCCAGGCGCCGTAGGGGAATATCTTCCAGGTCGGGTTTGTCGAAATCTTCGGTCATCGGGGTGTCGATGATGCCGGGCGCCACGGCGTTGCATCGAATGCCCAGCGGGCCGCCGTTGCGGGCCAGGTGTCGGGTCATCCCGATGAGCGCACCCTTGGAGGCGCTGTACTCGCTGCCCACGATCACGCCGCCCCGGTAAAACGCCATGGAGCTCACCAGCACGATGCTGCCGAAGCCGGCCTCACCCATGGCTGGCCAGGCGGCCGCCACGCAGTTCTGGGTGCCATCGACGTTGACGTCCAGCACGTGGCGCCACTGGTCCCAGTCGCCCGCAACGCTGCCGGCAGGGCAGACGCCGGCGTTGCAAACCAGATAGTCGAGCTGACCGCAGCGCTTCAGGATCTCGCCGGTCAGGTCTGCACAGCCGTCGCGGTCGCGGATATCGAGCGGATGGGACGACGCTTTACCACCCGCCTGGACAATTTCGTCCGCAACCGGCGCGCAGTCGCCGACGTCGCTGAGAAAGACCTGCGCCCCATCGCGGGCCAGCAAACGCGCCGTTGCCGCGCCGATACCCCGGGCTGCGCCTGTCACCAGCGCCACCTTTCCTGCCAGAACTTGCTCCGAATTCACCGCGACTCCCCGGGCTGGTTTTTCATCGGGATGAGCATATACCATCGAGCTTTGGGTCCGTGGAATCCGGCTGCAGATGTCTGAACTCTCCGAACGGCTGGAAAAGATCCGCCGGCAGCGCGGTTACCTGTTGCCGCATCATGGCCTGATGGCGACGGCCATGCCGGAGGTGCTGGACGCCTACGATCAGCTTTATGCTCAGCTGGCGTTTAACTCCCGTCGCTTGAGCGAGCACGATCACGAGCTCATCTGGCTGGCTATCCTGGTCGCCAGAAGCGAGGGGCTGGCCACCCACCACGTGAATCGTTTCCTGCAGGCGGGCGGCACCAGCGAGGAAATCGCCGATCTCCTGGCCGTCACGGCGGTCGCCAGCGGCTGCCGGGGCTGGCAGTTCGCGCAGCGCGCATGGGAGCCGCACGTCTCGGGTTTGCGGGCTGAACGGACGTTTGGCGAGTCCATTCGCCGGGCCGCCGGCGACCTGACCTTCGAGCAGGCGCACCTGGCGATGGTTTCAGCGCTAACGTGTCTCGCTAACTTCGACGGTTTGCGGTGGGCGCTGCGCGCGGCCTATGCAGACGGTGTTGATGAGCAGCACCTGGCCCATGCGCTGGCCCTGACCATGTTCCCCGGGAGCGTTCCCAACTTTGCTCAGGCCGCCCGGGTTTGGCAGGAGCTGATCATCCAGGGCGACGTCTCAGCCTCCGAACCTTTTCGTGTTTGGGCGGAGCTGGAGGGTCAGGGCGGCTTTGACGAGGCCAGCGGCAAAACCCCTGGTTAGCGGGAGCCGGCGGGTTTCGCCAGCATGGCTCTCATCTGCTCAAACGTATGTTGCGGAACGCGGGTCATCGGGATTGTCAGCGCCGGCGCCCGCGCAGCTTTTCTGGCCGCCTCTTGCAGAAAGCTTCCCAGGGCTGCGGTTTCACCTTCCGTATTGAGCGCGCTGGCGATGACCACCGGGGTCAGCTCCGAGATGATGTTCCCGGCCGCATCGGTCTCGAATACCACGCCGAGCGTTTTGTCGTCGGTGCTGGGGAACCTCGCCACGCCACGCTCACCTTCAAACTCCTGCACAGCGATGAAGGATTCTTCCGCCTCATCAAAGTAGACAAAACCCGGCGCGCTGCCGCTGTCTACCGTGGTGAACATTCGGGCCGGCGTCACGCCGTCGTCGAGGGTGGTTTCCTCTGAGCTGAAGATGACGGTGTCGGAGTCGGTATCTTCGGTGGTGAGCTCAGCGACAATCCACACGCCGCGGAGGAAATCGATGCTGTTGCGGAAGTTGTAGTTGAAAGGCTCGAGCGTTCGCAGCGTGCCGTTGGCGTTGATGTCGCCGACCCACCGACCCGCGACGAGCCGGAACACGGCGCTGAAGGGGCCCAGTCCGGTGCTGTCGTTGCGGTCGCGGGTGACGGTCAGCGTGCCCGTGCAGCTGATCTCCAGATCGGTCAGGCTCAGCGCTTCGTAGGTCAGGGGGCACAGAGCCGTTCGAAAAGTCGGGTCACCGTTATCCTCATAGGTGTACCACGTGAAGAACGCCAGGTCGTTCTGTCCTTCGATGGTCCATCCTTCACCGTTGAAGGCAGGGTCCCAGAAAACGCCCTCCACGGTGGCGGAGGCACTCAGGCTGTAGGTCAGCAGCATGCAGGCGAACGCTTTTTTCATCGATAGGCTCCTACGCATTTCGCTTCAGTGTAGCGAATCAGCGCGATTGTCATAAAACTGTCATTGACATACAAATGACAATCATTATCATTCCTATTCATGGATCGGGAGCCAGTAAAAACCCAGGGGTCACCCAGCGAAAACCACCGAAAGCTGGACGTCACGCAGCTACTGCAGCGACAGCGGGAAGTGGAGGTGGTTTTCCAGGAACAGGTTTATCGACTGACGCTGACCCGAAACCAGAAGCTTATTTTGACTAAATAGTTCGCCAGCCAGCCACCGCCAGCCAGCGAGAGCCCACAGGAGACACTCATGTCCAGCATGATGTTGTGGCTGGCGCTTGCTCTGCCGGCCGCTGACGCGACGCCCCAGCAGGATGCCGACCAGCCGTCGGAATCCAGAGAGCTGGAAACCATCATCGTCGAGGCAACAAAAATGCCTCTGACCGACGCCCAGATCGCTTCTCGAATCAGCGTGATTACCAGCGAAAGCATGGAGCAGCAGCTCGCGCAAAACATCGGCGACCTGGTCCGCTATGAGCCCGGTGTCGACGTGGCAGACCAGGGCAGCCGCTTTGGGCTGGCAGGGTTCAGCATCCGCGGAATCGGCGGGAATCGGGTGTTGATCGAGGTGGACGGCGTGCCGGCCGCCAGCGCCTTTTCGATTGGTAATTTCTCGAACGCGTCGCGGGACCTCGTCGACGTTGCCGCCCTGCGCCAGGTTGAGATCACCCGCGGACCGGCTTCGGCGCTGTTCGGTTCGGACGCGCTGGGTGGAGTGGTGAGCTTCGTTACGCGTGGCCCCCGGGATTACCTGCAGGGTGATACCAGCTATTTCGACGTCAGCCTGGGCTACAACGACGTGGACGCTTCGACCGCCGCCAGCGCCACGGCAGCCTACGGCAATGATCAGTGGGCCGCCATGCTGCGGGTTACCGCGCGCGATGGCGAAGAACGTGACGTTCCGCTGGCCGACCCGATGAACTTCGAGAGCCTCAACGTGCTCGCCAAGCTCAGCTATGGCGAAGTCGGAAACGGCGCCCTCGAGCTGACGGTCGAGGACTTCGAAAACACCAGCGACACGCAGGTGAACTCCCTCGAGGGTGTCCAGGACTTCACGCAGGCGCTGGGCTTTCCGTTTGTGATCAACACCACCGACGTGGATGCTTCCGATGAGCGGACCCGCAGCCGCTTCAGCATCGGCCAGGAGTGGGTTGGCGGCCTCTGGGGCACCAGCTACCTGCGCTGGCGCGCCTATCATCAGGACAGCCAGACCCGACAGGATACGTTCGAGGGCCGCAGCCAGCTGATCGCCGGGCGAACCTCAAACGTGACCCGCCAGCGTCGTTTCCAGTTTGACCAGGACGTCACCGGTCTGGAAATCAACAGCGGGCTGTCCTTCCGCACAGGCGGCATTGAGCACCAGCTGGCTTTCGGCGCCGAGTTTGAGCGCAGCGACACCGCCCAGTTCCGGGACGGTATCGAAACCGACCTGACGACCGGCGTCAGCAGCAGCCAGGTGGGTCCCGATCTGTTTCCCCTGCGCGACTTCCCGCTGTCCCAGACCACTCGCACAGGCTTCTATCTGCAGGACCAGATCAGCTTGGGCCGTCTGACGCTGTCGCCAGGACTACGCTGGGACCGGTTTGAGCTGGATGGACGGAACGATGCGATCTTTGCCGGCGACAACCCGGGTATTGAACCGGTGGGGCTAGACGAAAATCAGCTCTCGCCAAAACTGGGCGCCGTCTATGAGCTTTCGGACAGCTGGCAGCTTTACGCACAGTACGCGGAAGGCTTCCGGGCGCCGCCGGTGAACGACGTGAACGTGGGCTTTACCAACTTCCAGTTTGGCTACACCACCATTCCCAACCCGGATCTCGAGGCGGAGTCGAGCGAAACCGTCGAGCTTGGTGCGCGCTTCGGCAGCGAGCGAGCCAATGTTGAGGTCGCGCTGTTTCAAACCCGCTTCGATGATTTCATCGAGCCTTTTCAGGTGGTCGACTTTGATCCGATCAACCAGCTGCTGGTTTTTCAGTCTGTCAACTTCGACGAGGTCGAAATCCAGGGTGCTGAGATCCAGGCATCCTGGGCGCCATCGATCCTGCCGGAAGGTTTCAGTCTGAGTCTCGCTGCAACCTACGCCGAAGGCGAAGACCAGACCACGGGCCTCCCCATCAACAGCGTGGCCCCGCTGAACGGCACGCTGGGGCTCGACTACGCGGAACCGGGTGGGCGCTGGGGCGCAAGCTTTATCACCCGCGCTGCGGCGCGCCAGGATGACTTGAACGAGTCCGCAGGTGAGCTGCTCGATCCTGCCGGTTTTGTTGTCTTTGACGCGTTTGGCTACTACCGGCCAACGCCCAATACGCGCCTGCGTGCAGGACTCTACAACCTGACCGATCACGAATACACCGCTTATCTGGACGTTCAGGGCGTGCCGGCAACGGTGAATGACCCGCAGCGCCTGCAGCGTCCCGGACGCAATTTCAGTATCGCTTTTGACTGGCAGTTTTAGCCCCGTTTTGACTTGAGGGAGAAAGAGAAATGAATCACGCAATCAGACTGATTGGCGCGGCCGCGGTAGCAGCGGCCATAACCGGCTGCGCCACCACCAACGTCGCGAGCAACGCTGGCAACAAAGCGACGGCGCCGGCAGAAAAAGAGAACAAGCCCGCTTACGAGTTTGTCGCCAACCCCGCCTTTTCGGCTATCCAGAACGCCCAGGGCGCCAAGGCGAAAGATCGCGCTGCGATCCTGGCGATGCAGGGCGACTACAAGGTCAAGTTCCGCTTCGAAGAGACCGTCGCGCTTGCGGCGGACTATGAGATCGAAGAGAAGAAAAACTCCGGCGGCTACGAAACGGTGATCGTGGTCCAGGACGATCCTGACCACATCGTCATGCAGCACATTCTCGTCGCGCCCGGTGGCCACGTGGTGAAACACTGGCGCCAGGACTGGACCTGGCAGGCCAAAGAGCGCTTCGAGTTTGTTTCTGATCAAACCTGGGCCCGACGACCGCTGAGCGCCGAGCAAACGGAAAAGGCGTGGACCCAATGCGTGTTTGAAGTTTCCGACGCGCCTCGCTACTGCGGAACCGGCCGCTGGAACCATCGCTACGGGGTCTCGACCTGGACGAGCGACCGGAGCTGGCGACCCCTGCCGCGCCGGGAATACACGATGCGCGACGACTACAACGCCATCAACGCCGAAAACCGGTCCACCATCACGCCGAACGGCTGGACCCACGAGCAGGACAACACCAAGACGGTGCGCAACGGCGAGAAAACCGAGCGCACCTTAGTCCGTGAACACGGCTTCAACGACTACCGGTCGATCACCGGCTATGACTTTTCCCCGGCCCACGACTATTGGGCCAGGACCGAAGGTTACTGGGCGCGCGTCCGGGCAGCCTGGGACCTGCGGCTGAGCGCCGAGCAGCCTCTGGTGATCAACACGGAGGTCGACGGTATGCCGATTATCGAGGCTACCTTCGATCATGCCGAAAAGGTGGAAGAGATGTCTGTGGCGGAACAACTGACCGCCATCGAGACGGTGCTGAACGAGTGGGTTGAACCCACCGTCGGCACCTCCCGTCCCCTGGCTGAGGTAAGCCCCTAAACCTCAGCGACCCCGCTGTGGCCTCTCCCCGGGCTTCAGCTTTGCCAACCCCGCGGCCGGCGTCCTCGGCCGGCCGCGGGTAATGCTCACGACACTAAAATCCGTCTCCAGCCGGCAGGTCAGCCATCCTCACCAGCCGACTGTCCTTCACTGCTGCCTGACGATGTTTGACGGCAACCCGGTAGGCCGGGTCGGTCACCATTTCCAGAAATGCCCCGGCGGTTGGATAGCGTGCGATAAAGGCCAGGTCCCAGCGCTCGTCGCTCGGGCCGATCAGGGTCACCTCCGGATCGCCACGCCAGATGATTTCGCCGCCAACCCGGCGAAAGATCGGGCCGCTTTCACGTCCGTAGCTGGCGTAAGCCTCAGCGCCGGTGACCTGCCGGCCATCGTCGTAGCGTGCCTGCGCGTGGAGGGCAATCAGATTGAGCATCATGACCGGCACATCCCGTGGGAGCGCCTTGAACTGTTCGAACTGCTCCCGCTGAGGGTCGACATGGTTTGACACAGAAAGCCCCCTTAAGCGTTGTCGAAAGATGGGCCCGAAGTATGAACCTGGCTTGCCCCACCGGGCAACAGGCGCAATCGAACACCTGCTGCAGACGACCGCGTGATACCCGTGTAGCGATACCGGGTCAGGAAAGGCCATACTGTGCAGCTAAGTGCGGTTGAAGTATTTAATGAGAATTATTATCATTTGGCGCAATCACAATCCACGTGAGCGATCACTCCGCTGATGACCCGTTACTCATGAACTTTCCGAAGACGCCATCGGTTGCCCGTTTTGATCGGACGCTCGCGACGCTCGAGCGCGGCGATCGCGCCGTCATCGACGCCATAGACGATGCGGACCCCATGGTGCAACGTCTGATGACGCTCGGGCTGGTGGAAGGGGTTGTCGTCGAACGCGGCCACAGCGCTATCGGTGGCGACCCGACCGAGTTTCGAGTTCACGGACTCGCCATCTCGCTCCGACGGGAACAGGCCCGCTGCTTTTCGGTGACGGACATCGCCGACGCCTGATTAACGCCAAGACCTTGAGCGCCACCAGCCAAACGATCCGCATCTCGGCGGATAACATTCCGGTACGCCGCAGCGGCCAGGTCACCATTGCGCTGGTGGGTACACCCAACGCCGGCAAGAGCACGCTGTTTAACCGGCTGACCGGCCTTCATCAAAAGGTCGGCAATTTCCCGGGGGTGACGGTCGAACGCCACGTGGGAAGCCTCCAGGTTGAGCACCAGCGGCTGGAGCTGATCGATCTACCGGGGCTCCATAGCCTCAGCGGGTTCTCCCAGGAGGAGCGAACGACCGCTGACGTCCTGTTTGGCCGGCAGACCGGCCAGCAGGCGCCCGACGCGGTGCTCGCCGTCGTCGATGCAACCAATCTTTACCAGGGGCTTTACCTGCTGCAGCAGCTGCTGGAGCTGGGACTCCCGCTGGTGGTGGCGCTCACCATGAGCGATGCGGCCGAGCGGTCGCGAATTGCGATCGACCGCGACAAGCTCAGTGAGCTGCTCGGCGGTGTGGCGATCCACCCCGTTGTGGCCACCAGCGGCGCCGGCATACCGGGGCTTCGGACGGCGCTTGGGAATGTGGCGGACCAGGCGCCGGCGGCATTTCAGCCGGTCTGGCCGGAGCTGTTCGAGGAAGCGCGCCGGCTGGTTGGTGGGGAGGTCGGCACGCTCAAGCTGGCCGCCGTGGCTCGAGATCTGGTCGACGCTGCGTCCGCTCAGCCGGGAACCGATCCCCACCAGGCCCCGGAGACCGTAGCGGCCAGCAGCGCTGCGGTGTTCAACGGGAGTCCCGCGCTGGCACAGGAAGCCCGGATTCGCTACGGCTGGGTTCGAAACGTGCTCGACCAGGTTCAGAGCCGCGGCAGCGGTGTTGCCGGTCTGGGCGCGCGCGTCAGCGAATTTTTTAACCGCCCGGTGCCGGGTACGCTGAGCCTGTTCCTGGTCATGGCCGTTGTGTTCCAGGCGGTTTTTGCCTGGGCAACCCCGCTGATGGACCTGATCGACGGCGCCACCGGCAGCCTGAGTGCCTGGGTACTCGGTACGGTTGGGGACGGTCCGCTGGGGAGCCTCCTGGCGGACGGGATCATCGCCGGCGTGGGCAGTGTCGTGATTTTCCTGCCGCAGATTGTCATCCTGTTCCTCTTTATTCTGCTGCTGGAAGACTGCGGTTACCTGGCCCGCGCCGCCTACCTGCTGGACCGGGTGATGCGCTCGGTAGGGCTATCCGGCCAGTCCATCATTCCGATGATCTCCAGCTTCGCCTGCGCGGTGCCGGGGATCATGGCGACCCGGGTGATTCCCTCCCGGCGAGATCGCATCGCTACAATCCTCGCTGCGCCGTTCATGACGTGCTCAGCGCGGCTGCCGGTTTACGCGCTGCTGATCGCAGCGTTTGTACCGGCTACGCCGGTCGGCTTTCTCAATCTGCAGGGGCTGGTGCTGCTGGGTCTTTATCTGTTCGGGATTGTGATGGGGATCGCAACGGCCCTGATCATGAGGCGGACCGCGCTGCGGGGCGCTAACGCCACGTTTGCGCTGATGCTGCCGGAGTTTCGGGTTCCGAATCCGCGCACGGTGCTGATCCAGCTGCTGGGCCGGGTCAAGGTGTTTCTGAAGCGTGCCGGTACGCTGATTTTTTCGGTGACGGTGATCGTCTGGGCCCTGCTGTACTTTCCGCGCTACGACATTGACGGGTACGTCGAGCCGCGGCAGCGAGCCCTGTCATCCGAGCTTTCTGAGGATGAACGTGCCGCGGGGGATGAGGCGATCGAAAACCTTGGTGCGGCGCGACAGATGGAGCAAAGCTGGCTTGGGCGAGCCGGTCGGGCGGTGGAACCTGCCTTTGCGCCCCTCGGCTGGGATTGGCGGATCACGTCGGCCGTCATCGCCAGCTTTCCCGCCCGGGAAGTTGTGGTGGCGGTGCTCGGCACGATCTATGCGGTAGGGGACGAGGCGGAACAGGCAACGCTGGCCGATCGTCTGCGTCGAGCGACCCGCGCGGACGGAAGCCCGCTGTTCACGCTGCCGGTGGTCATCGGGCTGCTGGTTTTCATGGCGCTGTGCCTGCAGTGCGCCGCAACCCTGGCGGTGATACGGCGGGAAACCAACTCCTGGCGTTGGCCGATCTTCGCCTGGTGCTACATGACCGGGCTCGGCTACGTGGCGGCCATGCTGATCTATCAGGTCGGCAGCCGAATAACCTGACTCGTTACACCGGTAAATCGGGCGGTGCCGGTGGCGTCCGGTGCTTAGAGTCGTCATGATGTCGGCCACAATTCTGATAATTGCCGAGGGGATCAAATCATGACTTCACGAAGAGCGTTTCTGGGTGGAAGCGTCGCGGGCGTTTTGGGGACAAGCCTCTTTTCTCGCGTTGGCGCCGTAGGACGGGCTGCAAAACCCCTGGATATTCTCGTGCTCGGCGGAACCGGCTTTATCGGGCCTCATGAGGTCAATCGAATGCTCGATCGCGGGCACAAGGTCACCCTGTTCAACCGGGGCCGTCGGCAGGGGCAGTTCGGCGGGCGGGTCGAAGAGCTGACCGGCGATCGCGACGCCAAGGTTGGGGACGGACTCAAAGCGCTCGAAGGCAGTCGGCGCTGGGACGTGGTGGTCGATAACTCGGGCTACATACCTCGCCACGTGCGCGACAGCGCCCAGCTGCTGCGAAACCGCTGCGATCAGTATCTGTATATCTCAACGGTTGCGGTTTACGACACCGACGGGGAGCCGGGTGAATCGCGGATCCTGACCAATCAGAGTGCGCTCTGGTCCGACGTCCCGGACACCGAGGAAGTCAATGGTAAAACCTACGGCCCGCTCAAGGCTGAGTGTGACCGCGTGGTGCTCGACGTTGCCGGCGATAAGGCGACGCTGGTCCGGCCAACCTATGTGGTAGGGCCCGGTGACTCGACAGACCGCTTTACCTACTGGGTGGACCGCATCAACCGCGGTGGTGACGTGCTGGCACCCGCCGGTCCTGGCTACGAGGCCCAGTGGATCGACGTTCGGGATCTGACCACGTTTGTCGTCGAGCTCGCAGAGAGTCGGACCTTCGGCACGTTCAACACCGCCGGCCCTCGCTCCGAGGTCACCAACGAGGGATTGATGTGGGGCCTGCGCGCCATGTCCTCAGCACCCGTGCGGTTTCACTGGCCCAGCGCTGAACTGCTGGAGTCGATGTCTCTGCAGCTGCCGATGATGGCGGCGCGCGACTGGTCGCGGCATATCGATTCCACGGCCGCCCTGGATGCCGGTTTGGGGATGCGCTCGCTGGCTGAGTCCGCCATGGATATTCAGGCCTGGTGGGACGCTCAGTCTGCCGATCGGAAAGCCGCAGCGCGGCGCTGGCCGACACCGGAGCAGGAGCGCGAGGCGATTCGGCGAATCAAAGGCTAGCCGAAGGCCATGTAGGGGTCGGCGTCAACTTGACCGGCGGTTCCCAAAGCCTCGCTCGTCGAACTTTGGCGGGTCGTTCCAGGCTGAGCCGAGCGCCGGATTCTGCACCGGCAGGCGCCTGAGCCTGGCGGCCTGAAACAGCACCGGGGTGGCGCTCCGATGGGTCCACCAGTCGTCCAGCTCCTCAGCCGTCATGGGGCTCGCCAGATGAAACCCCTGGCCGAAGCGGCAGCCGCGGCTGAGCAGCATGTCCTGCATGCGCTGGTCCTCGACGCCCTCGGCCACGACTCTGGCGTCGAAGCATCGGCCGAGGCTGATCACCGAGTCCACCACGGCGCTATCGCTGTGGTCGGCCGCTGCGGCGCCGACAAACGGCCGGTCGATTTTCAGCTCGCTGATCGGCAGGTCGCGCAGCAGTTTCAGCGACGAAAAGCCGCTCCCGAAGTCATCGATCGAGATCGCAAAGCCCAGCCCGGCGATGGTCTTCACGATTTCGCTGGCGCCGTCCGGATCCGGCAGCAAAGCCTCTTCCTTGAGCTCCAGGCAGAGCTGTCCAGCGCTGGTCTGCCGTTCGGCGAGCCAGCTGCATACCTGCCGGGCCGCTGCGGGCTGCTGAAACAGCGCCGACGAGAGATTCAGGGAGAGCTCGGCGGGACGACCTGCGTCGGCCCAAGCCGAAGCCTGCTGAAGCGCCAGGTCGAGCGTCTTGAGGGTAAGACCCACCAGCGTTGAGACCGAGCGCTGTGCAGCCGGCAGGATCTCATTCGGCGTTACCATCCCGAGCGTCGGATGCTGCCAGCGCAGCAGGGCTTCCACGCCGACCGTCTGGCCCGATTCGAGGCAGAGCTTGGGCTGATACACGAAAAACAGCTGATCCTCGGCCTGCAGCGCGCCCTCCAGGTGATTGAGTACAGAAGTCTGCCGGAAATTCTCGGTCGCCTGTCCGGGACCACAAACCAGCCCCTGGGCATGGCCGCGTTTGGCCTCGTACATGGCCACATCGGCCGTCTGCAGCAGCTCCGCCGGGCTGGTGCCGTGGCGAGGGTAGATCGCGGCGCCGATCGACACCCCGACCCGATGGGCGCTGCCGTCGATGATGAAGTCGCTGTCGAAGGCACGGCGAATTTTTTCCGCGACGCTTTCGCAGCCGCTGACGCTGCCGGTCTTCGGCAGCAGTGCCGCAAACTCGTCGCCGCCCAGCCGGGCTACGGAGTCCGACTGACGAATGGCCCCCTTCAGTCTCGCCGCCGTTTCCGCCAGCAGCCTGTCCCCGATCTGATGTCCGAAACTGTCGTTGACCCGCTTGAAACCGTTCAGATCCATCATCAGGACTGCAAAAGACTCGCCGTCACGGCTGGCGTGACGAAACTGCTGTTTGAGGCGATCCATGTAGAGCTGTCGGTTCGGCAACTCCGTGAGGCTGTCGTAGAAACTCATGCGGTGGAGCTGGCGGTCCCGCTGCGCCAGCTGCTGGCACAGGCTGGCCTTTTCCATGGCGCCCTCGACTGCCCGACGCAGCGTGATGGGCGTCAGCTCGGCCTTCGGAAGGTATTCCTGAGCCCCGCGCTGAATCGCTTCGGCCGCGATGCGCTCGTCCCCCCGGCCGGTCAGCAAAACAATTCCCGCGCGGGCTTCGCAGCCTTCGCTGAAAAGCGATTCGAAGAGCTCAAAAGATTCGCCTTCGGGCAGGCGGTAATCCATCAGAATGCAGCTGTAGTCGCCGGACCTGGCCAGGGCCTCGACCTCCTCGACGTCAATGGTCTCTTTCACCTTCACCGTCAGCCCCGATTTGTTCAGGCATCGGGTGATGATTCGACGATCAGCGCTGTCGTCGTCCACCAGCAGTACGCGCAGCGGCTGCTGCTCGCCGGCTTTGAGTGAGTCGTCGCTCATCGAGGGCCTGCCGCTGACAGTGGGGTGAGGGCTGCGAGTGGCTGGTCGGTGAAGTGGACGGTTTCGATGTATTGGCCAATCAGGTTGATGACGTCTAGAAACTGCTCGGCGCCGTCAGACTTCACCAGATAGCCGGCAATGTGCTGGCTGTAGGCGGCAAACTTGTCGCGTTCGGCGTCCGATGTGGACAGCACAAACACGGTGATCCCCGCGAGCCTCGGATCGCGTCGGATCTCACCAAGAAATTCGAGGCCGTTCATCCGCGGCATGTTGATATCGAGCAGGACGATAAAAGGCCAGTCGGGCGAATGGTTCCCGCGCAGGATCTCAAGCGCCTCAAGCCCGTCCTTGGCTCTGACAATCGGGCTTGCGATACCGCACTTTCGAAAGTTTCGCTCGATGACCCGCACGTCGATATCGTCGTCTTCGACCAGGAGAATGCTGACCTCTTTGGATTTCCGAAACATCGCGCCGCGTGCTCGTCTCAGGCGGCCTGCTGCTGGACAACCGGGCGGGCCCAGCAGATTTGAAAGCTGGCGCCGCGGCCATCGCGTTCGAGCAGCTCGATGGTGCCGCCGACCGACGCCAGGGCTTTTCGCACCAGCGCCAGGCCCATTCCGCTCCCTTCCACCTCGTCACGGGGGCGTAAGGTCTGGAACATTTCAAAGACCTTGTGCCGAAATTCGTAGGGAATGCCCGGCCCGTCGTCGGTGTAGGTCAACGTGTCGAACCGCGTGCCAAGCGCATAGTCGATTCGGATGTGGACCTGATCCCGGTCGTGATGCTTGACCGTATTGCTGATGAGGTTGCGAAAAACCACGTCGGCCACCGCCCGGGGGGCATGAATCGGTCCCATGGGTCGACCAAAGTCGACCGTGATCTTGCCGTTGAGCCCCTGCAGATCGACGATATCCCGCACCACGCGGGTGACGTCGAGCTCCTGGGCCTCGGTCTCGACGGTGCCGATACGCGAATAGTCCAGGAGTCCCGAAAGCAGTCGGTCCATCCGTCCGACCCGACCCTTGAGAAGCTCGAGGTCTGCCCGGCTTTCCGCCGGCAGCTGGTCGGCGGCGTCCTCGATCACGATGTCCGCCAGCTGGTCGATGGCCCGGAGCGGCGCCTTCAGATCGTGGGAGGCCACGTAGGCAAATTTCTCCAGCTCCTCGTTGGAGCGTTCCAGGGCCAGCGTCCGCCGTCTGGACTCGGCGTTCATGCTGATCGCCATCTCGTGGGCACGGCGGTTGGATCGGGCCATCAGCAGAAACAGCGTCAGCAGCAGCAGGTCAATTCCGATTCCGCCGAACAGGATGATGAAGGGTTCAGCGGTCTGGTGGCCGGCGATGAGCTCCGGGGTTGCCGTGAGGTCAAAAGTCCAGGTTCGGCCATACATCGGAAGCTGCACGCTGCGAACGAGCTGTGAGTTCCCTGGAATTGGCCTTTCACCATAAGCCTCGTCGTAGAGGACTTGCTCCTGATCTCGCACCCTCAGCGAAACCAGCCGCTGCGCCTGTCCCAGCGCTCCCGCCATGAGGTTTTCCACCACAAACGGGGCGTAGACCAACCCGCGGAATCTCGCCTTGCGCGGCAGCGAGGCTGCAGCCTCGGAATCGTCGTAGTAGGGCAAAAAGAACAGGAAGCCCGGCGTTTTGCCGGAGTCCTGCACCAGCACAATGGGGCCGGTGATCTGCGCCGTGCCGCTGCGGCGAGCACGTGACGCGCCGTCGTAGCGGTTACTTTCGTGTGCCATATCCAGGCCCACCGCCTGCTGGTTGGCCGCCAGGGGCTCGACGTAGACGATCGGCAGCAGCTCGTCATGATCGTGGGTTGGATAGATTCGGAAATCGGGTCGCGTCAGCCGCTGCTGAGCCAGAAAGTCCGGCAGCGCCTCCCGGTCGACCTGCATGATGACGCCGATCCCGTTGATCCCGGGATACTGTTCTTCGATGCTGAGGTATCGCGAAAAAACCCGCCACCCCGCCTCGGTGACGTTGCCCCCGTTTGCCTGGATCGCCGAGACGCCGCCCCAAAGGCCCAGCTCGTACTTGCGCATGCGCTCGGTGACCAGATCGAGCACGAGATTACTCTGGCGCTGGAAATCATCCACGATCCGATCGTCGACATGCCTTTGGCTGAGGTGCGCTGCCCCGATGGCCACCAGCAGAGACATCGCGATCACCAGCCAGTGAAACCAATGCAGGGTGGCGCGTACGGAGCGCGACTCCAGCTCCAGCGGCGGTGCCTCCGACGGCTCCAGGCCGTTTTCCTGCTGACCGGCTAACATCAGGTTCTCACGGCGGGTGGCGCGGGGTGTGAAGAGGAACCGTTTGCTCGCGAGGCCAACGGCTGGCACTGAGTCATGAATCGACCCTGCTTTTTTCGATAGCTTCCTTATCGGTCTGGTGCGTCAGACCTTTAGCGTGGCGGGTGCAGGGCGATCAGCCTCCGGCGCCTGCTTCGCACACCCTTCCGCCGCAGACGGCTGTGGAGTTGGTCTCAGTCGTCATCAACTGGCTGGCGGGGCCCGGCCTGCCGATCCAGTAACCTTGACCGCGCTCGCAGCCCAGGGCGACCAGCGTCTCGAACGCGTCCTGCGCCTCGATGCCCTCGGCAACCACCTCCAGCCCCAGCTTGTGGGCCAGGTCGATCACCGTTCTCACGATTTTCCGGTTGCTGCTGTCGCTGGACATCGTCATCACGAACGACCGGTCGATTTTCAGCTCGTGCAGCGGAAAGCGGCTCAGGTACGACATGGACGAGTAGCCCGTGCCAAAATCATCAATCGACAGCCTGACGCCGAGTCGCTGCAGGGACCGGAGCGTCTCGAGCCCCAGGTCCGGGTTCGCCATCAGGGCGCTCTCGGTCACCTCAAGTACCAGGCATTCGGGCGGTACGCGCCAGATGCCGAGACAGGCCTGCACCTGAGGGACCAGCTCCTGATCATGAAGCACGCTGGCTGAGAGATTGACCGCAACCCTGGCGTCGGGCCAGGCAGGCTGCCATTTGCGCCACTGCTTCAGCGCCGCGTTCAGCGTCCATGTGGTCAGTTCCCGGATCAGGCCGCAGGTCTCCGCCAGGGGGATAAACACCTCCGGCGATACCGGGCCGTCGTCCGCCTCCCAGCGACACAATGCCTCAGCGCCCCAGCGCTTCTGGGTCTGCATGGTCACCTGCGGCTGAAAATGGAGCTGCAGCTCATTGTTTTGGATGGCGCGCTCCAGCGCCTCGGCTCGGGCGAGCGGATGCACCGGCCGCTCGACGCCAAAGGGCAGCATCTGTACCGGCTTGAGGCCCATGCAGGTGTCGCCAAGCGCCTGATCGGCACACTGCAGCACCTGATCGGCGGTCGTGCCGTGGTCGGGAAAAACGGCGACGCCCAGCGTCGGGCGAAAGCGCGGCCCGCGGTGAGCACGTTCCAGTTCCTCGAGAGACCGCTGGACCTTGCTCGCCGCCAGCAGCGCGTGGTTCGGGTGTTTGAGGTTGGGAACAAACACCGCGAGCTGACCGTGGCCGACGGGCCATACCTGGTCCTGACCGGGGAACGCGCTGCGAAGGCCCGTGCAGGCGGCGCGGATCAACGCCTCACCCGCACGGTATCCCAGTGTGGCGTTGGTGTGGTCGAAGCCGATCAGGTTGGCCAGCAGCAGACCGGTTCGGCCGTCGCTCTCGGCAAAGCGGCGTTCGGCCAGCGCCGCCAGCTCGGCACGGGTCAGCGGGCGCAGCCGTTCGAGGTCTTCGGTGGTCATTGCAGGAAGTAGTCGGATGGATCGATGCCGAAAGCGCCACACTCGAGCGTACGGGTGATGGCCACCGGCTCGCCGGTCTCCTCGGTGGTTTCCGTCAGCAGATTGACCACCGGGTAGTGCTCGATGGGCTGGCCGTCAGCGTCCCGGACCAGCATGACCTGGGGCCTTAAGCGCCGCAGGCCGTTTTGCTGGATGACGATCCCGACGTCACCGCTGCTTAGCTCCACCAGTGAGCCGACCGGGTAGGTGCCAAGGCAGTGAATGAACTGCTCGAGCAGCTCAGCGTTGAACGACTTGTGACGCTCCTGGTAGAGCATGTTGACGGTTTTTTCGTGGGAATTTGCGGCGCGGTAGCCGCGATCGCTCATCATGGCGTCGTAGGTGTCCACCAGTCCGACAATCTGAGCGAACAGGGACAGATCCGGTTCGGTTAATCCTCTCGGATACCCGCTTCCGTCGCAGCGCTCGTGGTGATCCCGGGCGACGCTGACAACGCTGGTATCCGCGCCGGACTGCTCTAGAATGTCAACGCCATAGTCGACGTGTCGCTCAAGCTCACGGCGTTCCTCCGGGCTGATCGGGTCCAGCTTGTTAAGGAGCTCATCGCTGATCCGCGTCTTGCCGATGTCGAACAGAGAAGCGCACAGCGCGAGCTGCTCCAGCTCCTGGCGCTCCAGGCCCAGCTGTTTGCCGAGCGCGACGCCGAAGACCGAGACGCAGAGTGCATGGTTGTAGGCGTAGTCGTCCTTGCGGCGAAGTCGGGCTAGCAGCAGTGAAGCGTCCGTGCTGCGCAGCGTGCTGTCGACCAGGGATACGATCCGGCTCTCAAGCCTGTCGAGCCGGACGCGTCGCCCCCGCTCGGCCTGGCGCAGCACGCCGGTCAGTTCAAGGCAGGTGCGGTCCAGCGCCTTGCGGGCTCGCGGCAGCTCTTCCTGAGACTCCGTTAGCGATGAGCTGCTTTTCGACAGCGGCCGCGTATCGAGCCGGGACGGCGTGATGTCGTTGCCCCGCTCCACGTCAATAAAAACGTAGCGGCACAGGCTGCGCACCTGCTCGACGTCAGCGGTTCCCCGGATCTCAAAGCCCTGCAGCAGGAAAGGTGTTTCGATCCACGGCCGATCAAGCCGCGAGACAAACATGCCCGGCTTGAGCTCGTCGGGGGTGACCTGCTTTTCGTAGGGGTTTTCCTGCGTCATTGGGCCGTAGACCAACTCTGGTGCGCCTAAAAAAACGAATGACCAACGCCGAATTTCGGCCGGCGTCGGGATTTATTGAGGATACGCGCTGCCGAAGTTCAACTCAGCGGTCGCGGTCAAAACAAGTGTGAAATTGCGTAGTGGTCGTCAATGTGCCAGTCCGACGCCGAAAAGCGTCACGCCTTACAGGCCGCTGGCAGACCCCTGACGAGCTGCCTGCGGCCCGGTTCTGCTCTGAAGAGCGTGAACATTTGCAACAGCAAACGTTTTTTCAGGCGTTGCTGTCGGTGCAGGCCGGAACCCGGTTTATCGTTTGCTATCATCGACTTAACCTAGTGCCGCAGCGAACAACAACATGAGTGAAACCCATCGATATCCGGTTAAGCCTGCCGTAGCGGAGCGTGCCTGGATCACCGCTGATGACTACCAGTCCAGCTATCGGCGATCGGTCGAGGACAACGAAGACTACTGGCGCGAACAGGCCGCTCGGATCGACTGGGTGAAGCCGTTTACCCAGGTGAAGGACGTATCGTTCGCCCGCGACGACGTCCACATCCGCTGGTTCGCCGACGGCACGCTGAACGTCTGCGCCAACTGCGTGGACCGCCATCTCCCCCACAAGGCCAACGATGTGGCGCTCATCTGGGAGGGTGACGACCCGGATGACGATGAAGAAATCACATACGGTCAGCTCTACCGCCGGGTTTGCCGCTTCGCCAACGTGCTGCGGAAGCTCGGCGTCGACAAGGGTGATCGAGTCACGATCTATTTGCCGATGATCCCGGAGGCCGCGGTGGCCATGCTGGCCTGTGCCCGGATCGGTGCCGTGCACTCGGTGGTTTTTGGCGGCTTTTCGCCGGACGCGCTGGCCGGGCGGATCAACGACTGTCGATCGAGCCTGCTGATAACGGCCGACGAGGGCGTCCGGGGCGGCAAGACCGTGCCGCTGAAGGCCAACGCTGACGCAGCCTGCGAGCGCGACGGCGTAATGGACAATCTCGATCATGTGCTGGTGGTGCGCAACACCGGCGGCAAGGTTGAGTGGTCGGATGATCGCGACTACTGGTACCACGAGCTGGCCGAGGACGTCGACGAACACTGCCCGCCGGTGGAGATGGGCGCCGAAGATCCGCTATTCATTCTGTACACCTCCGGCTCGACCGGGCAGCCGAAAGGCGTGCTCCACACCAGCGGCGGCTACCTCGTTTATGCGTCCCTGACTCACGAACTGGTGTTCGACTACCATCCTGGCGACATCTACTGGTGCACCGCCGACGTCGGCTGGGTGACCGGCCACACCTACATTGTCTACGGGCCGCTGGCCAACGGCGCGACCACCTTGTTGTTCGAAGGGGTGCCCAACTATCCGGACGCCAGCCGCCTCTGGGAAGTCTGCGACAAGCACGAGGTAAACATCTGCTACACCGCGCCGACCGCGATTCGTGCCCTCATGCGAGAAGGCAACGAGCCGGTCGAGGATACCGACCGCGACAGCCTGCGGATCCTGGGATCGGTCGGCGAACCGATCAACCCCGAGGCCTGGGAGTGGTATTACAAGGTGGTCGGGGAAGAGCGTTGTCCGATCGTGGATACGTGGTGGCAAACCGAAACCGGCGGCATTCTGATCAGCCCGTTGCCCGGCGCTTCGGAGCTCAAGCCCGGGTCAGCCTGTCGGCCGCTTTTCGGCGTCATGCCGGCGCTGGTCGACGGGGAGGGCAACGTGCTGGAAGGCGCGGCGGAGGGCAACCTGGTGCTCACCGACTCGTGGCCCGGACAGATGCGCACGGTCTACGGCGATCACCAGCGTTTTGTTGATACCTACTTCTCGACGTTCGAGGGCTGCTACTTCACCGGCGACGGGGCTCGGCGCGACGCCGACGGAGACTACTGGATCACCGGCCGGGTCGATGATGTGCTGAACGTTTCCGGACATCGCATGGGAACGGCAGAAGTGGAGAGCGCGCTGGTGTCTCATCCGGCGGTCGCGGAGGCGGCGGTGGTAGGCTATCCGCACGACATCAAAGGGCAGGGGATTTACGCCTACGTGACGCTGATGGAAGGTCGTGAGGGTACCGACGAATTGCGCCAGGAACTGAACGGGTGGGTGCGTAAGGAGATCGGGCCCATCGCGACGCCTGACCTGCTGCAGTGGGCGCCAGGGCTGCCCAAGACGCGGTCCGGCAAGATCATGCGGCGCATCTTGCGCAAGATTGCCGGCAACGACTACGAAAATTTGGGTGATACTTCCACCCTGGCGGATCCGACTGTTGTCGACCAGCTCGTGGAAAACCGCCAGAATCGCCCGGCTGCCTGAACTGACCGGCAGGGTCGCCGGACGTTGGAACCCCGCACTCTTCGCGGGGTCTTAACAGATTCCCGCTGATAATGCGGGTTTGTTCAATGACCGCAGGGTAACCATTGACCCGCAAAGCATCAGCAGTACCAGGATTCGGACGGCTTATCACGCTAGTGCTGCTGGCCGCCCTGAGCACGCCCCTATACGCCGATCCTGCCAGCACAGCCATTCCCATTGCCCCCGCCGCTGACGCGGAGTTTATTTTTGCCCGGGTGGCGTTCACCACCAATCAGCTGCGCGGCGGCAATCGACGCAGCAGCCTGTGGCGCACGGATTACCCTGACGCTGAACACCATTTTCTTGGCGGCGTCAGACGCCTGACCCGCGTTGACGCCGATCCAGACGGGCACGTTCTCACGTTGTCCAGCGATGAGGTCTTTGATTATCCGTGGCTCTATGCGGTTGAGGTCGGCGGCTGGCATCTGGACCTGGACGAGGCTCGACGGCTTAGAGAGTACCTGCTGCGGGGCGGCTTTCTGATGGTCGATGACTTTCACGGGTCACTTGAGTGGTCCGGTTTCATGTCGACGCTGAGCCGCGTGTTCCCCGATCGGCCGGTGCGGGATATCCCGGATGATGATCCGGTGCTGCATGTCTTTTATGACCTCGATCAGCGAATCCAGATTCCCGGCATCATGCCGCTGCGCAGCGGTCGGACCTGGGAGCAGGACGGCTTTGAACCCCACTGGCGCGGCGTCTATGACGACGACGGTCGGCTGATGCTGGCGATCAATTTCAATATGGACATGGGTGACGCCTGGGAGCATGCCGACTGGCCCGAGTATCCCGAGCCAATGACGGCCCTGGCCTACCGCTTCGGCATCAACTATCTGCTCTACGCTATGACCCATTGATCGACTTCTGGCTTAAATACCCGGCTGAAACCTGGCGCGACGGAACGCTTTTCTTCGCCTCGGGCTGGCCGCTTTGGGTGGCGTTTGTTCTGGTTGGTCTCTGCACGGTGCTGCTGGTCGGGGGCCTGGTCCGCCGCGGCCACAACCTGAGCCCGGGTCAGCGTCTCACCGTTGGTTCGCTCCAGCTGATTCTGCTGGCCGGCGCGGTCCTGCTCCTCTGGCGGCCTTCGCTGTCCGTCGACCGGGTGCTTCCCGGCAGCAACACGCTCGCGGTGCTGGTCGACGACTCGGCCAGCATGAGCTATCAAAGCGCGGGGCGGAGCCGGCTGGATTCGGTCCGTGATCTGCTCGCCGGCGACGCGTTTGCTGAGCTGGCTGAAAACTTCGACGTGCAGCTTTTCCGTTTCAGCGACCGGGCGACACCGATCGACGACCCGGTCGAGCTCACGGGGCAGGACAACGCCAGCGCACTTTCCCGATCGTTGGACCAGGTGCTGCAGCGCAGCGCGCAAAATCCGCTGGGTGCCGTGCTGGTGCTCAGCGACGGTATCGACACCTCGCCTCGAGACCGCACGCTCGGGCAGCTGTCCCGCTGGGACATCCCGGTACACACTGTCGGTCTGGGCCGGGAGCGAATCGCCGAAGATCTCGGTATCGGTGCGGTCAAGCTCCCCAAACGCCTCGCTCCGGGGAGCCGGCTGCGCGCACAGCTCACCATCGTCCACGCGGGGCCGGCGGAGGCCCGGATCAAGGTCAGCCGGGATCAGGAGCTGCTGGCGGTGCGGGAGGTCTCGCTCGGTGAGGGCGACCGCACTTCCGTCTGGATGGACCTGCCGCTCGGTGAGCTCGGTCATCACGCGCTGACCTTCGCGTTGGAGCCAGGTCCCAATGACGCGAATCTGGCGAACAACACGCTCACGCGGATGCTGGAGGTCGCTGAGCAAACCCGCCGCATTCTCTACATCGAGGGTGAGCCACGCTGGGAGTACAAGTTCCTGCGTCGCGCCGTCAGCGCCGATCCGGGCCTTGAGCTGGTTTCGCTGCTCCGGGTCAGTCCAAACAAGTTCTACCGCCAGGGCATCGCCAGCGCCGAGGAGCTCGAAGGCGGATTTCCGGCCGACGCCGAGACCCTGTTTGCCTATCACGGCATTGTGATCGGCAGTATCGAAGCCGCTTCGTTCGACGATCAGCAGCTCGCCCTGATCCGGGATTTTGTCGCCCAGCGCGGCGGCGGGCTGCTGCTGCTCGGCGGGCGCAGCGGTCTTGGCCAGGGCGGCTGGGGTAATTCTCCGCTGGCCGGCGTGCTGCCCGCGGCCCTGCCGGCGGCAGAGCGGGAAAGCTTTTCCCGGCAGCGATGGCCGGTAGTCCGGACCGCAGCGGGAAGAAGCAGCGCAGTGCTCCGCTGGGACGACAACGCCCAAGCCGACGACGAGCTCTGGGAGACGCTCCCCGCCCTGGCGGATTACCAGCTGCTCGGCGCGCTGAAGCCGGCGGCCAGCACGCTGCTCGACGTGGTGGTCGACGGCACGCCGCAGCCGCTGCTGGTGGAGCAGCCCTATGGGCGGGGCCGCGCGCTGATCCTGGCTACCGGCGGTACCTGGCGCTGGCAGATGAGCCTGCCGCTCGAAGATCAGCGCCACGAAACCTTCTGGCGGCAAACACTGCACGCTCTGACCAGCGAGGCGCGGCAGCGATTTGAGCTCGACGTGAACAGCGAGGGTGGTGAGCTTTCCCTGCGAGCCGAGCTTCGGGATGACGCTTTCGAGCCCCGATCCGGGGCGCCGCTGACAGCGCATATTTCGGGCTCCACGGTCAGCGAGGTGACGCTCACGCCGCTGCCCGGAGAGCCGGGTGTTTACCGCGGCACGGTGCCCATGAGTGGCGATGGGCCGCACTTTGTAGAGGCCGTGACCAGGC
>JANQOZ010000078.1 GCA_028285525.1 Lysobacterales bacterium
AGGGCCTGAATGTTCTCAGCGCTGCCGAGCGCCAGGTAATACAGCGGCCGTCCCTGCCAGGATTCGCCGTAGTCAAAGCGCTGAAGCTGCCTGGGTCGAGTAGCTTCCAGGGCCTCGAAGTAACGGCTGGCCGCGGCTGAGCTGGTGATGCGTTCGCCAACCCGATAGCCCAGAACCTTCTCGATGGTGGGCACCTGTGGGCTGTAGCGGGTGTCCGGCCACAGCGGTTCGCCCAGGTTGCTCTGAAGGCCCAGGCCGGCGGCACCGCCCTGGGCGATCGCCGGACTGTTTAGCAGGTTGGCAAACAACAGGGCTGCGACCAGGCACAGCGCCTCACAAAGCGTGAGTCGGCGACGGCTTTGGACGCCCGGGTACGCTGCCCGGGCTGATCGGTCTTGGAGACGCATAGGACGTCCTTTGGCTGAGATGAACGGGGTCGCCGGGCCCGCGTGGCGCCGGCGTCGCCACATTAGCAGACTTGCTGCAGCGACGGGCTGCTGGACCGTGAACGTCGGTGCTCAGGGCGCCTCGCTGCCGCCGGGATCCGACAGACGCTGGAGCGCCCGGTACAGCACACCCTCCAGCAGCGACCAGTCAGCCAGCTTCAGATCGGCGCGCTGCAGCACCGCCGCCAGGCGCGGGTCGCCGAGACCGGCAGGTGCGAAGTCGAGCTTTTCAAGAAGCTTGTCGACCTGTCCAAGAAGATGGTCCACCTGCTCCTGGGTCGGGCGCTCAACGCGATCAGCCGGCGCGGGGTTGAGGTCACCCGCGAGCTCCCAGGCGTAGATTTGAACGGCGTGCGAAAGATTGAGGCTCGGGCAGCGCGGGTTTGACGCGATGATGGTCTGCAGGCGGCACTGGTAAAGCTCTTCGTTGCTCAGGCCGCTGGACTCCGGCCCAAAGACCAGCGCGATCTCTCCTTCAGCGCGGCCCAGCCTGTCTTTCAGCTCGGTCGGGCTCAGGATGGGCCAGTCCGCGTGCCGGCGGCGAGCGGAAACGGCCACACTCAGCTGACACCCCGCCAGAGCCTCGGCGAGCGTATCAACCACGGTGGCTGTTTCCAGCACGTCAGCCGCTTCAACGGCGCGGCGTGTGGCCTCTCGATGCGGGAACTCCGTGTCCGGCGACACCAGCCACAGCCTGTGATGTCCCATCGTTTTCATCGCTCGCGCCGTGGCGCCGATGTTGCCCGGTACCGACGGCCTCACCAGCACGAACCGCAGACGGTCATCGACGCCTGCTTCAGCAGTCAAAGCGGATTTCTTCGAGCGCCGCTGAGCGCGTGCCGGGAACCGGTCGGGTGCCGGCGCCGTGATAGGAATAGACCAGTGACAGCTTGACGGAATCGGTGCGGTTCCGGGTTGCCGCGTGGAACAGGCCGGCGTGGAAGAACAGCGCGTCTCCCGGCTCGAGATCCAGCTGAATCGAGGCGTCGATGGCTGCCGCATTCTCGGGGTGTCGCGGATCGAGAAAACACCCCTGGTCGAGCCGCTCGGGGTCGAGCTTCCAGCGGTGCGAACCGGGGATGACCCTGAGCCCGCCGTTTTCCTCGCGCTCGGTGCCCAGCGCCAGCCAGCAGTTCACCAGGTGCGGCGGTTCGAAGGCCCAGAAACGGATGTCCTGGTGCCACAGCGTGTCGCTGGAATAGCTCGGATACTTGGTCATGACGCAGTTGTGGTGAGCCTGGCTCAGCCACACGGTCGGAGAATCCAGCAGCCGGCTGATGATCGGTGCCGGCACGCCGGCCCACGACTGGATGGCTCCATCTCTCGCGTAAGCAGCTAGCAGTCGTCGAGGCGTTGAGGCGCCGCGATCGCTTTCGCTGCGCGGCGCGCCCGGGTAGCCGACGTCGATTTCCAGTTCCATGGGCTGGCTGGCCAGCTCGGCGCTGACCTGCGCCGAGATCGCGCTCAGCATCGTTGGGTCGGCCAGGCCGGAAACCCGCAGGTAGCCGTCGCGATCGAAGCGCTGGCGCTCTTGAGTTGAAATGTCACTCATATGGTTGCATTCTACAACCAATTGGATGGGTGAGACATACATATGGGTCCAGTCATAGCGGGATTACGGCAGGCGGCCCGTACTTTAGTGCGGGAATTCCGCGTTGTCGATGGCTCCGGATGCATTCCCGGCAGTACCGTGCCGGAATGTCATCTGCTGATGGAGCTGGAATCGCGCGGCACCGCCACCGCCTCAGAGCTGGCGGAGATCATGCTGCTCGAAAAATCCAGCATGAGTCGGCTGATCAACCGCCTGGTGAGCGCTGGACTGGTGGCGGCCGGGCGCCCGGGGGCCGACCGGCGACGTCGGCCGCTGTCGCTCACCGAGCTCGGTCGCGAAAAGGTCACGGAGATTCACGATCGCGCGGACGACCAGGTGCGGCGGGCGCTGGCGTTTGTCCCCGACGAGGCGCGGGAGGGGGTCCTGGACGGGCTACAGCAGTATGCGTCCGCGCTGCGCTACGCGAGGCTGAGCGAAGCGTTTCACATCCGGCCGATCCGGTCCGACGACAAGGCCGCCATGGCGCGGGTCATTCGCGACGTGATGACGGAACATGGTGCCGTCGGCTGCGGTTACTCCATCGGCGATCCGGAGGTCAACGATATGTACACCGCCTACCAGGGCTCAGGCAGCGCCTACTTTGTGGTGGTCGACGATCACGACGAGGTGCTGGGCGGGGGCGGTGTCGGCCCGCTGGTCGGCGCGGATGAAGAGATCTGCGAGCTCAAGAAGATGTACTTCCTGCCGCAGCTCCGGGGCAAAGGCATGGGGCTGCAGCTTCTGCGGCACTGTATCCACACCGCACGCCTGCTCGGCTACCGCCGGTGCTACCTGGAGACGCTCGACGTGATGCACCAGGCGCGCCACCTCTATCGCAAGCAGGGCTTCCACGACCTGGACGGCCCGGTCGGGGCCACCGGCCACGACGCCTGCAACCGCTGGATGATGCGCGAGCTGTAGCGGTCAGCCGTAGATGCGTTCGGGCAGCCAGGTGACCAGCGCCGGTGCGGCGGCGATCAGCCCGAGCACCAGGATCTGGATCGCGATGAACGGCAGCACCCCGCGATAGATGTCGCCCGTCGTGACGGAGCTGGCGGCGACGCCGCGAAGATAAAACAGGGCAAAACCGAAAGGCGGGGTGAGAAACGACGTCTGCAGATTCACCGCGATCAGAATACCCAGCCAGATCGGGTCGATACCCATGGTCAGGAGCGCCGGCCCCACGATCGGTACAACCACAAAAATGATCTCGATGAAGTCGAGGACAAAGCCGAGCACAAACATCAGCGCCATCACGACGAGCAGCGCGCCGACCGTGCCGCCGGGCAGTCCGGTCAGCAGCCGGTGGACCGCCTCGTCGCCGCCGAAACCCCGGAAGACCAGCGAAAAAACCGCAGCGCCGATCAGAATGGCAAACACCATCGCGCTGACGCGAACCGTGCCGCGCATGGTGCCGTTCAGCGCCTCCAGACCAAACTGTCCGCGCAGCAGCGCCAGGAGCAGGGCGCCGGCAGCGCCGACGGCGGCGGCCTCGGTCGGGGTGGCAATGCCGCCCAGAATGGAGCCCAGCACGGCCACGATCAGCAGCAGGGGTGGCGCAAGCGCCTTGAGGAGCTGCGACAGCTCGGGCGTCGGCTCGTCGCTGTCAGCGGCCCGGGGCGCTCGCTCCGGGCGCGTCAGCGCCACCAAAAGCACGTAGCTCATGTAGGCAGCAACCAGCAGCAGCCCCGGCAGCAGCGCACCGGCAAACAGTTCGCCGACCGACACCGTCTCGGGCGAGAAGATGCCCTGATCGCGCTGCGCCTGCTGGTAGGCGTTGGAGATCACGTCACCGAGCAGCACCAGCACAATCGACGGCGGAATAATCTGCCCCAGCGTACCGGCGGCGCAGATACTGCCGCTGGCCAGCCGCGGGTCGTAGCCCGCCTTGAGCATGCTCGGCAGCGACATCAGCCCCATGGTGACCACGGTGGCGCCCACAATGCCCGTGCTCGCCGCCATCAGCATGCCGACCAGCAGCACGGCGATTCCCAGCCCGCCCCGCAGGCGATGGAACAGCCCGGCCATGGCCCCCAGCAGATCCTCCGCCAGCTTGGATCGCTCCAGCACGATGCCCATGAAAACAAACAGCGGCACGGCCAGGAGCGTCTCGTTCCCCATGATGCCGAAGATGCGGTTGGGCACGGCGTTCAGGAACGCCGGATCGAAAGCGCCCGCCGCGGTGCCGGCCGCGGCGAAAAGGAGCGACACGCCGGCCAGCGTGAAGGCCACGGGGAAACCGGCCATCAGCACCAGGCAGACGGCGGCAAACAGCACGAGCGCCAGTAGACCCTCCATCAGCGGTCGCTGTCCTGGGCAGTCCGCTCGTCCGGTCCGCGTCTCAGACCCCGAACGCTGCGCGCGGCCAGGGCCAGACCCTGCAGCATCAGCAGGCCCATGGCGACGGGGATCAGCGTCTTGAGGAGGTACACGTAAGGCAGCCCGCCGGCCTCCCGCGAGCCCTCTCCGGCGCCCTGATTGGCGGCCCAGGACGCCGCGACATAGTCGAGCGAGCTCCAGAGGATAAAGCCGCAGCTCGGCCAGAGCAGGAGCAGCACACCCAGCAGGTTGATCCAGTGTTTGTGCCTGGCTGAGGCCGGCCGGTAAAAAATGTCGACCCGAACGTGCTCGTCATGCTGCAGCGTGTAGCCGGCGCCGAGCATGAACACCGCGGCGTGAAGATAGAGCACGAGCTCCTGGACGGCGACCGAACCCGCGTCAAATCCATAGCGGGCGAGCACCACGCCACAGGTCAACAGCACCATGGCCAGCGTGAACCAGGCAACAACGCGGCCGCACCATCGCGCGAGGCCGTCGAGCAGCTCGATCAAATCCCCTCCCAGGCTGAATTAGTGGACCGCAGGGCCCGCTAGCGCAGTCGGTTTACTCCCATTCGAGCAGTTTCCAGTGGACCGGCTTCACGCCGGAGTCCGACTCGAACTGCCGGGTTTCCATGATGCCGTCGCCGTCATAGTCGAAGAAATAGTAGGGAGGCCCCTTTTTCGGCGTGACCTTGACCATGTAGATCTCGCCGTTGCTGGAGTACTCCTCGATGATCTGACCGTCGTCACCGGTGGTGATGCGCACCGCCGGCACGATCTCCTGGCTGTTTCTCACCTTCGGCGGAATGGGCACATCGCCGATCGGCGCCTCGTTCGGATCGGGTTTCGGGGCGCTCTTCAGCGCCGGTAACGGCGGTGGCGGCGCATCTTCGGTCGCCGGACCTTCCGGCTGACTTCCGCCCTGCGCCGGCGCCTCGGCGGCGGGCTGTGCCAGGCCGAAGGCAGGAAGCAGCACCAGCAGCGCGGCCCAGATCTGCAGTATTCGCATGTTCATCGGTTCCACCATTCGCGTGACGTTCGCACCTCTATCATAATGTGACGCCTACGCTTGACCAATTCAACTAAACTGCCCCGAAAGGCTTAACGCATGTCCGCCAACCCCACCCTCTACCTGATAGACGGTTCTTCCTACCTGTTTCGCGCGTTTCACGCCCTGCCGCCGCTCACCAACAGCCAGGGAGAGCCCACCGGCGCGCTCTACGGCGTGGCCAATATGCTCAAAGCCTGGGTAAATGAACACCATCCAGACCGTCTCGGCGTCGTGTTTGACGCCCCGGGTCCAACATTCCGCAACGAGCTATACGACCAGTACAAGGCCAACCGGCCCCCGATGCCGGACGATCTGCGGGTTCAGATCGAGCCGCTGAAGAAGATGATCAAGGCCATGGGCTGGCCGCTGATCGAAATCGGCGGGGTGGAAGCGGACGACGTGATTGGAACACTCGCCCGCGAGGCCGCCAGCCAGGGCCAGGACGTGCTGATCTCCACCGGCGACAAGGACCTGGCTCAGCTGGTTGATGAGCGCGTCACGCTGGTCAACACCATGTCCAACACCGTGCTGGACCCCGAGGGGGTCAAGGCCAAGTTTGGCGTCGGCCCCGAACAGATCATCGACTACCTCGCGCTGGTGGGTGACAAGGTGGACAACGTGCCGGGGGTCCACAAGTGCGGACCAAAGACCGCCGCCAAGTGGCTGGATGCGTACAGCGACCTCGACGGCGTGATGGCGGCTGCTGAAGATATCGGCGGCAAGATCGGCGAGTACCTGCGCGAGGCGCTGCCGACGCTGCCGCTGTCCCGGGAGCTGGTCACCATCAAGACGGACGTGGCGCTCGAGCTCGACGGCGACAGCCTGAGTCTGGGCGAGCCCGACAGCGACACGCTGCGCGAGATATTTACCCGCTTTGAGTTCGGCCGCTGGCTTGCCGACCTGGATGAGGAAGATCCGACCAGCGAGGCAGCGACGACAGACACGGAGATTGTTCGCGATCTCGAAGCGCTGGACCGCTGGGTGGCGGCCGCCAGGGAGGCCCGGCTCTACGCGCTGGACTGCGAGACCACCAGCCTCGATCCGATGGTCGCGGAGCTGGTCGGCGTATCGCTGGCCTGTGAGCCCGGCAAGGCGGCCTACATTCCGATTGCCCATACCGGCAGTGGGGCCGGCGAGCAGCTGGCGCTCGAGGCGGTGATCGAACGGCTGAAGCCGCTCGTTTCAGATCCCGACTGCGCGCTGGTCGGCCAGCACTTCAAATACGACGCCCTGGTGCTGGCCCGCCATGGGCTTCAGGTCGATCAATGGCGCTTCGACACGATGCTGGAGTCGTACGTCGTCAACGCGGCGGGTTTTCGCCACGACATGGACACGCTGGCGGAGCACTACCTGGCGCGCAAGACAGTTCACTACGAAGACATCGCGGGCAAAGGTGCCAAACAGATCACCTTTGATCAGGTCCCCATGGACAAGGCTGCCGAATACGCCGGCGAAGATGCGGACGTGACGCTGCAGCTGCATCACGCGCTGTGGCCGAAGCTCGAGGCCGAACCGTCGCTGAAGCAGGTGTTCGAAGAGATCGAAATGCCGCTGGCGCCCGTGCTGGCACGGATCGAGAAGAAAGGTGTGCTGGTGGATCGCGACATGCTGGGCAGGCTGAGCCAGGAGTTCGCCGAGCGTATGCATGAGCTTGAGCAGACCGCCTATGAGGAGGTCGGCCGCAAGTTCAATCTCTCGTCCACGAAGCAGCTGCAGCAGATTCTCTTTGAAGAGCTCGAGCTGCCGGTGCTGCGCAAAACCCCGAAAGGCCAGCCCTCGACCAACGAGGAAGTGCTGGAGCAGCTCGCCCGCGACTACGTGCTGCCCCGGCTGGTGATGGAGCACCGCCAGCTCAACAAGCTGAAGTCCACCTATACCGACAGTCTGCCTCTGCAGATTAACGGCGAAACCGGCC
This sequence comes from Lysobacterales bacterium, assembly GCA_028285525.1. Classification (GTDB taxonomy): domain Bacteria; phylum Pseudomonadota; class Gammaproteobacteria; order Xanthomonadales; family SZUA-38; genus JANQOZ01. Next base: position 7,325 of record JANQOZ010000078.1, read on the forward strand.
GCATCCACACCTCGTATCATCAGGCGGTGGCCGCCACCGGCCGACTCTCGTCCAACGACCCGAACCTTCAGAACATCCCGATCCGCAGCCCGGAAGGACGGCGCATCCGGGAAGCGTTTGTCGCCCCCGACGGCATGGTTCTGGTGGCGGCCGACTATTCCCAGATCGAGCTCCGGATCATGGCCCATCTGTCTGGCGATGAGGGACTCCTGACCGCCTTCAAGGAAGGGCGGGACGTGCACGCCGCAACCGCGGCCGAGGTGTTCGGCGGCGATCCGGACGACATCGATCCCGACAAGCGCCGGGCCGCGAAGGCGATCAACTTTGGGCTGATCTACGGTATGTCGGCCTTCGGCCTGAGCCGGCAGCTCGGCATCGGGCGCAAGGAGGCGCAGGAATATATCGACGTCTACTTTGCGCGCTACCCCGGCGTCAAAGGCTACATGGAAGAGACCCGGGCGCAGGCGCACGAAGCGGGCTATGTCGAGACGCTGTTCGGTCGGCGGCTCAACCTGCCGGAGATCAACTCCCGCAACTACCAGCGGCGCCAGGCCGCGGAGCGGGCGGCGATCAATGCCCCGATGCAGGGAACCGCCGCGGACATCATCAAGCGCGCCATGCTGCGGGTTGACCGCTGGCTGGCCGAGACGTTTGCCGGCGAGGCCTCCGTGCTGATGCAGGTTCACGACGAGCTGGTCCTCGAAGTTGCTGAGCCGGTGCTCGAGGACGTCAAAAGCGGCGTGATGGAGCGCATGGCTGGTGCTGCTGAGCTGACGGTGCCGCTGCTCGTCGAGGCAGGCATCGGGCCGAACTGGAACGAAGCCCATTAGGCGATTCTGGCGCTTGCGCGTAGGGCTTTGGCGGGCACCGCTCCCTAGATGACGGGCCCTGAGGCAGCGCTGGCGCCCTGGCAATACGGCCTTCTCAGCGCCGTTGGAGTTCTGGCCGGCTGGATGAACGTCATGGCCGGCGGCGGGTCGCTGCTGACCATACCGGCGATGCTGTTCATGGGGGTGTCAGGCCCCGTCGCCAACGGCACCAACCGGATTGCCATTGCGGCCCAGAACATCGTGGCCAGCATCACCTTTTTTCGCTCCGGCATCAGCGACCTCAAGCTGAGCCTGTCGCTCGCCGCCGCGGCCTCTCTCGGTGCCGCCGGCGGTGCGGCTGCCGGCACCCGGCTGGACGGTGTCTGGTTTAATCGGCTGCTGGCGCTGGTGATGATCGGCGTGATGGTTCTGATGGCCACCGGGTCGAGCGCCGCAAGCCGGCCGGGGGAATCCGACCGAGCGCCGATTTCACGCCGGCGCCTGTGGGCGGGGCACCTGTGTATGGTCGGGGCGGGCGCCTGGGGCGGCTTTATTCAGATCGGTGTCGGCTTCATCCTCATGCCGATCCTGCACCGTGTGCTGGGGCTGGACCTGGTGCGCACCAACGCCCACAAGGTGCTGATCGTGCTGATCTACACGGTGATCGCGCTGGCGGTTTTTTCCAGTCAGGTTGAGCTGCTGTGGGCGGCCGGCCTTGCGCTGGCGCTCGGCAATGCCGTTGGTGGCTGGCTGGGTGCCCGCACCAGCATCGATCGGGGCGAAGGCCTGATCAAAGGCGTGCTCTACGCCTGCCTGTCCGCGCTGGTGCTCAAGCTGCTCTTTTTTCCCTGAGCCAGGTCCTGAGTTGGACCCTGGGCCTTCCGTCCCTCAAGCGGCGCTGTTGCCGGGATCTTCCCAGCGTTCCTGGTTGGCGGAACTGAGTTCCGCGTTGATCGCCCGGCTGTCGACCAGCACGCCCTCGGTGTAGGGCTGACGGGCGCTGTCGACCGCCTTGCGCAGCAGGAGCTGGGCCGTCACCGTCCGCTGATTGCGGTCGGGCAGCGACACCGGGCCCCAGCTGCCGAGCGTTTCGCCTTCGCTGCGGCGCAGGAGTTCGTCGGTCAGCACCGGCGCATGGCCCAGTTCGTTGAGCTGTTCCAGGCTGCTGCATCCCATCAGCTGCAGCAACATGGTGTTGGCCCGGAGATAGCGGCCGTCCGCGGCGCAGTGAAACAGCGGCACGGGCAGGTCGGAGAAGGTCCGGTAGAGTTCAGCCCGGGCGTATTTGAGCGATTCCTCCGCCAGAACCCAGTCGGTCTCGTCAAAGATCACGCAGTCAGCGCCCGTGATGCGACCGCGAGCGTTGCGGGTCAGACGCGCCGAGACGGCCCCGTAAAACGGCGTCCCGTCGGCGCTTCGCAGCACAACTTTGAGATTTCGTACACGGCCGGTTTCAACGAGCACCGGCACCAGCGGCTGATGATCGGCCATCTCGTTCAGCGCGTCCCGCTCCTTCTGCGGCATGAAGTCCCGCAGCGTCCTCCCGATCAGATCCGTGCGCGTATAGCCCAGTTTCCGGGCGCCCTCGCCGTTGATGTTGACGATGCGGGCCTGTTCATCGATGGAGTAGAGCAGGATCGGAGAATTGTTGAAAATCGCGATGGACCGGCGGCGATTTTGAACCTGCCGCAGCCCCAGCCAGACCAGCGCAACGCACAGCAGAAACTGCGCTGTCATAGCCGTCCATTCGGCTGCGGAGATCGACAGCAGCGGGCGGGCCAGCCAAAGCTGCAGGCCCAGCAAAACCGCTGCAAGCAGCAGCGCAAGGCGCCAGGGATGCTCTCCGAGCAGGGCTCGTTGAAGTTTGGTGTAGGCCAGCAACGTCGCAGTTCCGTGCATTGACCTTAAGATGATCGACGGGTCGCGTCAGATCTTAAGCGCAGCGGTATGTGGACGCCGCCGCCGACCGAAAACCGCGAAACGGCCGGCCTGGCCTCCCACTATGCCGTAAGTCATGGGTGCGAAACCTTTTTCGCTCTGGCCGGTCTACTTAAGCAAGCCCGCAAGGCTGGATCCATCTCCCTCCCTGAGTGGATCCCTGCGGAGACGGTGTTCCCCCAAGCTCCGTTTCCCGTGACCCCGGGGGTTTCCCCTTCCCCCGGGGTCTTTTCTTTCGATGTGATCGGAAAAACTCCCGATATACGTTATCGGCGCCCTTATGCCGCGAGTTCGGTTAGCCAGTCTCTTGGCTTCAGGTAGTCTGAAAGCGCCGCTTCCGGCGTACCGGGCTCGGGGTGCCAGTCGTACTTCCACGCAACGATGGGGGGCAGCGACATCAGGATCGATTCGGTCCGCCCGCCGGTCTGGAGACCAAACAGCGTGCCGCGGTCGTAGACGAGGTTGAACTCCACGTAGCGGCCCCGGCGGTAAGCCTGAAAATCTCTCTCAGTCTCACCGTAGGGCGTGTCCTTCCGCCGCTCCAGAATTGGGCCGTAGGCAGGGATGTAGTGGTCACCCACGCTGCGCATGAAGCCAAAACACTCCTCGAACGACGGCTCGTTCAGGTCGTCGTAGAACAGGCCGCCGACGCCGCGAGTCTCGCTGCGGTGTTTCAGATAGAAATAGTCGTCACACCACTTCTTGAAGCGCGGGTACACGTCTTCGCCAAACGGCTCGCACGCTTTGTGCGCCGTTTCGTGCCAGTGCTTCACGTCCTCGTCGAAGGGGTAGTAGGGCGTCAGATCGAAGCCGCCGCCAAACCACCAGATGGGGTCAGCACCAGGCTTCTCGGCAACAAACATGCGCACGTTGGCGTGGCTGGTCGGCGCATAGGGGTTGCGCGGGTGGATCACCAGCGACACGCCCATCGCCTCGAAGCTGCGGCCGGCCAGCTCGGGCCGCTTTTCGGTGGCGCTACCCGGGAGCTGTTCGCCGCGCACGTGGGAGAAACCCACGCCGCCTTTTTCCAGCACCTCGCCGTCTTCAATAATGCGGGACAGGCCGCCACCGCCGTTGGCGTGTTCCCAGGATTCGGCGCTGAATTCTTTGCCGTCGATGGCGCTCAGGGATTCGCAGATTCGGGACTGCAGGCCCGTCAGATACTCTTTAACCGCCTCTTTGTTCATGGCTTCTCGCACGTTGGACGCTGAGGTGCCCAGGCGCAGGGCAGGCACCGGAGGTTAAGAAATGGTTGGCCTGCCCCGCTCAGGCCGTCTTGGCTTTTTTCTTGGTGGCGCGCTTCTTGCCCCGCTTCTTGCGGGCCGGCGCCGCCGCGATAATCTCTTCGCACTCGGTGAGTGTCAGGGTATCGGGCTCTCGGTCTTTCGGAATCCGGCCGTTCTTCTTGCCGTCGGTGACATACGGACCGTAGCGACCCTTCAGCACCTGAATTTCGCTGCCCTCGAACGTCTTGATGATGCGTTCGGCGTCAGCCTTCTTCTTCTCTTCGATCAGCTCAAGCGCTCGCTCCAGATCGATGCTGTAGGGATCGTCGGGCGCTTTGATGGACACAAAACTCTTCTGGCCAAAGCGCACGTAGGGCCCGAACCGCCCGATGTTGGCGGTGATCGGGAAATCGTCGTCCATCTTGCCGAGCTCGCGGGGCAGCTTGAACAGCTCCAGCGCCTGCTCGAGGTCGATCTGGTCCATTTTCTGACCCGGCAGGAGACCGGCAAATTTCGGCTTTTCCTCATCGTCCTTGGTGCCGATCTGGACGTAGGGCCCAAAGCGGCCCATGCGGACTGAAATCGGTTTGCCGGATTTCGGGTCGGTGCCCAGCTCGCGCGCCTGAAGTACCTCGTCGCGGGTGACCGACTCCTCTTTGTCCTGCACCAGATTGGTGAACGGATCCCAGAATTCCTTCAGCAGTGGCACCCACTCGCGCTCGCCGCGGCTGACTTCGTCGAGGTTGTCCTCCAGCTGGGCGGTAAAGTCGTAATCGACGTACCGCGTGAAGTGGTCTGCCAGGAAGCGACTGACGATGCGGCCAACGTCGGTGGGGAAAAAGCGGCGGCTCTCGAGCTCGACGTATTCCCGGTTGACCAGCGTCTGAATGATATTGGCGTAGGTGGAGGGCCGGCCGATACCGTATTCCTCGAGGGCTTTGACCAGCGACGCCTCCGAGAAGCGCGGCGGCGGCTCGGTGAAGTGCTGCTCGCCACGGATTTCGGTCAGGTCAACCACCTCACCTTTTTCCAGCGGGGGCAGCTTGGCCTCGCTCTTCTTCTTGTCGCTTTCCGCCTCCTCGTACACCGCCAGGAAGCCCGGCTCCACCACCGTTGAGCCGCTGGCCCGAAAGCTCGCGCCTTCGCCGCAGGGAAAGGTGGCGGTGACGGTGTTCATGATGGCCGGGTTCATCTGGCAGGCCACGGTTCGGCGCCAGATGAGCTCGTACAGCTTGTACTGGTCTTCGCTCAGGAACGCCTTGATGTTCGCCGGCCGCTGGCTGGCGGCCGTGGGCCGGATGGCCTCGTGGGCTTCCTGGGCGTTTTTGGACTTGGTTTTGTAGGTGTTGGCCGTCTCCGGCAGCTTGTCTTTGCCGAAGTCGTCAGCGATCACTCCGCGCAGCTCGTCCAGCGCATCGTTGGATAGCGTGACCGAGTCGGTACGCATATAGGTGATCAGGCCCTGCTGCGCGCCGTCCACCTCAACACCTTCATACAGCTGCTGGGCAACCCGCATGGTTTTCTGGGCGGAAAAGCGCAGCTTGCGCGCCGCGTCCTGCTGCAGCGTGGAGGTGATGAACGGCGGCGCGGGCCGGCGTCGTCGCTGCCGGCTGGTCAGGTCGCCGACCTTCAGCTTGCCCTGGGCCGCCTCCAACAGCTTTTCTTTCGCCGCTACGGCCAGCTCTTCGGTGTTCAGGTCAAACTGATCGAGCTTCTCACCGTTAAATTCCACCAGCTTGGCGGTGAACGGCTGGTCCTTCTTGTTGAGATCGGCCTCGATGGTCCAGTATTCTCTCGGCTCAAAGGCCTCGATCTCGTTTTCCCGCTCGCAGATCATGCGCAGCGCCGGGCTTTGCACGCGCCCGGCGGAAAGCCCGCGACGCACCTTTTTCCACAGCAGCGGCGACAGGTTAAAGCCGACCAGGTAGTCGAGCGCGCGGCGAGCCTGCTGCGCGTTGACCATATTCATGGAGATTTCCCGCGGGTTGGCGACGGCGTCCGAGATCGCTTTCTTCGTGATCTCCGAGAACACCACCCGGAAGACGGGCTTGTCCTTGAGGACCTTCTTTTCTTTCAGAATCTCGTGGACGTGCCACGAGATGGCCTCCCCTTCGCGGTCGAGGTCCGTCGCGAGGTACAGCGCGTCGGCTTTGCGCATCGCCTTGACGATCGCGTCTACGTGCTTGGCGTTGCGCTCGATCGTGGCGTATTTCATGCTGAAATCGCCGGTATCAACCGCGCCCTCTTTGGGAATCAGGTCGCGAACGTGCCCGTACGACGCCAGTACGACGAAGTCTTTGCCAAGGTACTTGTTGATGGTCTTGGCTTTCGCCGGAGACTCAACGATGAGGAGATTTGCGGTCATTCGATAGACGCCCTTCGGGGCGTTGATTCCTGTCGGTTGGGACGTTCGATCAGTGGCTAAGCTCCGGGGTGCTCTCGAACATGAAGTTTTCCATCCACGCGTAGTTGGCTTCCTGGCCCGGCTGATCGAACAGCACCATCAGCACAATCCATTTGAGGTCGTCCAGATCCACCTCGGCGTTTTCCAGCGCCATGGTGCGATCGATCACCAGCTCCCGTCGGGCGGAGTCGAGCACCCCGGCGCCCTCAAGGAAGGTGATGAAGCCACGCGACTCGGTGTCCAGGCGCTGCTGTTCAATGTCCGTGTAAACGCGGACCGGCCCGTCAGACTTACCCTGCATCTCCGGCAGGTGGCGCTGGCTGGCCAGGCCGTCGAGCCAATCGAAGGCCTTGGTGATCTCGCGATCGCTGAACCCGGCTTCCGAGAGGCTGGACTCCAGCGAGGCGCGATCCGGGTCGTCGTCCGGCTCGTCGTACATGTAGTTTTCAAACAGGTACATCAGAACGTCAAGGACGTTTTCTTTCATTGCCATCCCTCGCCGGTGCGGCAATATCCGCCGCCGGGGCCTATTTGAACCAGGCCTCTCAATTCCAAAATCAGGAGCATGGAGGAAACCGATGCAGCCGTCAATCCAGTGCTCTCGACCAGCAAATCTACACTAAGTTCATCAAATCCCACCGCGTCGAACAGCATTTTATAGTCCTCGTCCAACAAAAAATCACCCGCACCCTGACCCCCGCTGGCGGCGCTGCCGGCTGTCACGGCGCCGTCCTGCGCGGGTCGTTCAGGCCCCTGGGCGTTGAGCTGCGCACGCCGCTGCGCGGCGCTTTTGCGGGCCCGCGGGGCAATGTCCCGGATCAGCTCATCTGCGTCCTCAAGCAGCCTCGCGCCCTGTTTGATGAGACGATGGCAGCCTCGCGCCATCGGGTTGTCGATCGACCCGGGCAGCGCGTACACGTCCCGCCCCTGCTCACCGGCGATTCGCGCGGTGATCAGGCTGCCGGACTGAACGCTGGCCTCGATCACCAGCACCGCCAGGGCCAGGCCCGAGATCAAGCGGTTGCGCTGCGGAAAGGACCTCCGCCGGGGCTCCCAGCCCGGCGGGAACTCGCTCACGATCAGGCCGCTGCGGACGATGTCGGTCGCCAGCTCAACGTGTCGGGCCGGATAGATCCGGTCGGGTCCCGTGGCGGCCACGGCAATCGTCAGGCCACCTGCGTCGAGCGTTGCTCGATGGGCGGCACCGTCGATTCCCAGCGCCAGGCCGCTGGTAATCACCAGGCCGTGCGCGGCGAGCGCGGCGGCAAACCGCCGTGCGTGTCGAAGACCGCCGGAGCTGGGGTTCCGGGTGCCGACAATCGCCAGCTGCGGCAGCCAAAGAAGCTGCGGGTTGCCGCGGCAGAAAAGGGCCAGCGGCGGGTCGGGAATATCACGCAGCTGCGGCGGGTAGGCCTCGTCGGACCAGGTCAACAGGTGGCAGTCGGGCTGCTCAAGCCAACGCTCGTCGGTGGTCAGCAACGCCGGGTCGGGGTTTGCCAGCCGGTCGATCGTGGCTTTGCCGACGCCGGCCTGCGCGAGTTCGGCAGCGCTGGCTCCCAGCAGCTGTTCGGCGCCGCCGAATTGCTGAAGCGCCTCAACGCCGCTGCTGGCCGTGCCGGCGAAAGCTCTGATCAGGGTGAGCCATACACGCAGGTCTGTGGTGTTCTCAGTGGTAGTGGTTTCAGCCAAACAGGGCTCCGTCGAACCTCTCGCCTTGCAGACTAACGCGCGGCCGTTGCGCGGATGGTATCAGGAGACTCGCAGGTGGGGCCGGGTGAGGCGACGGGACGATCAACAGCGGAATCAGGCCGGTTGGCGGCCGGTCGGCCCAGCCCGGGACCGACGCACTCCGCGTCCTTGCCCGGGCCGGGGCCCGGGAGAGCTTCAGGGCATTTTCAGCTTGTCGAGAATGCGGACAGCCTTTTTGCCCCGCATGACCAGGCCGTAGCTGACCCGTTCGTGCGATTTGAAGATCATGATGTGCGAGGTGTACTCATCCGGCAGCTGGACGTTCGCCTTCTTGCGGCGTTCTTTGGAGAAGAAGGTCTTAACGTCGTCCTTCGGATAGCGGATTTCATCGCGGATGAGCTGGCCGGGCCGATGCGTCGAAAACACGTCACCGTGCTCGATGCCGTCTTCCCAGCCTTTGTTGATCGCCACAACCTGGTTCGGTCCGACGCCGAACAGCGCATTGCTCAGCGCAATGACCTGCGCGTTGGCGGGAAGCTGCTCGGGGGTGTGGGGGTAGTACTCGAGGTCGTAGTTGGCCGTAAACAGGGGGATCACCAGGTCACCTGGCAGCACCTCCAGCTCGCTTGAAGTGATGAGCAGCGTGGAGGGATCGCCCGCCTCCAGCACCTCGGCGGTGGCGGTCTGCACCACTTCGTAGCCCAGAATGCGGGTGTTCTTGTATTTGCCGCTCCAGACCTTTTCGGTCCAGAAGCGCGAGACAAAGTCGGTAATCGAGCGCTCCGCCGGGTACTCCCAGTCGCGGGCTTCCGGCCGGAAGCTCTCCGCCTGGTCGTAGGGCCAGGTCTCCGGGACTTCGCGGAACTCGACCGTCGGGCGCACAATCGCGTAGCTCTCGCCGGGGGCGGCTTCATCTAGGCCCCGCGCGTAGAGGTTGATGCCCTCGGAACCCGCCAGATAAGACTCTTCCATGGCCACCACGTAGGGCAGGCCTTCGAGCTCTGCCGCGTCCAGGATCGTCCGCTTGTCGAGGTAGTGGCGGATATCGTTCAGATTGATCGGCTGAACCGCCTCGGCCAGCGAGGTGCGGCGCGGGTAGGGTGAAAGCTTGCGGCCACGGCGCAGCGACAGGCGAGGCTCGCCGTCGACATACACCAGGTTGATCTCATCGCCCGGGTAGATCAGGTGGGGGTTCTCGATCTGGGGGTTGACCTGCCAGATTTCCGGCCAGAGCCAGGGCTTTTTCAGAAACCGGTCCGAGATGTCCCACAGCGTGTCGCCCTTGACCACCACGTAGCGGTCTGGATGATCGTCCCGCAGTTCCACCTGAGCAGCAGCGCTGGCGCACAGGAGTGAACCGACAATTATCGCAAGTAATGGTTTAAACATCGCGGCCAATGTCTTGATTCCCCAAAGAAGTTAGTGTATCCGAATTTTCGTGAGCGGAAAACATCCGAAAATCGACAGGGCCGCGGTCTTCACATTGGATCCCCTTGCCCTGCGCCTATACTTTAAATACTGTTTGTAGGCACAAATATGAGATTCAGTTCAAACTTTCGTCCATTTCATGGCTTTACTTAACATTATTGAGTTCCCAGACCCCCGTCTGCGCATCAAGGCAAAGCCGATTGAGCAAGTGGATGGGGAAATTGTCCAGCTGGCTGACGACATGCTTGAGACGATGTACGACGCGCCGGGCATCGGACTGGCGGCAACGCAGGTCAACGTCCACAAGCGGCTGCTGGTGGTCGACGTGTCGGACGATCGCGACCAGCCTCACGTGCTGATCAACCCGGAGATCGTGGAGCGTCGCGGCAACCAGGTCTACGAAGAGGGCTGCCTCTCTGTGCCTGGCATTTACGCCAAGGTCGATCGGGCCGACTGGATCCGCGTCGCCGCGCTGGACCGCAACGGCGAAAGCCGCGAACTGACCGCGGACGGTCTGCTGGCCGTCTGCATCCAGCATGAAATCGACCACCTCGACGGCAAGGTCTTTGTGGACTACCTCTCGCCGCTGAAGCAGCAGCGCGTACGCAAGAAGCTGGAAAAGGCGCGACGCGCAGAAGCCTCTGCATGATCTTTTGCCGGCTCAGGGCCGGGCCCAACACGTTTCACACATCAACATGAAAATTGTCTTTGCCGGCACGCCCGACTTTGCGGTGCCCGCCCTTCAGGCCCTGGTCGGCAGCGAGCACGACGTGGTGGCGGTCTACACTCAACCGGACCGGCCGGCCGGCCGCGGACGGCGGCTGAAGCCCGGGCCGGTCAAGGCCTGGACCATCGAACACGCGCCCACTGTGGAGATCCGCCAGCCGACGTCGCTGCGCGGCGAGCAGGCGGCAGAGGAGCTGGCCGAGCTGACGCCCGACCTGATGGTGGTGGCCGCCTATGGTCTGATTCTGCCTCGGTCGATTCTGGCCGTGCCGACATTCGGCTGCTGGAACATCCACGCCTCGCTGCTGCCGCGCTGGCGCGGTGCTGCGCCGATCGCGCGGTCGGTGCTGGCCGGCGACGAGGAGACCGGCGTTTGCATCATGCAGATGGCGGCGGGTCTGGACACCGGCGACGTGCTGTCCCGGGCGGCTACGCCGATCACCGACGATGATACCGGCGGCAGCGTGCACGACCGGCTGGCGCGGCTGGGCGCTGAGCTCCTGATCGATACGCTGGCGCGGCGAGAAGCGCTAACGCCCGAACCGCAGGACGACAGCCAGGCGACCTACGCGTCCAAGCTGGAAAAAGAGGAGGCCAACCTCGACTGGCGCAGGTCCGCGGTTGCGCTGAGGAGGCAGGTGCGCGCATTCAATCCCTGGCCCGTCGCCCGCTTCCGCCTCGACGACCAGTGGCTGCGGGTGTGGGACGCTGAGGTGCTGCCGACGCTGGCGGCGGAGCCCGGCACGATCGTCGAGGCCAACGCTGACGGCGTGACGGTTGCGACCGGAGCCGGCGGGCTCCGCATTACCCGCTTGCAGCGGGCTGGCGGCCGCCCGCTGCCCGCCGCCGACTTTCTCAACGCGTTCCCGCTGCCGGTCGGGACGCGGCTGCCGTCGCCCGACGCGTCCGAGGCGCCCGGTTCGGACGCGCGCTGACGGTGAGCTGATTGGGCGAGCGACCCGCTACGACGTCAGGCAAGGCGCCGCGCTCGGGCTCCAGGCAGCGGCCTGGGCGGCGCGGGCAAGACAGCCGCGCGGACGCCGCCAAACAGCTTCAGCGGGTGCTATCGGGCCGATCCCTCGGCGCGGACGAGGCGGCTGCCGATCCGCTGCGCCAGGCCCTGGTCTACGCCGTACTGCGGCACCTGACCCTGCTGGAAACGCTGCTCGCACCCTTCCTCGACAAGCCTCTGCGGTCTCGCGATCAGGACCTTCATTGTCTGCTGCTGACGGGCCTGGCGGAACTCAACTGGTTTTCCACGCCACGCCACGCGGTGCTGGACCAGACCGTAAGCGCCACGGCGCGCCTTGGCAAGAAATGGGCGCGAGGGCTGGTCAACGCGGTGCTTCGAAGCTACCTGCGATCGGATCAGGACGCGGCTGCCCTGGCTGCCAGCGACCTCGAGCCCGCGGTTCGCTTCAGCCATCCTCGCTGGCTGGTGTCGGCGATCGACACCGCCTGGCCGGGCCAGCTGAAATCGATCCTTCAGGCGAACAACGAGCAGGCGCCGATGTGTCTGCGGGTGAACCTGTCGCGCGTCACCCGCAGCGACTACCTTGCCCAGCTGGCCGAGGAAGGAATCGAGGCTCGCGCTCTGCCGCTGGTGGCGAGCGCCGTTGAGCTGGAGAAGGCCCGGCCAGTGGCAGAGCTGCCGGGCTTCGATTCGGGCCTGGTCAGCGTGCAGGATTCGGCCGCGCAGCTGGCGGCGCCGCTGCTGGATCCCGCCGCGGGTACGGCGGTATTGGACGCCTGCGCCGCCCCGGGCGGCAAGACGGCGCACCTGCTGGAGTTCCAGCCTTCGATCGTGCTTACCGCGGTGGACTCCGACTCGGGCAGAGTACCGAAGATTGCCGAAAACCTGGGTCGCCTCGGCCTGACGGCGGAGGTCAAAACGGGGGATGCCGGCGAGCTCCCGGCGGCGCGGTACGATCGCATCCTGCTTGATGCGCCCTGCTCGGCAACCGGCGTGATTCGCCGACATCCGGACATCAAGTGGCTGCGTCGCGAGGCCGACATCGATGATCTACAGCGTCAGCAGCAGCGGCTGCTGGCGCATCTGTGGGATCGGCTGGCCGACGGCGGGCGCCTACTCTATGCCACCTGTTCTTTGCTACCGGCTGAAAATCACCTGACAATAGAGGCGTTTGTGGCCGCCACGGCCGACGCCAGGGTCGTTCCCCTGCCGGGGTCGTGGGGTTTGGATACCGGCTGGGGCCGCCAGCTTCTGCCGGGGCAGGACGGAACGGATGGCTTTTTTTACTCGCTGCTGGAAAAACGCTAGGCGCGCTGCCGCGGCAGGCCTGTGCCTGCTGCTGGCGGGCTGTCAGCTTTCTCCCGCAGAGCCCGTCCCCTCGATCGAGGTGCTGGAATTCAGTCCCGCAGCCGCCACCGCTCGCCTGACGCTGAGCCATCAGCTGTCGCCCGAGGTCCTCGACGCGCTACGCCACGGTGTCTCCGTCACGTTTCAGTGGCGGCTGGAGCAGCGGCTGAGCCGGCCGGTGCTTTGGGACAGCCTGCTCTGGTCGCGCAGCGGCGAGCGCGAGATCAGCTATCGGTCGCTGTCGCAGTATTTCACCCTGCTGGAACCGGAGAGCGGCGAAGCGACCAGCTTTCGAGATCTCCCTGCGCTCCTGGCGGCGCTCGACCAGGTTGCGCTCGCTGACGTCCCGACGGACGCTGACGGCGCGTACTTTCAGGTTCGAGCGCGGCTGGTTATTTCCCGGCTGCCGCCGGCGCTGCGGCTGTCTTCCTACCTTTCAGACCAGTGGCGGATGGACACAGGGTGGGTGCGGCTGACCGGGGTGACTTCGTGAGACGTCGACCGGTCGCGCGTTTCTTCCAGCGGACGCTGCCGATAGCGTCCGTGCTGGCGCTGCTGTTTGTCGCGCTCTATCTGGCCGGTGACGCCACGCGCGGGCTGGAAGGCAATCCATACTACGAGTGGGTCTTTCTGCTGGCGGGCGCTGCGCTCGTGGTGCTGGCGGTGGCGGTGATCTGGCGCCTGGTCAGCCTCATCCGCCGGCGCCGGGCCGGGCAGCCCGGCGCTCGCCTGACGCAGCGAATGGTGCTGATGTTTGTCGCGCTAGCCGTCCCGCCGGCGCTGATCGTGTACTGGTTTTCCGTGGACTTTCTGAACCGCAGCATCGATCGGTGGTTCGACGTCGACGTAGCCACCGCGCTCGAGGACGCGCAGGCGATTGGTCGCCGGTTCCTCGAGCTGCAGAAAGTTGAGAAAAGCAACCTCACGGAGCGCTTCGCGCAGCGCCTGGCAGACCTGTCCACGGACGATCTGGCTTCGGAGCTGAGGGACCTTGTGGCCGAGGGTGACGCGCTGGAGATGACGGTGCTCGGGGCCGGCGGGCAGGTGATCCGCACGAGTAGCCGGGACCTGGACCGCTTCACCGCGGACGTCCCGAGCGATCTGCAGCTGCTGCAGGCCCGGCAGCGGGGCAGCTTTGTCGACTATGAACCCAATCTCGCTGAGGGTGAGGTGCTGCAGGTGCGGGTGCTCCAGACGATTCCCGATCGCGGGCTTGGGCCCGAGCGGGTGCTGCAGGGTATCTACTCCGTGCCGCAGGGTTTTGATGAGCAGGCCAGCAACGTCGAGGCGCAGTTCCTGCGCTATGAGTCGCTGAGATATCAGCGTACCGCGCTGAAACAGGCGTTTGTGCTGATTCTCTCGATGGTCCTCACTTTAAGCGTCCTGCTCGCCCTGCTGCTCGCCTTCAACACGGCACGCCGGCTCGTACAGCCCATCAGCAATCTGTCGGAGGCAACGCGCTCGATTGCCAGCGGCAACTACGAGCGTCGCCTGCCGGTGGCCAGCAACGATGAGCTGGGCTTTCTGGTGCAGTCGTTCAACATGATGACCGAGGAGATCGAGCGCTCGAGCGGCGAGGCCAGCCGCTCGCGGCTGGAGGCCGAGACGCGGCGCGACTTCCTGGAGACCATCCTCGGCAGCCTGAGCTCGGGCGTGATCACGCTGACCGGCGGGGGCGTGGTGCGGGCGGTCAATCAGGCGGCGCAGGATATCCTCGAGGTCGACGAGGCGTCCGTGCGCGAGCGGTCCCTGAGCGCCGTAGCTCAGGAGCACCGGTGGCTGACGCCACTGGCCGAGCTGATGGAACGTAACGCCGGCACGAGCCACCGCTGGCGCGAGGAGATCAGCCTGGAAGGAGAGGGCCACGAGCTGGTGCTGACCTGTCGCGGGGCCCGGCTGCCCATGCCGGACGGCAGCGCCGGCACGGTGCTGGTCCTCGAGGACATGACCGATCTCGTGCGCGCCCAGCGCGAGGCGGCCTGGGGTGAGGTGGCCCGAAGACTGGCACACGAGGTCAAAAACCCGCTGACGCCGATCCAGCTGTCGGCCGAGCGCCTGCGCCACAAGTACCTGAGCCGCATGCCGGAAGAGGACGCGGCGGTGCTCGACCGCGCGACCCGCACCATCGTGACCCAGGTTGAGGCGCTGAAAACCATGGTGAACGCGTTCAGCGACTACGCCCGCGCGCCGACGCTGCAGCTTGAGCCGCTGCGGCTGTCCGAGCTGGTGGAGGAAATGGTGGAGTTCTATCAGCAGGGCGACCGCCAGATGACCCTCGAGTGTCAGTGGATGGCTGACGAGCCGCGGGTGTTTGCCGACCGTCTGCGCCTGCGCCAGCTGCTGCACAACCTGATCAAAAACGCCCAGGAGGCGGGCGCCGGCGGCCCGCTTGAGCTGCGCGCGGCCAGCCACCTCGAATGGCAGCGCGGCAACGCCAGCCTGTGCCTCAGCCTGCGCGACAACGGCCCGGGCCTGCCGCCGGAGATCCAGGACAAGCTGTTTGAGCCCTACGCCACCAGCAAGAGCCGGGGTACGGGCATCGGGCTGGCGATCGTGAAGAAGATCGCCGAGGAGCACGGCGGGGATATCAGTGCGCGGAACGCCCGCGCCGGCGGCGCTGTGTTTGAGCTCCGCCTGCCGGTGGAGGCCTCGGAGCTGCCCTCCGTTGACCTGCCGACGGAGCGCAGCGAAGCTGGCTGACAGCGTATAATGCATGCCCAGGGGAGTCGGTCGCGCCGCGACCGGCATTGGGCTGACGCCTGAGATAAGTGATGAACGGCACAGGAATTCACTGAACATGGCCACGGGACACATCCTGGTAGTGGATGACGAGCCGGATATCCGGGAGCTGGTCACCGATATTCTGGCGGACGAGGGCTTTCGCGTTTCGAGTGCGGCCGACGCTGAGCAGGCTCGCGAGGCTCGCCGGGCGTCCCGCCCGGACTTGGCCCTGCTCGACATCTGGATGCCCGAGACCGACGGCATCACGCTGCTGCGCGAGTGGGGTGAGGGCGGTGCGCTGCCGTTTCCCGTGATCATGATGTCCGGCCACGGATCGGTTGAGACGGCGGTCGAAGCCACCAAGCTAGGCGCCTACGATTTCATCGAAAAGCCGGTCTCGCTGCCCAAGCTGCTGCTGAGCGTCGAGCGCGCGCTGGAGGCAGGCAGCCTGAAGCGGGAAAACGAGGGCTTGAAGCAGCGCCTGGCGCCCTCGGTTGAGCCGGTGGGGGTCAGCGCCGGCATGCAGCAGCTGCGCGAGCAGATCGAACGCGTTGCGCGGCACGACACCTGGGTGCTGATCAGCGGTGAGGCCGGGGTTGGCAAGGCCACCGTGGCGCGCTATCTGCACACCATCAGCAGCCGGGCTCAGGCCCCCTTCGTCGAGCTCAACGTCGGCAATATTGCGGCGGAAAACTCCGAGCGGGAGATTTTCGGTCAGGAGACCGACGGGCAGGTGAGCTACGGTCGCCTGGAGCAGGCCAACGGTGGCACCCTGTTCATCGACGAGGTGGCGGAGATGGGTGAGGAGACCCAAACCCGCCTTTCCAGTGCGCTGACCAGCGGGCAGGTCACCCGCCTCGGCGGCAGCGAGCCGGTCACCATCGACGTGCGCGTCATCGCCGCGACCCGCTGCGATCTGGAGCGCGAGGTCAAGGAAGGCCGATTTCGCGAAGACCTTTATTACCAGCTCAACGTGGTGCCGCTGAAGGTGCCGCCGCTGCGCGACCGCCCGGAAGATGTGCCGGAGCTGCTGCGGTTCTACACCGAGTATTTCCCCAGCCGGGAGAAGCTGCCCTACCGACACTTTTCGGTGGCGGCGCAGAACCGCCTGCGTAACCATCGCTGGCCGGGCAACGTGCGGGAGCTCAAAAATCTGGTCCAGCGGCTCCTGATTCTCGGCGCCGGAGAAATCGAGGCCGAGGAGGTCGAGGGCGCGCTGGGCGCGGCCACCGAGACGCCGGGCAACCAGCTTCTGGCGGACGTCAATTTTTCGCTGCCCCTGCGTGAGTCGCGCGAGCAGTTCGAGCGCGCCTATCTGGTGTTTAAGCTCAAGGAGGCCCAGGGCAGCGTCGGTCGGCTGGCCAAGGCGGCGGGGATGGAGCGAACCCATCTGTACCGCAAGCTGCGGGCCCTGAACATCGATCCGAAACGCCTGAACGAATGAAGATCATGATCCTCGGCGCGGGTCAGGTGGGGTCGTCGGTAGCGGCCAGCCTGTCGCGGGAAGAGAACGACATCACCGTCGTCGACACCAATGCCCAGCGGCTGGGGGAGCTGCAGGACAAGCTCGATATTCGCGGCGTGCTCGGCAACGCCTCCCACCCGAAGGTGCTGATCCGGGCCGGCGCCGAAGACGCTGACATGGTTGTCGCGCTGACCAACAGCGACGAGATCAACATGGTCGCCTGCCAGGTCTGCTACACAATCTTTCATACGCCGACCAAAATCGCCCGCGTCCGCGCTGCGGAGTATCTGGACTACCCGGAGCTGTTCTCCGGCGACAACTGCCCGGTTGACGTCCTGATCAGCCCGGAAAAGCTCGTCACCGACCACGTCAAGCGCCTGATCGAGTATCCCGGCTCACTGCAGGTGCTCGATTTTGCCGACGGGCGCGCGCAGATTGTGGCGGTGGCGACAGTGGAGGGCGGGGCGCTCACCGGCCACAAGATTTCGGAGCTGCGGCGCCTCCTGCCCGACGATATCGAAATCCGCGTTGCCGCGATCTTCCGGGAACAGAAGGCGCTGATCCCCAGCGGTGAAACCGTGATGATTCCGGGTGATGTTGTTTTTTTCCTCGCTGCTCGCGGCCACATCCTGCGGGTCATGGCGGAGATCCGTAAGCTCGAGCAGCCGGCGCGCCGCCTGATGCTGGCCGGCGGCGGCAATATCGGCGCCTCGCTGGCCGGCGTGCTGGAAGATGAGTATCTGGTCAAGCTGGTGGAGCGTTCGCGCCCGCGCGCCCAGTACATCGCCGAGAGCCTCGAGAAGACCATTGTGCTGGTCGGTGACTGCGCGGACGAAGACCTCCTGCGCGAAGAAAACATCGACCAGACCGACATGTACTGCGCGCTGACCAACGACGACGAGGCCAACATCCTGTCGTCCATGCTCGCCAAAAAAATGGGCGCGCGACGGGTGATTTCGCTCGTCAACCGGGCCTCGTATGTGGACATGATGGAGGCGGGGACCATCGACATTGCGCTGTCGCCGCAGCAGGTCACCATCGGTGCTCTGCTGACCCACGTGCGCCGCGGCCACATGGTCAAAGTCCACTCGCTGAGGCGGGGCGCGGCCGAGGCCATCGAAGCGGTGGCGCACGGCGACAGCCGGACCTCGCGGGTCGTGGGGCGGGCCGTTGAGGAAATCCCTCTGCCCGAGGAGGTCACGATCGTCGGCATCGTGCGCGGTGAGTCTTTGATCATCGCGCACCACGACGAGGTGATCGAGCCGGAAGACCACGTGATCCTGCTGGTGTTGAACAAGGCGGGTCTCGGAGAGGTTGAGCAGCTGTTTCAGGTCGGCGCCACCTTTATCTGATGTGTCGCGGGATTTCGGGGCCATGCGCATGAACCGAGCCCGGTCTCGTGGAGCCGCCAGCGGAGCGCTTTGTGGCCGTTAGCAGCCCTCGCTTCCAGTCGATTCAGCGCATCGTCGGCGTGCTGCTGGTGCTCTCGAGCGTCACCATGCTACCGCCTGCGCTCGTGGGCTACCTGTATTCGGACGGGAGCGCCACACCGTTTCTGGAAGGGTTTGCCATGCTGCTGGCGCTGGGTGCGCTGTGCTGGTTTCCCGTCCGCCAGATTCGCCGCGAGCTGCGAATCAGAGACGGGTTTGTGGTGGTTGTCGCCTGCTGGCTGGTGCTGGGACTTGCCGGATCGGTTCCGTTGTTTCTGTCGAGCCAGCCCGAGCTGTCCCTGACCGACGCGGTCTTCGAGTCGATGTCCGGGCTCACCACCACGGGCGCGACGGTACTGACCGGCATCGACTACCTGCCCAAAGGCATTCTGTTCTATCGACAGCAGCTCCAGTGGCTCGGCGGCATGGGCATCATCGTGCTGGCGGTGGCCGTGCTGCCCATGCTGCGGATCGGCGGCATGCAGCTCTACCGCGCTGAGACGCCCGGGCCGATGAAGGACAACAAGCTGACGCCGCGTATCGCCGAGACGGCCAAGGCGCTGTGGAACCTGTACCTGTGGATCACGCTGACCTGCGCGCTGGCGTACTGGATCGCCGGCATGTCGATGTTCGACGCAATTGGCCACGCGTTTTCCACGGTTGCCATCGGCGGCTTTTCGACGCACGACCTGAGCATCGGCTACTTCAACAGCCCGGCGATCGAAGTGATCTGCATGCTGTTCATGTTTGTCGCCGGGATCAACTTTGCGCTGCACTTCATGGC
Organism: Lysobacterales bacterium; assembly: GCA_028285525.1. GTDB lineage: Bacteria > Pseudomonadota > Gammaproteobacteria > Xanthomonadales > SZUA-38 > JANQOZ01. Next base: position 26,265 of record JANQOZ010000078.1, read on the forward strand.
CTGGCACCGGGCCAGCATGTCGCCCTACAAAGGTGACCCGGAGCTCCGCACCTACATCGGGCTGCTGATCGCCGCCACCGTGTTCTGCAGCTGGCAGCTTTGGAGCAACAGCGTCTACCCCGATGCGCTCCAGGCGATTCGCTATGGAATGTTTCAGGTGATTTCTATCGGCACGACCGCCGGCTTTGCCACCGACAGCTTCTACCTGTGGCCGGCCACCCTGCCGCTGCTGCTGTTGTTGTTGAGCTGCGTCGGTGCGTGCGCCGGCTCAACCGGGGGCGGGATGAAGGTCATCCGGGTGCTGCTGCTCTACAAGCAGGGGTGGCGCGAGATGGTGCGGCTGGTGCACCCCAGCGCGCTGGCGCCGGTTAAGCTCGGCAACCGCAGCGCCTCGGAGAAAGTCATCCAGTCGGTCTGGGGTTTCTTCTCCGTCTACATTCTCTGCTTCTGTCTGTTTGCGCTGATCCTGACCGGGTTTGGCGTTGACCTGGTGACGGCCGTTTCTTCCGTCCTTGCCTGCATGAACAACCTGGGCCCGGCGCTCGGCCAGGCGGGGCCGCACTACGCCGATCTGGTTGATCCAGCCAAATGGGTGCTGAGCCTGGCCATGGTGATGGGCCGGCTGGAGCTGTTTACGCTGCTGATTCTGTTTACGCCCGTGTTCTGGAGAAACTGAGCGATAGCGGCGCTACAGCGCGCTACCAGCTGATTTCAATCTCCAGACTCTTCTCGTCGTCCTCGATTTCGAGCTCAATTTCCAGCTGTACCTCGTCAGCGACCTTGCTGCTGATGCGCATGCCGCCGCGAAGGAATTCCACCTCGTTCTGCCGGGCCAGCCGGTCGGCCAGGTCTCGCAGCAGCTGGGCGGCTTCCTCCCGCCGCAGGGTTTGCTTGTCGGACAGTTCGATCAATTTCATGGCGCGCTCCTTTTTGTCAGGCGGGGCTAAGGGCTAGCCTACCCGCCGGCGGAAGAAAACGCCCGCCCTGCCGCGCCAGCAGCCTCTCCCCGAACGCCTGCCCACCTTCGATCTTTTGCAGACAAGCTTTCGCGAACAGACAGACAGGAAAAAACGGTGTAAACTACTTTGTAATAATATTTACAAAATAACAACGGAGGCCTAAGATGCGCCCCATCATGAACGAGCGGACCCCCACCAGCCTGTCAGCCGCGTTGCCTTTGAGGAGGAACCTCAGGCACACCGGCACCCGGTTGGCGATGCCGGAGCTCCAGCCATGAGCCCGACGGACGGCAAGACGGTCACTCAGGCTGCGGCGGCGGCTGCGGTACGGATTTTCACCCCACTGGTCCGGCTGCTGCTGCGTCATGGTATCCCTTACAAGACCGTCGCTGAATGGCTGCGCTGGTGCTACGCCAGCGTTGCCTTCGAGGAGCACTCGCTGCCCGGCCGCAAGCCTTCGAAGTCCCGCGTGGCGGTGATCACGGGCCTGACGCGGGTCGATGTCGACCGGCTCCTCAAGCAGCCGTCACCCGCGGAAAGCGACCGGTATGAAGAATACCAGCGGGCCGCCAAGGTGCTGAGTGGCTGGGCCCGGGACAAACGCTATTTCGACGCTGAAGGTCAGCCGGACGAGCTGCCCTTTGACGGCGACGGACCCAATTTTTCCGAGCTCGTAGATCGCTACAGCGGCGGCACGCCCCCGCGCGCGGTGCTCGACGAGCTGGTGCGCGTCGGCGCCGTCGAGCGCCTCGACGGCGGCATGCTGAAGCTCTTGTCGCCGCGCTACGTCCCGGCGGCGGGCGAGGGTCATGAGGACTATATGGACATCCTTGGCCACGCCACCTCCGGCCTCGTCGACACCATCGATTTCAACACTCGGCCAGACTGCAAAGCTACCCGGCTGCAGGGTCTGGCTTTTAACGACCGCATCCCTGCTGACGAACTGGATTCGGTTGCGCAAGCGATCAAAGAACGCGGCCGGGAGTTCATTTTTGAAACCGACAGCCTGTTGTTTGAGGCGTCCACGCCCGAGGATGAAGAACCCTCCGGAGATCACGTGGAGGCCGGCATCGGCGTTTACTTTTTCAGCAGAAGAGCCGCTTCGGCGGATAAGGAGTAGTACCGTGAACCGATTGACGCGATTGAAACGCGCTTTCCCGTTGACCCCGATTGCTGCGGCGATTGCGCTGGCCGGGACCGCTTCCGCCCAGGTCAAGGTAACCAGCGATTTCACCGGCATCTGGGATCAGCCCGACCAGGAGAGCCAGGGTTTTGTGGTGCAGATCGTCGGCCAGCCTGATGGCTCGACGGAGGGTGTCGCCTACTGGTTCACCTATGACGATGCCGGCAACCCGCTCTGGGTAGTCGGGCAGGGACCAGTCGAGGGTGACCAGATCAATCTGGACTTCGTTCGCGTCGACGGCCCGCAGTTTCTTGAGGCGAACAACCCAAACGCCCGCAGCGTGTCCAGCTTTGGCTCGGGCACGATGAAGTTTTCCAGCTGCAACGAGGCCACGGTCGACGTGCAGCTCCCGGGCGCCGTAACCGGCACCGGGCTTGAGAGTTTCCGGATGAGTCGGCTGGCGAGCGTGCTGAACCGCAAGTGTTCGGGCGGAATTACGGATAATTTTGTCGCCAACGCGCCGGCTGAAGAGGTGGAAATCGACCTGGTCAGCACCGGCGTCGAGCCCGGCGCCAGCGGCGAGGCGGAACTCGAAACCGGCCCAGGCTACGCGAGCTTTGAGGTTGAAGTGGAGGGTCTGGCCGCAGGCAGCTACGACCTGCTGGTGGGTGGCGCGGTTGTCGGCAGCATCACGGTGGAACAGGACGGTGACGATACCTCCGGCGACATCGAGTTCGACAGTCCGGCCGACGGCGACGAGCTGCTGCTGAGCTTTGAGCCTCGGGGCCAGGTGATCGAGGTTGCGCAGAACGGCACCATCCTCCTGTCCAGCAACCCGGTGCCTCAGAAGCCGGTCGGCAATGTCGAAGAGGTCGATATCGAGGTCGATTTTGACAATCTTGGCGTCTATCCGCAGGCCAGCGGCGAGGTGTCTTTCGAGATCAACGGCGCCCGACGCGAGTTTGAGATCGATGTCGAAGATCTTCCCCTGGGAGACTACCCGGTGCAGGTAGGCGGCTTGGAAGTGGGTCTCCTGATGATGGAGCTCGACGACGACGGCGACCTGGAAGGTGAGCTGGAGTTTGGCAACCCGGCTGACGACGACGAAATCCTGCTGACGTTCGATCCCCGTGGTCAGCTGGTAGAGATTCTCGATGCCGCCGGTCCGGTGCTCGCGGTTGAATTCCCCGATGAGTCTGATGACGACGATTCGGGTGACGATTCAGACGACGGCTCGGATGACGATTCTGACGATGGGTCTGATGACGATTCCGATGATGGGTCGGACGACGACTCAGATGACGGCTCGGACGATGATTCCGACGATGGTTCAGATGACGATTCCGACGACGGTTCGGACGACGACTCAGACGATGGGTCAGACGACGACTCCGACGATTCTGACGACGGTTCAGATGACGGCAACGAGAGCGTCGATCTGTCGGGAAGCTTCGTCAACACCGGTGCCAACCCGGACGCAGAGGGTGAGTTCAGCTTCCAGATCGAGGGCGGCGACCGTGACGCCAGTCTGGAGCTCAGCGGTCTGGCGGACGGCAGCTACGAGTTTGCTGTCGACGGCTCCACCGTGCTCACCGTGACCGTCGAAGACGGCGAGGCTGACGTCGATTTTGGCGACCCGGTCGACGAGGACGATGAGGTGCTGCTGACCTTTGATCCGCGAGGTCGGGTGCTCAGCATCCGTCAGGGCGGGACAGAGTTTCTGACCCTCAACTTCCCGAGCTAACGGCTATTGAAGCGCCGGCTGGCAGATGCCGGCCGGCGCCCTTCAGCCTGTGGCACACTGATGCCAACTCCGCATAACCCAGCGAGTAGCGACTTGTATCGACCCACGCGGTCAGCTCCCTGGTGGGCTGGCTTCTCCTCTGGTTTCCCGTTCGTTGTCATACTGTTCCTTGCGGCCTGCAACAGCCCACCGCCGGAAAGCAGCGACAGGGCCTATCGCCACTCGCTGGTCACCGCCGTTCGAGACCTGGATCCGCTGCACGCCAGCAGCCGCTCTGCCGGTTTCCTGGTGCAGAACATTTTTGAGACGCTCTATCGCTACGAATATCTGACCCGTCCCTATCGGCTGACGCCGGAACTCGCGGCTGACATGCCCGAGGTCAGTGCGGACGGACTCACCGTCCGTATCGAGATCGCGCCTGGACATTTCTTTTCCGATCATCAGGCGTTCCCCGGCGGGAGCGGACGTGAAGTCACCGCTGAGGACGTTGCCTATTCGCTGCGTCGGCACTTCGACGCCACGCTGCGATCCGAGGGCCGCTGGCTGTGGCGAGACTGGTTGAGGGCCTCGGATCCGGATGACCCCTGTGCCCAGGTCTGCGCCGAGGGCAACACGGTAACGATTCACCTGACCCGGCCTTATCCTCAGCTTGCCGCAACGCTGGCCACGCCCTTTTCCGCCGTGGTGCCCCGGGAGGTTGTTGAGGCGGAGGGTGAGCTGTTCCAGCGCCGGCCTGTCGGTTCCGGGCCTTATCGGCTCACCAGCCTCGACGAGTTCTCGGCCAGGCTTGAGGCCAATCCCCGCTATCACCGACCGACCTACGATCCGGCGGCTGAAGGGTTTGATGAGGCCGGGGATGATTCGGCGTTCGGCGCCCGGGCTGGGCAGCCGCTGCCGCTCACGCCGCTGGTGGAGGTGACGTTTGCCGTCGACGAGACGGCTCGCTGGATCGCCTTCGACGGTGACGGGAGCCTCGATCTGATCCGTCTGCCGGCGGCGCAGGTGGCAGCCGTACTGGAGGGCGCCGACGAACCGTGGCGGCTTAAGCCTGCCCTGGCGGGACGCTATGCGCTGACGGTTACGCCCGAGCTCGGTTTTCTGCGCCTCGACTTCAACATGGCGGATGCTTCGGTGGGGCATGCGGAAAGCCCCGCTGAGGCCGAGCGCAATCGAAAGCTCCGCTGCGCCGTACAGGCGGCGGACAGCTGGGACCGACGACGAACCGAGCTCTACGCCGGCATGGGGCAGGTGTTCGAAGGTATCGTTCCCCCTCGCGCCGGGGAGGTCAGGCCTGCTCCAGAGGCCCGGGCCAGCGCGTCGTTCGACGGCTACTACCCCCAGCTCAACTACGGCGCTGTGACCGGCACTCTCGGTCAACGGCAGTTCGACTATTTTCGCACCCAGCTCGTGAAGGCCGGCTATCCGGTGGAGCGCATCGCGTATAAGAAATTTGCCGGTCTTGGCGATCTGATCAAAGGCATCGCGGACCGCAAGGTGAACGTCTTCCTGACCGGCTGGGCGATGGATTACCCCGATCCGATGAATAACTTCCAGGTCTTCTTCGGGCCGAACCGCTTGCCTGGCGCCAACTTCGCGAGCTTCGACGACGGCGAGTTCAACGCGGCATTTGCCCAGGCGGAGATGCTCCCTCCTTCCCCGGCCCGTCGACGCCACCTGCAGACCATGACCGACGTGCTCAGCCGCGAGTGTGTCACGCTGTCCGGCATGGCGCGGCACAGCGTGTTTCTGCGCCAGGCGGGTATCGTGGCGGAACCGGACACCGGGCCAGTCAACGGCGTCATGCTGCGGTTTGTGCACCGGATGACGCCATAGTCATTACCTCGGAGGTCATTGCGACGCTGCACCCCGGCGGGCAAGGTGACCATATGATGACTATTTCGAAGCTTGTTACGGCCGGGTTTTTGATTACCGGGTTCATCAATCTGCTGCCGTTGATCGGAGTGATCGGGGCCTCGCAGCTGCAGCGCCTCTACCAGGTCAGCATCACCGACGCGGATCTCGCGCTGCTCATGCAGCATCGAGCGCTTCTGCTCGGCATTGTCGGAGGCCTGCTGGCCGCCGCGGCGTTTCGGCCGGAGCTGCGGCTGGCCGGTGCTGTGGCCGGCCTGGTGAGCATGACGGGTTACCTGCTGCTGATCGTGCTCGGCAGCACCAGCAACGCAAGCCTGATCAAAGTCGCCTGGTTTGACGTCGCGGCAGTGCTCGTTCTGCTGGCGGCGGTGGTGGGTGATGGGGTGCTGCGGCGAGCGGGCTGACGCGCGTGTCGCAGGGCCGTATCAGGCTCACGGCAGGGCGGCAAAGGCCGCAATGTCCTCGGCCCAGCGGCTTACAGCCTCGGCATTCGGGTGGTAACCGTCGTCAGCAAACTCGGCGGGCTGAGGCACAAAGTCGCTGGCCAAAAACCGCCATCCGAGACGCTCCGCCGCGATCTGTCCCGCCAGCTGAAAAGCCCGGGCCCGCTGGCCGATCGCCCAGCGCAACGGCTGGGGCAATGCCGGAAAATGCCACATCGCGGGAACGCCCAGCAGCAGGATGCTCGCTTGCGGCGAGTGCTGGCGCAGCACGTGGTCGATCCTCGCGAGGCCCGCCGCAAACCGCTTCATGCTCACCAGGCCCGTGATGTCGTTGACGCCGGTTGAGATGACGACCAGATCGTAGGGCTCCGGTCCGAGCTCCGGGAGCAGCCGGCTGGCGGTTTGCCAGGTGCGGTAGCCGCTGCGCCCCAGGGCGTGCCAGCTCGTACCGCTGGCAAGATGCCGCGCAACTTGCGCGGTCAGTGACCGGCTTCGGTGCGGCGTTCCGACGCCGTCGATGATCGAGTCTCCGAGCCCCAGAATGCGGCGCGTCACCGGCGTTCCTTCCTGTCCAAGCCCCGGGCCCGGCGCCCCCGGAAGGGTGCGGGTGCGATGTCTCAGCCACAGCGCCTGGGGTAAAACAAGCGGAAAGGCGAGCCAGAACACGCCGGCGTGCCAGCGCGCTTTCAGCATGGGGAACCCTTAGAACAACTCACGTGCGGATTCTAACGGCATTGGTGGGTCGAATAACCTCCCCCCGATACGTTTCTATCGCCTGACCGTCACGCGAGAATGACGAGACCGCGCCCACGATGGCGCGGTGAACATTTTGCTTGTCGGCGCTTCCGGCGGTATCGGTAAAGCGCTGCAAAACCAGATGGCCAGGCGCCATCCCGACTCAACCCTCCTGACTGCCGCCCGATCCGGCGCCGGCTTGAGCGTCGACCTGACCCGCGAAGACAGCGTTGCGCAGCTCGCCGATGAGGTCAAAGGCCGCGCGGGCCGGCTGCACTGGCTCATCAACGCAACCGGCACGCTGCACGGGCCGGACTGGCAGCCAGAGAAGCAGCTCAGGGACATCAACGGCGAGACGATGAGCTCGGTCATGGCGGTCAATACGATCGGACCGATGCTGCTGGCCCGTCACCTGGTGCCGCTGCTGACCCACGACGAGCCGGCGGTCTTTGCAAGTATCGCGGCTCGGGTCGGCAGCATCAGCGACAACCGCCGCGGCGGCTGGTACAGCTACCGCATGTCCAAAGCGGCGCTGGTGATGGGCATCCGAACGCTCGCGATCGAGTGCGCGCGCCGCGCGCCGCGCCTGACCTGCGTGGCCCTGCACCCTGGGACCGTTGACACACCGCTGTCCGAACCGTTTCAGCGTAACGTGCCGGCCGGACAGCTGTTCACCGCTGAGCAGTCCGCCAACCACCTGCTGGACGTTATCGAGTCGCTCACCCCTGAGCAGAGCGGTAAACACCTGGCGTGGGAAGGGTCGGAGATCCCCGCCTGAGCCCCGGCGCGGGCGCCCGGCTCGTCTGCCCCTAAGACAGCTGGCCTGGGTTTGGTCCAGGGGTTGCAGACCAGGGATGGTCTCATCCCCGAACGGTTCGGAACTCCCCTGGACCAAACCCAGACCAGCTGCGCGACCGCCGGGATCCACCGGTGAGGATGCTGCGGAAATTCCGAGCGCCCGCATCGGATAAACCTACCTCACCCGCTGCGCGGCTTCGGCAATCCCGGACTCCGCGTCGCTAGAGCTCGCCCATTCGTGCGCTAAGAAACCCAGGCCCCGCGCGCGTTTCCGCGACTTCGGACAAGCCGTCCCGCGCACCTTCCATCGCGCTGACATCCTTCGCCCAGCTTCCGAGAAAAACTTTGTAAGACTTTGTTAACTGACGCATCTTGACCGTCAATCGCTTCCACTGATTCCTGGAGAGGCCTATAGTGGCGGCTTGGGGGGCAATCACAATTTGTGAAAGCACCAGCTGTGTTCGCCTGGCTCCGGGGGGCCTACAGGTCGCAAGACCGTGGGTATATGGAGCCGGCATGAACGCGGTTTCAAAAGCATGTTGGCTATGGAAAAGCGTATGCGTTTAAGGGTGTTTTTTAGTGCGGTTCTGGCGCTGTGGGCGCTGTCGACTTCGGCAGCCTGGGCTCAGGTCGATACCACCACTTCGCTGGTCACTGCGCCGGCTTCGCCGGTGGTCGGGCAGACGGTCACCTTTTCGGGAACCGTCTCGCCCAACTCCGGCTCCACAACGCCCACCGGTTCGGTGGCGGTTACCTTTACGGTCGGCGGCGGCGCGATCTGCACCGACGCTACGCTCGACGGCAGCGGCAACTATTCCTGCACCGATACGTTTTCCTCCACTCAGTCCGGCACGTCCGTTACGGCGACCTATACGCCTGCGGACTCAATGGCATTCAACGCGAGTTCGACCACCGGCAGCCTGACGGTCGCCGCGGCAGACACCACCCTGACGGTGCTGCCGGGCACGCTGGCCACCGACAGCCAGTTCAATATGCCGTTCGCGGCCAGCTTTTCGCTCACCGTAGACTCGCCGGGTTCGGGGACGCCCACCGGGACCGTAACGCTGACCTGGGGCAGCGACACCTGCCAGGCCACGCTGCCAGCCACGAGCTGCAACATCACCCCGACTGCTGTGGGCACCAACAACGTGACCGCGAGCTACGCGGGCGACGGCAACTTCAACGGTTCGACCGATACGACGGGCGTTGCCCACACGGTGACCGCTGCCGACACGACGCTCACCGTGCTTTCTGGAACCCTGGGCACCGACTCATTCGCGCTGAATCCGTTTGCGGCGAGCTTCAGCCTCACCACCACGCCGTCCAGCGCAGCCCCAGCCACGGGTTCGGTTGTGCTGACCTGGGGCAGCGACTCGTGCACGGCCACGCTGCCTGCGACCAGCTGCAACATCACGCCGACCGCGCTCGGCTCGCAAAACGTCACGGCCGTCTATGCCGCCAACGGCAACTTCAACGGATCGAGCGACGCCGTTGGGGTCAGCCACGACGTGGTCGCCGCCAATACGTCCACCACCGTGACGCTGCCGGGCACCGCCACGGCCAACGCGGCGCTGACGGTAACCGTGACCGTCGCCTCGACCAACGGCAACCAGACGCCCGGGGGCACTGTCAACGTCTCCGGTGGCGGCGACAGCTGCGTGGTCACGCTCAGCGGTGGCACCGGGACCTGCCAGATCACGCCGGCAGCAACCGGTGAGATCACCGTCACGGGTAACTACCCAGGCGACAGCCTGCACAACGCCAGCTCGGGCGACGATACGGTGACGGTCGATCGCGGCGTGAACGTCAGCATCGTGAAAGACAACGGTGTGGTGAACCTGAGCCCGAATCAGCCGACCGCCTACACCCTGCTGGTCACGCACGAAGTGCCTGCCGGCGGCGCAAGCGGCCTGGGCTCGGTACGGGTGATGGTCGACGATCCGTTTCCCGCCGAGCTGGATAAGGACACGCTCGAGTGTCCGGCCGCGGTGGATCCGGAAGACCCCTGCTGGTCTTACTGCCCGGGTGTCCCGACCGACCCACCTGCCGACTACACGATCGGCAGCTGCCCCGTGGCGCTGGTTGAGGGCAGCGGCGACATCAACGGTGAAATCATCGAGCTGGCGGAAGGTAGCTCCACCACCATTGTCGTCAACGCTCGCGTGGACTCGGGCATCACCTCGGGCACCATCAGCAATACCGCCACGGTCGCGATCGACTCGGCCGAAACCTTCACGATCACCGACATCACCCCCGGCGACAACACGTCAACGGACGCAGATCCGGTGGGCACCGGCACCGACCTGCAGGTGCTGAAAGACGACGGGGTGACCTCGGCGATACCCGGCACCGAACACACCTACACGATTACGGTCTCCAACGTGGGATTCGTTGGCGCCAACGGGATTCAGATCGACGATACGTTCCCGATCTTCAACGGGACGTCGGTCACCGCCGGCTTTGTCGCCGGCTCGATCAGCTGGCAGTGTGAGGCCACCAACGGCGCCTGCTGCCTGAGCAACGGCAGCAACGAGCAGTGCGGCCTCAGCGGACCCACCGATCCGGTGGTCGACGACGTGATCGACCGCCTGGTGGACATGCCGTCTAACTCGACGCTGACCTTCACCGCGACGGGTACGCTGGCGGCAACGGCGACGGGCACGCTTTCCAACACGGCCACCGGCACGCTGCCGGCGGGCACCAACGATTTTGACACCGGCAACAACACCAGCACCGACAACGACACGGTGCTGTCGCCGGTCGCTAACCTGCGCATCAGCAAGACCGCGCTGCCGGTCACGCAGGCCTCACCGAGCGACCCCTATCAGCTCAGTTACGACATTGTGGTCACGAACGACGGCCCGAGCTTCGCGGCCGGCGTGGCCGTGTCCGACCCGTTTGATCTGTCAACGGACTTCCTGGCCAACACCGTCAGCTGGACCTGTGCAATTCAGGGCTCAGCGCCGAGCGCCTGCGGCGCGGCCAGCGCTACCGGCGTCAGCGACCTGACCGCCACCGTTGACCTGGCGCCGGGTGACGCCGCAACGTTTGCCGTACAGATCCAGGTCGACTCCGCGGCCCAGGGCCAGATCAACAATACCGCCAGCGTGAGCTGGGCCGGCGGCACCGACCCGACGCCCGGCGACAACGACGCTGACGCAACGGCACGCCTGACGGGCTCAGCGGTGCTGTCGGTATTCAACTCGGACGGGCTGACCAGCGGCGTACCCGGCGAGGAAGTCACGTATACCGTGCAGGTGTCCAACGCTGGCCCGGACACCGTTTTTGGCGCGCGGGTGATCGACTTCTTCCCGGCAGAGGTCGAGGCGGTGAGCTGGAGCTGCGACGCTGCCACCCCGATCCCCGGCGACCTCAGCGTGCTCGACTTCTACAGCGACGGGCTGAATTTGGGTGATCCCACCAGCCTCACCGTCAGCCCGGACGGCGCTCACGTCTACGCCACGGCATCCGCGGCCAGCGCCCTGGTGGCTTACACCCGGTTCAACGTACCGGGACCGAATTTCGGCAGGCTGACGCCGCTGCAGGTGGAGCAGGACGGCGTGTCGAGCACGGGCTCCGCCGCTGACCTTGTTGAGGGTCTGGAGGGCGCGAGCGCCGTGGTGGTTTCGCCCGACGGCAGGCACGTGTATGGCGCCGGCGCGGTCGACGGCGGCATCGCGATCTTCCTCAGAAACACGTTATCGGGAAGCCCCGATTTTGGCCGACTCGACTACGGCACCGACTTTACCGACGCCCTGCTGGCCGGCATCAGCGATCTGGTGATCAGCCCGGACGGCGACCAGCTATACGGCGTCACCGACGGCGCGGTTGTGGTGATCAGCCGCGACTCGGGCAGTGGCACCCTGACGCTGCTGACCAGCTACTCGGCGCCGGCCGGTGCCGACGCCAGGCTGGTGATCAGCGCGGACGGCAGCCACCTGTATCACGTGGCCGGCACCAGCCTGCGCAGCTGGTCCCGGGACACCGACTCGGTTTCCGGAACCTACGGTGAGCTGAGCCAGATCGGCGG
>JANQOZ010000083.1 GCA_028285525.1 Lysobacterales bacterium
CGCCGGTACGCTCAGTCACCGAGCACCTCCACGAAGTTGCAGGGCCTGTTGCCGCTGTCCAGCTGTTCTTTCAGGATGCTGTTCCACGCCGTGGCGCAGGCGCCGGTGGATCCCGGCAGACAGCAGATCAGAGTCTGATTGGCCATGCCGGCCATGGCCCGCGACTGGAGCGCTGAGGAGCCGATCTCCGCCAGCGAGGCGGTGCGGAACAGCTCGGCAAATCCTTCGATGGTCTGATCCAGCAGTGGCCTGATCGCCTCGGGCGTGACGTCTCGCGGGCGCAGGCCGGTGCCGCCCGTGGTGAGGATGACCTGGATATCCGGCGCCGCAATCCAGGCGGAAACGACGGCCCGCAGCGCGTAGCGGTCGTCAGCGCAGATCTCCCGCGCGGCCACCACGTGTCCCTCCTCCTCGGCGGCGGCGGCCAGCCAGGCGCCCGACTTGTCGGTCGCTGTGGTCCGGGTATCAGAGACGGTGAGCAGGGCGAGGCGGAGCGCTCGCTTGGCGCCTTTGAGGCTGTGATCAGTCAATGAAAAACTGCTGGCTGAAGGCGACGGCAAGCGGCTCGCTGCTGCCTGCCGGGCGCACATTGAGAGAAAAGTCCAACGTCTCGGCGTTGGCCACTTGAACGATGCCGACGTACGACACCGTGCCGGCATCAGCCATGCGGCGCATCTGGATATCCTGCCGGCTTCCGGCAGCGGTCGTCGCGCTGGCGCGAACCTGACCTTCGATCGATTGGCCCAGCCCGCTGTCATCGGCCATCTGCAGGACCGACACATGGAGCAGCGCCTTGGTCTGGGAACGCTTGATGCCGAGCGAGTCGGCCACGGCCGCCGGGAGACTGGCGGTGCTCACGGCGCTGTAGTGGACCTGGATACCGTCGGCGGCGACAAACTGTTCGGCCTTCGCCGAAGAAAGGAACAAGTAGCCACAGGCGGCGAGAAGCAGTAAGACGTATCGCAAAAAAATTCTCCGCGCACTGGAGGTTTGAATGTTACTCCGCCGCCCGGCCACGCGCCACGGCCGGAGCCCCTGCGCTCAAAGCGCTTGAGCCAGATCCAGCAGGGGCGCCACGATGAGCATGCGGGCCAGCTGCAGCACCACGATCGCGAGGATCGGCGACAGGTCGAGACCACCGATCAGCGGAATGACGCGCCTGGCCGGGTTGAGAATCGGCGCGGAGAGCTGGTAGAGCAGCGGCAGGACCGGGTTATCCCCCTGCGGTGCAACCCAGCTCAGGATCACCCGAACAAAAATCACCACGAAGAAAATGGTGATCACGAGGTCCAGCAGCTGGACCGCGGCCATCGCCACGATGTTCAGCGAGGGTGCGGACGTGCCGCGGATCGCCAGCACGATGATTGTTTCCAGCGATTTCAAGACCCAGGCCAGGACGATGGCGGACAGCTCGACGCGGCCCCAGTTGGGGATGATGCGGCGCAGCGGGATCAGCACCGGGTTGGTGACCTTGACGAGAAACTGGCAAACCGGATTGAAAAAGTTCGCGCGGACGAGCTGCAGCAGCACGCGCAGCATCAGGACCGCAATAAAGAACCCGAACACAATGTTGACCAGGAACTCCCCCGCGTTGCCGAAGTAGCCGCCCACGTCAGTCCTCCATGTCTTCAGCGAGCTCGCGGCCACGAATCGCCGCACCGACCACGGCTTCCTGGAACAGGCTTTCAAAGCCGCCGTTACGCAGGATCTCGAGGGCCCGTTCGGTAGTGCCGCCCGGAGAGGTGACCCGCTCACGCAGGATTGCGGGCGACTGGCCGGTCTGATCGATCATTGTCGCTGCGCCGAGCGCCGTGGCGCTGGCCAGACGGGCCGCGGTGTTGGGATCCAGACCGAGCTCCTGGGCGGTTCGCTGGAGGACCTCCGTCAACAGAAAGTAATAGGCCGGGCCGCTGCCCGAGACCGCGGTCACCACGTCCATCAGCGCCTCTTCAGGAATCCACACAGCGTCGCCGGCCGCCATGCCGAAATCGAACGCCACCTGGCGCTGCTGCTCGCTGGCGTCCGGCGTGACAAACACGCCTGAGATGCCCGCGCCGAGCTGCGCCGGCGTGTTCGGCATCACGCGGGCGACGGACCACTGTTCGCCGAGCAGCCTTTTGAGGGTGCCCGTCCGCACGCCTGCCGCGACCGAAATCACGAGCGGCGGGCTCGCCATGTCCGCCGTTTCGAGCTCTTCCAGCACCTCTTCGAGCATCTGTGGCTTGACCGCCAGCACAACCGCGTCGACGGCGCCGAGCAGCGCCTGGTTGCTCTCGGCCACGGTCACGCCAAGGATGTCGCGCAGGGCGCCGCAGCGGTCCGCGTCCGGATCGAAGACCGCGGCTCGATTGGCCGGGTAGCCGCCCCGGGCAAGTCCCTGCAGCATAAACTCGGCCGCGGTGCCGGCACCGATAAAGCCCAGCCGGATGGAATGGTCCATGAGTCTCCCGAGAGGCGGTGGATAGGAACGGTCAGTCTATGTGTTTCGCCGCAGGCAAAAAAGGCCCAGGGAGGCCGGCTCGGAGACGATGCCGGGCCGCATTCTGGGGTCGGCGCCTACGATCGGGGACCGAACAGCGCAGTGCCGACGCGCACGATGGTGGCGCCCTCCGCGATCGCCGCTTCCAGATCACCGCTCATGCCCATCGACAGCACGGGAAGCTCCAGCCCCGGACGTCGGAGCGAGTCCCGAAGCTCCCGCAGGCGGCCAAACACCTCACGCTGCTCTGCCTGGTCGGTGCTGGGCCGCGGGATACACATCAGGCCTCGAAGCGCGATGTTCGGCAGTTCGTCCGCCAGCGTCACCAGCTGAGCCACCTCATCGACGGACGCGCCGCTTTTGCTCGACTCCTGCTCGAGGTTGACCTGGATACAGCAGTTCAGCGGCGGCTGGTCCGAGCTGCGGGCTTCATCGAGGCGGCGCAGAATTTTGGCTCGATCGACGCTGTGCACCCAGCTGAAGTGCTCGGCGATCAGACGCGTCTTGTTGGACTGGATGGGACCGATGAAGTGCCATTCCAGATTCCGCTCCGCCAGCCGCTCGATCTTGTCGACGGCCTCGGACACGTAGTTTTCGCCGAACGCGCGCTGGCCTGCGTAAGCCAGCGAGGCAATCGCCGAGGTCGGGTGACGTTTGCTGACGGCCAGCAGCGTGATTTCGTCAGGGGCCCGGCCGGCGGCACGGGCCGCTTCAGCAATTCGCTTTTTCACCGAAATAAGAGGTTGTGAAGGTGTGTCAAATGTTGTCAATGTTTTTTTGCATCCACCTGTTTGATCACGTATTTTACGAAATCGACTGCCTTTGGGAGGAGGCACTGATGCCGACCGGCATCATCGGCCCTGGAGATTTGAATGGATATCGCTGAACTACTGGCCTTTTCGGTAAAAAACAACGCCTCGGACCTTCATCTGTCCGCGGGCCTGCCGCCCATGATCCGGGTTGATGGAGACATCCGCCGCATCAACGTGCCGGCGCTCGATCAGAAAACCCTCCACGCGCTCATTTACGACATCATGAGCGACAAGCAGCGCAAGGACTACGAAGAGTTTCTCGAGGTGGATTTCTCGTTCGAAATCCCCGGCCTGGCACGCTTTCGGGTGAATGCCTTCAACCATAACCGGGGGTCCGGTGCGGTTTTCAGAACCATTCCCAGCGAGATCAAATCGCTTGAGGATCTCAACTGTCCCGCGATCTTCCGCGACATCATTTCGGTGCCGCGCGGCCTGGTGCTGGTGACCGGACCGACCGGTTCAGGCAAGTCCACCACGCTGGCGGCGATGGTGGACCACCTCAACAAGACCGACCATGGTCACATTCTGACCATCGAAGACCCGATAGAATTTGTGCACCAGT
This sequence comes from Lysobacterales bacterium, assembly GCA_028285525.1. Classification (GTDB taxonomy): domain Bacteria; phylum Pseudomonadota; class Gammaproteobacteria; order Xanthomonadales; family SZUA-38; genus JANQOZ01. The sequence goes on from JANQOZ010000083.1 coordinate 3,854, forward strand.
CCAATAAGTGCCTGGTCAACCAGCGGGAGGTCCATCGGGACACCCACGGCTTCAACGAGGCGCTTCGATCAGCGCTGCGGGAAGACCCGGACTTTGTGCTGGTGGGGGAGCTGCGAGACCTGGAGACGATCCGTCTGGCGCTCACCGCGGCGGAAACCGGCCACCTCGTGTTCGGCACGCTGCACACTTCGTCGGCGGCCAAAACCATCGACCGGATCATCGACGTGTTTCCGGCGGGCGAAAAGCCGATGGTTCGGTCCATGTTGTCCGAATCGCTGCGGGCGGTGGTCGCCCAGACGCTGCTCAAGCGCAACGGTGGTGGGCGCGTGGCGGCGCACGAGATCATGATCGGCATCCCGGCGATCAGAAACCTGATCCGGGAAGACAAGGTGGCCCAGATGTACTCCGCCATCCAGACCGGTCAGAACGTCGGCATGCAGACGCTGGATCAGTGTCTGCTCGACCTGGTGAACAAGGGCCTGGTGTCGCGCAAAATTGCCGGCTCTCGCGCCGCCGACAAGAAACTGTTCCAGTAAGTAGGAGACGGTCATGGAGTTCAATTCGTTCCTCAAGCTGATGGCGCACAAGAAGGCGTCAGACCTGTTCATCACGGTAGGCATGCCGGTGGCGATGAAGGTCCACGGACGCATCAGCCCGATCTCACAGAATCCGCTGACCGCCGGCCAGTCCCGGGACCTGGTGCTGGGCATCATGACCCCGAGCCAGAAAGAGCAGTTCGAGCGCCATCACGAGTGCAACTTCGCGATCGGCGTGCAGGGCGTTGGCCGCTTCCGGGTGAGCGCGTTCTACCAGCGCAACCACGTCGGGATGGTGCTGCGCCGGATCGAAACAAAGATTCCCACGATCGAAAGCCTCAACCTGCCGCCGATCCTGAAGAATCTGTCCATGACCAAGCGCGGACTGATCATCTTTGTCGGCGCGACCGGCACCGGTAAGTCCACCTCGCTGGCCTCGATGCTCGGCTACCGAAACCTCAACTCCACGGGCCACATCATCACGATCGAAGACCCGATCGAATTTGTGCACAAGCACGAGGGCTGCATCATCACGCAGCGCGAGGTGGGCATCGACACCGAGACCTTTGAGATTGCCCTGAAGAACACCCTGCGCCAGGCGCCGGATGTCATTCTGATCGGTGAGGTCCGGGCCCGGGAGACGATGGAGCACGCGATCGCGTTCGCCGAAACCGGCCACCTGTGTCTGTGCACGCTGCACGCGAACAACGCCAACCAGGCCATGGATCGGATCATTCACTTCTTCCCGGAAGACCGCCGACCTCAGCTCTATATGGATCTGTCGCTGAACTTAAAAGCGGTGGTCGCTCAGCAGCTGATTCCGACGCCGGACGGCAAAGGGCGCCGCGCGGCGGTCGAGATTCTGATCAACACGCCGCTGATGGCTGAGCTCATCCGCAAGGGCGAAATCCACAAGATGAAGGACCTCATGAAAGAGTCGGTCAACCAGGGCATGAAGACCTTCGACCAGGCGCTGTTCGAGCTTTATCAGGCCGGCGAGATCTCCTACGAAGACGCGCTGCGTCACGCCGACTCCGCCAACGAAGTGCGGCTGCGCATCAAGCTGTCGCAGGGTGGTGACGCGAAGACGCTGGCCCAGGGCCTCGACGGCATTGGCCTCGTCGACTCCGAAGAAGAGTCAGGCATGCTTTAAGTGATTGCCAAAAAAGCCATTCATGGCTTTTTTGGCGTCGCTAACTAAAAGTCGACGGGGTCAGAGTAAAGGGACAAAGTCGACGGGGTCAGAGTAAAGGGACAGAGTAAAGCGCGCTTTACTCTGTCCCTTTACTCTGACCCCACGTTTATGACCCCACGTTTACAAGACGGCTTCTGCGATTTCTTGCGGGCTGTTGATCAGCAGTTCGGCGCCGGCTTCTGTCAGCTCTTGTTCTGAGCCGAATCCGTACGTGACGCCGACGGCACGCAGGCCGTTCGTCCGCGCGCCTTCCACGTCATGTCGGCGGTCTCCCACCATGGTTGCGCCGGGCGGCGATTGCGTTTGCGCCAGCGCGTAGCGCAGCAGGTCCACCTTGCCGCTGCGGGTGCCGTCCAGCTCGGAGCCATACACGGCGTCGAAGTATTGCCGCAGCTCGAAATGATCGATGATGCGGTCGGCGAAGACCTGGGGTTTGCTGGTCGCGACAAAGAGGGTCCGGCCCTGCGCTCTGAGCGCCTGAAGCTGCGCGGAGATTCCGGGGTAGGGATCATTCTCCCGCCAGCCGCAGTCATCGAACCGCACGCGGTAGAGGCGGACGGCTTCGTCCGCCAGCCCTTCACCCACCAGGTGTGCAAACGTTGCTCTGAGCGGCGGTCCGATGAAGCGGCGGAAGTCATCGTCGGACGAGTAGGGCACCGCCAGCCGATCCAGCGCATATTCGATGCACCGGACGATGCCGCTTTCCGGGTTGGTCAGGGTGCCGTCCAGGTCAAAAAAGATTGGCTTAGGCAGGTTCACGAAGGAGCTCCGAGTCTTGAGCGCGGCAGTTTACCCAATACGCTGCAAGCAGATGGTTTAATACCGGGTCTTACCTTCTTTAAACGGGAAATCTGGATCTCCAGTCATGAGCAGCAGCACGGAATATACGCCTCCCAAGGTTTGGCAGTGGGAGCAGGAGAGTGGCGGCAAGTTCGCCAACATCAATCGGCCGATCTCCGGGCCGACGCACGACAAGGACCTGCCCCGCGGCAAACATCCGCTGCAGCTCTATTCGCTGGCCACGCCCAACGGCGTCAAGGTCACGATCATGCTGGAGGAGTTGCTGGCCCTCGGGCACAGCGGCGCGGAGTACGACGCCTGGCTGATCCGCATCACCGAGGGTGATCAGTTCGGCAGCGGTTTTGTCAGCGCCAACCCCAACTCCAAGATTCCGGCGCTGGTCGATCACAGCACCGACACCCCGATACGCGTCTTCGAGTCCGGGGCCATCCTGGTGCACCTGGCGGAGAAGTTTGGTGAGTTTCTTCCCACAGACCCGGCAGCGCGAGCTGAAACCCTCAGCTGGCTGTTCTGGCAGATGGGCAGCGCGCCCTACCTCGGCGGTGGCTTTGGCCATTTCTACGCGTACGCGCCCGAGAAGTTTGAATACCCCATCAATCGGTTTGCGATGGAGGTCAAGCGCCAGCTCGACGTTCTGGACCGGAATCTGGCCGACCGGGAGTACCTGGCTGGTGATGAGTACACGATCGCCGACATGGCCACCTGGCCATGGTACGGCGCCACGGCGCACGGCCTGATGTACGACGCCGGTGAGTTCCTGAGCGTGCACGAATACAAGAACGTGATTCGCTGGGCGGACCAGATCAGCGCAAGGGACGCCGTGCAGCGTGGCCGCATGGTCAACCGCACCTGGGGTGAGCCGGAGAAGCAGCTGCCCGAGCGGCACGATGCGGAGGATTTTGAAACGCGCACGGCCGACAAGCTGCCGCAGGAAGAGGGCTAGTCTGTTAGGAACTCGGCGGGCGCACCCGGCCGTGAAACGTCCAGTGTTTGAGCGGGGTGTTACCCCCGCTTGACTGCCAGCCCTCGTCGCAGGGCGACCAGTCCTCTGTCGGATCGTAGACGATCACCGGCGCACCCCGCCGAATGGTCGGCGGCTCGAGGCCGATGATTCCGGCCGGGCCAGCCGTCAGCCGCGCCAGCAGCGACGCCAGCGGCAGGTGGCCGTCCTCGGTGAGACGCAGTCCGAGGCCCAGCAGCGTTTCCAAGCCGCTGATTCCCGGCTCGGAGTCACCGAATGGCGCCAGCTTGGCGTCAGCGGGCAGCGGCGTATGGTCACTGCAGACGGCATCGATCGTTCCGTCGACCACCGCGCGCACCAGGGTGTCGCGGTCCCCGGTGCTCCGGAGCGGCGGCTGCACGTGGCATAGCGGGTCAAACCCGACCAGGTCGTGCTCGGTGAGGAACAGCTGGTGTGCAGCAACGTCAGCGGTCACCCGGAGCCCGTCTGCGCGGGCGCGCTGCAGCATGGCCACGCCGGCGGCGCTGCTGAGGCGGGTCAGGTGAACCGTTGCGCCGGTGTCCGCGGCCAGCGCCAGAATCCGGGCCATGCCCGCGGTTTCGGCCGCTGCCGGCACTGCCGGCAGGCCCAGGCGAGTTGCAATCGCGCCCTCGTGGGCGTACCCGTCAGCCAGTCCGGGATCCAGGGGTTGCAGGAACACGGTCAGATCCAGCGAAGCGGCATACCGCAGGGCGCTGCGCAGCACCTTGCTGTCAGCGATCGGCGTGCCGCCGTCGCTCAGACCCACACAGCCAGCCGCCCGCAGGGCCGCCTGGTCGGTGAGCTGCTGGCCGGCCTGGCCTCGGGTCAGCGCGCCGAGCACGTGCACGTCGGCGGTCGCCGCCTCAGCGCTGGCCAGGCGCTCGCGGACCTTGGCTGGTGTATCGAGCGGCAGGCTGGCGGTCGGCGGGCATACCACGTGCGCAACGCCGCCCGCGGCCGCGGCCGCCAGTTCGCTGTCGGGCTGCTCCAGGACGCGCGCCGCCAGGTCGACCAGTCCGGGCAACAGCCAGCAGCCGCTGGCGTCTACCGGCTCGTAGCCGTCGGTGTCCGGCGGCGGCTCGCCCACGGCGGTGACGATACCCTGATCGATCCACACGTCGGCCACATCATCCAGCCCGCCCGCCGGATCTTTGAGGTGGCCGTGCTGGAGGTGCTGTTTCATTGGCCCGACTCCGTCGCGAGGCCGGGGCCGGCCCCCATGGTCAGAGCCATAATCGCCATGCGCACCGCCAGCCCGTTGCGGACCTGCTCAAGGACGGTGGACTGTGGTCCATCCGCGACTTCGCTGTCGATCTCGATACCTCGATTCATCGGGCCAGGATGCATCACCAGACATTCCGGACGCGCGAGCGTCAGTCGTTTCGCGGTGATGCCGTAACGCTGGTAATACTCTTCGCTGCTCGTCAGCAGGGGGCCGCGCATCCGTTCTTTCTGCAGCCGCAGGCCGATAACAACGTCCGCATCCACCATGGCGTCGTCGAGGCTGCTGTACAGGTGTACCCCCATCTGCTCGACGCCGCTCGGGATCAGGGTGGCCGGCCCGACAACGCGGACCTGACGCACGCCAAACAGATTCAGGACCTGGATCTGTGAACGGGCAACCCGGGAATGCGCCACGTCCCCAACGATCACCACGACCAGATTTTCCAGATCCGGGCGGTGGCGGCGAATCGTGAACAGATCCAGCATGGCCTGGGTGGGATGGGCGTGGCGCCCGTCACCGGCGTTGAGCACGGCCACCCCTTCCGGCACGTGCCGGGCAAAAAACTCGGCGGCACCTGCCTGGGGGTGGCGGATGACAAACAGATCGCTGCGCATCGCCTCCAGCGTGCGCAGCGTGTCGAGCAGGCTTTCTCCCTTGACGGCGGATGATGCGTTGATGTCCAGATTGACCACGTCCGCTGACAGCCTGCGGGCCGCCAGGTCGAAGGTCGTGCGCGTGCGGGTGCTCGGCTCAAAAAACAGGTTGAGCACCGTCTTGCCGCGCAGCAGCGGGAGTTTGCGCACATTTTTCTGGGACGCCGCGTCGAACGACTCAGCCGTGTCCAGGACGCGGGTCAGGAGCGCCTGGTCCAGTCCTTCGATCGACAGGAAATGGCGCAGCGTGCCGTCGGGTCGAACCTGGAGATTGTTGGCGTAGGGATCGCGTTTCATGGCCGGTTGCCTGACGGTTGCAGGGTCAGGGCAAGCGGGTCCGGACCGCTGAGCCTCAGCATCTGGTCGGCCGGCACGTCGACGGTGACTCCGACAAAGTCCGGCGAGATCGGCAGCTGTCGTCCGCCCCGGTCTGCCAGTACGGCAAGCCAGATTCGGCTGGGCCGGCCAAACTCAAACAGGGCGTTGATCGCAGCACGGATCGTCCGGCCCGAGTGCAGCACGTCGTCGATCAGCAGCACCGGCCGACCGCTGAGGTCGCCGTCGAGCCGCGTCGGCAGCGGCACTTTGCGCATGCCGCGCTCGGCAAAATCGTCGCGGTGAAAGCCGACGTCCAGCTGACCGATCTGATCGGGTGCGGCGCCGAGCACTCGGCCGAGCTCGTCGGCCACCCAGCATCCGCCGGTGTGGATTCCCACCAGGGCTGGCGGCGTCGGCTCGTCGCGAAAGCCGAGGCGGACCGCCTCGGTCAGCGTGGCTAAAGCCTCGGCGGCGCTAGGCGGGGTTGTCGGCAAACCAGGCCTCCAGAATGATCTGCGCCGCGATCGCGTCTTCGCGTCCCGCCTGCGAGCGGCGGGCGCCGCCGGCGGCCCGCTGCTGGCGGAATCGCTGCTGGGCTGCTTTGGAGCTGAAACGTTCGTCGGCCTCAAAAACCCGCTTGCCGGATCGCTGTGCGAGCTGGGCAGCAAACTTTCTGGCCTGGCGGGTCATGGACTGGGTCTCTCCCTCAACGGTCAGCGGAATGCCGACGACCAGCGCGTCAGGTTGCCACTTTGCCAGGAGTTGTTCAATGCGCTGCCAGTGCTGGTCACCACCGGTCTGAGTGATGACCTCCAGCGGCGACGCGGTCAGGGTCACACGCTGGCCGGTGGCCACGCCGATGCGTTTCAGACCGTAGTCAAAGCAAAGAAAGGATTGGTCACTCAACAGAACAGGGATGCCGCTGAAGGCGGCGGCACGGGGTGAGTGTCAGGCATGCCCCGCGACGCCGGTGAGCGTCTCGATGTTGACTCCCAGGTTTGCCGCGGCGTGCTGCCAGCGGTCGTCGAGCGGCGCGTCGAAGAGGATACGGGCGTCGGCGTCGCAGCTCAGCCACGAGTTGCTGAGCATCTCCGACTCAAGCTGCCCCGCACCCCAGCCGGCATAGCCGAGCGCAAGGAGCGAGTGTTCAGGCCCGTTGCCGGCCGCCAGGCCTTCGAGGATGTCGCGGGACGTCGTGAGCGTGATTTCCGGGGTGACGGAGAAGCTGGATTTCCACTGCTGCCCGTTCTCCCGGTGCAGCACAAAACCCCGATCCTGATGCACCGGCCCGCCGACCAGCACCGGCTGGTCGCCCCAGGCTTCGTCTTCGCAGTCGATCTTCAGCTGGTCGAGCACGTCACCCACCATCAGCTCCGAGGCGCGATTGATCGTAATGCCCAGCGCCCCCGCATCGTTGTGCTGGCAAAGATAGGTCACCGCTCGGGAAAAATTGGGGTCTTCAAGGCCAGGCATGGCAATGAGGAACTGGTCGTTCAGATAGGCTGATCCGTCCATACGCAAATAATAGCCCATAACCGCCACCATAGCGTCAACTAAAGGTGGACAAGATGTATGCGGTTACTGAATACCACTAGTTGTGTCTAAGCACGGCTCCGGGCAAGAATTGCCAGGTGCGGGTGATGTGCAGGATATCCACCTTATCGCGGATCTTTTCCGGCAGCGGCGCGTAGGGTGCTCCCATGCGCACGATCCGGATGGCGGCCTCGTCCAGGAGCGGATAGCCCGACGGCTGGATCACGTCGATGGCTTCAATCGACCCGTCCCGGCTGACTGCGACGGTCAACACCAGCGATCCTTCGAGCTTACGCTGGCGGGCTTCCGCGGGGTAGTTGAGATTGCCGATACGCTCGACCTTGGCAACCCACGCCTGCATATAGGTGGCAAACTCGAACTCCCGGGTGTTGGCCGAGATGAACTTGCGCCGCGGGCGTTTCGCGTAGGCCTGCAGCTCTCGGCCGATCTCCGCCTCCAGCCGAGCGATTTCCATGCTGCGCTGAAGGAGCTCCTGCGCGGTCGGCTGCGTCCGGTCGGGCACGGGCTTTTTCTCTTCGGTGGGTGCCACCTTCGTTTCGGCCAGCCGCGTGGTGAGCACCTCAGCGGGCTGCTCCTGCTGGGGTGTTGGGTTGGCGGGCGCCAGCGGGACCGGCGCCAGACCCGGATCCGGCTTCGGGACTTGCCCCGTAATCGGGCTCTGGGGACGGACGCGCTCCAGCTCGGTCCCGCCGCCCTGCTGTGACGCCTGAGCCAGGTAGTCGGCATCTTCCGGCGGCGTATCGCTTTTACGCTGGACCAATATCACGTCGAGCGACGGCAGCATTTCGGGCAGCTGCGGTTCGGCGTAGCTAAAGGTCACCCCCAGGATAATGACGGCGTGGCTGAGCAGCGCGAAGACCAGCGTAACGCTCAGCCGATCCTGACTGGAAATGTGGTCTGCCACGCTCATTGTTATGCCAGGTGTGACTCCATACAGTCGAAGAGTTGTCCTGCGATGTTCAGATCGTGAGCCGCGTCCAGTTCCCGGATACAGGTGGGTGACGTGACGTTGATCTCTGTCAGCCGGTCGCCGATCACGTCGAGGCCCGCAAAGAGCACGCCCTGTTCCCGCAACATCGGTCCAACCGCCTCGGCCACCGCCCGATCGCCATCACTCAGCGGGACCGCTACGCCACGGCCGCCTTTGGCGAGGTTCCCGCGAAAGTCCTGGTCCGAGGGAATTCGGGCGAGGGCGTAGGGCACCGGCTCGCCGTCAATCATGAGGATTCTCTTATCCCCTTCTGTGATCTGCGGCACAAATCCCTGTGCCATGATCAGATGACGCCCCATCTCGCCGACGGTTTCCAGCACAACATTGAGGTTGGGATCCTCGGCGCTGACCTTGAATATCTGGTGTCCGCCCATTCCGTCCAGCGGTTTGACGATCGCCTGTCCCTGCGCCAGCACAAACTCGCGCAGCACCTGGTGGTCGCGCGCGACCAGGGTGGGCGGCGTCAGTTCAGGGTAAGCGCAGATGGCGGCTTTTTCGTTGATGTTGCGCAGGGCCTCGGGTTGATTGACCACCAGCGCTCCGTTCTGACTGGCCCGGTCCAGAACGTAGGTGTCGGCCACATACTCCATGTCAAAAGGGGGATCCTTGCGCATCATGACGAGATCGAGGTCGCCGAGGCGGAGCTGTTCCTGCGGCGCCAGCTCGTACCACCGGTCTGGGTTGTCCTCGACCGTTACGCGGGCCCCACGGGCGAAGGCTTCCCCGTCGGCAATCCACAGCTGGCTGGGTTCGACGTAATACGTTCGGTATTCGCGTCGCTGCGCTTCCAGCAGCATGGCGAAGGTGGAATCTTTTTTAATGTTGATCCCGCTGATGGGGTCCATCACAACCGCGAGGGAAATGGTCACGAGCGCTGCCTTTGCTGATGCATCATCCAGAAACGGGCTTAGTGTGGGCGGCGGGTTGCATCGTCAGGGGTTTACAAAATTTTGCGCACGCTCACATTCGGGGCATTCTCGCGGTGATATAGTGCGAGTGCAAGTATTCGGCAGGCTGGATGCCGCCGTTCCGATTCTCGCGATAGCGGCTTTTTGGGGGCCGCCCACGCAGCGAAAACGGGCCCTTGCACGGGAAGTAAAATATTAATTGTCTGAAACACTTAGGCAAATAACTTGACATCGCTACTCAACATTGGTTAAACAGGCCGAACCTATCCGGCGTGGTGGCCGGTGAACCAAGCGGGGAATGTCGTGGAAGCAGCACCGGAAACATCTGGCCTGGAAGGCCTCAAAGTGATGGTCATTGATGACAGCAAGACCATCCGTCGCACTGCCGAAACCCTGCTGAAAAAAGAAGGTTGCGATGTCGTGACCGCAACCGACGGATTTGAGGCGCTTTCAAAGATCACCGACCACCAGCCGAGCATAATTTTTGTGGACATTATGATGCCGCGGCTCGATGGGTATCAGACGTGCGCTCTCATTAAAAACAACCGGGTGTTCAGGACAACCCCGGTTGTCATGCTGTCCAGCAAGGACGGCCTGTTCGACAAAGCCCGTGGTCGAATTGTCGGTTCAGAACAGTATCTGACCAAGCCTTTCACCCGTGATGAGCTGCTGGGCGCCATCAGACGTCATGTAGACGATTCGGAAAGGTCGACGTAAGCCATCTCTGGGGGGACCATGGCGCAAATTTTGATCATCGACGACTCGCCGACCGACCTGCATGTGTTTCGCACCATGCTGGAGCGGCACGGGTTTGAGGTCACCACCGCGCAAGACGCCGAGGAAGGCATCAGTCTTGCGCAGCGCCAGTGCCCGCAGCTGATTCTGATGGACATCATCATGCCGGGCATGAACGGTTTCCAGGCGACACGCCATCTCAGCCGCGATCCGGCTACCCGGGATATCCCGATTGTCATCGTCACCAATAAGGACAATGCGACCGACAAGGTCTGGGGCATGCGCCAGGGGGCGGTCGACTATCTCATCAAGCCGGTCAAAGACTCGCTGCTTCTGAAGTCCATCAAGGGCGCACTGGAGGCGGCGGCATGAGCAATACACCTTTTAATACGCTGCGGGATGTTGAAAAGCGCTCGCTGATTCACGCGGTGGGTTTGCCGGAGCAGGCGCTTGCCCAAGGCACATGGTCTGGCATTGCGTTTCAGGTCGCAGGGCTGAATCTGGTCAGCGAAATCAGCGATATCGTGGAGATTCTTACGGTGCCCTCGCTGACCATCGTCCCTGGCGCCAAGGACTGGGTGATGGGCGTTGCCAACGTTCGCGGGACCCTGGTGCCTGTCATCGACTTTCGCCTGTTCCTCGGGGGCGGTCGGACCACTCACACCAAGTACAGCCGCGTACTGGTCGTCCAGCAAAGCGGAGGCGTGGTGGGCCTGTTGATTGACGAAGTTCAGGGGCAGCGCCACTTCCTGGTCGAGGACCTGTCGCAGGCGGGGCACTACGCTGATCAGGCAATTGCACCGTACCTGACCCGAGAGTATTTGAAAGGCGAAGACTACTGGGGCGCGGTCGACTTCACCCGCCTGGTCAACAATCCGGTGTTTATGCAGGCCGCGGCCTGAGCAAGGGGAACGAATCATGTGCGAAATCAATGACGTTGATGCCAGGGTGAGGTGCTCGCTGTGAGTGCAGCAGCCGGCACCCTGCAGGCAAGGGAAAGCAACACCGGGCTCTATCTGATCGGCGCGCTGCTGGTAGCGGTCATTCTGCTGCTGGTTGCCAACTTCGTTTTTCTTAACCAGGCTAACGAACAGCAGCGCCGTCACCTGGCGCTGATCACCGAGGTTCAGGTGCAGTCGCAGCAGATCGCCAAGCTCGCCAACGAGGCGGCGGGCGGTGCGTTTGCGGCCTTCGACGCGCTGCGCGAGACCCGCGACAAGATCCAGATCAATCTGACGACGCTCACCGAAGGTAACGACGCCGGCGTCACCGCTCTGCCGAAAGACGAGTCGCTTGAGCAGATACGGGTCAAGCTGGTGGATTCGACCTGGGCCGGCATCAAAACCGACGCGCAGACGATCCTCGAAGCCGGCGGTGAGGTGACCGACCTGGCTCAGGTTGTTGGCCAGTTTTCGCGGGAAGTGCCGGTCATGGGCGAACGTCTTGACGACGTCGCGAAGGTGCTGACCGACATCAACGCCGACCGCCAGCAGATATATCTCGCCACCGGGCAGCAGCAGGTGGCCGAGCGTATGCTGCGTCGGATCGCCGAGATCCTGTCCGGCGCCATGAACGCCAGCCAGGCCGTTGAGGGTCTGGCTCGCGACGTGGATCAGCTGCGGGGCATCCTGTCCGGGCTGCTCAACGGCAGCCCGGAGCTCGGTATCCGCGCCATCCAGAATCCCGAGGCGCTGGAACGGCTCGGCTCGGTGTTTCAGGTTTTCAACGAAGTGGAAGCCAACGCGAAGCTGATTCTGGAGTCTGCAGGCACGCTGTTTCGTGCGAAGGAGGCTTCCGACGAAATCTCCCTCGGCTCGAGCGTGCTGCTCGACGACGCCCAACGGCTGGAACAGCGTTACGAAGAGCTGACCGAGGGAGAGCAGCTGTTTCCTTCACCGATTCTGGGTTTCGGCCTCGGCGCTGCGGCGGCGCTGCTGATCGCACTGCTGCTTTGGTATCTCTATCGTGACCAGCGCGCCCGATTCCGGGTCACCGAAGACCTGAACCAGCGGAACCAGGAGGCCATTCTGCGCCTGCTGGACGAGATGGGCTCGCTCGCTGAAGGTGATCTAACCGTGAAGGCGACGGTGACCGAGGACATCACCGGCGCGATTGCGGACTCCATCAACTTCGCGATCGAGGCGCTCCGCTCACTGGTAACCACCATTAACGAAACCGCGGTGCAGGTTGCGTCCGCGGCGCAGGAAACGCAGGCGACCGCCATGCACCTGGCCGAGGCGTCCGAGCATCAGGCGCAGCAGATCACGTCAGCGTCTGCAGCGATCAACGAGATCGCCGTATCGATCGACGAGGTGTCCAAGAACTCGGCCGAGTCCGCCGACGTGGCGCAGCGCTCGGTTGCCATCGCCGCCAAAGGCGCCGACGTGGTGCGCCAGACGATCGACGGGATGGACAACATCCGCGAGCAGATCCAGGAGACGTCCAAGCGGATCAAGCGGCTGGGTGAAAGCTCCCAGGAAATTGGCGACATCGTTGAGCTGATCAACGACATCGCGGAACAAACAAACATTCTCGCGCTGAACGCCGCTATCCAGGCTGCGTCAGCCGGTGAAGCCGGCCGGGGTTTTGCGGTGGTTGCGGACGAAGTTCAGCGCCTTGCGGAGCGCGCCTCCAACGCAACGAAGCGAATTGAAACGCTGGTACAAACGATTCAGGCCGACACCAACGAGGCGGTGATCTCGATGGAACAGACCACCACGGAGGTGGTCAACGGTGCGCGGCTGGCGGAGGACGCCGGTGAGGCGCTGGGAGAAATTGAGAAGGTATCGCACGACCTTGCGGACCTCATTCAGAACATCTCCGAAGCGGCGCGCCAGCAGTCGGCGGCGGCCACCAATATCTCCGGCACGATGAACGTGATTCAGGAGATCACTACCCAGACTTCCGCCGGTACCAGCCAGACCGCTGAAAGCATCGGTCACCTGGCTGACCTGGCGGCGGAGCTGCGGCGTTCGGTGGCGGACTTCAAGCTGCCGGCCTGATCCGGCGCTGGTGAATCGACGACTTTATGATCAGTGGGCAGGCTCAAATTACGATGAATCCCGCCGTCTTACCCGGCGACGGGATCGTTATGGATGACGCCGAGTTTGACCGCTGGGTGAGACTGTTGGAGCAGCGCACGGGTGTGGTCGTACCGCACAGCCGGCGCCAGTTTCTGGAAACCAATCTGCGGCTGCGGCTCGCAGAGCTGAAGCTTGTCAGCCTGGAGCGCTATCACGACGAGTGGCTCGTGGGCCCCAACGGCGCGCGTGAGTGGGCCGTGCTCGTCGATCGGCTGACCATTCACGAAACCCGATTTTTTCGCCACACCCCGTCGCTCGCCCTGCTGCGGGAACACATTCTGCCGGCCTACATGGCTCGCACCGGCGGGCGTCAGGAGTTTCACGCCTGGAGCGTCGGGTGCGCGACCGGCGAAGAGGCCTTCAGTCTCGCGATGGTCATCGACGACTACGCGCGGCGGGCCCGCCCGCGGTTCCGCTTTGCCGTAACAGGGTCGGACGTCAGCGGCCCGGCGCTGAAGGTTGCCGAGTCGGCGGTTTACGCCGTCGATCGCGAGCGCGAGATTCCCGCCGGTTATCGCGACTACAGCCGAGCCCACGGCGTGGACGAGTTTGTTATCGACGCAGCGTTGCGAGCTCGAACGCGCTTTGCGCAGCTCAATCTGCTCGACATCGAGCGCCAGCCGATGAGCGGTCTGGAGCTGATTTACTGCCAGAACGTGCTGATCTATTTCCCCCGCGCCCGCCGCGAAGCGTTCCTGGATCAGCTGGTGAAATGCCTGCGGCCCGGCGGTTGCCTGATCATCGGCCCTGGCGAAGTGACCCAGTGGCGTAACCCGCAGCTGGAAAGGATCGACAGCAGACGCGCCCTGGCCTTCCGCCGCCGCGGCGCCTCCGGCCCGATCGCCGAGGACAGCTCGACATGAGATTGCAGGACGACATCGATTTCACCACGTTGAGCTGGGTCAAGCAGGAGCTTGATGAAACGCTGAAACAGGCGAGACAGGCGCTTGAGGCGTACGTCGAGGATGCGACCGACGCCAGCCAGATGAGGTTCTGCGCGACCTATCTGCACCAGGTCCAGGGCACGCTGAGAATGGTTGAGCTCTACGGAGCCGCCCTCGTAGTCGAGGAGATGGAGCAGGTCGCGCTGGAGCTGCTCGAGGACGAGATCTCCGACCGCGAGGAAGCCTACGCAATGCTGATGCGCGGCATTGTTCAGCTGCCGGATTATCTGGAGCGTCTGCAGAGCGGCCACCGGGATATTCCGGTTGTCCTGCTGCCGCTGCTGAACGATCTGCGCGCAGCGCGGGGTCAGAAGCTGCTGTCCGAAACGGCGCTGTTTGCACCCGATCTGACACAGCCGCTGCCCGACACCCTGGCGTCGCCAAGCCCGGAGCTGGGTGAGCGTCAGCTGAGGGTCGCAGCCGCCAAGATCCGCAAGGCGTTCGAAGCATCGCTGGTCCAGTGGTTCCGCGCTGACGGAGACTTCGGTCTGATCGAACGTCTGCAGTCATGCTGCGGCAAGCTGCTTCAGGTGACCCATCACGAGGACGGTCGCCGTCTGTGGTGGGTGGCCGGCGGCGTCTTCGACGGTCTTCGTACGGGCGCTGTCAAGCCGAACGGGGCACTCAAGCTGCTCATCGGCAAGATCGATCGCCAGATCAAAGGCCTGGCGCTGAAGGGTGAGAGCTTTTTCGAATCCGGCGAAGCGCAGGAGCTGACCCGGGGGCTGCTTTACTACGCGGCCCATGGCGGGAGCGGGTCGCGGCTGATCGACGACCTGAAGGAGCGCTACGACCTCGCTGCGCTGCTGCCCCAGGCAGCGGAGCTCGAGCACGCTCAGGGCGCGATGTCGGGACACAACCGCGAACTGCTGAGCACCGTTTCCGGAGCGATCAAAGAAGACCTGATGCGGGTTAAAGACTCGCTGGACCTCAAGGTCCGGCGGGGCGATCTCACGGTGGAAGGCTTCGACGAGCAGGGTGAAACGCTCGATCGGGTCGCCGATACGCTGGGTATGCTCGGGCTGGGCGTGCCGCGCAAGGTGGTGCTGGAGCAGCGCGAAAAGGTCACGGACATCGTTGCGGGCCACGTCTCGATCGATGAGCCGCTGCTACTGGATATCGCGGGCTCATTGCTTTACGTCGAAGGCTCGCTGGACGATCACATCGACCAGCTCGGCAGCACCTCGGAAGGCGCGGTCCCGGTTGGGGACGAGGACGGTGAAGAAGCTGAGTCCGACGTCGCGGCCGGACTGCCGAGATCGGAGGTTCGGCGCATCCTCGACGCGCTGATGAAAGAGGCCTCAGGCAATCTGCAGATCATCAAGCAGAATATTGTCGAGTTCATCGAAGCGCCCTGGGACCACAAACGAATCGAAGACACCCCCGCGCTGCTGGAAGAGATTGTCGGCGCGCTCAAGATGCTCGATCTCACCGAGGCGGCCGAGCTGCTCGGCGGCATCGTGGCCTACACCGAGGTCGAGCTGCTGCGTCGCCGAACCGTACCGGGCGCCGAGGATCTTGACACCATTGCTGACGCGGTCGCCAGTCTTGAGTACTACCTCGAGGCGGTGCGGGAGCATCGTCCCGGCCGCGACAAAATTCTGGAGGTTGCGCGGCAAAGCCTGACTCAGCTTGGCTATTACGGTGAGGAAGCGATCGCCGAGCGACGCAGCCAGCCGATTGAAGAAGCGCCGGCGCCGGAACCGGCTGAAGAAGCGGCCGCGCCAGCAGCAGACGAGACGGCCGACGAAGCGCCAGAGGTTGAGCTTGAGGCGGTCAGCGACGGTGATCAGGCCGAGGAAGAGGCGGCCGCTGACCCGCTCGAGCCTGCCGAGACTGTTGAGCTCGAAGCACAGAATATTGAAACGGCGCCTTCCGCCGCGCCGGCCGCGCAGATCGCTGCGGCTGAAGGACCCGCCGACATCTCCGACGATATCGACGAGGAGATCCGCGAGGTCTTTATCGAGGAGGTCGAAGAGGAAATCGCGTCGCTTAACGAGCTGTACCCCAAGTGGCGTTCTGATACCGAGGACGAACAAGCGCTCGGCACGCTACGACGGACCTTCCACACGCTCAAGGGCAGCGGTCGCCTGGTTGGCGCGCTGACCATCGGCGAGTTCAGCTGGCAGATCGAGAATCTGTTCAATCGGATCATCGACGGCACGGTCGAAGCGACACCCCAGGTTCTCGAGCTGATGGATAGCGCCGTCGCGGCGGTTCCCGGCCTGCTCGCGGGCGTTAAGGGTGAAGGCCGTCCGACCCAGGACATCGAGGCGATCAAGCAGGTTGCCGAGCGGCTCGCCGAGGGTGAGCAGGTGAGTCTAGCCGACGTCGCCGGCACCCCGGCGGACGATCTAGGCGAGCCGGCGACCGCTGAGGTTGAGCTTGTCGAGGCTGAAGAAGCGCTGTCGGTCGGAGCGGGCGAGCCGGACACGACGGAGCTTGAGGCGCCGAGCGAAATCGCTGAGCTCGCGAGCGAGAATGCGTCCGAGCTGCCGGAGACGGACAGCTTGACGCCAGATCTCGAGGAGGTCACCTCGGCCTTCGAGGGCCTGGATCTCGATCTGGACCTCGAAGCGGACGAAGACGAGGAAGCCGGTGAAGAGTCGGGCGAGCTGGCGATGCTCGACGACGCGGCTGCATCCCTCGCGGAGGCGGAAGAATCCTCCTTCTCGCCCGACGATGATCTGATCCTGGTCGATGACCAGGGCGATAACCAGGATGCTGTTGCGGAGGTCGACGACGCTGAGCCCTCCGCGCCGCTGGAGCTGTCCCTGGAACCCCTCGAGGGTGAAGAGACACCGGTTTCCAGCGCCGACGACGCCGGTCCGGCCGTGTTTGATCTGGGCCTTGACCTGGATGCAGACGGCGTGGATCAGGGCCAGCTGCTCGAGGCCGTGACCGCAACCGGTCGACCCGAGCCCGAGAGCGACGAAGCCGCGGAAGCGCAGGCTGAGGAATCGGACGATACTGTCGCTGGTGACGACTCAGTGGCGGAGACGATCAGCGAGAGTGACGAGCCGCTAGACCTGGACTTTCTCGATCTGGACACGCCGGAGGGCGAAACCGCAGAACTGGCTGTCAGCGACGAGCCCGATCTTGGCCTGGAGGATCTGAGTCTCGACGATCTTCTGGCGGAAACGCCCGCGGAAGACGTCGACGCCCAGGCCGGCGAAACGGTGGACGAGGCAACCGCCGCGCAAGCGACGACCTCCGAAGAGCAGGATGAGGCCTTTGACGTCTCAGACCTGGACTTTGATGACCTGCCGACAGAACCCGGGACGGCGATCGTCGAAACCCCGGACGACGAAGACCTGTCGCTGACGCTGGACGATCTTGATCTGGGTGATCTGGGCGACCTGTCCCTGGAGCCGGAGGGTGAAGCCGACGTTGCCGGAGATACCAGTGAGTCGCCAGAAACCGCCGAGGCCCTGGACAGTTCCGACGCTGCGGCGGAAGAGGATGAGGATCTGCCGACCCAGAAAATCCGGCTGGATGACCTCGAGCTGGTGCCGCTGGACGACGACGCAGACTCCGCTGAGGAAGCGCTGGACGCGGGTGCGGTTGAGGGCGAGGACGCAGTGCCGGAGATCTCGCTGGAATCGGATGGCGAAGGCGACGCGCTGTCGCTGGTCGACTTTGATGATGAGCTCTCGGTAGAGGACGAGCCGTTAACAGATGACGACTCGGTGGATGCCGCCGCAGGCCCCGTTGACGACCTGGCGGCAGACGAAGCCGCTGCGGTGGTCAGCGAGGGTGACGATCTGTCGCTGGACTTCGGCGAGGAACTGACGCTTGACGATGACGCCGTGCTGGGGCTCGAGCGAACCGCTGATGACGTCGGTGACTATGACCTCGAATCGTTCCTGAACGAGGTGGCCGCTGACGATGCGATGGCCGAGCTCAAGTCCGCCGGCCTGGCTGAACCCGAACCCGAACAGGTCGAAACGCCGGCACCCGAAGCCGAGGACACGCTGGACATCGACGCCCTGCTGGACAGTCTGCCGCCGGAGGCGCTGGAGGCATCAGCTGAGGACGTTGAGGACGTTGAGGACGGGGCAGAAGCCAGCGCTGACATGCTGGACGATCCGCTGGCCGAAGCCAGCGAGCTTGCGCCGGCGGAAGAGGAGCTGAGCGCCAGCCGCGAAGCGATCGATCCGGTGCTGCGAGACATCCTGCGGACGGAGATCTCCGATCACGTTGTGGTGCTGCGCCGCTATCTGGACGACAACCAAAACGCCAAATCACCCGAGCGCGTACACGAGCCGCTGCTAAGGGCTGTACACACGCTGAACGGTGCGGTCTCGATGGTTGAGCTGCCTGAACTCGCGGCGGTTACGGCCCCGCTGGAGGGTTATGTCAAGCGACTGCACTCGGCGGAAGATACGCCCGGAGAGTCCGGTCTCACCGCGCTCAAGGAAACGGCGGACCTCCTCGACGAGGTGACCCGCGGGCTGGACAGTGACTCCCTGTCGCTGCCGGACACCCGCCCCTTAAGCGAGCGGCTTACGTCACTGCGTGATGCTCTGCCGTCAGCCGACGGCTTCAATCAGCTGCTCGACGAAGAGTCCGAGCTGGCGGCGGATGACGAGCCGGTTTCCGTGGGTGGGTTCGACGAAGATCTGGAGCTGATTTCTTCCCTCGACTTCGAGGGCTCCGCCGACGAAGCGGAACAGGGCTCCGCGCCTGGTGAAGCCGTTTCGCTCGACGACGAAGACATCATCATCGCGAGCGACGGGGAACCGGAGCTCCTGGGCGAAGACGACCTGGCCCTGGGAGACACCGCCTTGCTCGACGCCGGGGACGGCTCATCCCAGGGCGATGGCGCCACTGCGGAGCCGGTCGAATCGGAAACGTCTGAGGGTGAGGCGGTCGAAGCTGAGGCTGAGATCGAAGCTGAGGCTGAGACCGAGGCTGAGACCGAGGCTGGGACCGAGGCTGAGACCGAGGCTGAGACCGAGGCTGAGACCGAAGCTGAGACCGAGGCTGAGACCGAGGCTGAGACCGAGGCTGAGACCGAGGCTGAGACCGAGGCTGAGACCGAGGCTGAGACCGAGGCTGAGGCTGAGGCTGAGGCTGAGGCTGAGGCTGAGGCTGAGGCTGAGGCTGAGGCTGAGGCTGAGGCTGAGGCTGAGGCTGAGCCGGGGATCGAGACCGCTGAGGACGAACAGTCAGAACAGCCAGCCGACGAGGACACCCAGGTCGAGCCGGAAGCGGAAGCGATTGAGACCGCTGTCGCTGCGGATGCTAAAGAAGCAGCAGCGGCTGACGAAGAGGAATCGGAGACAGTCGAAGAAACGCTGCTGGACGACGAGGCGCCCGCGGAAGGGGTGTCTGTTGACGACGCTGAAAGCTCGGCGGCGGACGAGGCTGAATCAGAGGCCCAGACCGCCGAGGACGAGGCGGATCAGCAGGCGGCTGAGGCCATCGCTGAACTCGCTTCCGATCTGGAAGCCTGGGAAGAGATGGCTGAAGCTCCGGGTCCCGTGTCCGTGCCGGACGACGAGACCGTTGCGCTCGAAGACCTTGGCGACATCGACGACGAGCTGCTAGAGATATTCCTGCAGGAAGGCGCTGAGATTCTGGACGAGTCGGACCACAAGATGGCCGACTGGCGAGAGAACTCCGAGAACAACGAACCGGTACTTGAGCTGCAGCGGGAGCTGCATACGCTCAAGGGTGGTGCTCGCATGGCGGGCCTCGGTCCGATCGGTGATCTCAGTCACGCCATGGAGTCGCTGTTCGAAGGGGTGGTCGAAGACCGCATCTCGGTCACCGACCAAACGGTGGAAGTCCTCGAGGCGGCCTTCGATCAGCTGCATCAGATGCTCGACCAGGTTTCCTCCCGGGAGCCGATTCCGACGGGCAAACTCTCGATTGCCCGGATCGAAGCATTGCTCAGCGGTCGTCCGCTCGAAGAGTTGGCGCCGGATGCTGATACAGAGGAGGCGACCGAGGCTGCGGCAGACGACGCCGAGGTGGTGGAAACGACTCCGGACGCCGTCGAGGAGCCGGAAGCTACCGAGGCCGCGGACGATGAGTCGCCGGCCGCCGAAGCCGAAGCTGAAGCCGACGCGCCGCCAGCCGAGCCGGAGCCTGCGCCCCCGCCGCCGGTGGCACCGGAAATCGAACGACCCACCGCCCTGGACCAGCAGGCGCAGCGCAGCGGGGCACCCGCAGCGCGGCCGCAGCAGGAACTGATCCGTGTCAGGGCCGACCTGCTCGACAACCTGGTGAACTACGCCGGCGAGGTCAGCATCTACCGGTCGCGCCTGGAACAGCAGATCGGTACCTTCCGGTTCAACCTGGTGGAGTTCGATCAGACCGTTACCCGCCTGCGGGAACAGCTCCGCAATCTGGAGATCGAGACCGAAGCCCAGATTCTGTCGCGCTACCAGCGTGAGGCCGAAGAGCTCAACGAGACCTTCGACCCGCTGGAGCTGGACCGCTTTTCTACGCTGCAGCAGCTGTCACGCGCGTTGGCTGAATCGGTGTCCGACCTCGTGTCGATCCAGAGCATGCTGGACGACCTGACGCGCCAGTCCGAAACGCTGCTGCTCCAACAGTCGCGGGTGAACTCCGACCTGCAGGAAGGGCTGATGCGCACCCGCATGGTGCCCTTTGACTCGCTGGTGCCCAGGCTGCGCCGGATTCTGCGTCAGACGACCGCGGAATTGGAGAAGAAGGCGCAGCTTCGCGTGAGCGGTGCCCAGGGCGAGATGGACCGGACGGTGCTTGAGCGCATCACGGCGCCGCTGGAACACATTCTCCGGAACGCGGTGGCCCACGGGCTCGAGGGTCCGGAAGATCGCGACCGCGCCGGCAAAACGCCGGAGGGAACCATCCAGGTGAACGTCGCGCGTGAGGCCACCGAAGTGGTGATCACCGTGTCCGACGACGGCGGCGGCGTCGACCATGAACGGGTCCGAGCCAAGGCGATCGAGCGCGGCATGCTCAAGCCGGACGCGGAGCTCACCGATCGCGATCTCTACGGATTCATTCTGGAAACCGGCTTTTCGACTGCCGACGAGGTGACCAAGGTCGCCGGCCGCGGTGTTGGCCTCGACGTCGTGAACAGCGAGATCAAGCAGCTCGGCGGCTCACTCGACATCAGCTCGAGCCAGGGGCAGGGAACCACCTTCACCATCCGCCTGCCGTTCACCCTGGCCGTGACGCACGCCATCATGGTTCGGGTCGGCGACAGCACCTTCGCCGTGCCGTTGACCAGTATCCAGGGCGTCGTGCGCATGCAGCGGGACGAGTTTGACCGCCGCATGGAAGAGGGCGAAACCAGCTACAGCTATACCGGCGAGGAGTACCAGCTGAAGGAGCTGGCGGTGCTGCTGGGCCTGGAGCGGCGCGAAAGCGCGGACGATGACATGACGCCGGTGCTGATGTCGCGCATCGGCGATCAGCGGGCCGCAATTCGCGTTGACGCGGTCCTCGGCAGCCGCGAGATTGTGGTCAAGTCGGTGGGTCCGCAGATCAGCTCGATCCCCGGCATCTTCGGAGCCACCATCCTCGGCGACGGCAGCGTGATCATGATTCTGGATCTCGGCCCGCTGGTACGGCGGGGCGCCGCGCTGCGGCTGGGTCCCGACGAGGTGGCCGCGGAACCGGACGAGCCGGCGCCGCAGGAAGCCGATCGGCCGCCGACGATTATGGTCGTGGACGATTCGATCACGATGCGCAAGGTCACATCGCGGGTGCTGCAGCGGCACGACATGGAGGTCACCACCGCCAAAGACGGCGTGGATGCGGTCGAGCAGCTGCAGGATGCGGTGCCGGATCTAATGCTGCTCGACATTGAGATGCCGCGGATGGACGGCTTCGAGCTCGCGACACACATGCGCAATGACGAGCGCCTCAAGCAGGTGCCGATCATCATGATCACCTCGCGTACCGGTGATAAGCACCGGGATCGGGCGATGGAGATCGGCGTTAACCGCTATCTGGGTAAGCCCTATCAGGAAGCTGAGCTGCTGAGCAACGTACGCGAGCTCCTGGAAGAGGTGAAGGCGGCTGGCTGATGGCGAACACGGCCAGCAACTCCCGGGTTTCGGGCGCTGCCACGACCGTCGCCGTGCTTTACGAACAAGCTGCGCACCGTGAGGCGCTGGTCGCTGCGGTATCGGCCGCCGGGGCCACGCTGACCGCCGAGCTCCGCTTCAGTGAATTTGCCGCGGGCGCCGTCGACGCGCTGCCCGCCGAAGTGCTCCTGCTCAACCTCGAACCCCTGCTGGACCGCAAGCCCGCCATCCTGGAACAGGTGCTGGCGGAGCAGGGCAGGCGGGGTCTGGTGTTCAACGATGCCGCCGCCAGTGCTCAGCTCGACGGGCCCGACCGCGCTCGCTGGCTGCGTCACCTCGCGGCGAAGATCAGCGGCACCGGCCGCTGGCTGCCGCCCGACCCTCAGCTGCCGGCCGACCAGGTGCCGCTGGCCGCCAACGACACCTTTGAGGTCTGGCTGCTGGGCGCCTCGATCGGAGGTCCGGAGGCCGTTCGGAGCTTTCTCGCGGAGCTGAGCCCTGAGTGTCCCGCGGCGCTGCTGCTGGCCCAGCATATCGGTCAGGAGTTTGTCGATTCGCTGGCAGAGCAGCTCAACCAGGTATCCGCGCTGCCCGTCAGTCTGGCGCGAAGCGGCATGACCGTAGTGCCGGGACAGGTGCTGGTAACGCCTGTCGGCCAGATGATGAGCTTTGACGCCGCTGGCCGCGTCGTATTGACCGACTATCCAACACCGCCGCAGTACTCACCCTGTATCGACGACGTGATCGCCGGCCTGCTCGAGCGCTACGGCTCCCGCCTCCACGGCATCATCTTCTCCGGCATGGCCAGCGACGGCGTCGCCGGTGCCAGCGCCATTCGGGAATCGGGCGGCCAGCTCTGGGTTCAGGATCCGGAGTCGTGCGTGGTGGCGTCGATGGTGGAAGGCGCTATGCGTGACGGACCGGTGCAGCACCGACTGCCGCCGGCGCAGCTGGCCCGCCAGCTCAACCAGCGCCTGCGCCCATAGCCAGTGCCCATAATATGAACAGCTCACAGCATCGAGGGACAACGTCATGGCCCAGCTAGCGGCAGACATTCGCGGGGTCATGATTCCCCTGACCGACGCCAAAATCCTGTTGCCCAACGCCTCCGTTTCGGAGGTCATCACCTACGGCGACCCCCAGCCGGTGGCAGATGCCCCTGAGTGGGTCCTGGGCACCATCACCTGGCGCGGCTGGCGCATCCCGCTGCTCTCTTTCTCTTTGATGGCCGGGCAGGCCGCGAGCGAAAACACCTCCGGCGCCAAGGTCGCGATTCTCAAGGCGCTCGGCGGCAGCGCCAGCATGCCGTACATGGCGCTGCTCGCGCAGGGCTTTCCGCGGCTGACCACCATCACCGAGGAAAACCTGCTGCTCGAGGGCAACCAGGAAGACCTGCCGGAAGGCGTCAGCCACGTGGTGAGCGTCAACGACGAAGCGGCGTTTGTCCCTGACCTGGACGGGATCGAAGAGCGGCTGGCGGGCATTCTGTGACCGCGCCTCAGGCGGTCCAGGATCGCTATCCGGAATCGGTCAGCTACTGCTACGGCTGCGGCCGCAATAACGAGTTTGGCCTCAAGGTCCGCAGCATCCCGGCTGGCGACGAGTGGGTGGCACACTTTACGCCTCGCCCGGAGCACATGGCGGTGCCAGGGTTTGTCTATGGTGGACTGCTCGCCTCCCTGATCGACTGTCACGGTGTCGGGACGGCGGCGGCAGCCTCACTCGGAAGCGACGACGAGGGACAGGAAATGCCGCGGTTCGTGACCGGCTCTCTCACCGTCAACTACCTTAAGCCGACCCCCCTCGGGCCCGAGCTGGAGCTGCGGGCCCGCCCGCTGGAAGTCGGTGAACGCAAGGTGCGGGTCAGCGTGACGGTCAGCGTCGGCGAGACCGAGTGTGTGCAGGGAGAAGTGCTGGCCGTCCGGATCCCGGACTCCATGCAGTAAGTCACGTCGCAAAATCCCCCCACAGCGCCTGAGCCGCCGCGAGCATGGCAGGCCCGGCCGATTCGGTGCGCAGGACCCGCGGCCCGAGCGCCGTCAGCGCAAAATCGCTGCGCTCGGCTGCCCTCAGCTCAGCGTCGGTGAGGCCGCCCTCCGGACCAACCAGCAGCGCGAGCCCCTGCGGCGCCGGCTGACGGCGACTGATCGGCGCTCCTTCAGGCGTCAGCGCCAGACGAAGATCGAATCGTCCGTCGACGTTAGGAAGCGCCTCGTCCAGCGCGCTTAGCGGATGGATCCGCGGCACCCAGGTGCGGCCGCACTGCTCGCACGCCTGAATCACCACCGCCTGCCAGTGTTCGAGCCGGCGACGGGCCCGGTCGTCGGTGAGCCGCACCTCCGTTCGTTCGGAGCTGACCGGCATCACCTCGCGGACCCCGAGCTCCGTCGCTTTCTGAAGCGCGTAGTCCATCCGCTCGCCCCGGCCCACACACTGCAGCAGCAGCGTGTCCAGCCCCGCCTCCGGCGTCTGGCCCAGGTCCTCCAGCAGCTCGAGACGCTGCCCCGTGGCGTCGGCCAGCGCCGCCTGCCACTGCTGGCCCCGCCCGTCGAAGACCGTGACCTGGTATCCGGGCTTGAGGCGCAGCACGCGGCGCAGGTAATGCGCCCGCTTTTCCGGTAGGGTCCAGCCGCCGTCGACGGGCGCGTCAGCCAGGAACAGCCGCTGGCGTCTCATTGTCCCGGGGTGTCCTTCTCAAGTATGGTTGAGCCTTCAAAACGATCGACCTGAGCCGCTATGCAACAACGTAAAAACCGGGGCTTTACCCTGATCGAGATTCTGGTTGTGGTGGTGATCATCGGGATCCTGAGTTCGGTGGTCGTGCTGAACCTGGGCGGGGTCACCGACGATGCACGCCAGCAGGCTGCCTTGACCGATATCCGCACCCTGGAGCAGGCGCTGGAGATTTACAAGCTGCAGAACACATTCTATCCCAGCACCCAGCAGGGCCTGCAGGCTTTGGTCAGCGCGCCCGGCGGCTATCCCGAGCCGCGAAACTACAAGCAGGGGGGGTACCTGAAGCGCCTGCCGAAGGACCCGTGGGGAAACGACTACGGGTATGCTAACCCGGGCAGCCGCAGCGAGGTCGACATCTACAGCCTGGGCGCGGACGGCCAGCCCGGCGGTGAGGGCCTGGCGGCTGACATCGGCAACTGGCAGCAGTAGCCATGATCGCGCGGCCGAGCCGGCAGGCCGGCTTTACGCTTCTGGAGGTGCTTGTGGTCGCGATCATCATGGCGGTGCTCGCGGGCGTGATGCTGCTGTCCAGCTCGCTGGCGGGTCCTGCGGCAAAGGCCGCCGACGCGCGGCGCCTGCTGATCCACCTGGTGAACCAGCACTGTGAGGAGTCGGTGCTTCTCGGGCGCGAGGGCGGGGTTCGCCTGGTCGAGGGTGGCTATGAATTCTACTGGTGGGACGGCGAAGCCTGGGTGCCCCGGGATGAGAAGCTGTTCCGGCCCCGCGCCCTGAAACCTCCCCTGACGCTCGAGCTGTCGCTGCCGCAGGCGCGCAGCGAGCTGGCGGATGTGCCCGAGGTCGTCTGCGACTCGGCGGGCGAGATCAGCGAGTTCAACGCGGCCATCGTGGCTGACGCGATCCGCCTTCCCGTGACCACCGACGACCGCGGCAGATTGGTCGCCGACGATGCCGGCTGACGGTCGCCGCCAGCGGGGTTTTACGCTGCTCGAAGTGCTGGTGGCGCTGGTGGTGGTGTCGGTGGGCCTCGCCGCGATTTCCCGCCTCGGCGTGCAGCATGCGCAGTCCGCCATTGCCCTCGACGAGCTCACGCTGGCGGGCTGGGTGGCCAGCAATACGATCGAGCTGGCGCGGATTGATCCTGGGGGCCTCAACGTTGGCAGACGCCAGGGCCAGACGACGATGGGGCGCCAGCGCTGGTACTGGGAAATGAACGTCACCCAGACCGAAGTCGACTCGATCCTGCGGCTGGATGTCGCCGTCTTCTCTGACTCCCGACGCCAGCAGCAGGTGGTATCGCTGTCCGGCTTCATGCCTCAGTCCGGCCTGGGTCCGGCTCCGGGCGTCGTGGGCGCGGCGGTGGGGCCGTGAGGACGGGTGCGCAACCCAAAGCAGCCAGTGGTTTCACGCTGCTCGAGCTGGTGGTGGCGCTGGCGGTCTTCGCCACCCTGTCCGTGATGGCCTACGGGGGCTTGAGCGGCTCGCTTCGCGCCGGAGAGGTGCTGGAAGAGAATGCCCGGCAGCGGGCGGACCTGCA
This sequence comes from Lysobacterales bacterium, assembly GCA_028285525.1. Lineage (GTDB taxonomy): Bacteria > Pseudomonadota > Gammaproteobacteria > Xanthomonadales > SZUA-38 > JANQOZ01. The sequence goes on from JANQOZ010000083.1 coordinate 30,040, forward strand.
GCGGGCGATTCGCCTCATTGAGCAGGACTTTCGTTACCCGGTCGTACGGCCCGTGCGAGATCAGTACGGCGACCCGGTGGCCTCACTGCTCGGGACGCAACGCAGCATCGCCCTGACCCGGGCGGGCTGGGCCAATCCGGCGGCAGCGCCCCGCTCCAGCCTGCAGCGGGTGGAATATCGGTGGCAGCGCGGCAAGCTGACGCGGCTGCAGTGGGCGAGCCTCGATCGCTCGGCGGCAACGCCGGTCAACGAACGGGAGCTGCTCGACGGGCTGGAGCGGCTGACGATCAGCTATCACCGGGGCGGGCGCTGGCTGGACGTCTGGCCGCCGGCGAACGGCGGGCCGGGACCGGCGCTGCCCGAGGCCCTGCGCGTGGAACTGGAGCACCCGCAATTTGGTGCGATCAGCCGGGTGTTTGCCCTGGACGGCGGAGGAGGCATCGGGCCATGAAGGGCCAGCGTGGCGTTGCCCTGGTCACGGCGCTGCTGATCGTTTCGCTGGCGTCCATCATCGCCGTGTCCATGGCGCAGCGCATGCAGCTGGACATCCGGCGCACGGGCAATCTGCTGGCCGTCGAGCGCGGCTACCAGTACGCCCGGGGGCTCGAGCTCTGGGCCATCGAGGCGCTGCGTCTGGACGCTCAAGAGTCCGCCGGGCGTGACTCTTACGTCGAACCCTGGGCGAGCGAGCTGCCGGTCATCACGCTGGATGAGGGCCGGCTGACCGGCCGGATGACGGACCTGGATGGCCGCTTCAATCTGAATAACCTGGTGATTGACGGGGTGCGCCAGTCGGCCCGTATCGCGCAGTTCGAGCGGCTGCTTACCGCGCTTGCGCTGAATCCGGCGATCGCCCGGCGCTGCGTCGACTGGATCGACGCCGACAGCACCAACGAGCGGGACGGGGCAGAAGACGACAGCTACGGGCGGCGCCAGCCGCCGTATCGCGCCGCCAACGCGCCGTTTGTGGATCTGTCGGAGCTGCGGCTGATCGACGGCGTCACGCCGCAGGTGTACGACGTGCTCGAACCGCACGTCAGCGTTCTGCCTGCCGGTCCGCGGGTGACGCCGATCAACGTCAACACCGCCACCGTTCCGGTGCTGATGTCCATCGACCCGCTGATCACTCGCACCGTCGCCGAGGCGCTGAACCAAAACGGGCGCGCCAACTTTGAGTCCAGCAACGCGTTCCTCAACCACTCGGAGCTGCGGCCGTTCCAGCAAACGATGATCGCGTACTTTCAGCAGCAGCTTTTGACTTTGGACAGCCAGCACTTTCTGGCCCGGGGCCTGATCGAAATCGACGGACGCACGCGGCGTTTCCAGAGCCTCATCGTTCAGCTCGGCGGCCAGTTTGCGGTTCGCTGGCGGGCGCCGGACCGCTTTACCCGCGGGTATTCGGTGGCGGTGCAGCAGTCGGGGTAAACTTAAGGTCATGCAGATACCTGGCAACGCGGCCGCCGCGACGGTGACTCTTGGCGGCTGATCAGATCATCCTGTCTCTGGCCGGCGGAACGCCGCGCTGGTGGCATCCTCAACGAGGCGCCGGTCAGGGTCCTTTGAGCGCGCTGCCTGAGCAGGGTCGCGCGTCGCTGCTCGTGCTGGTGCCGGGCAGGGACGTCTCCATCGCGCGCGTTGCGCTGCCTTCGGGAAGCCGTCAGCGGCTGCGGCAGGCGCTGCCGTTTGCGCTCGAAGAGCAGCTGGTCGAGGACGTTGATCATTACCATTTTGCGCTCGGCTCGAAGCTGGACGACGGCGCGTGGCTCGCCGCGGCGGTGGCCCGCGATCGAATGGCCAGCTGGATGGACGAGCTGGCTGAGGCCGGCCTCAATCCCGATGCGCTGCTGCCCGAGCCGCTGCTGCTGCCGCAGCCGGCCGGCGAAGATCAGGCCAATGTGCTGCTCGATGCCGACCGGGCGCTGGTGCGGGTCGGCGCGGCGCAGGCGTTTGAGGCGGACTTGAGCGATCTCGACGTGCTGCTGTCGCTGCAGGCCAACCTGGCGACGATTCACGTCGCTGATCCCGACGGTCGCTGGTCCAGCCCGGCCAGCCTGTCGCGAAAGCTGCTCGAACTAGGTCCCTGGCCACAGGACGCCGCCGGCGCCCTCAAGGTGCCGGAGCTCAACCTGCTGCAGGGGCAGTGGCAGGGACGCGGCGACGCCGCGGCAAAAATCGGCGGGCTCTGGCGCTGGGCGGCGGTGGCGGGAGCCGCCGCCGGCGTGCTGCTGCTGGCCAACCGTTATCTCGAGGTGCGAGCCTTGTCCGACCAGCTTGAGGTGCTTCAGGGTGTGGCCGGCGAAGTTGCCGGATCTGCGCTGGACCAGGTGACTCCCGGCAGTGACTACCGCTCTCAGCTCAGCGCCGCGCTGGGGCGTCTGCAGGGTGCGCGTGGTGCTGCCGAGGACGGATTTCTCTATCTGCTCGAAATCGTCGGGCCAGCGCTGGTGGCCGGCGACCGCGTGCAGCTGGCCTCCATCAACTTTCGGTCTGACGGCATGGTGCTGGATCTGACCGCCGGGTCGCTGGACCAGGTGGAAAACCTGCGGCGGCAGATCAGCGACCAGGCGCCGGTGCCCGTGGTGATCGAGTCCAGCGAAACCGTGATCGACGGTACCCGCGTGCGGATGCGTATCGGCGGCGAGCAGCGCCGATGAATACGCGCGAGAAAAAGCTGGTCTGGCTGGCGGGCATCATGCTGGTCGTGTTTGTGGTCTGGCTGGCGGCCTGGCGGCCGCTGACCCAGCAGCGCCTGACGCTAAGCAGCAGCGTGACGCAGCTCAATGACGACCTGCCCTGGATGCGGGCGGCCGCTGCCGAGATTCAGCGGCTGGGTGATGCAGCGCAGCCCGTCAGCCGCGGCGGGCAGTCGCTGCTGGCGCTGGCCGAGAGTTCCGCCCGAGGCGCTGGCCTTGGCCAATCCTGGCGTCGCGCTGAGCCGGGCGCCGGCGGTGAACTGCGGGTGTGGCTCGAGAACGCGCCCTTCGACGCCATGCTCCGCTGGCTGATTGTGCTGCAGAAGCGGTACAGCGTATCGGTGGCCGAAGCCAGCATCGACCAGGCCGGCATTGCCGGCGTGGTCAACGTCCGCCTGCTGCTGGCCGAACCGCTCGGCGAATGAGGCGTCGCTGGTTCGCGGCTGCCGCCGTGGTGGTCGCCCTGCTTCTTGCGCTGGCAATTCAGCTTCCGGCATCGCTCGCTCCAAAGCTGCTGGCCAGTCAGCTGCCGCCGCTGGCGCTCAGCGGCGTGAGCGGTTCACTCTGGCGCGGTCAGGCGGTCCAGACGAGCTGGGATCGCTGGTCGGCGGGTACGGTCCGATGGCGCGTGGCGATTCCGCCGCTGCTGCTCCTTAAGACCCGGCTTGAGCTCGAGCTCGACGGACCACCGCTTCGCGGCCAGCTCGAGCTGCAGCGGAATTTCGACGGCACGCTGCTGATCAACAATGCCCGGATCACGCTGCCGGCGCTGTGGCTGCAGCAGATTATCAATCAGCCGGCGCTGCGGCTGGCCGGGACGGTCGACCTCATGATCGATCGGGCGACGGTCGACAGCGACGGCTGGCTGGTGGCGCTTGACGGCAGCGCCCGCTGGCGCGACGCGGTGGTCAGCATCGATCAGCGCAGCGCTCTCGGAGATCTCCTGCTGACCTGGACCACCGACAGTGCGGGGCGCATCAGCGGTACGCTAGCAGACGAGGGTGGGCCCCTGGCGCTCAATGGGGAAGTCTCGATCGCGAACCGGTCCTACCGCGTCCGGGCGCTGGCGTCAGCGCGCAGCGGCGACGTGGCGCTGCGCCGGGCGCTGAGCCACCTGGGCCGCGCCGAGCCGTCGGGTGACGTCCGGCTGGAGATTTTCGGTCCGCTGGTGCCGCTCAAGACCAACCCGGAAACCTGAACCAACAAACTGAACCAGAAAATTGAGATCGACCGGGGATCCGGCAAAAACAAGGAAACGCATCTATGAGTGTTGAGGACCCCCGGCTGGAGTGTGCGCTGCGCGCCGCGGCTGCCGCCGAAACGATCATCCGCGACAGCTATCGCCGCGGACTCGCGGTGCGCCATAAGGCCGATCAGAGCCCGGTGACCGAAGCGGATGTCGCCTGCGAGAAGGCGATCTACTCGATCATTGCCGAAGCGTTCCCGGACCATGGTTTTTTCGGCGAAGAGACCGGTCGGCGCGGTAACCAGGGCAGCAGCAGCCTGTGGCTGATCGACCCGATCGACGGCACCAAGAGCTTCGTTCGCGGCTATCCCTTTCTCTCAACCCAGATCGCGCTGGCGGAAAATGATCAGCTCGTTGTCGGGGTCTCCAACGCGCCGCTGTTCGGAGAGCGCGCGTGGGCGGTGGCCGGTCGGGGTGCATGGCTGAACGACGAACCGCTCGGGGTCAGCACCGTCGATCAGCTCAGTCGGGCGACCGTCTCCACCGGCAACCTGAAGACGCTGGCCGCCAGCGCCGCCTGGCCGGCGCTGGCGACGCTGATCGGCAAGACCGACCGGATCCGGGGCTACGGGGACTTTTACCATTACCACCTGCTCGCCGCCGGGCGCATCGACGTGGTGGTGGAGTCGGACGTGAACATTCTGGATATCGCGGCGCTGAAGGTGGTGGTCGAGGCCGCCGGCGGAACCATGACCGAGCTTAGCGGCGGACCGATCACCGTCGATTCCACCACGGTGCTCGCCACCAACGGGCTGCTTCACGAGGAAGTTTGCCGGCTGCTCGCCTTCTCAGGCTGAAGCAGTCAAACAGGACACTAGCTAGCGCGAGGGCAGCGCCACCCGTGGCCGCGGCGGGCCGAACCGATCAAGCAGCGGATTAAAGACGGTATCGGCCAGCGCATTCATGCCGTCCAAATGCCGCTCTGTGTCCGCCTGAATCTGATCGACGCCACCGACCGCTGCGTGCTTGAGCTCCGCCTGGTAGGACGGCAGATGCAGCCAGCGGTGGATCAGGGCGCGATCCATTTCCAGATGAAACTGGAAGCCATAGGCGTTGCCGTAGCGAAAGGCCTGGTTGGGGCAATTGGGGGTACTGGCCAGATGGACCGCGTCTCTGGGCAGGTCAAAGCCATGGCCGTGCCACTGAAAGATCGGCGAGGTTTGGGCCAGCGATCCGAGCACCGGGTCCTTCTCCGTCTCGTTCGTCGGCGACAGCGGGTACCAGCCGATCTCGGGCTGCGGCAGCGGGCCCACGTCGGCGCCCAGCACGTGCGCCAGCAGCTGAGCACCCAGACAGATGCCCAGCACCGGCAGGTCTGCGTCGAGCGCCCGGCTGATGGCGGTGATCTCGGTCTCGAGATGGGGCAGGCGGTGTCGATCGGACACCATCATGGGGCCGCCCAGGACGATGAGCCCGTCGTAGCGGGTCACGTCGATGGTAGCGGTCGGGTCCCGCTCGAAGTTCACAAAGCGGATGCGGTGCCCTCGGGCCCGGATCAGCGCGTCCAGTGTTCCCAGCGGCTCCGCGGCCACGTGCTGGAAAACCACAATTCTTGCCATGGTCTTATCGAAGGCGGTGAGCAGGCCCTATCAACGCATGCCGGGCAGCGGGAAGCAAGACCCGGTCGCTCTGATTGTCTCTCTGGCCTTATCCCCGGTTGGGCGATCGGATGGCTGCTCAGGCCGCCTTTTGTTGCCGGCTGGCGCCGCCGCGGGCCAGCGCTTCTCGGATATGTCGCCAGATTGTGGGGTTGAAGCCCATCCCGAGGTGAGAACCCGATACCTCAATGTGCCGGACGTCGAGACTCGTTCGATCCTGCGCGGCGCCCCAGCCGACGATGGCGTCGCTCCGGCTGACAATTGCCGTGATCGGGACCGAAATGGGCGTTGCCTCGCGCTTGGCGGTCTCGCGCTCGATCCAGTCCAGATTGATCTTGCGCTGGCGAAACCAGTCAGCGGCGGCGGTGTATTTCGGCCCACCAATCGTCGGTGAACCCATGGTGATCACCTGGTCGATCAGCTCCGGGAAGTCCCTGGCGACCTCCCGGGCCATGAAGCCGCCCAGGCTCCAGCCGATGAGGGTGACCGGGCGGCCAAACTCCCGCTGATGTTCGACCACCCGCTCAACCAGCCGGTCGATCACGTACGGCACGCCGGCTTCGCGGCGATAGGGTTCGAGCGTGGGCATGTCCCACCGCGCCGAAACGTCGGACTGCTGATGATCCACATCGAGCCCGCCGAGGTTTCTGCCCAGCCCCCAGCCGACGGCGGAATAGCCGAGGCGGTTCAGGAAATACCTGAGAGGCCGGGTATAGCTGTCGCCGGAGCCGAAGCCCGGGATTACCATGATCGGCTGACCGACCTCACCCTTTGGCGCGCTCAGGCGCGCTCCTGCAAGGACCGGCACCATGCGAAGTACGTCCAGCGCCGCGCGCGACTCGAGCAGAAGCTGGGGTTTGGTCGGCGGCAAAAGGGCCTCGGGCCGGTTGGTTGCCATGGGAAATACCTGCTACAGTTTGTTCAGACACGAACAATATAGTTCAGACATGAACGAATTACAACCCGAGAGGGTGCGCGATGATTTTGCTGCCTGGCTGAGCGTGGTGAAGACCTACGCGCTGTGTGAGAAAGCGCTGGCGCGGTCGCTCGCGCCGCTGCATCTTTCCGTGCCAAAAAACGACGTGCTGATGAACATCGCCCGTCGCCCGGGTCTGACCCAGCAGCAGCTCGCGGACCGGCTCCTGGTCGCCCGCAGCAACGTGAGCATGCTCCTGCGCGATCTCGAGCGCGACGGTCTGGTCAGCCGCCGGCCCTGCGCCACCGACGGCAGGGTGAAGGAGCTGTTTCTCACGGACGAGGGCGAAGCGCTCGTCGCCCGCAGCCGCCCGCTGCAGCAGGCGGTGGTCAGCCACATGCTCGGCGTCTGCAGCCCGGCAGAAATCCAGCAGATGTCCGAGGTGATGGGCCGAGTCGCGCAGAGCCTTAGGGAGCTTCTTGAGGACCAGTCCGCGGCCTGAACCGGGTAGAATCCGCCGCCATGG
>JANQOZ010000093.1 GCA_028285525.1 Lysobacterales bacterium
GGATCTTGAGCGTCACCGGGATTGTTACTGCGGCGACGACAGCGGACAGGATCTGCTGAACGAGCGGCGGATCGGTCAGCAGCGCTGAGCCAGCCAGCCGGTTACAGACCTTCTTGGCCGGGCAGCCCATGTTGATATCAACCAGCTGCGCGCCAAGCTCCTCGCAGGCGCGTGCGGCGTCAGCGAGCATGGTAGGCTCTGCGCCGGCAATCTGGATCGACCGGACGCCGTCCTCATCGTCCATGCGGATTCGCTGGCTGGATTTGCGCGTGTGCCACAGCCGCTGGTCGGCATGGAGCATCTCAGAGGTGGTCAGCGCTGCACCGTGCTGGCGGCACAGGCGCCGAAACGGCTGGTCGCTGATGCCCGCCATCGGTGCCAGGAGAACGCAGCCTCGCAGCGTATGGGGTCCAATCGTGAGCGGCGGCTGGGCCATATCAGCTTAAGGCCCCAAAGATCCGGAAGCCGCCGATCCAGGTGCCCAGCATGGAGCCCAGGTTGGAGAACACAAAAACCAGCAGAACGCGTGAAACCCGGTTGCGCCACCAGCCGGAGGGCGCAGTGACGTCGTCGCGCAGCGCGGAGAAATCAGCGACCCTCGGCCGTCTAAGATAGGCCTCAACCGATGCCGTCACCATGCCCGCGGCGATGGTGGGGTTCAGCGAGGTCAGCGGGGCGGCCACGAATCCGGAGGCGACGGTGAGCGGGTGGGCCCTGGCCGCGGCGGCTCCCAGGGCCGCCAGCGTTCCGTTGATCAGGACCCAAAAGACCACCAGCGACCAGCCGAGCTCGGGGCTTCGATAGAAGCCGATCCCAAAGCCGGTCAGGATCACGGCGGTGATGATCCAGGGCAGCGCCTTGACCCACTGCCCGCGGCGCGGCAGTTCGTTGAGCCGGGCAAGCACTTCGGCTGGCTCAGCGTCAGCATTCTCAAGCTCCGCCGCCAGGCCTTTGAGGTGCCCGGCGCCGATGACCACCAGCACCTTGCTCACGCCTTTCTCGGCGCTCTGCTGCCGCAGGGCCGCCGCCATGTAGTGATCGCGCTCCTCGATGAGAGCCCGATACAGCGGCTCGGAGTTCTCTGCGAACTCGGCGAAGGTGTTTTCCAGCATGTCGCCTTCCTTGAGGCGCTCAATATCCTGCTCGGAGATTTCTTCCCGCGTTACGAGGCTGGTGATCAGCCCCCCGAGGATGCCAAGCTTGTCGAAAAAGCCGACAGCGCTCATCACACGTTTCAGCGTAATCCCGATATCCCGGTCGACAAGCAGGTGCGGGACACCGAGCGTCTCTGCTTCCTGAAGCGCCTGTTTCATCTCGGCGCCCGGCTCGATGCCAAACTGATCGGCCAGCCGCCGCTGGTAGGCGCCAAGCGCCAGGTTTGCGGCGACCAGGCCCGCCTTGCCCTGGCGGATGATCTTAAAGAGGTCGGTTTTTTCCCAGGAGTCGGGCTGCGTCAGGGCGTCGTATCGACTCTGGCACAGCTCGACTGCGATTGCGTCGAACGTCTGCTGCTGAGCCAAGGCGGTTACCGCCTCGACTGAACGCCTGGAGACGTGGGCGGTTCCGAGCAGAGTGTACTCAACGCCCCCGCTGGTAACGACAACCAGCGGCTGGTCGACCAACTCCTCCGGCGCGTTTGTTGTGGTGGCTTCGCTGCTCACCGCGCGGACCGCTGCAGGATGGGGGCGTAGCGATCCACCCGCCGGTCGCGGAAGAAAGGCCACACCCGGCGGACCGTTTGCTGTCGCTGCCGGTCGATCGTTGCCAGCAGCGTCTCGGCCCGGTCGTGGCTGGCGCTGGCCAGCAGCTCACCCTGTGGGCCCGCGACAAACGAGGCGCCCCAGAACTGCTGTCCGGGCGAGTCGCCAGCTGGTTCCCGGCCAATGCGGTTGCAGGCGAGCACCGGCAGGCTGTTGGCGATCGCGTGACCGCGCTGCACCGTTCGCCAGGCATCGTGCTGGCGCGCCTGCTCGGCACTGTCGTCGGCGTCGTCCCAGCCGATCGCCGTGGGATAGACCAGCAGGTCCGCACCGTCCAGCGCCAGAATACGCGCCGCCTCGGGAAACCACTGGTCCCAGCAGATCAGGACCCCGAGGCGGCCAACGCTGGTCTGGATACACTGAAGCTCGCCGTCACCGGGCGTGAAGTAGTACTTTTCGTGGTAGCCCGGGTCGTCCGGAATATGCTGTTTGCGATATACGCCGGCGAGCCGTCCATCACTGTCGGACACGACCGCCGTATTAAAAAACAGGCCAGGCTCACGGCGTTCGAACGTCGAGCCGACGATCACCAGACCGTGCCGGGCGGACTGCTCACTCAGCCAGTCGCTGTAGGGACCAGGCAGTGGCTGCGCCAGATCAAAGCTGGTAAGGCTGTGTGTCTGACAGAAGTACGGGTGCAGATGCAGCTCCGGCAGGAGCGCCAGCTCGGCGCCAGCGTCAGCCGCTTCCGCCAGCGCGTGCTCGGCCGCTGAGCGCGCCCGATCCTGGCTGGCGTCTGCTCCGAGCTGAAGCAGCGCCACCTTGAGTGTTGCGGCGGCGATCAATGGCGGAGTGTGCCGAGGGGCAGATTCATCGTGGCGCAGTGCACGGCGCCACCCTGGGTGATCAACACCCGACAATCGATCCCGATGACCTCAAATCCTGGAAACGCGGTACCGATCACTCGGGCTGCCTGCTGGTCGTGCTCATCGTCCCCATAGGTGGGCATCAGCACCGCGCTGTTCAACACCAGGAAATTGGCGTAGCTGGCGGGGCACCGGTAAAGCCCGCTGCCGACCGGCGAGGGCATCGGCAGTTCAAGCAGGCGGTAAGGTTTGCCGGACAGCGTTCGAAACGTTTCGAGCTGGGACCTCATCGACTGAATAAACGGGTAGTGGGGGTCGGACGGCAGCTGACACCCCTGGTATACGATCGTGTTGTCGGGCGCGAAACGCGCGAGCATGTCCACGTGGCTGTCCGTGTCGTCGCCCAGCAGTTCACCGTGCTCCAGCCACAGCACGCGCTCTGCGCCCAGATGCAGGCCCAGGTTGGCGGCGACCCGACGCTTGCTGAAATCGGTGTCCCGGCTGCGCCAGCAGCGGGTGGTTGTCATGACGGTTCCCATACCGTCGGAGTCGATCGCGCCGCCTTCCATGACGTAGGGATAGTTTTGAAACGGCAGCGTATTGAACTGCGGCTCGGCCCACAGCCGGGATGCCAGCGATGCGTCGAGCGGGTGATGGCTGCGCCCGCCCCAGCCGTCGAAGACAAAGTTGGCCCAGGCCGGGCGGCCAAGGTCGTCGAACAGGGTGATGGGCGCGGTGTCGCGCAGCCAGGTGTCGTCGTATTCGGTGGCCACCACGATTACAGGGTGTTTGCCGCCAGGATCCGACCAGCAGTCCTCGGTAAGCAGGTCTTCGCCGCGAATGCACAGCACCACTGGCTGGTACCGCCGAATAGCCGCGATGAGTTCCCGATAAGTCTGCTGCGCGTAACGCAAGACCGGCGTCCAGTCAGACCCTTCAAACGGCCAGGCGAGCAGGACCGCGTCCTGCGGCTCCCATTCGGCCGGCAGCCGCCACCGGGCTTCGACTGTTGGCTGATTCAGCATCCGTATTCGGTCCTTGACGCGGTTGCCGCGGCAACCCAAAGAGTCAGTTCTGCTGTGGGGCAGTTTCGCTCTGGGTGGCGCGGTTGATGACCGAGTGAATAACCCGCTGATACTCGAAGTAAACGGTGAAATTGTCATACACCCAGCGGGCGATAGGCGGATCCCCGACGGCACCGTAACGGTTGGCCGGCTCGCCGAACTTTTGGACCACCTCGTCCATCGTCAGGCCGTTGACCGGAACGCTCATGTGCGCGGTTTTGGCCATGCGGTCGATCAGCAGGACGTCTTTACGCACCCCATCCTGGGCCCCGACACCGGCCGCGGTTAAAAGCAAAACGCATCCGCTGAGTAGCACCGGCAGGCGCCGCATTCGTTGTATTTTTATCATGACAGCCTCCCCAAAAGACGTGGGATATCGGCGCAAATTCTACCAAATTGCCGCCTTGCTGGCTGCACGGGCTTCACATTTGACGGATCGATCGCGGCTTTGTCCCCAGGTTTGGTTTAGGCTTCGAAGATCGCAGCCAGCCTTTTGATGCCGATACCGGCGTCAGCGGGCAATTCGTGTCAACCGGTCGGGACGGTGCTGCGTTGAACCACCGAGACCACGGGAGTGTGCCTATGCGAACCCTGATTTTTTGCCTTATCGCGCTAGCCAGTCTGCCGCTGCAGGCCGCCCCGGCGCTGCAGACAGGCCTGAACGGCACCTGGTGGAATCCGGACCAGGATGGTCAGGGTTTCGTGATTCACCTGATTCCCGACAGCAACCAGGTGTTCGTCGCCTGGTTTACCTTCGCCCCCGAGGGAGGCTCCCAGCTGTGGCTCACCGGATCTGGGACGCTCGATCAGCAGCCTATCGCGCTGGAGTTGACGCTCACCCGGGGTGGGGCACTCAACTCATCGTCAGCACCCCCGGTCAACGAAAGCTGGGGCAGCGCAGAGCTCAGCTTCAGCAGCTGCACAGCCGGGCGGTTTGATTACGCCGGAGCCAGCAGCGGAACGATCTCACTGGAGCGCCTGACGCCGGTGGTGGACTGCACCGAAGGAGCAGGGCGATGACGCGCCTGAGACTCGTGACCGCTCTCTTTGTTGTTGCTGCGGTCCAAACCGTCGCGGCGACGACCCACGAGGTCTCAATACTCAGCAACCGATTCCTGCCCGAAGTGGTGGAAGCGCGTGCCGGCGACACCATCGTCTTTCGGGTGGTCGAGGGCAGCCATCGGCTGAGTGCGCAGGAGGGTCTTGCGATCAGCGGTCTGCCGAGCGGGCGGCTGTCTCCGGGCGATCAGCTCGAGCTCGCCGTGATCGACCCACCCGGCGAATATTTCTTTCTTAGCGACGCGGAAGCCGGGATGCGGGGAGGGCTTCAGATTCTCGATGAGGCGCCGGCTTACACGATCGACAACCGCATTTCCGCCGGCTGGTTCAACCCGGCCGCCGCTGGGCAGGGGCTGCTTTTCGAATATGTCCCCGCGACGAACGTACTGGTGGCCTACTGGTTCACGTTCGACTTCAGCAGCGGCGAGCAGCTGTGGCTGGTGGGCAGCGGTACGCCCAGCGAGGGTCGGGCAACGCTCGAAATGCTGAGCGCAACCGGCGGCGTCATGAACGCCTCCAATCCCGTCGACAAACCCGTCTGGGGTGAGCTGACGGTCGATTTCTCGAGCTGCGAGCGGGCCACCGCCTGGTTTAACGCCAGTGGCGCGCAGCAGTCCGGGCAAATTCCGCTCGACCGTCTGTACCTGACCAGCCTATGCGAGCAGGACCTATGAACATGATGAGCAGAAACCTGCGTGCCGGGACGGCAGCATTTGACGGCCAGCGCGTCGCGGCGGTCCTCAAGCGGAGCAACATCGGTCATCACCTGCACCAGTGGCAGGCGGCGCAGGCCAAAACCGTCGAGCGTTCGCGCAAGGCGGTCGGTGACACCGCACAGCAGAGCCTGGTACACCTTCTGAACCGGACCTCTTTCGGAATCGCTGGCCCTGATCTTGAGCTGGCCCTGGATCTCGGGTTTGAAGGCTTTCTCGAGTACCAGCTGGACGCCGAGCAGATTGACAACACGTTCCTGGAAGAGCTGCTGGTCGACCTGTTCCCGAGCCTGGCGATGAGCTACGGGGAGATTTTCGATCGGCTGTCTGATGACGACTTCGATCCGGTGTCTGAACTGATCGTCGCCACGATCGCCCGGCAGCTGTTCAGCCCGCGGCAGCTTTTCGAGGTGATGGCTGAGTTTTGGACTAACCATTTCAACGTGTTCCTTCTCGACGGGCCGGTGCAATACCTGAAGACCGTCGACGACCGGGACAACGTCAGACCCTTTGCGCTCGGGCGCTTTGAGGACCTGCTGAGGGCCAACGCCCGCAGTCCGGCGATGCTCTATTACCTCGACAATTTTTCCAACACGCGCTTTGGGCCAAATGAAAACTACGCTCGGGAGCTGATGGAGCTGCACACGCTCGGCGTCGACGGCGGCTACACCGAAACAGACGTGATCGAAGTCGCGCGCTGCTTCACGGGCTGGACCATCGATACGCGAACCGAAGAGGTGTTTGTCTTCAGCGAGGCGAACCATGATGACGGCAGCAAGCGCGTGCTTGGGGTGGATATCCCTGCCGGCGGCGGCATCGAGGACGGCGAGCAGGTGCTGGACCTGCTGCTGGCCGATCCGGCGACCGCGCAGTTCCTGGCCGGAAAGTTATGCCGCCGCTTTGTCGCTGATCAGCAGCCCGAAGCGCTGGTGAGTCGGGTGGCCGACACCTTTGCGGCAAGCGGGGGCGACATGGTTCCAGTGCTCAGGACCCTGCTGCTGTCAGACGAGTTCCGAGCTAGTGAGAATCAGAAATTCCGGCGCCCGACCGAGCTCGTCGGCGGCATGGTTCGGAGCCTCCAACCGGCCGACGGCAGCAATTATTTTTCGGTCATCTTCCGTCAGCTTGAGACGCTGGGCCAGATCCCTTTCTTCGCGGCTGAGCCAACGGGCTATGGCGACGAGGAGGGCGACTGGCTCAACACCAACGCGTTACTCAGCCGCTGGAATCTGGGCTACTCGATCGCCTTCGGAGAAGTCCCGGCGAGTACGCGTGTCGATAGCGGCGACGGCGACGCGGGAGACGGCCGGCGCGAACCGGTCATGGCCGACTATTTTGCGATCCGCATGCTGGATCTGCTCGGCAGCGCGCGAACGCCCGCGGAGATTGTCGACCGGGTGCTGGATCAGTTTCTCCACCGTCAGGTGGGTGTCAGCGATCGCGCTGCCCTGATCAATCTGGCTGCCGGCGGCCAGCCGGCTACGGTACCTCTGAGTTTAAGTAACGCCGTCGCCGCCGCCAGAGCCGTCCTCGCCAGCTCGCTGGCATCACGCTACTTCCAGAATCGCTGAGGAATACGAGCATGCGCAGAAGACAGTTTTTGTCCCTGGCAGGATTGGCCGGTATACCGTCTCTGGGACCCCAGCTGGTGTTTGGCTCTCCCGCAGAGAAGGCCGCCAGCGGCCGTGATGTGGTGGTCGTGATTTACCAGCGCGGCGCGGCTGACGGGCTGAACCTGGTGGTTCCCTATACCGAAGGCCCATATTTCGACGCACGGCCGACGCTGGCGATCGGCGAGCCCGGAAGCCCCGGCGGGGCGCTCGACCTCGATGGGTTTTTCGGGTTCCACCCGGACTTGAGTCCGCTCCTGCCGCTATATGAATCCGGCATGCTCGGGGTCGTCCACGCCGCGGGATCGCCGAGCGACTCGCGATCGCACTTTGACGCCCAGGATTTTATGGAGAAGGGGGTGCTGGAGAAAAACGTGGCGGCTGACGGCTGGCTCAACCGCTATCTGGCTGAGGTCAGCGGCGGCACGCCGGAAACCTTCGGCGCCGTGGGTTTTGGCAACGCCCTGCCGGTGTCGCTGCGTGGGCCAATTCCGAGTGTCGGCGTCAAGCAGCTCGATGACTATGCGCTGGCCGCGCCGGACGAGTGGCTCCCCGCGATTCGCAACAACATCACCGCGATGTTCAATCAGCAGCAGTCGCTGGATAGCGTCGCGGGCAGCATTCTGGGCTCGGTTGATTTACTGGCGGCATCTGATCCGCTGTCGATTCCCGTCGAAAATGGGGCTCAGTATCCTGACGACACCTTCGGCGTGCAGATGTCCCAGCTCGCCAAGCTGATCAAGGCGGGCCTCGGGCTCGAGATGGCGGCCGTGGACATCAACGGCTGGGACCACCACGATCGGCAGGTGGACTACCTGGGTCCGCTGGCGTCGAGCCTGGCGCAGGGTATGAGTGCGTTCTACGCCGACATGGGGGAGGCGATGAGCGGCATCACGGTCATCACCATGACCGAGTTTGGCCGACGACTGACGGAAAATGCGTCTGAGGGAACCGATCACGGGCACGGCTCGGTGATGTTCGCCTTGGGCGGTGGGGTAAACGGCGGCCAGGTGATTGCCGACTGGCCGGGGCTGCAGCCGCAGAACCTGGATCGCGGCGATCTGGACGTCACCACGGACTTTCGCACGGTCCTCAGCGACATGTTGATTAACCGCGCCGGCAGCAGCAGCGTTGACCAGATCTTTCCTAGCTTTGACGGGCCGCAATCGATCGGGCTGTTTCGTCCGCTCTAAGTTCCGACGTGCTGACCCCTAGCGTCAGAATCGACCGGGCAAAAAAAATCCTGCCGCAGCAGGATTTCTCTTCATTCCTTAGTAAGCCCTGGCAGCAGGGCCTGCCGGCGACTCAGCGCTGGCGCGCTTTGAATCGCGGATTGGATTTGCAGATCACAAACAGCTTGCCGCGACGGCGGACCACCTTGCAGTCGCGATGGCGCTGTTTGGCTGACTTGAGCGATGACAAGACTTTCATGGCGGCTTTCCGTTAACCAACAAAGCCTCCTACTATAGCAAAAAATCTCTGCGTAAACACTCCCTGTGGACATGAACCGTTATCCCGCGTAGTTTGCGCCCCCGAAGGATTCGGGCGATGCCCGAGTTTTACAGGGTGGAGCACAAATGGACCTATCGGTAGTTATTCCGGTCTATAACGAAAGCGAAAATCTGGAGCCGTTGGTTCAGCAGGTGTTTGGCGCGTTGACCGACCGGGTTGAGTTTGAACTGGTTTTGGTAGACGACGGCAGCAGTGATGACTCCGGCAGCGTTCTCAGCCGACTCCGCGACGAGTTCGGTATTGTTGTTGTCACCCATCCGCGCAACGCCGGTCAGTCGGCGGCGCTCTGCACCGGAATTGCTGCCGCCAGCGGCACCCTGATCGCCACGCTCGACGGCGATCTGCAAAACGATCCTGCGGACATTCCAAAACTCCTCGAGGTTGTTCAGGGCGCTGCGGAGCCCGTCCTCGTCGCGGGCAACCGGGTCAACCGTCGCGACAGCTTCATTCGTCGTCTGTCGTCGCGGGTGGCCAACGGGATCCGACAGTGGGCGCTGAAGGATAACTGCCCCGACACGGGATGTTCACTCAAACTGTTCCGCCGCCACGATTTTCTGCTGCTGCCGCAGTTCGACCACATGCATCGTTTTCTCCCGGCGCTGTTTGCGTCACAGGGGGTGGGGATTATCAACGTGCCGGTCAATCATCGGCCGCGCCAGGCAGGGGTTTCGAAGTACGGTGTCGGCAACCGGCTGTGGGTAGGCATCGTGGATATGCTGGGCGTTCGCTGGCTTCGGAAGCGGCGTTTTGCGCTCAGCGCAACGCAGCGAGAGGAGTTGGCTGGCCATGAATGAGTGCGAGCAGGGCGGGCAGGGGTTTCTCCAGCCGCTGCTTGAGCCGGTCGTCGGCGGCTGGCTTTACGCGGATTCGCTGTGGTGGACCGTGCTGGGGTTTGCTGGTGCTGCGGTATTCGGGTCACGGTTCTTGCTGCAGTGGCTCAGCTCCGAGAAAGAAAAGGCCCTGGTTGTACCGTGGTATTTCTGGCACCTGAGCTTCTGGGGCAGCACGCTGAACCTGATCTATGCGATGCACCTCGACAAAGCGCCGCTGATTGCCGGCACGATTGCTTTACCGATCCTGTACGGCCGCAATCTGGTACTGCTTAATCGCGGCGGCCGACGCCACCTCAGACAGTGAGCAGCTGACGTTTTCTTGCCCGACCAGGCGCCATTCGCGCCGATGGGCGACCCCCAGATCAACCGCTTTTCCCGATCCAAAACAATAAATTAGATCTTTTTCCTGCAGTAATACCTTACCCTCAGGATTAGTGGCCAGCCAGTTCACTGCGGCTTTTGCCTGATCCTCGACCGGCATAAGAAAACCGAAGTTGGTGGTCGGTCGCCGGGACTGCAGAATCGTTTGCTCCTTAAAATCGACCAGCGCCAGCGGCGTCTCTGCGCTGAGTTCTTCCTCTACCTTCAGCAGGAGTTCGCGGCCGGATTTTACGGCGTCGAGGCGCGGATAGACCCAGAGACCCATCGTCAGCCAAAGCGCCCCCATCATGCCCAGAAACGGGCCTCCTGGATAACGCCGCAACAGTCCAACTGCGATCAGGATACCGGTGCCGGCGAGCGCCAAGGTGGCCGGTAGGCTCAGCCCGTAACGCTCGGCGAGCTCAGCAGCCCGCTCCGGGTCGCCGAAGCTGAGCCATGCGGCGGCGGCCGTCAGCAGCAGTCCCAGCGTCAGAGGGACCAGCCAGCCAACCGTTCTCGCCCAGCGATTTTGCAGGAGGCCAGGCAAGGCAGGCGCTGCCGCCAGGCAGACCCAGGGCAGGGCCGGCAGAATGTAGACGCCCCGTTTTGCCGGGCTTAAGGAGAAAAACAGCAGCACCAGCGCGGCCCAGCCGAGGAGCAGTACGGTGACTGGCTCGGGCTTTCGCAGCTGTTTCCACCAGTACGGGACCAGGCCGGGCAGCAGCAGGAAAACCGGTAGCCACAGCGCGGGAATGACGTTGGTGAAGAAATACCACGGCGGCTTGAAGTGGTGACTGGGTCTGGCGTAACGCTCCGCAGTTTGCTGCATCAGGATGTTGTCGCGGTAGGCGTCGTAAGCAGGGTCACCGGCACTGCTGACCAGCCAGAGCATTGGCACCAGCCAGCAGCAAGCCGCCAGGAGCATCACGCCGAAGCCCGCGAGCCCATAGCCGCCAACGCGTCCGGCCAGCGGCTGGCGGCGCAGGGGCAGGAGCAGCAGGAGCATGAGCAGCGGCAAAAACCCGACCCCCTTGGTAATGATGCCGAAACCGCAGGCCGCAAAGCCGATCAGCAGCCAGCCGGGGGCAGGTCCAAGTAAAATATGCCTCAGGAATCCGTAGACACCGAGAGCAATCCAGGCGGTCACCATGGCGTCGATCTGACCCGCGCGCGCTTCGAGGACAAACTGGGGTGCGGTGAGCAAAAGCAGTACCGCAGCGTTGGCGGTCCTGGTATCCCAGATTCGGCGGCCCAGATCGAACACGAGCAGCACCGTAATCAGGCCATAGATCAAGCTGGGCAAGGTATGTGACAGGCGCAGGGAGCCGGTCAGCTTCAAAACGACCGCCTGGCTCCACATATACATGGGCGGTTTGTCGGGATACAGCTCACCGCCGCGGCGCGGAAAGAACCACTCGCCGCTCTCCACCATCTCCCAAGCGACCAGCGCGAAGCGCGGCTCGTCGGATGGCCAGGGATCTTTGAGGCCAATGCCGCAGCCGATGAGCACGGCCGCAAGCGCCAGCAGCGCCGCCAGGCGCCGACGATCAATGACGTCAGTCACAGGTGTTCCGTCGTGTGAGTTCCAGGGGACGGGGCTAGCGCTGCAGGGCGTCGAGCTGGCGTCGGATTGCCTTGAGCTGGCGCTGCTGTTCCTTGAAGTCGGCCTCGATCGCGACGGTCAGCTGATAGACGGCTTTGCTCAGATTCTGCACCGCCGGGTCACACTTGGCGTTCAGGTATAGCTCGAGGTTTTTGTTGAGTTCCTCAACCGCTGCCTGGTAGCTCATGAGAGGTGTCGCCTGCTGTGGGTCATCCACGGTATGTAACTTGCCTGCCCGGGATTTGCAAGACCAAACGTCCAGGCGCATACTGACCACAGGGGGAGTGTAGGAAGATTGTGATCAAAAACAGCGCGTTAAGCCTGCTGGCTGCGATGCTGGCGGTCGCGTTGCTGCAGCCCACCCTGGCCGCAACGAGCTGGCGCCAGCTCGACCAGCTGACCGCCGAGCAGCTGCTGGTGACCCAGCGACCCTTTGATGGTGTCGATTCAGCCAGGGCGAATCTTCTGCTGGCACACAAGCTTGCGCCCACGCAGGGCGAGGCGTCTCTCGAACATATAACCATAGCCCGCAAGTCTTTCGCCTGGAGTCCCGGTTCTGAGGAAGCGGTCTTCGCCGAGGCCGTTCAGTGCTACAACTGGCTGGTCTGGGGCGACCTGGCGCGTGGCCTTCAGCATTGCGCGGTCTCTGAAGATCTCTCAGCCATCAGCCCGTTTGTTGCCTCTCACCTCATGCGGGCGCGCGCCGTTGCGGCATTTCGCGACGGGCGGCCGACCGACGCCATGGAAAAAATTGCGCTCGCTATCGGCTACGCACGGCGCAGCGGAAGCGCGGCGCAGCTCGGTAACGCGCTGATGAATCGCGGGCTGATGCTGTACGAGCACGGCCTGCTCGATGAAGCCCTGATGGCCTACGACGAGGCGAGCGAGCTGACTTCGATCGTCGCGCCAGACGATCCGTTGGCCACGCTGCTCAGCTTTAACCTCGGGCTCGTGTACATCGCCGCGGGTCAGTATCAGCAGGCGCTCGTCAATCTTCGTGCAGGACTGGACTGGGCTATTGAGACCGGTCAGGTCCAACGCCAGCTCATCGCGCAAACCTATCTCGGATTTGCATTCTTGGGTCTGGAGCAACCGACCAAGGCCATTGAAGGCCTGTCGCCGCTGCTCGATCGTCCCCCGGTCACCTTCACGCCCGACGCAGTGAGCAACGGTCTGCTGGTGCGGGCGAAGGCAAATCTCGCGCTAGGCCGGCTTGCAGAGGCGCGCCGGGACATCGATCGCGGGCTCGGTATGGTCAAGGCCTCCGACGGCAGCGATCTGCGCCATTGCCAGCTGGAGCTGGTTCAGGCTGACGTGGAAATCCTCGAGGGTCGGGATGTGGTGGCACAGCAGCTGCTCAACCGGGTCCTGGCGCATACGTCGGGCGCGGGCGTCTCGGAACACCTCGAAGCGCTGGAGAAGCTGGAGGCTATTTACGAACGAGCCGGCGACTACCCCCGCGCGCTCGTGTTGAGTCGACGTCTGTTCGAGCGTCGCCAGGAGCAGATCGGCGAAAACTATGAAAGCCGGCTGTCCATGCTTCAGGTGGCCACCGACATGGCCAATCGCGAGAATGAGCTGAGCCTGCTGGAGCAGCGTGGCATCGCCGCCAGCGCCGCCGCCAGAACCGATCGCTACGTTCGCAACGGCGTCCTTTTCGGCAGCCTGCTGGTTTGCGCGCTGATTTTTGTGCTCGTCAGTCACCGCAGCTCGCGACTGGTCTCCGAGGCGCGGCTCAAGGCTAACCAGGAACTGGAGCGGCAGGTTTTCGAGCGCACCGCCGAGCTTTCTGCACAGGCAGAGCAAACCGCAAAGCTTCAGTCACAGCGCGCCAAGCTGGCCCGGGAGCTGGCGCTGGCGGACAAGGAGCGGGCGGTTGGCCAGCTGACCCAGGGCATCACCCACGATTTCAACAACGTGTTGATGGTGCTGGCTCGTTCCGCTGAAGAGCTGCGCCATGGAGCGACCGCGCAGCAGCGGGCGTTGCTCGATGAAATCGAGGCGGCGATTGACTCGGGTTCCGGCCTGACGCGCAGCCTGCTGTCCTACGCACGCATGCAGCCCCTCAACCCGCAATACCTGCGGCTGGACTTTTTTATCGAGGAAGTCGAGTCGCTGCTGCAGCGAACCTTGGGTCCTGGCATCACGCTGAGCTGTCGGCTCTGTCCGGCGGCGGTGGTGGTGGACGCCAGCGCTTTGAGCACGGCTTTGCTCAATCTGGTAATCAACGCACGCGACGCCATGGCCGAGCAGGGTGAGGTGGCGGTAGCGGTATTTCCGGTTGCCGGCGCCAGCCCGCCGCTGATCAACATCCAGGTGACCGATACCGGCAAAGGCATGACCAAAGAGGTGCTGAACCGGGGCACGGAACCGTATTTCACGACCCGCGGCGATTCGGGGGGCACGGGTCTCGGCCTGAGCATGGTCGCCGGCTTTGCCCAGCAGTCCGGCGGCAAGCTGGTGCTCGGCAATGCGCCTTCCGGCGGCGCCAGAATTACGCTGCAGCTGCCGGCCGCGCCGATTAGAGAGCAATCGATGATCAGTCGCGGGGCAGGTGACCAGGCCCTGCCGGAGCCCGCCAGGGGGCCCGATCGGGATGCCAATCTGATCGCAGACTCCTCGCACGAAGCCTCGTCCGAGGGACGGCAGCCGGAGGACGGCACGGCCTTGCTGGTGGAGGATCATCCCGGCGTCGCGGCTGTCTTAACCGCCGGGCTAGAGCAGCTCGGGTACGAGGTCACTCAGGTCGACAGCGCAGAACGAGCGCTCGAAACGCTTCAGAACGCACCGCCGCCAGCTTTGCTGGTTTCTGATCTCGGGCTTACAGGACCGATGGATGGTCTGACGCTGGTCCGCCAGGTCCGGTGCGACCACCCCCGGTCAGCGGTGGTGGTCACGACCGGGCGAACCCAGCAGGGGCTCGATGATTTTGTGGTCCTGACCAAGCCGTTTCGGATGGCGCAGCTCAAGACCGCGGTCGATCAGGCGAGAGACGAAGTGGCTGGCAAACGGCTGACCGGGCCTACCAATCCTGGCGCTGCGATCTAGCTCGAAGCCCTGCGCTGACGGAGGCTTTTGAGCGGTTTGCCGTCCGCGGTTGTGGCGCTTGGCGTTGAACTCGCGCGTTTCCGACTCGCTTTTTTCCGGCGCTTCTTTTTGGTTCCGGCGCCGTTCAAGGAAGCGGCAGCCTTTTTGGCTTTGCTCGCGGCGGGTCCTTTGGTTTTGCTCGGCGTTTTCTTGCGGCTCGTCTGAGCTTTTTTTCGGGTCGCTTTGGCGGCGACTTTTTTGCTGGTTTTCTTCCCGGTTTTCCGGGCGGTCTTCTTGGCGCTTCGACTAACCGCCTTCTTCTTCACCTTGGGCGATCGTTCCGCGGCTTCCGCTGCGGGTTCCTCCGCTACGGGATTGGCTGCCGCGGCTTCCTTCAGCTCGGAAAATGCCTTCTGCAGCAGCCGGCTGAGGACGTCGACGTCCGGCACGGCGTCACGGCAGGCCATGATGCCGAAGTCGACCGAGTCAACGTAGCTGAGCACGGTGATGTTCAGCGCCTGGCCGTCCACCAGCACCGACAGCGGATAGCCGGCCTTGAGCTGCGCGCCGGCAAAGTACAGCAGATTCCTGGGGCCCGGCACATTCGAGATCACCACGTTCGCTGGCGGCGGGACCAGGTCGGTGGCGCCAAGCCGGTTGAGCACCGCCACCAGCCCCTGGGCCATCACGGCAAAGTTGATCGACGCCGAGGGAAGCACCTCCGCCACCTCTTTTTTCGCGGCGCGGGTCGACCGCCCGATATCGGCGAGCCGCCCCAGCGGCGTTTTCCGATGGGTAGCGAGTCGCGCGCTGACGTAGGTGATGGCGTTGCCGCTGCGGTTGATCTGGCGAATTGAAACGGGGACGCTGGCGACCAGTGATCTCTTGGGCAGCGCCCTGTGCTGCTTCAGATATTCGCGGATGGCGCCGCTGCAGATCGCCAGGACGATGTCGTTAACGGTGGCGCCGGTCGCTTTGCCGAGTGCCTTGAGTTCGTGCAGCGGCATGCTGGTGGCGCCAAATTTTCGAGCGCCGGATACCGGCACATTGAAGATGGTCTTGGGTGCGGTGAAAGGGGCGGGCGAGTCGTCCGGCTGCAGCCCGACGGCCTTCATGCCGTGGCCGACCAGGAGTTTCCCCAGGTCGATCCCCATCTGGGCCTGCCCAAGCAGGCGGCGGCGCAGCCGGGCCGGCAGTCCGAGCAGGGCGCCGCTGGCGCGTCGGCCGCGTTGCTTTGGAGCCAATCCCGCCCAGGGTGCCTTAAGCGGAGCGTCGGACTCGGTGCTGAGACAGGCTTCGAGCAGCGCGATGCCTCCCATGCCGTCAATCGCCGCGTGGTGCATCTTCATGTAGATGGCAAATCGTCCGCCCTCCAGGCCCTCGATGATGTGGAACTCCCACAGCGGACGTTCGCGGTCCATGACCCGGCTGTGTAGTCTGGACACCAGCGACAGGAGGTCGGCCATCGAGCCCGGCTGCGGCAGCGCCGAATGCCGAACGTGGTAGTTCAGGTCGAAGTGATCGTCCTCTACCCAGGACGGCGCGGTCAGGACGCTGGTGCTGCTCAGCTTCTGATTGAAGGGCGGCCCAGGTGGGAGCGAGTGCAGGTTGGCCAGCAGGTCGCGCACAAAGTGGCCCGCATAGTCAGCCGGCGGCTCGAAGATCTGGAGCGATGCGACGTTGACCGGCGTTTTCTGTGTTTCCAGGCCCAGGAACGCCAGATCCAGGGCATTGAGTCGTGTTGCCATCGCTGCAGCATACCTCGACTGGCCGGGCGTGAAAAAAAGGCCGGGGATTTTTGAAGCGGTGGCGAGCCTGGCGGCGCCGGCTCACTGAGTACCATCGCTACTCGGCGTACGATTCCAGTACCGCGAGAAACTCGCGACCATATCGTTCCAGCTTGGTCTCGCCCACGCCGTTGATTTCCAGCAGAGATGCCGCATCCGTGGGTTTGGCGGTCGCCATCTGACGCAGCGTGGAGTCGTGGAAAATGACGTAGGGCGGCAGCTTCAGTTCCTCGGCCAGGCGCCGCCGGCATTCCCGCAGGGCTTCCCAGAGGGGCGCGCTGGCGGGGTCGATCGCTGGCGCTGCGCTGCTGCTCCGGCGGCCGCTGACACTGGCGGCCGGCTTGGGGTCCTGGCGCAGCTCGAGGGTGGCGTCGCCGCGCAGCAGATCGCGACAGGCTTCAGTCAAACGCAGCGCGCCGTAAAGCTCAGCGTCGGCTACGAGGTAGCCATGCACGATCAGCTGCCGGGCAACCGATCGCCAGCGCGCCGTCGACAGCTCCTGACCGATGCCGTAGGTGCTGAGTCGATCGTGGCCGTACTGTCGAATCTTGGCGGTATCCCCGCCGCGCAGCACGTCGATAATGTGGCCGGCGCCGAAACGCTGACCGCAGCGGTAAACGCACGACAAAAATTTCCGCGCAGCGTCCGTGGCGTCAAAGGTGGTGGTCGGCGTAAGGCAGTTGTCGCAGTTCCCGCAGCGTTCCATCACGTTGGGGTCATCAAAGTAGGCGAGGAGGGGCGCACGCCGGCAGCTGCTGACCTCACACCAGCCGAGCAGCGCGTCGAGCTTGCGTTTTTCCAGGGCCTTGATGTCTTGGCCGGCCTCGCTCGCGTCCATCATCTGCTTCAGCCGCACAACGTTCTGGAGGCCATAGACCATCCAGGCGGTTGCCGGCTCCCCGTCGCGCCCGGCCCGTCCGGTTTCCTGATAGTAGGCCTCCATACTCTTGGGCAAATCGAGATGGGCCACGAAGCGCACGTCGGGTTTGTCGATGCCCATGCCGAAGGCGATGGTGGCCACGATGACAATACCGTCCTCGGTGGCAAAGCGGTTCTGATGGCGCTCACGCTGCTCTGAGTCCATACCCGCGTGGTAGGGCAGGGCGGGCCAGCCTTTTGACGCCAGCCAGTGCGCAATCGCGTCAACCTTTTTCCGGGCCAGGCAGTAAACGATGCCCGACTGGCCCCGAAACGGCTCCAGGAACGCGGCGAGCTGGCGTCGCTCCTCGGTACGAGGTTGAACGTGGTACGCGATGTTGGGTCGATCAAAGCCGCTCACGAAGCGCTGCGGCGTCCGAAGGCTGAGCCGCTGCACGATGTCCTCGCGGGTTTCGCGATCGGCGGTGGCCGTCAGCGCCATCATCGGCACCTGCGGAAACGTGGTACGCAGCTCGGCTAGCTGAAGGTAGTCCGGTCTAAAGTCGTGCCCCCACTGTGACACGCAGTGCGCTTCGTCGATGGCGATCAGGGCCAGCGGGCACGACGCCAGGCGGGACCGGGTGGCCGACTGGTTCAGCCGCTCCGGAGCAACATACAGCAGATCCAAGGAGCCATTCTCGACGGATCGCCAGACGGCCGCCTGATCTTCTCCGGCCATCGTCGAGTTGAGGCAGGCCGCGGCGATGCCCAGCTCGCGGAGGGCCGCGACCTGATCGGCCATCAGCGCGATGAGCGGGGAAACGACGAGCGCGACGCCCGGCCGAATGAGAGCGGGGAGCTGGTAGCAGAGGGATTTCCCGCCGCCGGTCGGCATCAGCACCAGGACGTCGGCGCCCTGAATCACTGCCTCAATGATCCTTTCCTGCTCACCGCGAAAGGCGTCGAAACCAAATTTCTGCTGCAGCAGCTCCTGAGCGGATTGGACCATCTGGGGGGTGGGCTCTCGACACAAACGTGACTGTATACGCGTGTTGCCGGGCCAAGGGCAACCGTGGAATGGAATTTGGCGCAAGATCGGGCTTCCCACCGACCGGCCGGGCCACGACAATAGCGTCGGACCCCGTCATTGAAACAGGAACTCGCTGCGTGGATGAGTCTCACTTTATGTTGAAGCCGCTGGCCTATCTCGGTGCGGCGATCGTTTTTGTGCCCTTGTTCAGGCGCTCCGGACTGGGTGCGGTGCTCGGCTATCTGGCCGCCGGCGTGTCGCTCGGGCCGTCGGGCTTTGGGCTGGTGGAAAACCCGACCGACGTGCTGCATTTCGCCGAGGTCGGTGTGATCATGCTCCTGTTTGTGATCGGTCTCGAGCTCGAGCCGGCCAAGCTGTGGCAGCTCCGCCGCAATATTGTCCTCACCGGCATGAGTCAGCTGCTGATCAGCGCCGTGCTGCTCGGTATTCTGCTGATGGCGCTGGGACTCGCTATGGGACTGGCGCTGCTGCTCGGTTTTGTGCTGGCGCTGTCCTCCACCGCGTTTGCCCTGCAGCTTATGGAGGAACGCAAAATTCTCGGCAGCCAGCTTGGTCGGCGCGGTTTCTCGATCCTGCTGCTGCAGGACATTGCGGTGATCCCGCTGGTGCTGGTGGTGGGCGCCACGGCCAAATCGACCGCTGCGCTGGAACATCAGCCCAACACGCTGGTCGGCGTGGGTGCGGTCATCGGCCTGCTGCTGGCGGGCCGGTTCCTGCTCAAGCCGCTGCTGAAGCTGATTGCTTCCTACGCGAGCCGGGAAATTATGGCGGCCACCGCGCTGTTTATTGTGCTGGGTTACGCCGGCGTGATGCAGATGGTGGGCCTGTCGGCAGGTTTGGGCGCCTTTATGGCGGGCATTGTGCTGGCGACCTCCGACTATCGCCACCAGCTTGAGGCGGACATCAACTCGTTTAAAGGTTTGCTGCTGGGCCTGTTTTTCATGGCGATCGGCATGACGCTAGACCTGGGCTTGCTGGCACAGCAGCCGGTGCTGATCGTGGCCTTTGCGCTGGGGCTGATGGCGGTCAAAACGGCGGTGATTGCCGTGGCGCTCAAAGTCCGTGGCGCCACCACGAAAGAAGGCGTGACGATGGGGCTGCTGCTATCCCAGGGCGGCGAATTTGCGTTTGTGTTGCTCACCCAGATGGTGACCGGCGACCACATCAGCCAGGAGACGGCAAACCTGGTGACCCTGGTGGTCGGTGTTTCCATGGCGCTTACCGCGCCCCTGCTGGTGTTGTTTGAGCGCCTGAGCGGCGGCAAGGACGGTGAGCCCGGCGAGGCTGACGACGGCTCGGGCATGGAGCGTGAGCCGGAAGTGATCATCGCGGGCTTCGGCCGGTACGGCCAGATCGTCGGCCGTATCCTGCAGGCCGGGAACATTCCCTTTACCGCACTCGACAAAGACCCGAGGCAGATCGAGTTCGTCAAGCGCTTTGGCAACCAGGTGTCGTTTGGGGACGCATCTCAGCTCGAGCTGCTGTACGCCGCCGGCATCGCGCATGCCCGGGTATTTGTCGTCGCGATTGATGATCCCGAAACCACGCTGCACATCGTCGAGCTCTGCCAGGAACACTTTCCCAATCTTCAGGTCCTGGCGCGGGCGCGTAATCGGGTCAACGCGCTGCAGCTTCGAGGCGCTGGCTGCACGCAGGTTGTTCGCGAGACCTGGCACAGCAGCCTCAACACCGCCACCAATACGCTCGTGGCGCTTGGGTACAGTGAGGGGGCCGCGATGCGTCGCGCCCAGCTCTTTGCGAATCACGACGAGGCGGTGCTCGAGCAGGCGGTTGGGAAAGAGGAGGACATGGAAGCGCTGATTGAGATCGGCAAACGTGGCCGGGCTGAGCTGGAGCAGCTGTTCGAGCAGGACCAGTCGATCTGATCGGATCGTATCGGGCCGCGTGACCGGCTATCGCCGGCCCACCAGCCGGAGCGCGCCAAAGCCGCTATGATGTACGGCACCTGCCGTAGCAAATGGTGGTCTATGGTTTTTGTACGCGTGCTCGCGGTCCTGACGACGTTTGTCCTCGGCTGCCTGTGGCTGCGGCCCGATCCGGCGCCCGCCGGTCCCGCAATTCCCCGTTCGGCCCTCGAACTGCCGAAGGCCCACGCGTATGAGCGCGCGCGATGGCACGTGCTTCGAAGACTGCCGGCCGGCGCAACGGAGCTTCCGGCACAGGCACTCGATCGGGCTCGAGACGCGGCGGCCAGGCTGCCGCGTTCACGCGCAGCGGAACGCTACGCGCAGCGGTTCAGCGAAAAGGCTGCTGCGGCCTGGGAACCGCTGGGGCCTGACCGGAAAGGCGGTCGCACCCGGCGGATCGTCTTTGACGACCAGCGACGCATGTACGCGGCCGGCGTGTCCGGCGGCGTTTGGCGTTTTGACGGTGGCCGCTGGCGCCCGCTGGGAGACCGGCTCACAAACCTCAACGTCGGCGCGCTGGCGATCGCGCCCGGCGTCGGGAAAGACGACACCGTGGTGCTCTACGCTGGGACCGGCGAACTGTATCGACGGACCAATCGGCCCTACGCCAGCATGACCGGGTCCGGGATCTATAAATCCACCAACGGCGGCGACGACTGGGTACAGCTGTCGGCAACCGTCAACGACAACTTCCTTTACGTCAGCGACCTGGTGATCTCCCCCGCCAATCCGAATCGGATCTATGCCGCGACCAACACGGGCGTCTGGCGATCGGACAACGGCGGTGCCAGCTTCGAGGTGTCGCTGTCGACGATGGAGGGGGAGATCAATCGCTTTGAAGGCTGTACGGACCTCGAGCTGCTCGATCTCGGCGGCGCGGATCGTCTGCTCGCCACCTGCGCGTCGCGATCCACCGACGATCGCTATTTTCTTCCCGGACTGCTGCCCGGCGGCTGCTCGGGGCCGTGCGACGCGCGCATTCTGCTCAACGAGACGGCGGATCTTTCCGATCGCTGGGAGGTGGTGCTGACCGAACCCGGCATGGGCAGAACTTCGCTGGCCGCTTTCGCCGGCGATCCCGGTGTGGTCTACGCGCTCAGCGCCAGCACGCGGCCCGGTCCGGACAAGACCGGCGACGGCATCGGCGACTACGACAACGGTCTGCATGCGGTCTTCCGCAGCAACGACGCGGGCGCAACCTGGGAACCTACGTTGCGTAACACCAGCGACGACCCGGTGAGCACCTGGATGCTGTCGTTTGCCTGGCAGGCGCGAACGGATGGCAACACGCCCTACAGCGCCGGCTGGTACAACCAGGCGGTTGCGGTGGATCCGGTGGACCCAGACGTGGTCTGGGTTGGCGGTATGCAGCTTTACCGTTCGGACGACGGCGGCCGCCAGTTCGGCCTGACCTCCAACTACTTCAGCGACCGCGACATTCCTGCATCGCAAGGTCCCGAGATGCACCCGGATATCCACGCGCTGGTCTTCGATGAGGCCGGCCAGCTATGGGTCGGCAACGACGGCGGCGTGTGGCGCGTTCGCAATCAGTCGGCGCCAACCAACCGGACCCGCGACGGTTACCGAACCGTGCTCACATCGGGCGTGCGGTTTGACGCTGAGGTGCGCGACTACACGACGACGCAGTTCTATCACGGCACCGTGTCCCCCGACGGTCAGTTGGTGCTGGGCGGGATGCAGGACAACGGCACGGACGTCTTTAATCATCCGGGGTTTCCCGGTCAGTGGGTCACGTTTTTCGGCGGTGACGGCAGCTATACGGCATTCAATCCGATCGACGAATTGCTTTACGTGTCGGCCCAGAATGGCTACCTGGCCAGGGTTGACCGAAACCTTGAGTACACGATCCTGGCGGACCGGCTGTTCGCGGAGGCGGTTGATCCCGATGAGTTTATGTTCATCACCCCCTTTGTTCTGAACCCCGACAATCCCTCGACCGTGTTTGTCGGGGGCAAGCGGCTGTTTCGCGGCAATTTCGACGGTCAGATTTTCAACCGCGCGTCAGCACCCTTCGGCACCACGTTTTTCGACAAGGCCAACGCGGTAGCGGCAGCGCGCGGCGGGACCGCGGTTCTGGTCGGTACCGGCAACGCCATATATCGAATCGCCTCTGGTGACGCGGCGACGCAGGCGACCGTCCCGAACCGCACCACGCCGCGAGAGGGCTGGGTATCGTCGCTGACTTTTGATCCAGGGAATCCCGACGTTGCCTACGCAACGTATTCGAGTTTTGGCGGCGACCACGTGTTCCGATCCCGCGACGGAGGTTTGAGCTTCCAGCCGATTGACGGCAGCGGGGCAGGGCGCCTGCCCGACCTTCCGGTTCACTCGCTGGCGGTACATCCCGATGAGCCGGATTCCCTATACGTCGGGACTGATCTGGGCGTCTTTTTCACCGCTGACGGCGGCGAGAACTGGCAGGTGGAGGAGACGGGCTTCGGCGGGACGATTGTCGAGCGCGTGGTGATCAACGAGCCGCAGACCGACGGGACGGCCTACCTGTTCGCTTTCACCTACGGCAGGGGCGTGTGGCGCGTGCCGCTGAGCGAGGTGGACGGCGCGCCCGGCTATGTGCTCACGTCAGCGGTCAACGGCCTCTGGTACGACCCGGCTGAGCCGGGTCACGGGATCCAGGTACAGCTCATCGAGGGTGAGTCGGCGCCGCAGCTGCTGGTGACCTGGTACGTGTACGACAACGGCGAACCGCGCTGGCTGATCGGTTCGGGAACCGTGAGCCGCGATCGCGCCGTGGTCGATATGACGGTCACACGCGGCGGCGATTTTGGCGCTGCTTTTGATGCCGGCAGCATCATCCGAGAACCCTGGGGTCAGCTCGAGCTGGTGTTCCGCGATGAAAACTCGCTGTCGCTGCGCTGGCAGTCAGCGTATGAGTCGGGTCAGAGCGGCACGCTGGCGATGGCGCGCCTGAGCCAGCCCCGAGATATTGCGGTGCCGGGTCTGCCGGTTTCGCTGTGTTCGACCTCTGTCTACTACAACCCGAGCCAGGACGGCCACGGCATGGTGCTCGAAACGGTCGAAACGGACGGTGAACCCGGGATTGCCTGGTCCTGGTTCCACTATCGTGATGGCAATCAGCTGTGGCTGGTGGGCAGCGGCACCTTCGCGGACGGCACGCTGGAAACAGAGGCGTTTGCCGGAAGAGCGGGACAGTTCCCACCGGCCTTTACGGCCGATGCAGCATTGGTTGAACGCTGGGGAACGGTGTCGTTTGAGTTTCTCGGCGAGCGTGAGTTCATCGCAAGCTGGGCGCCGGACGATCCGACGCTGTCGCCAGACTCGCTGCACTTCAGCCAGCTGACGACACTCTCGCAAAGTGGTTGTAACTAGCCTTCGGCAGCCAGCCTGAGCTCCGTCAGTCGCTCTTTGCTGAGTTTGTACTTCAGCAGCACCGGGATTGTTGCCAGATTCAGCACCGCCGGCAGCAGCGAAGCGCACCAGAGAACGGCGGTGATGGCTGACTCCGGCTGAGCCTCGACACCCACGTTACCTTTGACCAGTCCAGCGGCGGTTAACGCCACCCCGACCACCAGCGGCCCGAGGGCACCCGCCAGCTTTTCGGTGGTGGTAAAGATACCGCTGTAGGCGCCGGCGTTGTCCTTGCCGCTGGCCAGGCGCCCGTACTCCATGGTGTCGGGGAGCAGGGCCTGGCCGCAGAGCAGCCCACCCGTTGAGCCGGCGCCGATCAGCACGGCCCGGGCGTAGATCAGCCAGCCGGGCTCAGTCTCGGTCCACAGAACCCAGGTTGCGATTGCGAGCGCGTAGAGCGTGACGCAAATGATGTAGGTGTTTCGCTTGCCCACCCGGTCGATCACCGGACGCCAGAGCGGAATGGACA
Source organism: Lysobacterales bacterium (assembly GCA_028285525.1). Lineage (GTDB taxonomy): Bacteria > Pseudomonadota > Gammaproteobacteria > Xanthomonadales > SZUA-38 > JANQOZ01. Next base: position 23,849 of record JANQOZ010000093.1, read on the forward strand.
ACAGGCCCGCCAGCGTAAACACCAGCAGGTAGTTGCCGATATCAGAGGTGCTCAGCTGCAGCACGAAGCGAAAGAGATAGGGGGCGCTGGCCAGAACGCTGGCCAGGGCGGCGAGCTGCAGAAGCTTGACGCCGACCAGCAGCAGGAACGGGCGATTACGGATCAGCAGCTTGAGACCGTCCGCGAAGCCGGCGGCCTGATCGTTGGCTTGGTCGCCGGCCTGCGCGGCGGCGCCCGCGGTCAGCCGGGTATGGCTCGTCGTTGAGAAAAACGCCAGGGAGCACGCGCCGGCGGCGACGAACGCAAACACCAGGGCCATCAGCTGATAGCCGGCCTGCCCCTCGCCACCGAGGGCAACCAGCTTGGGCCCGCCGACAGAACCGAGCATTACGCCCAGCATCAGAAACAGCACCCGATACGACATCATCTTGGTGCGCTCGTCGTAGTCGGTGGTCATCTCGGCCGGAATCGCCAGATAGGGCACGGAAAACACGGTGTAGGCCGTGGCGTGAAACAGCAGAGCCAGGACGACAACCGTGACCGTCAAACCGGTGGTGGACAGGGGGTTGATTAAAAAGATGAGCCAGAATGACAGCCCCAGCAGTACGCCGCCAACGAGCAGGTAGGGGCGCCGCTTACCCAGCCGGTGCCGGGTGCGGTCGCTGATCATCCCCATGAGCGGGTCGGACACCGCGTCGTAGAGCTTGGTGATAAAGAACAGCGACCCGGCCAGCGCCGGCTCGAGGCCGACAACTGTGGTCAGGTAAAACAGGCCGAACAAGGCCAGTGCGTTGTAGACGGTGCCTGTCCCGAAAGACCCGGCACCCCATCCGATCATGCCCCAGTTCAAGATGGTGCCTCGTCAAAAGAGATCGCGGAACATAGCAGATTTTCACCTCACCTGTATGTGTGTGGATTAAACTATTGCCTTGTTCATTAATCGCGTTCGGGAGTAAGTCATGAATCGGGCACCCGGTAAGCAGGTTCGGTCGGTCGAAGCGGTCAAACAGGAATTCAACCTGACGCTGCCGGAGGTTGTCACGGGCTTTGCGGGCGGCGAAAGTCTGCCGGCGCGCGGCGACTTTCGGATGACCGCCATTTCTCCGGCCACCGAAACGCCGCTTTACGAGCTGGACGAGAACAACGCGGAGGACGTGGACCGGGCAGTTCATGCGGCGCGATCGGCCTTCGACAACACCGACTGGCCTTCACTTCCCCACAGCCAGCGCAAGCGGGTGCTGCGCCGAATCTGTGACGCTATCGAAAAACACAAGGACGAGCTCGCGGTGATTCAGTCGCTGGAGGTGGGTTTGCCCCTGAGCGGCATCCACGCCATGCACATGCCCCGAACGCTGGAAAACTTCGATTTCTTCTCCGAGGTCGCCGGGACCCTGGCCGGGGAAAGCTTCACTCAGACCGGCAACTATCTGTCGGTGGTGACCCACGAACCGGCCGGCGTGGCGGCGCTGCTGACGCCCTGGAATGCACCACTCGTGCTGGTCTCGATGAAGCTGGCAGCCGCGCTGAGCCTGGGCAACACGGTGGTGCTCAAACCTTCCGAATACTGCCCCTACTCGCTGCGTCGTTTTGTGGAGGTGCTCCACGAGGCGGATCTGCCGCCCGGCGTGGTCAACCTGGTGAACGGCCGCGGACCGGTGACCGGTGACTCGCTGGTGCGTCATCCGGGGGTGGACGTTGTCGGCTTTGTCGGCGGCACGGAAACCGGCAAGATCATTATGACCAGCGCCGCCCAGGGCCTGAAAAAGGTGGGCATGGAGCTGGGCGGCAAGTCGGCCAACATCGTGACCGATTCAGCCAACCTTGAAACCGCGATCGACGGCTCGCTGCTCGCCATCTTGTCGGGCAACGGGTCCCAGTGCCTTGCCGGCTCTCGGATCCTCCTGCAGCGCGGGATCGCCGACGAGTTCATCGAGAAATTCACCGATCGCATGGCCAACGTACGCGTTGGCGATCCCTTTGATCCGCAGACTGAGGTCGGAGCCATGGCCTTCGCTTCCCACTACCAGCGCGTGCTGTCATATGCTGACGTCGCGAAGGAGGAGGGGGGTGAGCTGCTGGTGGGCGGCAAACCGGCCCCGGGCTTTGAGGCCGGCTACTTCATGGAGCCCACCGCCGTGCTGGCCAAGAGCAACCAAACGCGAGTTTGCCAGGAGGAGATCTTCGGACCGTTTGCGTCACTGCTGAAGTTCGACACGCTCGACGAGGCCGTGGCGATCGCCAACGAATCCGACTTTGGGCTGGTGAGCTACCTTTGGTCAGACGACCTGCCCACGGTGATGCGCGCGAGCCGGCAGATCAAGGCTGGTACTGTCTGGGTCAACACGCCGCTGACGCGCGACCTGCGCGCGCCGTTCGGTGGTTACAAGCAGTCCGGCATCGGTCGCGACGGCCTGCGTGCCTCCGTTGAACTGCTGACCGAAGAAAAAACCATGATGATTCCCAACGAGCCGCTGACGCTGCCGAAGCTGGGACTTGGAGACTAACGATATGAGCGACAACTTTACGCAGATCTTCCAGCCGAATCAGGACGAAAACGCGCGGCAGGCGTTTGTCGGCGCCCTGAAGCGGCAGATCAACGCCAATCTTGAAAAGCGGCTGGCCACGCAGTTCGACGAAGTTTGCGCGCCGGATTTTGAGCAGCGCCACGGGCACGAACCCGCTAACCGGGATGAAGCTCGCGAGGCGTTGGCCAATGACCCGCTGTATCAAATGTGGGGCTCGCTGACCTACACCTCGCAGGATCTCATGTGGGAAACCGTCGGCGATACCGTTGACCGCACGGTGGCACGGCTGGAGGCACGCGCGGCGGAGCTGGAGCAGGGTGAACCGGTGGGGACCCTCACGCTCAACCCGGAACTTAAGATGCCCGAGCCGATCGGCAGCACGGAAATCCATCGACAGCCCGGCGGCTATTTTTTCGGTGACAAGCACCTCACGGCGGCGGCGCTTTATGCCGGAACGCTGATGCTCTATACGGCCGCGAAGGGATTTTCGAGCAGCTCAGCCTCACCGTTTTCTTTTGTCGGCCAGAGCGTGGCGAAGATGGTTGAGCCGATGCTTGAGGGCCGCAAGCCGCTGAGGATCCTCGACATGGGCTGCGGTCCGGGCACGGTGACCTTTGGCCTCAAGCAGCACTTCGCAGATTCGGAGGTGCACGGCGTTGACCTGTCTGCGTCGTTTGTCCGCTTTGCCCATCTGTGGGCGGAAGAGGCCGGGGTGCCGATTCACTATCGACAGGCAGACGCGGCCGATACGGGGCTTGAGGCGGGGTCGTTCGATCTGATTGTGTCGCAGATCATGTTCCACGAAACGTGGCACGACAAAGCGCCCGCCATCTTTGCAGAGGCCCGGCGGCTGCTGGCGCCCGGCGGGATGATGGTCAATATCGACGTGCCCTATCAGCCGGAGCGCATCAGCCTGGTCGAGCAGGTCACCAACAGCTGGCAGGTCGAGAACAACGGTGAGCCCTTCTGGACCGGCTTTGCCGACAGCAGCGTGACCGACATGATGCGCAACGGGGGCTTTGCCGAAGACGAGTGTTTTGCGCGCTATGTCGCGGCGGGTCCGACCCGCGACTACTACGTGTTCGGCGCCAGGCTGGGGACAGCGGCATGAGCGATCCGGCTTCGGTCAGCGAACTGCTCCTAAAACCCCAGCGCGGTAAGCCCGACTTTGTCAGCGAGGTGAGTGCTGACCAGCTTGTGGACGTGGTGATGCGCCTGGCGATGGAAATCTCGGCGCTGCGTGATCGGCTGGACGTCCACGAGGCGCTGGCGGAGAAGCATGGCTTTGGCGGCCCGGAGGTTGTGGACAGCTTCGAACTCGATGAGGCAACCCGGGACCGCCAGGCGGCCCGACGCGAGCGCTGGGTGCAGCGCGTTATCCACGACCTGACCACCTGAGACAATCGCTGTGGCCAACAATTCTCCAAGAAACCCTGGTCGGCGCCGGGCACTCGCCCTAGGCGGTGTGGCGCTGGCCGGTGCCGGCCTGCCGGCGATTCACGCGGCCGAGAAGGCTCGGACCTTTGTGCTGGTGCCGGGCACCTGGCACGGCGGCTGGGTTTGGCAGCCCGTGGCGCGTGAGCTGCGGCGGCGCGGGCACCGGGCGTACGCCGTGACCTGCACCGGCGTGGGTGAGCGCAGCCACCTCATGAGCCCTGAAATCGGTTTGGAGACCCACATTCAGGACGTGGCCAACGTGCTGCGCTTCGAGGAGCTCGAAGACGTTGTCCTGGTCGGCCACTCGTTTGCCGGCATTACCGTGACCGGCGTCGCGGACGCGATGAGCGATCGCGTTTCCCGGATCATCTTTTATGACGCCTTTGTGCCGACCCGGGAACGTCCGGCCTGGGTGATGCCGGACGAGGAGGGCAACTGGCCCGAGTGGTGGGTTGACCGGCAGTCTCGTTTTGTCGACGGCTACCAGATGGCTTTTAACAAGGAGTACCCGATCGAGATGCTCCTGGACCCTGAGACGCATCCCGAGCTTGCCCGGAGCGTGGCGTCGCGGTTGACCAACCACCCGTCGCGACAGTGGTCAGAGCCGGTGTCGTTTAAGAACGGCGGCTGGGAGCCTTTCCCCTGCGCCTACATCCACTGTGTCGGTCAGAAGTATCGTCAGTCCAGCGCCGCGATGTGGCAGCCGGCGCGCGACCGCCAGTGGCCGTTTGTTGAGCTAGACGGGCCGCGCCTGGCGATGCTCACCCAGCCGTCCGAGGTCGCCGACGTACTGCAAAACCTGGCGGCCGGCTGATCAGTTCGCTTGAGCCGCCCGGCAGGTCAATGAACGATTTTGAATCCAATCGGTTCGCCTGTATCGGCGGCGGCAACGTTGGGCGGGCCTGGGCGATTGTCTTTGCCCGCGCAGGTTACGCAGTCACACTCTATGACGCTGACCTCGCTGCGCTCGAGACCCAAACGCTTCCTGCGATTCGGCGCAGCCTCGACGACCTTGCTGAGGCCGGACTTCTGGCTGACGCCGATCGGGTCTTCGAGTCGATCAGGATCGAATCCTCTTTGGCTGACGCGGTTGCCGACGCCAGCTACGTCCAGGAAAGCATCTCGGAAAACCTTGAGGCCAAGCGAACCCTGTTTCGGGAGCTCGGCGAGCTGACGCCGAAAGACGCGATCCTGGCCAGCTCGACCTCGGCGATCCCGGGCTCGCGCTTCATGGAAACAGTCGACGAACCGGGCCGTTGCCTGATTGTTCACCCTGTCAACCCGCCTTACCTGATCCCGCTGGTCGAGCTGTGCCCCACGCCATGGACCGATCCAGCGGTGCTCGATCGTTGCCGCGACCTGATGGTGACCTTGGGCCAGCGGCCCATTACGGTGCAGGGCGAGATTCCCGGCTTCATCCTGAACCGCCTGCAGTTCACGCTTCTGACCGAAGCCTTGCACCTGGTCGGGGAGGGGTACTGCACCCCCGAAGACCTTGACCATGTGCTGACCGACGGCCTGGCGATGCGCTGGGCGTTTCTGGGGCCGTTCGGAGTAGGGCACCTCAACGCCACGCAGGGCTTTCAGGGCTATATGGAAAACCTGGGGCCGATGATGCGCGAGCTGGCGTTTGACGCCCGCATGGACTATCCGTGGGACGAGGCGCTGGTTGCCAGGATCCACGAAACGCTCAGCAAAACCTGTCCGGTCGAAGAGGTTCCGGAGCGCCAGGCGTGGCGGGATCGTCGGATCATGGCAACGCTCAAGCGCCGACAGTCTGACGGCTGACCATTCTCCCGGGCCTGCGCCGGCCACCAGGAGCTTAAGTGAAATGGGCTCGGGCAGCCCTCCCAGTTGGGGGAGGGCTACCCGATTCACCGTCTGCTGATCAGAAGCGATAGGTGGCGGTCACGCCAACCTGCCGGCGGTTGGCCAACGCCGCTTCCGACGAGGCAAGCTGGAAGAAGAACGGATCGGTGGCGCTGTCGCTCTGATAGCGCGACCACTCGAGGGTGTCGTCGTCAAACAGGTTGTCGACAAACGCGGTGACGTCCCAGTTATCGGCGCGCAGCCCGATGCGCAGGTTAGCGCGGGTCTGGGAGGGTACGTAGGCGAGGTTCAGGATGCTGTTCCAGCGCCGGCCGATGTAGGTGGTATCCAGGCGCGCGAACCAGCTGTCAGCGCCGAGCGTGCCCTGCAGTTCGCCCAGCGGCGCCTCGTATTCGGCCCAGGCCGCGCCGTTGGCTCGCGGCGCCAGAGCAAACTCAGCGCCCGGCGAGTCGTTCCGCCCGAAAAACCGCAGCGGCAGGACCTCGTTCAACGCCTTCGTGATCTCACCGTCCGCGTAGGCAAAGTTGGCGCCAACCGACCAGAAGTCGTTGACCTGCCAGGCGCCGTCGAGTTCGACCCCCAGCGTCTCGCTGTCGCCTGCCGCGAATGGCACCACGTTAAAGGTCTCGCCGGCCGGCGCGGAACCTGGATCGATTACGCCGTTACCGTTCAAATCGATCTGGATGGTGCGCAGCCCCTGGCGTCCAACCCACTCAAGGTAGTACAGCGATGCGTTGACGTAGTAGCTGCCGTCCGGTGACCGATACTTGAGTCCAATCTCAAAGTTCTCCACCTCGGCTTCCGGGGCGAACGCGCGGATGCCGTTCTGTTCGGCGATGGCCTGCTCCTCGGGCGTGAGCTCGAAGAACGTCGCATAGCCCTGGGTGGGCTGATTGCCCTTTGCGTAATTCGCGTACAGGTTAGTGTTGTCGCTGAGCGCATAACGGACAAGCAGGCGGGGCAGTGTGGCGGTGGTCTCCACGGTAAACGCCGACGGTGAACCGGCGCCGCTCGTGTTGGAATCCTCCTGGCGACGCGCCTCTAGACTGACGTCGAGGTTGTCGGTGAACTGGTAGCCGACGCTGGCGAACACGGAGTCGGTTTCCGAAGCGCTGCGAATCGGATTCAGCGAGGCGGGGTTGGGGCCGCCGGCGCCCGGTCCAAAGAGGCCGCCGAGGATGAACCCGCCGATGACGTCGAACTCATTTTCCAGGCGCGCAACGCCGACCATCCAGGACAGCTTCTGATCGGCGGGCGAGGTCAGGCGGAACTCGTACGTATCCTGCGCCTGCGTGTTGTCGTAGAAAAACTGGTAGCGGTCTTCGGGCGCCAGCTCAAAATCGCGCAGCTGCTGCAGGACCTGGTCCTGCGTGCTGAGGATGGCCGAGAACGTATAGCCCTCGCCGAAGGTCCAATCGGCCGTGAGGGCCGTCAGCTCATGATCGAGCGTGGTCTTGTGTTCGTTGAATGGCAGCAGACCCGAGTTCACCGTGGCGGCCGGCGTGTTGGTGTTGATACCAACCGGGCCGTTGGGTGCATTCAGCGGGCCGCAGAACTGGCGGCGCGACTGCTCGAGCGTAAATTCTGGCGGCAGGCCGAACAGGGGGCGGGGCTGAAAGCCGGGGAAGGGGCCACAGTTGTGTTCGTCAGCGCGCGCGATCAGCGTGGTGGCGGCGGGCCCGTACTCGTCGCTGCGGTCCATGTGCCGGAGGCGGACGGAAATGTCTTCGGTCGGCGTCCAGCTTAGGTTTCCGGAGATGAAACGCTCGTCGGTTTCCCCCAGTCGGCCGCCGAGCGCATTGCGATAAAAGCCGTCGAACTGGCGGTCGTCAATCAGCAGCCGACCGGCCAGCTTGCCAGGCACCAGGGGGCCTTCGATGGACGCGGACAGCGTCTGGTCACCCCTTTCCGCCAAGCGGGCTGAGACCTTGCCTTTGACCTCGTCACCGGGTGTGGTGGTGATCAGGCTGATGGCGCCGCCAAACGTGGCTTTGCCAAACAGGGCTGACTGTGGCCCCTTGATGACCTCAACGCGCGCCAGGTCTTCGGTGCCGATATTGGCCGGCGAACCGATGTAGGGCACGTTGTCGATAAACACGGTCACCAGGTCGCGGCGGTTGTCGCCGACCGCTGAGATCTGGGTCATGCCGCGAATGGAGATGTCGCCTGCGGCCCTTGAGGAACCCGCGTTGAACGTCACCCCGGGCGTGAACTTGGCGACGTCCGTAATCTGGAGTAAGCCTCGCTCTTCGAGCTGTTCGGCGGTGAAAGCCTGAATGGTCAGCGGTGCGTCCTGCAGCGACTCATCGCGGCGGCGAGCCGTCACGACCACTTCCTCCAGGTCGCTGGAGTTGGATTCATCCTGCGCTAGCACCGGCGTTGTGGGCGCCAGAGCAAGGCTGCTGGCAATGGCAAAGAACAGTACGTTAGATGGTCTCAAGACTCAGGCTCCCCTATGGTTTTGCGCTTAGACGCCTTTCGACCATACCGTCGGCGTTGTAGTGACTGCCAATGCTGAAAGAGCATGCCTCGCTAGCGGGCGTGCATAATGAAGACTTTGATTCGAAGGCCGCTCTTATGAGGCGTTTTTCCGTGGTGTTTTTTTTGCCGGTATTGATGCTGATGTTTGCCGGCGGATTACAAAGAGAAGCGAATGCTGCGGACCGCAACAACTCGCCGTTCAATCTAAAGCCCCCCGGGCTTGTACCCGAACGGTTCGCTCCGGGGATCGTCGCTACCGATCACCTGGAAGTGATGGGCGTGATGTCGCCAGACATGAAGGCGTTTTACTTCGTGAGGCAGATCGTGGGTGAGCCATCAAAGAATCTGCTGGTCCGCTACGACAATGGCGCCTGGCAGGAGGCGATCGAGGAAAACCATTCCGGCGCAGTCTCTTTTTCCATTGATGGCCAGACAATGCATCTTGGTAACCGCTTCAGAGAGAAAACGTCAGCCGGATGGTCGGCGGAGAAAAGTTTGGGTGCGCCTTTTGACGGCTTTCCGATGATGCGCCTGACGTCCTCAGCGGCTCACACCTATGTGTTTGACGTCAGAGACGAAATCGGCACGCTTCGATATTCGCGCCTGGTGGACGGTGTGCGGCAGCAGCCGATCGCATTCGGTACGCAGATCAACACCGGAAGGTATACGGCACACCCGTTTATCGCACCGGACGAAAGTTACCTGATCTGGGACAGCGAACGACCGGAGGGCTACGGCGGCTCGGATTTATATGTGAGCTTCCGTGAGCCGGACGGGTCGTGGAGTGATGCCGTGAATCTGGGTCCAGACATTAACTCAGAAAAGGAAGACGCCGCCGGAAGCGTGTCATCGGACGGCCGGTTCTTGTTTTTCCACCGAGTCGACCTGGACCAGGAAAACCCCGAGAACAGCACTGCCAATATCTATTGGGTGGACGCGAGAGTGATCCATGCGCTCAGGCCATGATGCGGCTGAATGGCGGTTGGCCTCCCTCGCCGTCAGCTCCAACCATTTGTGCGTATAATATATATTATGTTAAATAAGCTATCTGGGCCAAAGTGATCCTCAGAGCGATCAATAGTGTCCAGCTGACCTCAAAGTGGCTTTATCCCTTGCTGAATCTTTTCGATCATCGCGCTGGCGTTTGCATTGTCGGGGTCCAGTTCGAGCACTTTCCGATATTGCGCCAGCGCAGCCGCTTGATCTCCTGACGCCAGCAGTGCTTCGCCAAGACTGTCGAAAACGTTGGGCGAATCTGGATAGAGCCCGGCATTAAAAGCAAAGACGTCGATAGCGTCGCTGACCTGGTCCCGACTCAGGAACGAGTAGCCAATAACGTTGAGCAGCGCTTCACCGTCAGACAGGTCGTAGCGGTCGACCTGGCCTGCAGCAGCTTGATAAGCGGCTAGCACCTCGGCCCCTGTAGAGGTTTCATAATCGGCCAGTGCCACCATCAGCGGCGTTTTGGGCGCACTGCCCGAGATGATTTCATCGATCAGCATCCGCGCCAGCGTGATGGTCAGTTCCCGGTTTTGCGTATCGTCTGTACACACCATCACGCCAACCCTTTGGTCGGGCGCGTAGCGAATGTTCGCGCGAGCACCGCCCCCGCGATGACCGAGCGTCAGCACGCCGTTGCTGCGCTCCGTGATGTTTCCGAGGCTGTAGTTGTCGAACACATACTCATCGGCGAGCAGCAGATCTCGCCAGTACGCAGGCTCGGTAACAACGCCGGTGTTGATCGCCACGAAGAGTCGCGCCATGTCGGTGGCGGTAGTCTGATAACCGCCAGCACTTTGGATCAGCGCCGGCTGCGTTGCATCTTTTGTTGCGGGGTGAGCGGTATGAGTCATCCCGGAAGGCGCCGTGATGTAGCGGTCGACGAGGGCATCGAAGCCCTCCCCCAGCCGCTGCTCCAGGATCCATTCAGCCACCGCGTAGCCGGACTGACGGTAACGCGAATGCTCCCCGGGCTGGTAGTCGAGGGGTTTATCTCTGACCAGACGATAGAGGTCTTCATTGCCGGCCCTTGGGTCCGAAACGAGATCTTCGAATTCCGGCTTGTTGACGACCATGGTAATGCCGGAGGTGTGATTCAACAGGCGAAAAAAGGGAATCTCCTGCCAGGCATTGGGTGCGTCCTCCAGCAGGCCCCCAAGCGGGGCGTTGAGGTCGATGCGCTCTGCCCTGGCGAGCTCCGCGTAGGTGAGCGAGGCAAGAACCTTGGTAGCGGAATAGAGGCCGCAGGTTGAGCTGGCGTTGAAGGGCTCGCCGTCCACCGTCTTCCCGAAGCCCTCAGCAACCAGGATTTTGTCGCCAGACACGGCAGCGACGGCGAGGCCATCTACCTGAAACGCCTCCGTCAGGCTCGGAATCTGTTTGACGGTTGCCAGCTCCGGCGAAGTGGCGCAGGCGCCAAGCAGAATGGCGGGAGCCAGCCAAAACACGCGGATGGCATCAGCGAACGAACGCGTCCGCATAGAAACGGTCATGACTGCTCGCGGCACTGCTTGAAGTGCTGGATGGCTTTTTCGAATTTGTCTCGGCAGCCGGGGTTACAAAATCCGACGACCTCGCCGTCGAGCAGGGTCAACGAATCCGCTGAAACCGGATCTCCTGACCAGGGGCAGATTTCGTTCACGCAGTCCTCGAGCTTTAGCCTATCCATCAGAAACTCCTTTAATTTTGGTTTGTGGGAGCTAAACCGCACCACCGCCACAAGGATAGCGACGGTGCGCGTCGCCTTTTGTTACCGTCTACTTAATGCCTAAGAACTATTTTCAGTCTGGCGCCGAACGCTACGCCGCGTATCGGCCCAGCTATCCGTCCGCATTGGCCGAAGCCCTGGCGGGCTGTGCGGCGTATCGAAAGCTGGCGGTTGACGTTGGCTGCGGCAGCGGCCAGCTGACCCGCCTGCTGGCGCCGCTGTTCGATGAGGTGATCGGCGTTGATCCAAGCGCCTCGCAGCTCGAACAGGCAAGAAGCCAGGCGGGCGACGTGTCGAATCTCACCTTCCACGAAGGGCCCGCAGAGCACATCGAAGCTCCCGATCGCTCGGTGGACCTGATCGTCGCGGCCCAGGCTGCGCACTGGTTTGAGCTGCCCGAATTTTACAGGGAGGTCCGGCGCGTTGCCGCGAGCGGAGGCGTGATTGTGCTGGTCACGTATGGCGTTCCTTACATCCACCACTGGGTCAACACGATATTCCAGCAGGGCTACTGGCAGCGCGTCTACGAGTTCTGGCCGCCGGAAAGAGCGCACGTGGAGTCCGGCTATGTGGACCTGGAATTTCCCTTTTCACCGATCGAGCTGCCGTCGTTCGAGCAGCGCAAGGCGCTGACCTGCCGCGAGTTCATCGGCTACATCACCACGTGGTCAGCCTATAAGAACGCGCTGGCGCGCGGGGCCCAGGAACGCTTTGACGCGTTTTTTGCCCGTCTGGAGCAGGCGTGGCCGACGTCTAACGCCTGCGAGGTCGCCTGGCCGATTGTCGCCAGAGCGGGTTACGTCCACGCCTGACCGATAGCCCGGCGGCGGAAGGGATCAGACCTCAATAACCACCTTGCCCATAGCCTGCCCGCTCACCAGTCGTTGGTAAGCCTCTCCGGCCTGCGCGAGGCGAAAGGCGGGTTCATCCAGCAGGGGTTTGAGATCACCGGCGTCAGCGATTTGCGCAAGCTTCTTAAGGATCGCCCCATGCTCCTCGCGGCCCACGTTATGCAGCATCGGAATCAGCATGAAGACAACATGCAGCGAGAGACCTTTGAAATGCGCTTCGGTCAGATCGATTTCGACCAGCGACACCGTTGAGACCACGTGGGCATTGAGGCCCGCAGCGGCAAAGGAGTTCAGCATGTTCATGGCGCCGACCGAATCGTAAACCACGTCAAAACCCGCGCCGCCCGTATGGGTCTGAACATAATCCGCGACCGCTTCGGTCTTGCGGTTGATCGGAGTCGCGCCGTAGCCGGTGACTACTCCCGCCTGCGCGTCGCTGGACACGGTGCTGTAAACGTCGGCGCCCATATGCCTGGCCAGCTGAACCGCCACGTGCCCGACCCCGCCGGTGCCGCCGTGGACCAAAACCTTTTGACCATTGCCGGTGCCTGCTCGGATGAGGCCCTCATAGGCTGTGATGCCAACCAGCGGCAGCGCCGCGGCTTCTCGCATGCTCAAGGCTGCCGGCTTGTGGGCGAGCAGGCGGACGTCGGCTGCGATGAACTCAGCGAGGGCGCCGGGAAGGTCCGCCAGACCGCCGGCGCAGCCGTAAACCTCATCGCCAGGCGCGAACTGATCGACGCCGTCGCCGACGGCCTCGACGACACCGGCGAAGTCCATGCCCAGCAGGGCCGGAAGCTTCGGGGAGAGCGGCAGGGCCTCGCCCGCGGCTCGGATCATTGTGTCGACGGTATTGACGCTGCTCGCCGCAACCCGAACCAGGACCTGGCCGGGTGCCGGCGTAGGCGTCGGCAGTTCGGTAGATTGAAACTCAGCGTTTTCGCCGTATTCGTTGAGGATCATGGCTTGCATCAGCGGACTCCAAAGCTCAGAAACGATCCGCTGCAGCTTAGGTTTCGCTGAGATACGAAAACACCGGGCGATGACAGATTCAGTATTCGGAATTCAGGGGAAATGCACCCTGGCTCTCAGGCGGGCCGCATCCACACCGGCGGATTTCCGATCTTTTCCAGGAGAAAGTCGATCAGCGCCCTCACCTTCGCTGTGAGCACGTTGGACTTTGGATACACGAGCCAGATCGCCGAGCGGTCCGCAATTTCGTAGTCGGGCAGCACCCGCACGAGCGACCCGTCCGCAATCGCCGGAGCGACACTCCAGTAAGAGTTCATCGAGATTCCCGCGCCGGCGCTGGTGGCGATCCGCATGCTGGTGCCGTCATCGCAGACCACGCGCCCGGCGGTGCCCGGAGGTGGAAACAGGCCTTCCGCGCCGGCGACGGCGGAAACAAGCTTTCGCGGACTGCTGTCCCCGAACGTCAGCAGCTGGTGTCCGGCCAGCGCTTCGGGCGTGTTTGGCGTGCCCCGGCGCGCCAGGTAACTGGGGGCCGCGCAGAGAATACGCAGGTCGTCAGCCAGCTTTCTTGCCCGCAGACTGCTCTCCTCAATCGGATAGTTGCGAAGCGCCAGATCGAAACCGCCTTCGATCAGATCCTGCGGCATGTCCGAGAGCCGCAGCTCCAGACTGACTTTGGGGTAGCGGCCCAGAAACTCCGGCAGGATCGGCGCGACATAGAGCTGCGCAAAGGAGCTGGAGGCGGCAAATCTCAGGGTGCCGGTAATCTCTGCGGTGCCCTGCCCCAGTGCCGCCAGCGCCCCATCCTCCTGTGCGAGCATCTCCCGGGCAAAAGGCAGAAACTCAGCACCCTCTCGGGAGAGCGATATCTTCCGCGTCGAACGGTGCAGCAGGTCGGCGCCGAGCTGTTTTTCGAGCTTGGCTAAACGGGCGCTGGCCACTGCCGGCGCCAGCCCGAGCTGACGGCCCGCAGCGCTGATATTCAGCCGTTCAGCCGCCAAGACAAAGAGACGTACGCCTTCGGTGTCCACTCGATTATCCCCAAAACCCGCAAAAACTGCCTTCTAAGCGTGGCATTGTTCGGGTTTTGTCGCAAATTATCGCTCGAGCCGGCAGCAAAGAGTCTGGCATTCATCGTGCGTCACGGGCCGCAAAACACTCCCCTTTAATCCAGAAAACTGCTAGAAACTCCGCCTGGGTTTTCGAGGAAAATTACTTTCATGAACTATCTGCACACGATGGTCCGGGTCAGCGATCTGGACAAGTCACTCGAGTTTTACTGCGACCGCCTGGGGCTGGTGGAGGTCAATCGCTTCGACAATGAGGGCGGGCGTTTTACGCTGGTTTTCCTGGCGGCACCGGATGACGTGGAAGCCGCGAAGCACAGCAAGGCTCCGCTGGTTGAGCTCACCTACAACTGGGATCCGGAGGAATATCAGGGTGGACGAAACTTTGGCCATCTGGCCTATCGGGTGGATGACATCTACGCCCTGTGCCAGCGGCTGATGGATGCTGGCGTCACCATCAACCGGCCGCCGCGCGATGGGCATATGGCTTTCGTCCGTTCACCAGACGGTATCTCGATTGAGCTGCTGCAGCGGGGTGAGTCGCTGCCAGCGCAGGAGCCCTGGGCCTCAATGCCCAATACTGGTCAGTGGTAGACCGGCATAAGCGCTGCCAGGATCTTCCTCGGCTCGACGCCGGCCGGCAGCGTTCCGTAACTCGGCAGGCCGGCGCCCTGCGGATTCAGACGGTGCCGACACCACGCGTCGGCGAGCTCGGCCTGATCGTTCCGCAGCAGCAACAGGGCCTGCAGGGTGACGATCAGCTGATGGGTCATGCGTCTGGCCTGTGAGGGGTCCGGCGTCTTCAGCCCGCTCAGCGTCAGATCGGCCGCCTGATCAAAGGCGGCCAGCCTGCCCCGACCCGCCTCGAGCCGCTCTGCGAGCCCGTTGACGGCCGCTGGCTCTCTGGTGAGCGAACGAATCACGTCCAGGCACATGATGTTGCCCGAACCCTCCCAGATCGACAGCAGCGGCATTTCGCGATACAGACGCGCCAGCTCCCAGTCTTCCACATAGCCGTTGCCGCCCAGCACCTCCATAGCCTCACCGACAAACGCGGGCCCGCCTTTGCATACGTGGTATTTCGCGGCTGCCACCAGCAGCCGGCCCAGGGAACGATCTTCGGGGCTTCCGCTGGGTTCAAACAGGTGCGCCAGCCAGAGAGCCAGCGTGGTCGTGGCTTGGGATTCCAGTGCGAGGCTGGCGAGAACGTTCTCCATTAACGGCTGGTTTATCAGCTTCTTACCAAAAACTTCTCGATCATTTGCATGACTGAGCGCAATGCACAGCGCTCGTCGCTGGAGGCCCGCGGTCGCCAGCACGCAGTCCATTCGCGTGTGGGTCGCCATTTCGATGATTTCGGCGACGCCTCGGCCTTCATCCCCGAGCAGCCAGCCTTCAGCATTCACGATGTCAACTTCCGAACTGGCGTTGGATCGATTGCCCAGCTTGTCCTTCAGCCGACGCGGCCAGATGCCGTTGAGCTCGCCATCGGTGGTCCGGCGCGGCACCAGGAAACAGCCCGGGCCCCGGTCCGTCATGGCCGTGATCAGAAAGCCGTCACACTGCGGGGCGGAAAAGAACCACTTGTGACCGTTGAGCCGGTAGCGCTGCCCGGCACCCGCCTGCCCCAGCGGCACCGCGCACGTCTGGTTGGAACGAACGTCCGATCCGCCCTGCTTTTCGGTCATGCCCATACCGAGCAGCAGCCCCTTCTTGCTGGGGACCGACACGTCGCTCGGGTCGTAACGCTGACTGAGCAGACCTGGCAGCCAGAATTCGCCGATTTCCGGAACGCGGTCCTGGTGGCGCCGCAAGACCGGTATTGCGCCGTGGGACATGGAAATGGGGCACTGATGGCCTGCTTCGGTCTGGGCGGTCAGATACATCTGTGCGGCGCGCGCCGCGTAGGCGCCCTGGCCTCCCGCGCGCCAGGAACGGGCAATCGCGCCGGCCTCAATGTTCATCGCCATCAGCTCATGCCAGGCCGGATGAAAAGTAAGCCTTGCCTCAGGCTGACCGCGCCGGTCTAGGGTGGAAAGCTCCGGCGCAATCGTATTGGCGTCTCGAGCGAGCTGCTGCGAAGCCTCAGCGGCGAAACGTTTGCCGATCGAGCGCAATTCAGACTGATGGTCGGGCGCATACGCCTGAACCGCCGCCAGAAGCGCCGGGTCCTGGTCAAAACGGTCCTCGTTCAGCAGCAGCGCGGTCTGGTTGGTTTCAGGTTCTGACGCTTGCGTTGGAGCCGCGGTGGCGGACTTTTTGGTGAGATTTCGCATGATGTATGGGCCGTAGCTGCTTCAGTTTGCGCCTCTTTTAATGAGTTTGTGACAAATCTCGCTAGGGCGCCAATTGTTACACGTGTTTACATTGTGTTGCTGAATTGGGACAATGGCTTTGGGGGAGGTCGGGAGTTTTTTCATGCAAATCGCTTTGCTAGAGGACGATAACGACCAAATTGCCCTCATCAGCCTGTGGCTGACCCGGATGGACGCCAAGGTCTCCAGCTTCACAACCGGCCAGAGTCTCAAGGCCGCGCTCAAGAAAGCACATTTCGATTTATTCCTTCTCGACTGGGAACTGCCCGACACCACAGGGCTTGAGGTTCTCGACTGGATTCGCAACCAGATGGATTGGCGTGTTCCCGTGGTTTTCTTGACCCTGCGCGACGCTGAAAACGACATTGTTCGGGCGCTTGACGGCGGCGCTGATGACTACATCGTCAAGCCGCTTAACGCCGAAATCACGCTGGCCCGGATTCGCAACGTGTTGCGACGCACCAGCCCGAACTCCACCAAAGGCATTATCGAGGCGGCGCCCTACCGAATCGACCTGGAACAGCGCGCAATCACGGTCAATGGCGAGCCGGTCGCCGTGACGCAGCGCGAATTCAACCTGGCGAGCTACCTGTTTCAGCACCCCTCGCAGGTATTGTCGCGCGAAACATTGCTTCGAGAAGTCTGGGGGATCGACGCGGAGCTCAATACGCGCACGGTCGACACCCACATTTCGCGCGTGCGCTCCAAGCTGGGGATCAACGTTGATAACGGGTGGCTGCTGCACAGCATTTACCAGTACGGTTACCGCCTGGAGCCGCTGAGTCAGCCCTGAACTGCGGTGTCGGCGAAAGCCTTGTAAACAGTTGTGTGTGTTGCTTGCGATCTTCAGCAAAAGCTCGCAAAGTGTTTAGAACCAAGGGCTGAGCGCGTTTGTAACGCCAGTTTACATTTGATGTGCAGCTTTTTTCCCCGTTTTGTTGTGAAATGAAGTTGGGGGAACTTCCGGCAAAGACATGAAGTCACGCTGGAAGGTCCAGGAAAAGAAATTACAGCTTGTTTAACGAGGGTTTGTAATGGCGGCCTCAACTCTACAATACGAGTCAGAACTCGTCCGGATTCGACGCGAATATCTCGACTCTCTTCCGAAGAAAATCAACGCCTTGGAGAACGCTCTGAGCGGCCTAAGCGGTTCAGAACGACCGCAGCAGGAGCTCAACGAGCTCAACCGGCTCGCTCACCAGCTTGCCGCTTCAGCGGGTTCACATGGATTTGTTGAAGTGTCCAACGCCGCGCGCGAACTGGACCTCGCGTTCGACGATATCGACGCGCCCGACTCTGCTCTGGACCACACGGTCGCAGAAGCAGTCCAGGAAATGGGTGACGCGCTGGTTGACCTGCTCCGTCAGGTCCCTGCCTGATCCTTAGACTCCCATAAGGCGAGCAGCTGGTCCCCGATTTCCCGGGGACTGAAAGGCTTGTCGATCACTCCCAGACAACCCGGCAGCTCATCAAAGCGTTCCCGCCGACCGGTTAGAAACACCACAGGCACGTCGCAGGCCGGCGTGGTCAGCTGCCTCAGTCGCGTATAGGTTTCGCGACCGTCCATCTCCGGCATATTCACATCGAGAACCACCAGGTCCGGTTGTTCCTCAGTTACCCGGTTTAGCGCCCCAACGCCGCTGCCGGCGGTTTCGATGCGTAGGTCCGGGCACGCGAGGCCGATGCCCAGTTTGGCCAGCTTTAGGATTTGCGGGTCGTCATCGACCATCAGAATGTGACTGAGTGGTGTTTGCATTGATTCGAGAAAAAATCCCGTAATTCAATTGTTATCGGTCAAGATACAGTTGTGTCAGCTTGTATCAGCAACGGTTTACAAGCTATTTCTCCTTTAGTTATTTGCTATGTTAACTCCGCGGGAGTTACTCCCGCCAGTCCATAGGGGGACCGAAGTAAGAAAAGTGCTTCAGACGCATCGAGAGCAAACGAATGAACGTCTGAAATACTGACACCTACCGGGAGGTGCTATGAATCTGGCTCAGGACAGCCTATATATCTGCGACGACCACGCAGAACGTGCGGAGGCATTTGCGAGATCAGCGGACGCGTTAGGATACGCGACGAAGATCGTTGATGGTCGAGAGGCGACAGAACAGTCGGCTCCTAAACTCATTTTGCTGGGGTGCGACACCCGCAACCCCGAATGGTCTTCCAAGAAAGCGGATCTGGCGACGCGCTATCCGGAAGCCCGTATTGTTCATATTGACGAAGAATCGGAGAAGCTCACTGACCCCAAGCAGCTTCGCCGCCTTCTCAAGCCGAACGAAGAAGAGCCCCGAACCCTGGCGCTCGGCCGAAGCCGCTCCATGCGGGAGCTGTGGGCCGCGGTGGAACGGGTTGCCAAATTCAACGTCACGGTACTGATCACTGGCGAGACGGGAACCGGCAAAGAGGTGGTTGCTCGCCGGATCCATCAGCTATCAGCCCGCTCCAACAAGCCTTTTGTGGCCGTTAACTGTGCCGCGATTCCGTCCGAGCTGCTCGAAAGCGAGCTTTTCGGACACGAGAAAGGCGCGTTTACCGGCGCCACGAAGCGCCGACCCGGCCGCTTCGAGCGCGCCCAGGGCGGAACGCTGTTTCTCGACGAAATCGGCGACATGCCGCTGGCCATGCAGGCCAAGCTCCTGCGGGCACTCCAGGAGCGCAGCATTGAGCGCGTCGGCGGTGATCAGGAAATTCCGATCGACGTGCGGGTGGTGGCAGCGACTCACCAGAACCTGCATCACGCGATTCAGGAAGGCGAGTTCCGCGAGGATCTCTACTACCGACTGAACGTGTTTCCGGTGAAGGTTCCCGCGCTGCGCGACCGTGCGGAAGACCTGCGCGACCTGATCGAGTTTTTCTGTGAAAAGCTGCAGCGTGAAGGGCGCCCCACCCCGCTGATCTCTGGCGAGGCCATGGCGCGGCTGCACCAATACGCGTGGCCCGGTAACGTTCGCGAGCTGTCCAACCTCGTTGATCATCTGTCGGTGATGTATCCGGATGAGCGCGTCTTTGAGGCCGACCTTCCGGAGAACGTGCGCGGACCCGTTAAGCAGCAGGTGGAGGAAGCTCCCCCAACCCGTGATCGCCTGCCCAACGAACTGCTGACGGATCGCAGCCCCGAGGATACCGCCCCGGTGCTTCCTCGCTGTGGCGTTGACCTGGCCGATTATCTCAAGACGCAAGAACAGTCGTTGATTCTCCAATCACTCTCTCAGGCAGGAGGCGTCGTGGCGAAAGCCGCCAAGCTTCTGGGGCTACGGAGAACAACGCTGGTAGAAAAGATGCGCAAGTACGGCATCGAAAAAGAAGACGGTCTGTCCATGGCGGGCTAGGCCGCGACACATCCGGGAGTCTAAAGCCGCCTTCGGGCGGCTTTTTTTTTGGCCTGCCGTCCTCAGAGAACAACCGCGTAGCACCAGCCCGCTGGCCGTAGTTTTGCGATAATGACGGGCTTTGCCGTCACGACATCACAACCCTCATGAACAAGATCATCAGCGATACGGTACGAATCATCGGCGTGCCGATGGACCTGGGCGCAAGCCGCCGGGGCACGGACATGGGCCCTTCCGCACTTCGGGTGGCCGGCCTGGGGGCGTCACTGCGGGAGCTGGGGCATTCCGTGGCCATCGAAGAAGATATCCCGGTCCCTGCCATGGAAACCCGCAGCGCCGAAGCCGCTTCCGCGCGTTTCAAGTCCGAGATTTTGAGCGTCTGTGAGACGCTGTGTGCCCGGGTCAAGCGCTGCCTGGATGAGGGTGAGAAGCCGCTGGTGCTCGGTGGCGACCACTCGATTGCCATGGGCACGGTTTCGGGCGTGGCGGCGCACTATCGCGAGAAGAAGAAGTCACTCGGCCTGATCTGGTTCGATGCCCATGGGGACATGAATACCCCCGGATCGTCACCCACCGGCAACATTCACGGGATGCCGCTCGCACACCTCCTGGGCACCGGAGATCCGGATCTGTGCAACATAGGCGGGTTTTCCGGGAAACTCGAACCCGACTGCGTGGCGCTGGTGGGCATTCGGGACATCGATGACGACGAGCGCCGCATCATTCGAGAATCAGGCATTCACGCCTACACCATGCGGGATATCGATGAGAAAGGCATGGCTCGAGTCGCCAGCGAGATCATCAATGTGGTGGCGGAGCACACCGACGGCTTTCACGTGAGCTTCGACGTTGACGGATGTGATCCCGCGGTGATCCCGGGTTCCGGCACGCTGGTACCGGGCGGCGTGAACTTTCGCGAGGCGCACCTGCTGCTGGAGATGTGTGCCGATACGCACCGAATGACGTCGATGGAGGTGGTGGAGCTAAACCCCTTCCTCGACACCGGAAATGTCAGCGCTGAACGAGCCATGGGGATGATTCTCAGCGCATTTGGTAAGAGAATACTTTAAATAAATATAAATAATTATTGAAAAATAACGGTTTTTGAAATTCTGCCACTGTTCAAAACATGTGCAAACCAATGTCACAAGCTTTGTTACGGCATTGATCGAAAACCCCGTTCGCGGTCCAATAAACGTGCTCTCGATGTGTGTGTAACGCAAAGTCTTCAGGACGAAGCAGGGGGAATCGGCAGGGATGTCGACACAGCGCACGCGGCGGTTGTTGAGTGGAATTAATTACCGTCGCAGTGCCCAAGCCCGGTTTGTTGAAGCCAAACCGGGCTTTTTTTATGCCTGGGATTAGTGGTTCGCTGGCAGCCAGCTGCGGCCAGTGCCTTATTCCGGCCACTCGTAGGGGCTGATTTCGCCGGCTTCCATTGTGTAGCCAGCCGACCCCATATAGCTCTCAAAGCTCTTGGTTCTCAGAGTCCCCTCAATCCAGAACGGGTCCCACAGCGATTTCAGCTCAAAGGGCTCTTTGAGCTTCACGTACACCAGCTGGTTGGGTGGCGGCGGCGGCACATGGATGCAGGCCCCGAAGTAAGGCACGAGGAAAAACTCGGACATCATGCCAACCTCGTCGGACTCGAGCGGTACCACAAAACCCGGGAGCTTGACCTTCTGCTTGTCCAATTCCGGTACGAGGGCGCCAAACGCTGACGCTGGGGAGGCCTGCTCCAGCAGATCGTCGAGCGCGTCCTCACGGCTAGTAGTCCAGGCGGCCTTTTCTGATTCCGGGATCAGGTCGTCCCAGTTGAGTTCCCGGTATTCGTCGTCAGCATAGGCCATCCCCACCGCGCAAAGGCAGGTGAGCACCAGTAGTTGGCTTAGGATCTTCCAGACTTTCTTATTCAGTGTCGCTCGTGCCGCCACGTTGACGTCCTTTAGCTGCATTGTGAGATCTGACCAAAGACCGTTCACCTAGTTCTTTGGTCACTTGCTTTGCCCCTTTTCGAAAGGCACTCTTGCGGGCTTGCTGTGGTCTCACTCGACCACCGCCACCCGTACTTTCAACAAGGATTACCCATGAAGTCAACCGTTGTCCCATCACGGCGCCAGGCGGGCGTCCTGCTGGCGCTGCTGCTGGCCTTTGGCGCCGTTGCGCCCGCAATCGCCGGCACGCGCATGCTGCGTTATCCAGACGTTCACGCTGACCAGGTCGTATTCAGCTACGCTGGTGATCTGTGGCTGGCACCCATCAGTGGTGACACCCCTGCACGTCGCCTGACCTCCCATCCCGGCCTCGAGCTGTTTCCGCGCTTTTCGCCTGACGGCACTCAAGTTGCATTCACCGGACAATACCGGGGTGATGATCAGGTTTATGTGATTGACGTGGCCGGCGGCGAACCGCGGCAGCTCACCTGGTACCCCACCGACGGGCCCCTGCCGGCCCGCTGGGGTGTAGAGCATCAGGTCTACGGCTGGAAGCCAGATGGCTCAGCGGTGCTGTTCCGCTCGCAGCGCGAGGATTTCAACGACCGACGCCTATATACCGTCGACCTGGCCGGTGGCCTTCCCCAGGTATTACCCATGCCTCGGGCTGGCTCAGGCGATTTCTCGCCGGACGGTACTCAGATCGTTTACTCGCCGCTGTTTCGCGACTTCCGGACGTGGAAACGCTACCAGGGCGGCTGGGCGCAGAACCTTTACGTATACAACCTCGACGAGACCAGCTCGAGCCAGCTCACGAGCCACATCCGCACCGAGCGCGACCCGGTCTGGCTGAGCAGCGGCATCTATTTTGTCTCCGATCGAAACGGCAAGCTTGAGCTTTACGGTCCGGGTGCCAATGGCGCTACACAGACGAAGCTGACCGACAGCAACGGCTGGGACATCAAGTGGGCCAGCGGTGACGGAAAGCAGCAGATTGTCTATGAAGCCGCCGGCACCATCGGTCATTTCGACGCCGCGACCGGGCGCCAGCAGCTGCTGGACATCACCGTGCCTGACGACCGGGTGCGCCGCACGATGCGTCGCATCGATGCGTCCAAGCAAATCGAAGGTTTCGACCTTTCCAGCGACGGTAAGCGGGTCCTGTTCACCGCACGTGGCGACGTTTTCAGCGCGCCGGTCGAGCACGGCATCACCCGCAACCTGACACAACGCGGCAACGCCCATGATCGCGAGGCCACGTGGTCTCCGGACGGATCAATGGTGGCCTTCGTCAGCGACCGAAGCGGCGAAGAGCAGATCTACGTGGTGCCGCACGACGGCGGCGAAGCCAGAGCACTGACGCCATCGCGCGCAGCACGGATCTACGGCTTGAGCTGGGCGCCGGATGGTGAGTCGCTCGCTTTCCGGGACCATACCGGCCGTGTTCGGGTGGTGGACTTGGAAGGACAGGAGACCGACGTGGTTTACACCACGCTGGACGGCGTTAATGACTACGTCTGGTCGCCGGATTCTCGCTACCTGGCATTCAGCCAGGAAATGGAAAGCGGCATGAACGCGGTCTTTGTGTGGTCAAAGGACACCGGCGACATCCGGATGGTGACCGATGGTTTCTTCCAGGCGTTCGGGCCGGCGTTCGGCGCTGACGGACAGCACCTGTTTTTTATTGGCGACCGCGAATTTGCGCCGCAGATCGGCTCGTTTGAGTGGAACTATGTGGTCGATCGCGAGAGCCGTGTCTATGCGCTCGCCCTCAACACCGATTCACCGAATCCGTTTGGGCCGCGGAACGACGAGACCGGGAAGTCGGAGGACGAAGCGTCCGAAGACGAAGACAACGGTGAAGAAGAAGAAGAGATGCAGGTGGAGATCGATTTCGACGGCATTGCCCGACGCGTGATTCGCTTGCCGATCGACGCCTCCAACATCTATGGAGTTCAGTCGGTCGACGGTGGTCTGCTCTATATCACCGGCAGCCCGTTTGTTTACGGCCGTCAGGGACCGACGCCAAACAAGCTTTTCCGCTTCGATTTTGAGAAACGGGAGAGTAAAGAGCTGGCCAGCAGTTTCCGCGGGCTGTCGGTACCCAGCAGCGGGAAGTATCTGCTGCTTCGCACCGGCGAGGGCTTCGCACGGATCGAGGTGAGTGACGGCGACAAGAAAACGTCGGTAAGCACCGCCAACCTGATCGTTCACCGTGCACCGGCCGAGGAATGGCCGGTGGTCTTCGACGAAGTGTGGCGCCGCTTCCGCGACTACTTCTACGTCGCCAACCTGCACGGCTACGACTGGGAGGCGCTGCGTGAGCAGTATCGACCGCTGGTAGCCGACGTCTCGACGCGCGAGGACCTCAATACCCTCATGGGTGAGATGATCGCCGAGCTGAACGCAGGGCACGCGTACGTATCCGGTGGGGATCTGCAGGCCGGTGATCGGTCGAGCGTGGCGCTCCTGGGAGCACGGTTTGAGCTTGACGGCGACCACTACCGTTTCGCGCACATCTACGACGGCGACAACGCCGAGCCAAAGTATCGATCGCCGCTGAATGAAGTGGGAGTGAATATCAGCGAGGGCGACTACCTGCTTGCCGTCAACGGCCGCACGCTCACCTCGTCCGATAACCCGTACGCGCTGCTGACCGACCTTGGCTCGCAGCCGGTTGAACTGCTGGTGAACGATGAGCCTTCAACCGAGGACGCTCGACGTGTGCTCGTGGAACCTATTTCGGGCGAGAGCGATCTGGTTTACCTGGAATGGGTGGAGAAGAACCGCCAATACGTCGCTGAGAAGACCGACGGCAAGGTGGGCTACCTGCACATTCCCGACATGGGCTCAGCCGGCATTTATGAGTTCATCAAATGGTATTACCCGCAGCGCCGCAAGCAGGGCCTGATTGTCGACGTCCGGGGCAACGGCGGCGGCAACGTGTCGCAGATGATCCTGCGGCGGCTGATGCTTAAACCCCTGGGCTATGGCTACCAGGCGCACCGCACGGCGGTGGAAAGCTATCCGGGGCCGGCGTTCAACGGCCACATGGTGGCGCTGATCAGCGAAGACTCAGCCTCAGATGGCGACATCTTCCCGCACTACTTCCGCAAGGCCGGGCTCGGGCCGCTGATCGGCAAGCGGTCCTGGGGTGGCGTGGTCGGTATCACCAACCACGGCCCGTTGATCGACGGCGGCAGCGTCAACGTGCCGGAATACGGTATCGGGGATGCGGAAGACGGCTGGATCGTTGAGGGTGAGGGTGTGCCGCCGGACATCGAGGTGGCCAACGACCCGGCGACGGGCGCCGACGCTCAGCTCGATCGCGGTATTGCTGAGGTGATGGCGAAGATCGAGGCTGACCCGCCCCAGTGGCCGGCCAAGCCGGCCGACCCGGTAAAGCTGGACTAGCTTACGAACGGACGGAGCCGGCATTGCCGGCTCCGTTTCAAACTCAGGGTCGCCCTGCCCCTTCTGCAAGGCTTGCCACCTCGGCCAGCGCGGCTTTCCGGGCGGCTTCAAATTCATCGCCGGGCTTCCACTGCTGCATCTCGTCAGCATTGGCGGCGATCATGCCGCAGTAAAACCCGAAGCGCGCGTCGTTGACCATCCCCTCAAAGTTCCAGTCCGCCGTAAGCTCGTCGCTCGGCTGATGGTAGTTGCGGGTGGTGTATTGACCCATTTTCTGGGCACCCCATCCTTCCGGGCGGCCGACAAAATCCGTGCCGCCGCTGAGATACAGGGCGGGAACGCCGATCTTGGCCAGGCTGAACTGGTCGGAGCGGTAGAAAAAGCCTTTGTCGGGAAACTGGTCTCCCAGCACAACCCGATCCTCCATTTCGGCCACCATGGCCGTGACTTCGTCCAGGCTGGATTTGCCCTTACCGATAAACGTGATGTCGCGCGTGGCGCCCCAGATATTTCCGCTGTCGAAGTTGACGTTTGCGGCGATTTTGCCGGGGTGGAAAGTGGGCTCGCGGGCCAGGAACTTCGATCCGAGGAGCCCCTGCTCTTCAGCGCCGACAAACGCCATCAGCACGGACCGCCGCGGTTTGCTTTGCGCAACAGCCCTGGCGATGGCCATCACCATGCCCGTTCCGCTCGCGTTATCCCTGGCGCCGTTGTAGATCCGATCTTCCGGGTCTCCGGCAAAATTGGGTAAGCCGATACCCAGATGATCGTGGTGCGCCGTAAAGACCACGACCTCGTCCGCCAGCTCCGGATCGCTACCCGGGAGGAGACCAAGAACGTTGGCGGACTGTACCCGGTTGATCTCGTTATTCAGGGTGATCGAGGTGTTCAGATTCAGATCGACCGGCTCGAACTCCCGCGTCTTGGCGGCTTCAATCAGCTGATTGAGGTCCTGGCCTCCGAAGCGGACGAGTTTTTCTGCCGCGTCGCTGGTGAGCCAGGCCGCCGCCTGAATGCGCGGCTCGTCGCCCGCCGGCAGCTCGAACTGTTCGCCGGTCCAGGACGTCTGCACCACCTGCCATGGATAGCCTGCCGACGGATCTGTGTGGATGATAATTGCGCCCGCAGCGCCCTGCTTGGCGGCGCTTTCGTACTTGTAGTCCCAGCGACCGTAGTACAGGCGCCGGTTGCCGGCGAAAAGGTCGTCGTCCCAGTCAGGGTCGTTGTTCAGCATGACCAGCGTCTTGCCAGTGAGGTCCTGACCTTTGTAGTCGTCCCACTCATATTCCGGTGCCTGAATGCCGTACCCGACAAACACCAGATCGGATTCGGTGATGATTGACTGCTGGGACTGAACGCCGCTACCGACAATGAACTCCGTGCTCTGAATCAAATCGAGCTTTTCGCCGCCGGAGCTGAACGACCACGTTGGCGGCTGATCTGCGTTGATCCCAACCAGGTCGAACGCCTGCTCCCAGCTGCCGTCAGCCGCGCCGGGCTTGTAGCCCATGGCCTCAAGGCCCTCAGCGATGTACTTACGCGCTTTGACGTCACCCTCGCTTCCCGGGCCCCTGCCCTCATACGCATCGCTGCCGATTTCCGCGACGACGGTTCGTATCGCCTCGCCGGTGATGGTTTCTGCCGCGGCTCGAATCGCTGCGCTGATGGGGCCATCGGTCTCCACCGCAGGCGTATCAACCGGCGCCGGGGCGGGATTGTCGGTTTGTCCTGTAGTTGGGTCGGATTCGGAGGAGCAAGCCGCGAGGAAGAGCGGCAGCAGCAGAAACGGGGTTGCCCGTCGGGGAAATGGTTTCATGGAATCAGTCTCGAAAGTGGTCAGTAGTGGCCTCAGCGACCGCCGGACGGCCTCTTGAGCGTTGCGCAATCCTACCTGCCCACGCCCAAACTGGCCACCGGGCCCGAACCACTAAACCTTCGTGCTGATTGAGGTAAACTAGCGCCGGCCTGCCCGGGTGGCGAAATTGGTAGACGCAAGGGACTTAAAATCCCTCGGAGGAAACTCCGTGCCGGTTCGAGCCCGGCCCCGGGCACCAAATTACCTTCTGTGATCATGGGCTTGCGGTAACGCTAATAACCTTCATCTGTGTGGTCCCAACGTCTTGTGCCAGTTTGGTGTCACAGTTGCCAGCAGAAGCGGCAATTTGCCCTGGGGCAGTTCTTAGAATGGGCCGAAGTGGCCGCGATAACCGGGGTGGCTCATCCTAAACCTTTGGATTCCTCAGGAAACTGAGGCGCACCGAAAAGGCGCTCGTTTCAACAGCGTAGGTCCTACCCCAACGGTCGTGGTCTTCTGTATAGGGGAAATGCTCGCGCCTTTCGTTTAAAGGCCATGAAAATGGTCGTGATCGTGCTTTTGTTATTCGCCTCGGCTTGCTCTGCGGTCACCATCAGCCCCGATCAGCAGGGCGACGTCTTGATTTTTCCTTACTACACAGGCCTGTCGCCATACAGTTCCCTGGTTTCAGTCAGCAACGCCAGTCGCGGATCGATCGCTGCGGTGCGAATTACCTTCCGTGGGCGGAACGGCGAAGACTATTCTCTGAATACCTATCTCGCTCCTGGCGCCGCGTGGGTAGGCGCTGTGGCTGATCAGGGGCTGATTCTCGGTCCCGACCAATGTGCTTTCGGTCCGGGCTTTACGCCTTTGACATCCGAACCTGTGGATGTGCCGCGCGAGGGGTTTGTCGAGGTCTACGAATTGGGGCGACTGGACTCCGATCGGGCGGCAACAGACATAGCGGACCAGAACTGTGGCAACTGGGTTTCCTCAACAGCGCAGTGGCTATCAGGCCGTTCGGCCTTGGCAGCTCAGATGCACCTCATCGATGCCGAATCGGGCACCAGCTTCAGCATCGCGCCTTTGGTTTTGGATGACTTCAGCGATGTGCCTTTGCACGCCGACCCGGCATTCGCTGGACCGAACCTCACAGACGCTAACCCCCTGCGGGCTCAATTCGTGGTCGACGGCCTGCCCGTCAGCACAACATGGCGGGATTCACTGCCCATGATCAATGCCGTACTGGCGGCCTACCGCATTGAGTCCGACTTCACGATCGAAAAGTCGATTGGCGCAAAACACGAGCTTGTACTTACTCTACCCACGCTGGATGCGGGGGGCAGTCCCGGCGATTTTCCGACCCCGTTGTTCATCTCGGGACGGAATCGCAAGGGGACCGTGAGTTCCGACGACGGCGGCCTAGCCAAATGCACACCCTTCTTCCGGCCGCCGCCACCGTTCGCAGAACAGCGTCTGACCAGGGTCGTGCTCGGTGGACAGCGGGTTTTCCCGGGAACTGCCTCGGAGGCCGTTCATGTCAGTCCACAGGGCAATGGATGCGGATTCTCAACGCAGCGGGCGTTCGACGAACTGTTCACCGCAGGGCGAGTCGCAATCCAACCCGGTGAAACCGAGTACGTATCTCAGGAGGGGGTGGTGATACGTGGGTTTCCCCTGCTTGTCGCATCGGTGAGCACTCTGAGCAACGAGGAGCTTGGCGTATTCCCAGCGAGCTACGGTTTGAGCCACGCGATTGATCGGAGGCAAAACGTAGAGCGGGCGGGACTTGCGGTCAGCGCAAGCGCGTGCCGACCATATTCGGGAAGCCTTTTTGGAATGAACCCTCGCAACGGGACGATCGTCTTCCAGGAAGGCAACCGGGGCTCGCTCCTGATCCTAGATGCCAATCTTGATGCAGCGCTGACGCTCGGAGGCCCGTTCGTCGACGTGGTTTTTTCGCCGGGCGGTCAAACGCTGTTGGCGTTCCAAGACGGCCGTATTGTCAGGCTTGACTTGAATCAGCCAGAGCTGGGCCTGACACCAATCGAAGATCCGCCGTTTCTCCCCGACCTGCCGAGGCTGACGGGCGTGAGTGATGACGGAACGTACGTGTACTTTCGCGTTCCGGATAGGAACATTATTCGCTATGACACCCGCAACGGTGACCAATTTAGGCTTGAAGCCGCCGACACATTCTTTCGCGGACTTCTGGCTATCTCGTCTAACGGCGAACAAGCCATTGTGCAGAGCTCCGGACCCGTACCGCTGGAATTCTGGGATCTTCGGACAGCTGCTGTCAGCCCTGTCCTGAACACTGATGAGCCGCTGTTCCTGCAGGATCCACTCACTCTTATTGAACTGCTGGCAGCGAATCCCTTGCTGGACGACCTGGTCCTGTCTGTCAGGACGCTCGAACAGCGGTTTCTCTACCGGCTAAACCTCGTCGAAGACCAGCTTACCCTTCTCAATCCAGAAAATTTGAGCGCGTCCTTTGTCGACATTTTGAACTTGGCGGAACCGCAAGCTAGCCTCAACAGCTCAGGCGACGGACTGCTGACCACGTTCCTTGAACTAGGAACGAGCAGCGTTCGCAGCAATCGGTCCCGCCTTTGGCGATTGTCATCAACTGGCGATGCGCCTGAGCGCCTACAGCTGTCAGGCGAAGATTTGGTTCGAGCGAAATCAGTTGGTAGAGCGTTGATGAGTGACGATGGCCAAGTGTTAGTTGCGGCACTGGGCGATCTCAGTGACCGCTCCGACCGGCTGTGCCGTTTTGATTTAGTGCATTAGGCCGGTGAGCGCGAGAGCGGAAAAAGCTCCTGGAAGGTGCCAGCTGTTCGACCGTTCTATCTACTTCGCTGTGCCAACTTTACCTCGCATGCCCCGTCGCGCGGCGTTTCTTTTGGTCGGCGCTCGGTGAACGATTTTTACACCAGTGTTTATGTTTGCCTCAATTCGATTGATCAGGGTTTCCAGAATCGGCACTTTTTCCTGACAACGATCTCCCCTATCCTAGCGCTATGAAAACGTACCTCAACGCTGCAGCCTTTCTCGGTTTATCCATGCTCTCTTCGAGCGCATTGACCGTGAACATCGACCCCTCGCGTTACTACACCTTCATTGACGGCAAACATGATCCTGAGCTTATCCCCGTTGGGGCCATAGTGGGTCATCTTTTCGGGAGGTTTCCGCAGTACCCAAGCACGTTAAGTTTTGAGCTTGACGACGCCCGGGCGCTGGCGAGCACGGCGTGGGACATTTGCCAGCACCGAGCTGGATCAAGCGAACGCTGGGAAGCGCTAAAGACCCCAGAAAACCTGTCTGACCCGGCAGCTGCCGGACGGGCTGCGATGGCTTACCAGATCGCGGAGCTTGAATTCCGGGAGGACCGGTGGGTATCCGCTCAATCAGAACTCTCCGAGGAGGCATTGCGGCAGCTAGAAGATCACATCGAAGAAGATATCCTCCCTGTAATTCGGCATCAAATCGTCGACTACGAAACGATGTTCACCGAGCAACGTCATATCTTCGACAATTTTCGGAGCACCCCACAAGAGACTCGCCCGAATCCGCAAATATCAGCTTCGGTTGCCGCCCCTGCACTAATGGACGAAACGGGTGCCGTCATCCTCTCCGGCGGCAGCTTCTATCCAGACAGGAACACTGAGTGCCTGCAGACGTTTGCCGTCTGGCTGGAACCTGCCCTGGCAGCTCGATACGCGGCGGACCAGGGTCTCGACCTCTCTTTGGATGGTATTAAGCAATTTGCCCAGGATCTTCATCCCCAGTCTTTTGACCCGGCATCTGCTGAGCAAAGTCGGGTTAACATGTTGGCAATGGCTGACGCGCTGGAATCCGTAGCGGCGGGAGACACGCCGGAGGAAGCCTATCAACGGCACGCGTTGGCGGATGGCGGCTTGCCCTTGAAGTCGTGGCGCGCCATGGCTCAGAGGCCCTACGCTGATCGGATCATGCAATTCCGAGCATCTGCCGCTGAAATGTATCCCGAGTTGATGCTGGAAAAAGCTGCCGCCGAACCCTGGTTTCGTTATGCTTATCTGGAGGCCCAACTTGGTGATCGGTCTGAAGCACCGGAGTGCGATGGTGGCCCGCTTCAACCTAAGCAACCGTTATGCCGACAGCGATTGCGGGAGCAGTATCTCGAATACGCTGAACTCCAGGTTCCGAACGCGCCGCCCGGCTGGCGTGACTTACTATTGCTGATGCGTATGTCAGGCGGGCGTTAATGTAAAAAAGTCTGAGGCACTAGCACCCGCAAGTGCCTTGAACCGGAGAGCTTCAACGTGATGACGCACTCGTCGCCGTCAATTCTCTATAAAACCAGCAAGCCTCAAGCCCGGACTTATCGACGATAAGGCTTGACGAGAAGCGGGCATGCACTATCAGTCAACTGCCTTCATTTCATTCAGCGCAGCTAGCTTCTTTTGAGAATTGGCAAGCAGTCGGGTCGGAGAACAATCGCCAACGATCGCGTAGCCAGCCTTCACTCGCCCAAAAACCAAATACTCACGACCCGGCGCAAATTTGTAGCTTCGATCGAATGGCGACACTTTGACTCGATAAGACCGCTCTTTCTCCGAGCCCTTTATTGACCGAATGATTTTCAAGTCGAGTTCGAGGTTACCAGAAGGACTTTCTGCAAGGGCTTCATCCTGACTCATTTCAACTATTGCTGTGGCTATCAAGTCGTATGTGCTGAAGGCGCTGGCCATATCCTTCTCAACACTCCCGTAGGTAATTGTTCGGCAGCTGGTTGATTCACTTGTTGTTGATGCGCCGATCAGAACGATTAGCAGAAAAAATTTCACGGATTTGAATGCGACCCGCATTAGCGCCGCGGAACCGCTTCTTCCGGCTTAACATTCCTCTTAGGGCGGCCCGGAACCCCATGAGTCTTAAATCCGAATTCGATGATGTAACGCATTTCCTCGAGACCAAATTCGGTATATCGCTTACTGAGCGAGCATGCACTGATGTTAACGATTTCGCCAGATCGATATAGCAGCAAATAGCTGTCCCCCACGATCAGCGGTCGTGAACAGGTGTGGCCACGCCCATAGCCCGAAACTTGAACAACATCCGGCACCGTTCCCCAAATTAGTTCGACAACTTCAGCTTCGCCTTTGATGGGAGTTGGATCAATTGCCGCGCGGGTCACCTCAACAAGCTCAGCTTTTCTCAACTTTGCTCGAGCGACACCGTCAATGCTGGGCAGGAAATTGAACAATGCCCGCGCGTCACAGCTGCAGGCATCAGAAGCGCTGACAAAACACAAGAAAACCGAAAGCACGACAGCTCGCATAGGCTCTAACTGACAGATTCAAGAAACGGCGATTCGTCAAGAATGCCACGTTTCTTATTTCCAAATGAACCATGTTTGAACGATGATCCACGGATAAAGCCTGAGTTCTGGTCCAGTCCTTTAGGCCGCTGCGTCGTTCTCTGGTCAAGGCGTGGGTGCGCCACAAATGGCCAGAAAAAACAGTCGCCATTAGTGCTGCGATGCCGACGATTTTCGTCGCAGGAACAGCGACAGGTGAACCAATGATTGCAGAACTGCCAGAAGTTCATTCGGCTATTACTCCTGCATGCCCTGCCATCGATGCAGGTGCGAATGCCGCAAGAAAAAGTGCTGCTAACCACCGGTGAATGCGGACATTGTCCACAACCAGACACCGAAAACTTAGCTTCGCGTCAGCCAACTCTGCGTAGAACTCCTCAGTCAGGTACAGTCGGATAAGGATCTCTTCCTGAGCAACGGTCATCGCGCACTGATCGCTCCAAAGCATCGCGGTAGGAATCCTCTGGCCAGTCGCTCTTTGGATCGTGGATTGAGACGCTTACGCGCGGCTGCTCGTTCGCACTCCGCGCGTTGAATGAATCGATCAGGAGATCGGCGACTTGATCGGTGCGAAGTCCTTCTACGCTCAGAATCGTCTTGCCAAGCTTGATCTTTCCTGACCGACGAACTCGCCCATAATCGTATAGCTGCCCCCAGCAACCGTTGAACTCCACGTATACGATCAGTCGATCTCCAGGCCGAATTACTGGTGCTTCGGCAGCTTGAATGCTGATTACAGATGCTAGGTAGGTAATGAAAGCCAGTTTTCGAAATCGCATCGACAAGGCCTCGATAAAAAGGCGAACTTTACTTAGTCGATCCAACCTGAGATTCCCCCTGTTTCTGAGTAACTTGTATCGCGTCCGGGCCGATAAGCCTGAGCACGATAACGAGTTTGCGCATGCACGATAAGCGCTGGATTTTCTCTTTCAGCGACCGACCCGAATCGATGGCTCATAGTTAAACCAGCTCTCTGGCTTTTCTCTGGATAGAACCACGATCGATCTTGGAACCAGACACAGACCTCTGAACGGTTCCTGATCACAGCATAGTGGGTAGGTAAAGAAAACGTGCTCAGTGCCCTTATCAAAGCTCTTGCAAGCTTGGTCTGCAGGTTCGCGCAAGAAGAATGCGTATGAGCGATCCTCTTCAAACTTCGCTCGTTGGGCGCTATACCCGAAATGTGGCGGAGGGTAGCCAACATAACGTTCAGCGATGGAGACGTGACCTGATATCAGCGTTCCATGCACTGAGTACCTCCTCGAACGCGTCTCTGTGAGCCTCAGCAGCTCGCTTAGCGTCTGACTGCTATCGTTGTTTTTCCTCGGCTCCAACGGCACAGACTCGCGCCAGCTGTTGCCAATTTCGACCGACTGGCATTCCGCGACTTTCACCGAAAGCTCAAGTTCAACGTGTGCTAGACACATTGGTTGAGCAGCGCCCGTCATGCCGAGACTTACAGCGAAACATAGGAGTAGCCTTTGACCGAGATTGAGATTGCGTCGCCGCAGCCGCCGTGGGCTCAATATCTCGCAGCTTTGAACCGATTCCTGGTGCCAACGGTTGCTAAAAGCACGACGTATCGCAACGAAGCCTCGGCGCCATTTTTCTTGCCTGGCGAGTCTCATTTAGTCAGGAACCTCGATCCATGGTCACGGATCTTTTTCTCTCTGCATCAACGGCAGAGACTCTGGCAACCAACACTCTGGACCCGGAGGAACCGTATCGCAGCAAGGATTGACTGAGATAAGCCAGAACGTGTTCGCCCTTTCTACCGCCTCACAAAAGTCGGTTGACCGCCCCCCCACAAAAAAGGACCCGAATTCTCCAGCTTGTGGCTTTTTGGTGCGCGCGAATACTGGGCTGTTCGGAACAGCCTGCTTTGAGTCCAAGATTTTGCCAGTTACCAAGGTTCCGCGCACTGGATCCGATTTCCATCCCTCCATCTGACTTTGATCTGGGAACACCGCCAAACCCTGGCAGCGCGTCGCGGATATCTGGACCAAAGATCTCGTGGAAGGCAAACAGTCTGCTGAACATTCAAATGACAAGCAGGCTCCCAGCAAGACAGTGGCCATGCGCTTCATGAGGGATACTGCAATTGCGGATTGGAAGGAGAACCAATCCCCGATTTTCGCGCTATATCGACGTCTTCAAGCTGTGCCCACCGATATGGGTTCACCTGGGTCTTGACGATTCCCGGCTGCCGGCGCAGC
Organism: Lysobacterales bacterium; assembly: GCA_028285525.1. Classification (GTDB taxonomy): domain Bacteria; phylum Pseudomonadota; class Gammaproteobacteria; order Xanthomonadales; family SZUA-38; genus JANQOZ01. The sequence continues at coordinate 58,093 of JANQOZ010000093.1, forward strand.
GAGATGCCGGGTCTACTTTCCATTCTTACCGTATTCAGACTCTATTCGCTTAACTAGCGCATTCTCGTCTTCTGGGCCGCTTGGCGGTGAACAGACAGGGGACACAAAGAGTCCGGCAATTTCTCTGGCCAGCACAACTTGCTGTTGGCCCACCTGAAATCCACGATCATGTGCCATTGGGCGACGGCGGGAACTGATAACGACACTTCCTCCCTCTTCCACGTCGCCGTGCCAAACTCTTTCAACTTCAAAGGTGGCTTCGGTTCTTACAGGCCAACGGTTTAGCCCTTCCCCGCTCATGATCTGCTGGATTTCTTTTACCTTGCCGGCAAAAACAAGATCGTAGCCATCAACGGATAAGGTCGGGACGTTTGAGCCATTCCGGATGACGTAAACGCATTGAGTTGCGCTTGCGGGAAGGGAGCAAAAAGTTAAAACAGCAAAGTACAGAGCCCTTAGCGTCGGCTGGCGTACCCGGTCCTTGGCTGACCTAAGACGGCCAGATGGGAAACCTCCCAACTCGGTCCGCGCACTACTCGCTATCGTCGGTGAGGGAGACCTATAACCGGCCTGCTGGCTACTATTATGGTCTCGTGACGGAAAACGCATAGCTCGCACCAAAAAGCACCAGGAGAGCCATCCCAACTCCTACGATGATATCTATCAGGAAGTTGTGACTATTGGGTATGACCGTCGGAAACAGCAAAATACTCACGCCACTCCAATACAGTGCGGATAGTCCTAACCGCCACGAGCCACCGATGGTCGCGACCATGGCGAGCGGCACCGTCAGCAAAACCAGCACGATTGCTGGAGTGAAAGGGGCATATGAAAAATAGCTGGATACCATCGAGATGGTGAGGGCTGCGGCCCCCGTCCTCCACGATGACGATTTTCTTTTCTCTCGAATGGCGACCATTTGGCCCAACCTAGCTCGGGTATTTGTTCCGAACGCGCACTAGCGAACTCTGTTGATTTGGCCTTCGTATCGATACCAGCTTTCTGGCTTGGCCTCTACGTGCGTCACAGAAAGGCTTTGTATTCGAAATCGCCTGTCAGTGAACCCAATTCTCTTTGCGCAATCCCGGTACGCGCTCAAACTCGCTCTCGTTGTTTGTGACGATAGTCAGTCCAATACTCCGGGCATGGCCAGCAATCATCTGATCATAGGGGCCGATGGGCTTGCCCAGTTTCTTGAGTTCAGCCCGAAGCTGGGCAGTATGCGCTGCGGCACGGAGGTCGTAATCCAGGACCGCCAGTCTAGCGAGAAAGCTGTCTAAGACTCTGAGGTCTTTCTCGGGCGCCCCCGATTTCTCGGCGCCAAAAAGGAGCTCCATTGCAGTGACCGTACTGACGCATAACTGCTCCTGGTGACGAATGAAAGCATTGCGTACCTCGCTGGGTTGATTCTTGATGGTGTAGATACAGATGTTCGTATCCAGCATGTACCTGTACATCAAAGGCCTTCCCGTTCCTGTTCCTCAGGTTGCTCGCGTTCCGACATAAAATCATCGGTGACCGTCTCGCCGGCAAACCATTCCTCCCAAGATGTACCCTCGGGCGTGATGATACGCGTTCGGCCTACTGCCACGACATCGACGCGTTTGACGTCATCGGGCAGCGCCACGGACTTGGGTAACCTAACTGCCTGGCTCTTGTTGCTCTTGAAAACCGATGCCTTCTCCATTGCTATTTCTCACGTATATCCCTAAAGGATATACAGTGTAGATAAGTGATGGTATATGTCAACGGGATATACAACGCTCTAGGCGTGTGCCAATTTTGTGTTAATCACTGCGTTGCCAGTTCCTCGCGACCATGTCATTCCTTAACGGCACCTTGCTTAAGTCATGCCAGGGTCCTGAAAGCGAATTCTTGTCTTGCGCAGTACAGAACTGGAACGATCGGTAACCGAGTCGATAAACGCGTCATCGCCGCTATCGAAATCTAACTGCGCCGTAAGCGGCGTTTGATGATCCCGCTCAGCCGACACAACGACATAATCGGGTGTTGCGGCGCAGGCGTCTTGCGGGTCATCACATCCGGGACAGTCAAGATGCTCGCACGGCATATGGCCAGAAACGTCAGTATCAGCACCATGGTGATGCCCGCCAGCTACGTGATGAGTATCGTTGCTCGCAGCATCGGTCGACGCGCACGCACAAGCGATGTTGGAGAACATCAGCGCGCAAGCAAGAACGACCGTTATTAGCCTTGAGCTCAACATATTCCGATCGAAGCTATGCACCTGGGGAGCATCAGTCAAGATCCGCATTATCTGTTCGGATACTTTCAGTGCATGTGTTCGAGGTAAATGCGCTCAAGATCGACGTGTGAAACCTCCCCGGCATCCAGTTCCCGCACCAGTACGCCTTCCCGCATGATGCCGATGCGCGTGCCGGTTTCTTTGGCACGGAACAGGTCATGTGTTGCCATCAGAATCGCCACTCCGTCCGCCTGAAGCTCTAGCAGCAAAGCTGAAAATTCATTGCTCGCTTTTGGGTCCAGTCCCGAGGTCGGTTCATCGAGCAGCAGCGCTTTTGCTTGTTTGGCCAGCGCGATGGCAACCCCGACCTTTTGTCGCATACCTTTCGAATAGGTTTTGACCGGCTTGTCCATGGCATCCGCCTGCAGTCCGCAGCGGCGGAGAAACGCGGTGTACTCGTCATCCGAATACCGGTTCCCACCAAGCCGAGCGAAATAGACAAGGTTTTCCCGACCGGAGAGATTGCCGTAGAGCATCACCTGCTCCGGGATGTAGGCCAGGTACCGCTTGCTTCCCCTAGGATCTTCAGTCACATCAATCCCGTTGACCCGGGCTGTTCCACCGCTGGGTGAGATGAAGTTCAGAAACAGGTTGATGGTTGTTGTCTTGCCTGCGCCGTTGGCGCCGAGCAGGCAGTAGATCTCACCGCCATTCACCGTCAGGTTCAGCGCCTTCAGCGCCTCGTGAGTTCCGTAGTTTTTACTAAGATCGTTGGCTTCGAGCATCCGTACTCCGATCAGGTGGCCTGCAGCACTGGGTAGCGACGGTATAAGCGAAGCGCAGCGACGATCAGCACCAGGCTGAAAAACGCCAATGTAAGGGCGGCGCCAGCAATGCGCACGCTACCACCTGAATCCGTAAAGGCAAAAGCCGGGACGCGATCGATATCGGCGCTGTGAAACTCCCGCTCCGTCAGCAGGCGCTGCACAAAAAAATCACGATATACCGAGTGAAACGCCTGAAGCTGATCGCGGAACTCAGCGTAACGTTGGTCGTCGGTGCCAGCGATCGCGGTAAGCGCCTGGTGGGTGACGATCGCCGGTGACAGGTACTTCATGAACTCGACGACACGCGAGCGTTCTCTGGCTCGACGCTCAAAGCTGGCGAGCAACGGGGCCATGCTGTCCCCAATATCCTTCTCGCTGGCCAGTACCTCGCGGAAGAATGCAGCCGGTGCTTCCCCCTCATCGGCCAGCTCCGGGTGATCGAAGTAGTATGCCTCACGAGCGGCCGCCGCCCTCTTCTCGGCTTCGCTGGCCGCTTCACGCAGTTCTGTCGTCAGGTTGACCCGTGACGGCGCCGGGTAAGCCGCCGTTGCAACCACGTTTACCAGCGCAGGGAGCACCACCACAGCCACCAGCCAGGCGTTTGCCAGCACGACGCCGTTGGTTTCCGATCGCCAGTTGAGAGCGTTTACAAACAGACCCGCGGCAAACCAGAACAGGGCGTAGAGCAATACGATCAGAAGCCAACCTGAAGCGTCTTCGAGCGCACCCGTGGCGCCGAAGTCCACGCCGGTAACGAGCAAACTCAGCAGCGACACCACCAGCGTGACAGTCAGCACCATGAGACAGCGTGCTGCGCATTTCGCCAGTGTATAACCCGGCAGAGACACGCCCTGGGCCATTGTCAGCGCCAGCAAACCGTTTTCCTTTTCCCGCGACAAGAGGTCGAAGACCAGCGCGATGATGAATACTGGCAACACAAACACGATGACAAACGCGACGTCGAAGCTCCCGGCGAGGAGGTTTTTCGGATTGACGATGTCACTTTCGTTCATGAAGCTGTAGGTGGCATGAGCGGTAACGGCATAATGATTGGGCAAGGCGTCACTTTGCCCTAGTGCCAGGGCATGGAGCGGCCGCAGCGGAAGATCCGCCGGTTCGGTCAAGATACTGAATCCTAGAGCGCCGGCACTCGCCACAGCGGGAACCTCTGCGGCGTTTGACTGCTCGTAAGACTGCAGCTGCGCTTTGATCGTCTGCTGAAGCTGAGCAGCAGCGCCGTCAAGTTCGGCGACCTGCCGGATCTGCGAATCGCTGCGTGTCCCGCCATTGAAGGCAGCAATGATCGTCAGCGCAGCAAGTGTCAGCAGGCTGCCCCACCAGACGGGGTTCTGGCGAAACAGTCGCAGCTCGTGACCAAAAACGTGCCGAAACATCAGCTCGCGTGGGCCTTGAGGTCACGCGCTGCAAGCCACATCGCGACCATGGCAACCAGCAGCCAGAGGGCCAGGGTCATAAAACTCGGTCCCAGCGAGGCGAGCGCGGTGGAAAGCGCCGTACCCTCCCAACGGAAATTGCCGACCTGCGACCACAGGTCTTCTCCGGCACGATAGCTGGCCTCACCAGGGCGAGAATTGAACGTCAGGTCGCGGTTCATGACTTCGATCATTTGCATACGAAAGTCCTCGGTAGCACGTGCAAAAGCCCAGTGAGCACGCAGACTGGTGCCGGAGAGCTCCATGGAAATGGCCTGTACGGGCAGCCGTGGTGACAGCAGCCCCAGCGCCTCATGAACATCAAGCTGACGGTCGATAGTGGCCTGCAGTTCGCCAAAGTGCTTCTCGAATACCCGCGCCCCGAGTTCTTCCTGAATACTGAAAACGATGCCCTGGAAGTTAATCGGCAGGTCTTCAACATTTTCCTTTTTGTACAGCCTAAGCGTCTGTTCGCGTCGATCACGGATGGCGGCGGCAGGACTCACGCCGTCAAGTCCCGTAGCGAGATCAGCGTCGAGAGCGGCCTGGAACTCGGCCGAAGTTGGGAGCGGAAACAAGTGCGCGGAAACATCGGCAGCCACTCGCGGAATGGCAAACGTGCACAACGCCCAGAACCCAATCATCACGACGAGCACCGTCTGGGCAGAGCGACCGCGGGCTGACACGGCGAGCGTAAGCGCCAGAAACACGACCGCGTAAACAGCGTAGACGACCAGTAGCAGCACCGCGGCCAGCACCAGCTGCGGCGCCGTCAACGCCAGCGCAACCAATCCAAGAGCAAACAGCGGCAGCACGATGGTTGCCACGGCAGCAAGGATTCCCAAACCTTTGCCCAGGAACAGCTGCCACGGGGCTACACCGGTGCTGAGAACTTGCCGTAGCGTGCCGTCTTCGCGCTCTCCCGCGAACGCTGAAAAAGCCATCAGGATGACAAACAGCGGCAGCAGCACCTGCAACGTAAAGGCTGTCGTCAGTTCACCGAAACGCAGCATGGCGGTCATGTCTTGTGCTGGCGGGGCGACCGCACGGTTGCGTCGGTGCGCTTCAAGCCAGATCGACACGCCGAGATGGTTGGCAACGCCCGTGTCGAAAAATGCCAACGGCGTAACCGGCTTGAACGCGTAGAGCCCGTAATGTGCCGCTGCATGCGGGTTTTTCTCGCCCTGCGACTGCCACTGCTCTTCAACCAGGGCCTGGGCGGCAGCGCGCTCCTCGGATATGCCGCGGTACCGTTCGACCGCAGTCGCTGCCGCTACGATCAGCATTAACACCAGGATGCCTGCGGTCCACAGAATTCGGCCATCACGGCAGATTAGCTTGAACTCTTTGCGAGCAATGACTCCGATCATCCCGACTTGGATAACATTCCCCTGTTGGCTGGCCGGCGGAAACGCCGCCAAATATAGCGTTGTCGGATTCTTGGCCTGGCGCGGCGCGTGCGATTTCCCGTGCTAGACTCGCGGGTAACCTGAATCGCCAAGGTATGGTGCAAATGCGAGTTCTAATGCTGGCGACTGCGACCGCGCTTCTTGCGGTAACCTTGCCGCCGCCAACCTTCGCACACAATTACCTGCGCGACACCGAAGCACCGGCGGGTTACGTTCAAGATATTGTGATGCGGGTACCGCACGGCTGCAAGAGCTGTCCCTGTCTGACGCCCACTGCGCGGCCACAGTATCCATGGCAGTGGGCCACGATGCAGGATCGCGAGCATGTCCTGCCGCGCAACGGCGAGGTGGTGGACGGGACATAATGCTTCCTGCCATGGATCCGCTGTCAGTCGGCAGCCGATGGCATCACCCTGTCGTCATCGGTTTTTGGCTGAGTTTTCTGATCGCGATCTCGGGCATGCTGCCCTCGACGGTCTGGGGACACGCTGTCTTGCTGGGATCCTCTCCGGCAGCGGACCAGGAGTTGAGCGAACCGCCTGCGGAGATCGAGCTCAACTTCAACGAGAATGTCGGGCCGATTTTCATCAAGGTGCTCGATACCAGCGGTGCTGAGGTCGGCAACCCAACCGATTGGCGTGTCGAAGGAAACGATGTTTTCCTGCCCCTCAGCGATACGCTCGAAAACGGCACCTACATTCTCACCTATCGCGTGATCTCTGCCGACACGCACCCGGTAGGTTCAACCTTCCTCTTCTCCGTCGGCGAGCCGCTGCAGGACATGTCTCAGGCGACGATCAGCGACAGTGGCACCGCCTGGACCTGGGTGGTGGCGATCAACCGTACGCTGCTCTATGGCAGTGTGCTCCTGGCCGCTGGCTCGGCACTCATATTGTTGTTGATGAGTTGGCCACCCTCGTTGTGGCAGCCCATCGCCGCGCAGGGGCGCATCGCAGCCGTTACAGCGACCGTCACGTACCTGCTGTCGGTGGGGCTGGGCGGCGCTGAAATGGTCATGGGCAGCGCCGCCGCGCTGTTCTCCGCTGACTCCTGGCGCCAGGGGCTGCAGTCGACGCTAACGCCCAGCGCTTTGCTGGGTGTGCCCGGTGCCTTGCTGCTGCTGTTGGCCTTTCGGCGCCCCACCGTCAACGCACCACTGCTGCTGATCGGTACGGCGCTGACGACGGGCGGCTTTCTGATAACCGGCCATGCCGCCACCGCCCCACCGGTTTGGCTGATGGCGCTGGCAGTGGCGATTCACCTCGTATGCGGTGCGTGCTGGTTCGCAGCGCTGCGTCCGCTGTGGCTCGGCACACAAACCGAATCGCCCGTTGAAGCCGGGAAGCTTATGCGGGCGTTTTCGCAGCGCGCCGTCTGGGTTGTGGGCGCCCTGTTCCTTAGCGGAACCCTTATCAGCTACATACAGGTTGAGACGATCGGCAACCTTGTCGACAGCGATTACGGCATGCGCCTATCCTTCAAAGTTGCGTTGTTTCTGGTTGTACTGGGCATCGCCGCACTGAATAAACACCGCTATACGCCTCGGCTTGAGGCGGGAGACCAGCAAGCGGCGGAGGCATTCCGCAGATCAATTCGCCGCGAATATGTGCTCATGATGCTCATCATCACGGCGGCGGTGAGCCTCACCCTGCCCTCCCCGCCACGAACCGCCTCGGCGGGTGAGACTGACAAGGTGGGCGTTGGCTCTGAGATGATCGTATTATCCGGCGAGAAGAGAGGCTACTCGGTACGCGTGGAGATCACGCCCGGGCGAACCGGTGAGAACATGGTGATGTTCAGCTTCACCGACGCAAACGGCGCCGAGACAGAGATGCAGCGGGTGGATACGATTTGGTCCCTGCCCGCGGCGGGGCTGGAGGGCGTGGAGCGTCAGGCAGAGAAAATGTCGCCAATGATGTTTCACCTGACGACCAGCGACTTGATTTTGCCGGGCACCTGGGAATTCACCGTCAGTGCCTACGTGGATGACTTCACGAAGATCAACTTTCCGCTGCAGGTGGAGCTACGCTGAGTCGACCGGCACCGCTGAAGCCTGTTGGTGCAAAGACAATCTACCGCCGCTATCAAACACAGAAATCGCATTAGGAGTACACGATGAAAACCTCATTAACCCTGATTTGCACAGCTCTCGTCTTGGCATTGAGCACAGCATCGCACGCCCACAATGCCATCAATCTCAAGGAGGCCTATGCCGGTTACTCCACGAGCATGGAGCTGAACGTCAACCATGGGTGTAAGGGCAGCCCGGTGGTCGGCCTCCGCCTGAAGGTGCCTGACGGCGTTACGGACGCAAAGGCGGCCTTTGACCCGAACTGGACCATCGGGTATCGCTACCGCGACCTCGATAAACCGATCACTATGCACGGCGTGGAGGTCACCCGCGTTGTGGACGAAATCATCTGGAGCGAGCCGGTAAAGGTGCTGCCCGCTGACCAGTGGTACCCGTTCCGCTTTCGCATGACGATACCGGATCGACCCAACGAAGTGCTGCACTTTCGCAATATCACCGTTTGCGAAGAAGGCACAGACCCTTATGTGGACCTCCCAGACGAGCCGCTTAGCGTTGATGACCCCAAATGGGCTGATACCGTCTGGAGTTTCATGACCGCCACGGCAACACCGGCGCCGTTCATCGTGATTCGGGCCCCAGACCGGAAGCAGTACCCCTGGATGTGGACACCCGAAGAAGCGCAGGGCAAAAAACCTGACTGAGAATTCGCCATAACGCGTGACATTCTTGTGTCATACGGGACGCTCTGCCAGGTCCTTTTGTGCAGATTGTGTGCTGCAGGTGTCTCTCGCCCAGTTAGCTGGCTTTCGCGCCTTCTGACATCGCACCCAGTTTGGCGTAGGCAATTTCGGGATCGACGGCGCCATACCCGGCAAAGGTGCCAAAGCCACAATCGCTCGAGGCAATGACGCGCTCCTCGCCCACAATGTTCACAAACTTGGCGAGGCGCTCTTGAACCAGCTCAGGGTGCTCGACAAAGTTAGTTGTGGTGTCAATCACACCGGGCAACAGCACCTTGTCTTCCGGGATCTCATCTTTACGCGCCTCAAACACTTTCCACTCATGCCCGTGTCTTGGGTTGGCATTTTCGAACGAGAGATAGCGGGCGTCGATGGACATAAGAGTTGAGAACACTTTGTCCATGGGGATATCGAGAACGTGGGGTCCTTCATAGTTGCCCCAGCACGCGTGTACCCGGACCTTTTCAGACGGCACGTCTCGCAGAGCATGGTTCATCACTTCGACGTTGTGCTCGGCGATCTTGATAAATTCGTCGTCCGACAGATCGGCGAAAAGCATCTGACGAGATAAGGCCAGGTCGGGGCAGTCCAGCTGAATATCCAGGCCGCTGGAGACAATGGTTTCGTACTCGTCTTTGAGCGCGTCAGCCAATGCCTCAAGATAGGCCTCACGCGTCGGGTAGTGCTGGTTGGGTAAGAACAGTGCGACAACCCCAGGGGATGCGGCATTCATAAATCCACGCTCGACGCCAAACTTCTTCATGGCGCCAGTCAGGTTCGCAATGTCCTTCTTGAGATCGTCTTGCCCCAGAGATTTGATCTCCCCGGTGCACTGGGGCCTCGCGTAGCTGGCAGTACCACCGCTTTCGGCCAAACGCTCCATGTAGCTTGGGAACAGCTTCAGGTCGGCGGGTGCATTGCGTGGGCTGTCGCCGGAGAAGCCCGTGTATCGGTCTTTGACGTAGGTCGAATAGGAGATCTTCGAAGCTTCTCCGTCGCTGACGATGTCAACGCCAGCAGCCACCTGGCGGCGAACGTTTTCTTCCACGGCTTCTGTCATCGTGGCATCGAACTGCTCCTGGTCGTAGGCTTCGCCCCGCTCGCGGGCAAACAGAAAATCGACCACTTTTTGGGTCCGAGGCAGTGACCCGACGTGTGTAGTTAGCACTGGCATCGCGTAGGTTCCCTATTCGCTTTTTAAACAGTCCGACAAAGTACTGGGTTGTGGCCCATGACGCCAGTGACGGGTGTGATCTGACATTGCGCCCGAGACCGACGTTTGCGATCCCGGCTGAGCATCCCGATGAACGCTTGGTTGGCTGATCGCTTGCCGATCTTCAGCGATAAGCGGCCCTTCCGCTGGCACGGACTCTAGCTGCTTTTTGCTTCTAACATGCTGAATTTAAGCCTTTTTTGGTTTCTCCAAAAAAGATCAGAGTTTCATCAGGAAATGCGGCTCTGTTTCCGGGACGCTACGTTCAAATCACGCTGGCACCGCGGCGCCGTGCTGGCACGGTCCTAACGGCGTAATGGTGATCCCAAAATTTGCACCGGAGGGCGCATGCCTGTGAAAAAACGATCACTGTGTTGCACCATCGCCTGTATTCTCAGCACCGGCTCGGTCACCGCTCAGGAGTCTATCCGGCTGCAGGACTTGAACGGCGTTCTGGGTGTCAGGATCACCGGCATCGCTGCCGGTGACCGGGCGGGCCAATCGGTCAGCGGGGCTGGGGATGTGAACGGCGACGGCGTCGATGATGTGATCATCGGGGCCCCCTTTGCAGATCCGGACGGCAACAGCAACGCTGGCGAAAGCTACCTGATATTTGGCACCGATCAGGGGTTTGTTAACCCGCTCAGCCTGGCGGACCTCAACGGCAGCAACGGGCTGGTGATCACCGGTATTGATGCCGATGACCGCTCAGGCTTGGCGGTGAGCTCGGCCGGGGATGTGAATGGCGACGGCATCGATGACGTGATCATCGGGGCGTATTCTGCAGATCCCGATGGCAACATCTACGCGGGCGAAAGCTACGTGGTGTTTGGCGCCGATCAGGGGTTTGTCAGCCCGCTAGCCCTGTCGACCCTCAACGGGAGCAATGGCCTGGTCATCTCCGGCATCGATGCCTTTGATTTATCAGGTGGATCGGTCAGCGCCGCTGGAGATATCAATGGCGACGGCCTTAGCGACGTGATTATCGGGGCCGGCCGTGCTGCGCCGGACGGTATCAGCAACGCCGGCGAAAGCTATCTGGTGTTCGGCACTGATCAGGGGTTTGTGAGCCCGCTGGCGCTCGCGGATCTCGACGGCAGCAATGGCCTGGTTGTTGACGGCATCGATGACAATGACCGTTCTGGCTCTTCGGTGAGCGCGGCCGGGGACGTGAACGGCGATGGCTTCGACGATCTGATCATTGGGGCATACTTTGCTGATCCGGCCGGGGAGAGCTACCTCGTGTTCGGCACCGATCAGGGGTTTGCCAGCCCGCTGGCGCTGACGGACCTCAATGGCAGCAACGGCATCGTGATCATCGGAATCGATGCCGGTGACCGCGCAGGCACATCGGTCAGTGCGGCCGGCGACGTGAACGGCGATGGTTTCGATGATGTGATCATCGGGGCCAACCGTGCGGATCCAGACGGCAACAGCAACGCCGGCGAGAGTTACCTGTTGTTTGGCACCGACCAGGGTTTTGCCAGCCCACTGTCCTTGTTGGACCTTAACGGTAGCAATGGCGTCGTGATCACCGGCATCGACGCATACGATCAATCAGGCAGGGCGGTCAGTGCGGCTGGAGATGTGAACGGCGACGGCATTGCCGATGTGATTATCGGGGCCCCACTTGCGGATCCAGACGGTAACGGCAATGCCGGCGAGAGTTATCTGCTGTTCGGCACCGATCAGGGTTTTATCAACCCGTTGGACCTTTCAACGCTCAACGGCAGGAGCGGCCTGGTAATAACTGGCATTGACATCGGTGACAGTGCGGGTATATCGGTCAGCTCGGCCGGAGACGTGAACGGCGATGGAATCGATGACCTGATTATCGGGGCCAACAACGCGGGTCCCGACGGTAACAGCAGCGCCGGAGAGAGCTACCTGGTGTTTGGCAACGCCGCCCCGCTGTCTTTGGGGTCCTCGCTGCTGCTTGGGGCGCTGACAGAAGATAACCTCGCTCCCCTGGGCAGCAGACTGGATTTTTCTGTTGCAGAACGCTACGTGGACGAAGACTCGTTTGGCGGGGTTGCGGTCATTAGCGATGCCTCCACGCTGGGCGAAGGACTGTGGCAGTACAGCAGCGACGGCCTGGAATGGACCGACCTGCCCGGCGCGCTCAGTGACACAAGTGCCCTGGTGCTGGGTGCGCGGTCGCTGCTGCGGTTTGTGCCTGCGGCCCACTTCCACGGTCAGCCCGGCCCCCTGACGGTGCGCCTGTGGGACGGGCGCTGGCGCGATAGCGGCGCGAACGTGGACATCACCAGCGCCGTGGATGCCCTGGGTGGCTTTGCTGACGACGACAACCTCCTCAGCGTTACTCTCACCGTAAATCCCGTGAACGACTCGCCGAGCTTTAGCGCCGACAACCCACCCGACGTCAATGAAGACACCGGCGGCGTGACCGTAACGGGCTGGTCCACCTTTGACCCCGGGCCTTTTGAGTCCGAGCAATTTGCGTTGGCTTATCAGGTGGACAATATTTCCAATCCTGGGCTCTTTTCCGTGCTGCCCACCATCAGCACCTTGGGAAATCTGGTTTACAACCCGGCCCCCGATGTCAGCGGCTCCAGCACCTTTGACGTACGGGTGGTCGACTCCGGTGGCATGGACAACGGCGGGGTTAACGCATCGGGCTTTCAAACCTTCAATGTAACCGTCAATCCGGTCAACGACCCACCCCGGATCGTCGCTGACGACCCGCCCCCGGTACTCATCAACAGCGGGCCGCAGATCGTCCCGCAGTGGGCGAACGTGGATGCCGGCGCGCCGGACGAACAGGGCCAGCGGGTGACGCTGACCGTAACGGACGTCTCTAACGTAGCGCTGTTTGCTGAGCCCCCGGCCGTTGATGCGGCCGGCAACCTTACCTACACCGCGGCCGAAGGCGCCATCGGGGTGTCGACCTACACGGTCATCGCCAGCGATGATGGCGGCACGGCAAACGGTGGTCAGAACACCTCAGGGCCCGCGGGTTTTACCATTCAGGTCCGACGTGAGGTGCTGTTCAGCGACAGCTTTGAGGAGTCATCACCCGGGTCTAGCGGCGTCGACCTGATGCCGCCGACGTAACGTCTGCGCGTCACCGGGCCAGGGTGTGGCTCTCAGACCCCCTATCAGCCGGGAGCTGAAACTCAAGGCGCTAAGACAGGTTCCTTTGCGCTCAGCCTGCGCTGGCTGGCGTTCCAATCCCGGACTTTCATCCTTGCCTCCGCGCGACGCTCCGCGGCATCCAGTTATTCAAGTGCTTTTGTCACGACCGTTGCGATTACCCTCGTCGGCTTAATGACCCGGCGCCAGGGCACCGCTTTTGATGAGATTTCCAAGTCATAGAGTGTCTATGAGCGCGACCCTGTCGCGCGTGCCGCCAATGCATTGGCGTTATGATGGAGAGGCCTGTCGCGCCGGGTTAGATTATGGAGCACAACTGCAAGTGAACGATTGCATCGCGGGCTACCGAATCGGGGACCTGGAGGTGAATCTGGACCGCCGAGAATTGGTTTCTCCGGCCGGTCCGATCGCCATGGAGCCGCGCGCGTATTCCGTTTTGATTTACCTGCTCGCAAACCGCAGTCGCACCATCTCTCAGGATGAACTGGTCGAACAGGTATGGCCCGGCAGAGTTGTTGGTAATGATGCGCTGTATCGTGCCATCAAGCTCGTTCGCGAGGCGCTTCGACAGGGCGGAATCGAAGACGCGGTCAAGACGGTGCATCGAGTTGGCTACGGCTTTGTTGCTGATGTCCAGGAGGTGGGCGCGGCTGCGATAAGCCCGGGGTTTAAAACCTTGCTCGCCGTCAGATCAACCTCGGAGCAAAAACTCCAGGATTCTGGTACGGGGCAGATCCTCTTGCTCGAAGGCACCAGCATGCTGCTGTCCTTTCAAACGTCCGCGGGAGCACTTGCGCATGCTCTGGCAACCCGCTCGGACCCCTCGGTTTCCATGGGACTTCATGTCAGTGTTGCGCTGGCGGCAACAGCGACGGACGGCAGCGATCCGTCCTGGAATTTGACGATGGAGCTTGGCCGACTCGCGGCTCCCGGTCAGGTGCTTTTGTCGGCGGCGGCGTACGAGCTGTGTCGCGCGCAGCGGGACCTCCTGGCCGCAAAGAAGTTGTCCTGGTTCGCCCACGGGACCTACCGCTTCAAGGAAGAACAGGAAGACCTCACCGTATTTGAAGTGCGCTCTCAAGAGCTCGAGCCCTTGCCGGCGCCGGAGAATGCCGCCGTAGCAGTAAGGTCGAACACGCAAGACACCGTCCTGGGTTGGCGGGCCGCCGTTGAACAGTCAGTCCCGGGACGTCCGCAATGGGTCCTTCTTGACTGCCTTGGCAGTGGTGGATTTGGCGAAGCGTGGTTGGCGGAACATGTGAGTACGAAAGAACGGCGTGTGTTCAAGTTCTGCTACCACCGAGACAAGCTTCGGTCACTGATGCGCGAAGTAACCTTGTTTCGACTGTTGCAGCAGACGCTTGGAACAAGGCCGGATATTGCTCGAATACTAGACTGGAATTTTACGGACGCACCCTATTTTATCGAGTCCGAGCTGACGCCGGCGGGCGACCTCACACAGTGGGTACAAGCCCAGGGAGGCGCGGCCAACGTCCCGCTGGAAACCCGATGTGCCATCGTTGCACAAGTAGCCCAGGCACTGGCTGCAGCTCATGCCGTTGGCGTGCTGCACAAAGACGTCAAGCCTGCGAATGTGTTGATCAAAGAGGGCGCAAACGGTGAGGTGCAGGCGGTTCTCGCAGACTTCGGTATCGGCACCATTACCGACCCGGAGCCGCTTGCTGCCCACGGCATTACGGCCCAGGGCATCACTGAAGCGCTACGGGGGAATCTAACCAGTTCGCGCAGCGGCACTAGACGCTACCAGGCTCCGGAAGTACTGGAGGGGCAGCCGGCAACCATCCGAGCTGATATTTACTCGCTGGGTGTCATGGCCTACCAGCTGCTTGTGGGAGACCTTGAACGGGTGCTGGCGCCGGGTTGGGAGCGCTTAATCGACGACCTGCTGTTATGCGCAGATGTCGCCGGTATGGTCGATGGCGACCCGAATCGCCGGCCTGCTGATGCGAACGTCGTTGCTCAGCAGTGGCAAAGCATTCCGCAACGCCGAAATGCCATAGCCGAGCGAGAGGCAAGAGCAAAACGGGACGCGCGTGATCGTCGCATCCGACGGTTGCTGGTCCCTGGAACCGTTGTTCTGCTCATTTTTGCGCTGACCATGGTCTGGCAAAACAGGCGCGTTAATCGCGCGCTGGCATCAGCGAATGCAGAGGCCGATCGGGCGAATGCCACCACTGCCTTCATGAACGGACTGTTTGACGCCGCCAACCCACTTTTTCGTGGTCCGAAGCCGCCCGCGTTGGTTGAGCTTCTCGAGGAAGGGGAACAGCAGATCAGGAGAGAGCTGAGTAACGAACCTGACGTTCAGGCGCGCTTGTGGACCACCCTCGGAAGAGCGTTCGCTGCGGTTGGCGAACATGAAAGGTCTATCGCGCTGCTGGAAAACAGCCGGGCATTCGCTCAATCCACCGGCCAGCAGCATGCACAGTATGTCGCCGAGCTGGAACTGGCGAACGTTCTCAATCGCGTCGGCCAACCAGAGCGGGCTCGAGCAATCCTCGAGCCCGCAATTGAGGCCCTGAGCCCAGGTCAGAAAGATGCGTCCATCGGGTTGTTGCGGGCTCTGATGCTTGCGCGGCTGGCTCGTTCGGAATACCTGCAAGGCAGGGTCGATCGCGCTATCGAGCACGCGGCCGCGGCGGCGCGACTCCAGGAACAGTATGCACCTGACAACGATCCTGACTTGCTATTTACTCAGCTGATGGCAGCCAGTTACCACGTCGATACAGAGGACGGTGGCGGGCCGGCGGTTGATGAGGCGTTTCGAGAGATCATTGCCAGCTATAAAGAACACCATCCGGATCATTATGGATATGAGTTTGCGCTGCAGAATTACGCGCAATACCTCCAGCATCAGGGCCGGCTGGTTGAAAGCATGAACATTGCTGAGCAATCCGTGGCGCTCATGCAGACCCGATTTGGCTCCAAGCACTCGTTTACGGCGCGGGCGCTATATCACCTTGGCTTGATTTACGGACAGCTTGAGCGGTACGACGAAGGTGAAGCAGCTATGAGGGAGTCCCTCGAAGTTCGTCGGGACATACTCGGTGAGCATATGGATACCTACAGCAGCCTGATGGACTTGGGTGATCTTTATCGAGTTCAGGGGCAAAGCCAGAACGCCCTACCCTACTTTGAGGAGGGTTTGGCTATGGGGCTTCAGGTGCTTGGAGAAAATCACATAGCCATTCCCGGCTCACGTCACCAGAAGGCGAAGTTACTGTCGGATCTGGGTCAGCTATCCGATGCCCTCGATCTTATGGCTCGGGCCTGCATCCAATCTGCCGAACTGCTGGGTGAGAGCCATTGGCGGACAGCCTACTGTGAAAGCGATCGTGCGGCCTTGAGCTCTCGGCTGGTAAGCGATGAGGATCACGAAGCACTGGCCCGCTCTGCTGCCGCTACACTGGCGAACGCACTGCCCGAAACACATTGGATACGGGCCAACGCAAGCCTTAACCTCGCGCTGGTGCTTTACTCTTCTGGACACTTTGAGGAAGCGGAACGTCTATATCTCTCGAACTTCGATAAGGTCAGTACATCACCTCAGGAACTTGTGGTGTGGAAGGCTGCTCGTGAGTCAGCTTTAGCCAGTCTTGGGAAGTAGTTACCCCTATTTGCTCTGAAAAGGAGCCCGAGGCTTACCTCGACACGCGTGGTGCGTGCGCGCTCTTTGGGCAGGGGTAAACCTCTGATTTGTGTGCATTAACCAAGACCATCAGGGTTCCATCAAGACTTCGAAAGCGAACTGCACCTAGCATCAGTCCATTACTTCGACCTTGGATTGGACATGATGTATCGCTGCGTCTTGCTCACGGTTTTCTCAATCGCGTCGGCCGCTTCTTACGGTCAGTCTGTCAACATTTTCAAAGACAGCTTTGAGGGTGCCTCGGGCCTCCTCAATGCGCCCGCGCTACCAAAGGGTGTTGGTTACACCTTGTACGACGCAACCCGGTTCCTTTATACCGGGCCAGACCCGATTCAAACCGGAATGAACCCTGCTTTGATCCAACCGGACAAGGTCGCTGTGATTCGCGGCCGTATCCTCGGCCGCGACGGTGCCCCCCGATCTGGTGTAATCGTCAAAATCCGCAACGCCGCCGAATTCGGCGAAACCAGTTCGCGCGGCGACGGCCGGTTCGACCTGGTCGTGAACGGCGGCGGACACATGACTGTCTCGCTTTCAGGGGAGGGCGTGCTTCCATTGCAGCGTGTGATCGAGGTTCCATGGGACGAGTATGTCATTCTGGATGACTGTGTCGTCACGCCGCTCGCCAGTAAAGTCGATACCATCGACCTTGCATCCAACACGGAGATGCAGGTCGCCGAGGGGCCGGTATCAGAGGACGGCGCGGGTCAGCGAAAACCTGCCCTGCTTTTCCCAGCAGGAGTGGCTGCCGAGATGGTCATGCCCGATGGCAGCCGAAGTCCGTTAAACGAAATCAACGTCCGTGCAACCGAATACACCGTGGGCCCCACAGGGTCTGCCGCCATGCCCGGTTCGTTACCCAGCACGTCGGCCTACACCTACGCCGTTGAACTCAGCGTCGATGAGGCGATCGCTGAAGGCGCACAAACCGTGACCTTCGATCAGCCCATTGCCCTTTATGTTGAAAATTTCATCGGTGTTCCGGTGGGAGCCGCCGTGCCGGTGGCGTATTACGACCGTGATCGCTCAACGTGGGTCGCCGAACCTGACGGTCTGGCAATTGAAATTTTGGCAACTGACGGCGGCCTCGCCGCTCTGGATATCGATGGTAATGGTCTTGCTGACGATAACAGCAGCCTGGAGGACTTAGGGATTACGGCGACGGAGCGAGAGTACCTGGCGGGCAAATACCAGCCTGGCCAAACCTTGTGGCGCGTCGCGGTAGATCACTTTACTCCGTTCGATTTGAATCACCCCGACTTGCCCGATCTCCCGTCACCGCCCCCGCCAGACCCGGGTGGCGGCGGCCTTGGGCGATCCGACCGGCCCGAAAACCGAAAGATCGACAACCCCTGTGAGGATCAAGGCTCGGTCATCGAGTGTGAAAACCGGATTTTGGGTAAACAGGTTCCCGTTCAAGGTACGGAGTTTTCGCTCAACTATCGAAGCGATCGGGTGCTTGGTCGCAATGAAAGCCAGCTAATGGAAATCAACTTGGGCAACTCGATCGACCCCCTGCTCAGTCGTATCTCGTTGCGTATTGAGGTCGCCGGTCAGGTGTTCGAGCGCGACTTCAATCCCCCGGGCGGGACGTTCGTCTACGAGTGGGACGGACTTGACGCCTACGGGCGATCGGTCGACGGTACCGTAGAAGCGCTGGTAGAGATTTCGTACTTCAATCGGGTCAGCTACTGCACCCGAGGTTTCGTCAACGGCAGATCATCGTTTGGCCGCCTGTTTTTTACAGATGAATGTATGGCAACCGAACCTTCGCTGAACGTTGCAGAGCTGGCCACAACCAACCGGCGGCGTATTCGGCTGCGCGCCAGAGACTACCGGACCCTGGGTCTCGGTGGTTGGACCCTCAATCAACACCATCGTTTTGATACCGCGACGCAGACACTGTTTTACGGCGATGGCCGAGAAGACAGTACCCCCACCGTCGACTCAGGCATCGTTTTAACCATCGCCGGGGGTGGAGATCAGTCCGGGGAAGAAGTACCGGCACGGGAAGCAGACTTAAACGCAGGCGGGGCCAGAATCAGCGGGCTGGCTGCTGCCCCCGATGGCCGTATCTACTTTTCGCTGGATCAGCAGCAGGTGGTGCGAGTTGTAGACACCGATGGACTGATTCGAACGATTGCCGGTTCACCCGGTGTCGCCGGCTTTAGTGGTGACGGCGGCCCGGCGATCGATGCACTGTTGTCAAATCCTGGCGCGTTGTCCCTCGCTCCTGACGGCGACCTGCTGGTGGTGGACCGGGGCAACGGCCGCATCCGCTCTATCGACCGTAACGGCATCGTTCGGACGATCGCCGGCGGAGGAAGCGATGTGCCGGTTGATGAAGGGATCGCGCTTGCGACCAATCTGTCAGGGATCAATGAACTGGCGGTCAGATCGGACGGCGCCCTTTTCATCACCATTTTGGAAAATCCTCCGAGTCGATTTGGCAGTACCTGGTCGATAGAAACCGACGGTCGCCTCAGCGATCTCGACGACAGCAGCGAATTTCTTCAAATGGACGAAAACGGTCGACTGTTGCTGGCGCAAAGTGATTCGGTTCGTTACCTGCTTCCCGCCGGAAAACTGAATGTGATTTTTGGTGCGTTCGATGTTGTTAAGAATGCCCAGAAAGGAAACTTCCTGGACAACACATTGGTGCGCTCTCTGGTGGTGAACCCCGAGGGTGAACTGGTCTTCAGCAACGGCAACCGATGCATCACGCTGATCTCGTCCCCTGCCAATCAAGGCCCCGTTGACCTGAGCAATGGCTTTGTTACCCGACTTTACGATGGACCAAGGTTGACGCTCGCGGGCTTCGAGAATAATGCCTTCAACTGTACCAACGAGCAGGCCAGTGCAGGCGAACCGGATACCACCAATGCGCTTCAGGCCCGTTTTGGGGGAGATCTGATTTTGGACCTGATGGCCGACGGAGACCTGCTTATCGCCGACGGACTGCTCGGTCGGATAAGGCTCCTGACCAGCCGCACTGGGCCGGGCATAAGTGACGAGTTCGCCGTCTCCGACCGGGACGCGCCTCAGATCTACCGATTTGATCGGCAAGGCCGTCACCTTTCCACCCTGAACGCTCTGACCGGCGAGACGCTTTTTCGGTTTTCCTACACCGACGACGGCCAGCTTGCGAGCGTCACCGATTCTTTCGACCGGCAAACCACCATAGAACGCGACTCCGAGGGCCACCCGACAACAATAGTTGCCCCCTTTGGTCAGCGAACGGTACTGACTGTGGACAGCGAGGGCTATCTCGCATCGATTGCCAACGCTGCGGGCAATACGCAGCGCATTGAATACGACAGCTCAGGGCTGATGACGCGATTTACAAACGCGAATGGACACGTCACCGATTACGAGTTCAACGGCCGTGGCCTGCTCAATGGTTTCACCGCCAGCGATGGGTATGGGCTCACCTATACCCAGAACACGATCAACGACTCGACGGGCCGTGGCCGGGCAGTAACGACGACGACAGCTTTGGGCGCAACAAGCGTGAGTCGGGCAATCCGGGACCGCGACGGCAACACCATTCTCACCAGCATCGATCGGGACGGCGCAGAGATTCGAACTGTCGAGGAAAGGGATGGTTCCCTGGAAACCACCTTCCCCTCTGGCACCATTGATCGCAGTTCCATTGATACGCGGCTGCAGTTGGGCGCTCCAGTGCCCGCCAATGAGGTCTTTGTCCGCCAAACCCCGCAAGGCAAGAATCTGATGGTCGTCACGGATCGGGTGCTTTCTGCCGACCCGTCCGACCCTTTGCGGCTCGCTTCGCTAACCGACACCCGTCAGATTGGCGGAAGAGCGCAAACCGTTACGTTTGACGCACAGACCAGGACGATCACCAGCACATCACCGGTTGGTCGGACTGAGGTCACAACTATCGACGACTTGGGAAGGCCGGTTTCCTACCAGCTGGCGGACGATTCCAGCCGCATCTCCACCGAATACGACGCTCTCGGACGCGTGACGCGGAACTCCGTTGGGTCGCGCTTTGTGGACTTCGATTACAACGCGCTCGGCCTGCTCGAGAGTCAAACGGATGCTGCAGGAAGCCAGCGGCGCTTTGTCTACGATGCGGCCGACCGTCCGATCAGCATCACTTCCCCCGAAGGCCGCGAAACCCGTTTGTCGTACGACCAGAACGGCAACCTGACGGAGGTCACCATGCCCGGCGGACAGGTTCATCGCATGACCTATACGGAATTTGACGAGATGGCGACCTATCAGGCGCCTGGAAGTGGGCAGCTGGTCCAGTCATTTGACGTTGACCGACGCCGAACCTCCGTAACCGCGCCCGATGGCTCCGCACAAGAATTTACGCTGTCGCCCGGCGGTCGAACGCTGTCGATGGGCTACCCAGA
This sequence comes from Lysobacterales bacterium, assembly GCA_028285525.1. Taxonomy (GTDB): domain Bacteria; phylum Pseudomonadota; class Gammaproteobacteria; order Xanthomonadales; family SZUA-38; genus JANQOZ01. The sequence goes on from JANQOZ010000093.1 coordinate 79,119, forward strand.
GGCCGATGTCACCTTTCAATACCTAGGCAACACCAAATTCATGACGCAAATGAGCTGGGAGTTGGCTGGGGGCGCGCGAACCAACACCACGGCGATGACGTTTGACGGTGATCTACCGACAAGCATCCAGATTGAAAGCGATATATTCACTTATCGCTACGACGACGCCATGCGTCTGGCGGGCGTCACCCTCAACGGCCAGCCTGAGCTGGGTCGATCCCATGACGATGACGATCTCGTCATCGCCTACGGCGACTATGTGGTCAGCCGGAACAACCCGGGTGGAGCCCCCGATCGCTACTTCGACGGAATCGCAGAGATCACCTTTGAGTTTGACGGCGCGCAACGCATCGTTCGCCGAACGCACACCGTGGCAGGAAACGTGATTTATGATCTGACGCAAAGCTTTGACTCCTTGAGTGGGCGTCTGAGGGAAAAGACCGAAACGATCAACGCGGTCACACGCACGCGTGGGTACGAGTTCAATCGCGATGGCGAGTTGACCACCGTGACCGAAAACTCGATTCAGTCTGAAATCTACGCTTATGACGTCAACGGCAACCGCATCGGCGCCAATGGACTTGAGGCGACTTTCGATGAAGCCGACCGGATACAGTCCCAGGGCTCTCGCAGCTACAGTTACGACGCCAACGGTCGACTGTCCCAGCGGGACAGTGTTCAGTTCAACTACAGTACCCGCGGGGAGTTGCTGGACGTCACGCTAGCGGGTGGGCAGAGCATTGAGTACAGCTATGACGGTATGGGGCGACAGGTTGCTCGCAGCGACGCCGGCGGAACCACGATCTATCTTTATGGTGATGCAGACAACCCGTTTCAGCTTTCTGCGAGCCGAGATCCGGGCGGTCTGCTGACCGAGTACTGGTATGACGAGGCGGACCTGCTGATCGGGCTGCGCCAGGGATCGGAGGTGTTTTATGTGGCTTCCGATCAAGTCGGAAGCCCGCGCGTGATCGTAGACAGCACGGGCGCCCTTGTTCGGGAAATCAGCTACGACAGCTTCGGGCGTATCGTATCGGACAGTAATCCGGCTTTCCCTATGGTGCTGGGATTTGCCGGAGGCGTTGCCGATCCGACAACCGGCCTGGTTCGATTCGGATTCAGGGATTACGATCCGGAAATCGGACGCTGGACTTCTGCAGATCCGATTCTGTTCGCCGGCGGTCAGTTCAACCTGTACGCGTACGTCAACAACAATCCACAGGAATTCCGCGATCCGACAGGCATGTTCTGTACCGGATACTCGCAGTACGACAAATGGGGCGCCGGCGCAAAATTCTGTTTTATCGACGGGCGTTGGTCACTGTGCGCGGACGTGGGTCTTGGACTCGGCGGCGGAGCGTTTGTTGATCCCTTCGCCAACCCCACTGATTCGTTCGCCGATTCGCGCTACGTAGCCGGCAGCGTGGGCCTCGCGTGCGGGCCCGTCGGGCTGGGCTTTGAGGTCAAGCTAGACCGTTGCGGCCGTTTTAAGACCTCGTCTGCCTGCCGCATTGGCCCCATTGATCTCTGCAGCCTCCGAAATAGTCTCGCCAGTTTTGTGAAGAGGGATGACGCCCAGTTCACCGTCAAAAACGTCAAGTGCAAAGTGGAGGGTACGGTCAGAGGGGGAGCCTGTATTGGAACGAATACTTTCTAAGCCTGGACCAGGTGTTGGACCATACGGATTATATTGGGCAAGGTCTTTCTGGCTCCACCGTCACCGCCCATCACTCAATACCGCTCAATCAGTTTCCTAAGTCGGTGAGCCGCCCTTCCGGACATCGATACGCGTTTCCAACGAGCACGGCGGCGTGGGTGCCACCTATCGAGTCTTCGCTGGTTTCGCTGTAGTTCTCGCTTTCAATAACCACGTAATTGGCTCCGAGTACGGCGGCCTGGTTTCGCAAATCGTTACGCGCCCCTTCGATAAGGGCGCGGTCCGACGTAAACACTGTGCTGACAAAGTTGCCTTGGTTTCCAATCACTTCCCCGGCAAATCGGCAGGCTGAGGACGCGGGTTGCCGGCTGACGACGACTTGAGCAGCACCGGCCTGGGGTTCAATCGCTGAACAGCCGGCAAAAGCCAGCATCGCAGGCAACAGGAAGACTTTCTGCATGATCTTGGAACTCCTCGATTAACGTCAATGGCGAAGCTAGAGCAGCGATAACCAGCAAGCAATACCAGAATGAGGGGTATCGTGTTTTGATACTCTCGGGGTATGCGTTTCGCATCCTGTCGAAGGAATCGCCATGCAGGAAGTCCGACAACTTGTCGCAGGTCTCAAGCGAATCATGAAATCGCGAGGCATCACTTACGCCAGCCTTGCTGAGGCGCTCAGCATCAGCGAAGCCAGCGTCAAAAGGACGTTCTCACAGCAGACCTTTACGCTGGAGCGGTTGGCCAAAATCTGCGAGGTCCTCGATCTTTCACTCTACGAGCTGACGCGAACGGCAAGACTGGCTGAAGAAAGCCTGCCGGCACAGTTGTCAGAAAAACAGGAGTCGGCGCTCGCCGAAAATCCCCAGCTTCTGTGCTACTTCTATCTGCTGCTCAACGGGTGGCGCCCAGCCCGTCTCAAAGGGCATTTCGGCGTGAGCGCGCCACGGCACACGAAACTCCTGCTGGAGTTGGATCGTCTGGGTCTGATCAGGGTGTTGCAGGGAAATCAGGTTGTGCTTGTGACCAGCCGCAACATCGAGTGGCAGCCCGGCGGGCCGGTACGCAGACTTTATGAATCGCTTGTGTTGCGGGAGTTTCTCAACTTTCAATTCAACGGGTCCAGCGACCGATATCGCTTTGCCTCTGCGGAACTCAGCAGTGCTTCAGCCCAGCTCCTGGCTCGGAAGGTCGATCGTCTTGTGCGCGAGTTCGACGAGATGGCGGAGCTGGACATGACGCTGCCCGCCGGCAAGAAGTCGGGTGTCGGGCTGCTGATCGCTCAGCGGCCCTGGGCGTTTTGGTCCATTCTGGCCGAGGTTGGCGCTGACTGGGGCGACGGGTAATCAACGCCCCACGCTGGTCGGCGGTCCGTCGTATTCGCAGTAGCTGTTCACGTTAGTCACGAAGCGCCCTTCTCCATACCGCCTTACCGCCCGATGCATCTGTCCGGCCAGTGCCTTGCAGGAGATGGGATTCGTTGCCCAGCTGATTTTTTCGAGGACGTGCTGATCGCGACACGCCTGTTCCATTAACTCCTTGAACTCCCGATCACAGTCCTCTCGCTGGTGTCCGTAAGTGGCAGCACCGTGTCGATAACAAAAATCGTGCTGGGTACAGGCGGGTTCGAACAGCTCTTTGGCCTCGTCCAGGCGCTCGGTCAGCAAATCGACGACCACGGGAATCGAACATCCCAGGGGCTGGTCATTACCGCAGGCGGGCGTCGGCTTCGTCCAGCCGCGTCGGGCGATGGTGGTGATCTCCGCCATGGCGATGTCACCCGCTTCCGTGGCTAGATGGGTTTTCTCAAGGCTGACGACGCGGGTGGAGACTTCCTCTCCGTCACTTTTCACGACGCGCACCCTGTCCCCGGGAGCAATGCCGGTGCGAATGAAGTTTTCATAGGGCCGCACAGGCTGGTACGGCGCACAGCCCCAGAAGCAGAGGCAGCTCACCAACAGGAGTGCCGTTCGAGTCAACGGTGAATTCACGACGGGCGATCTTATCAGCGCCCAAACAGCTTCGGCTAGTTGGTATGTAAACGAAACGGGAGACGATGACGTCCAACCGCTATCACCCTATTCCTAAGGCCCACGCGATGTCGTACCCGCACCCGAGATTACTAGCGCTCTTAGCCGTGATGGTTCTGGGCACGACGACTTCGTCGATGACTAGCCGGGCGAGCGAAAAGGTCATTGCGAAATCCGCAATGGAATTGGCAAGCGACATCAAGGCCGGCCGAATCACCGCCGAAGACGCTGTGCGTGCCAGGCTCACCCGAATCGAAGAGCTAGATCGCTCCGGACCTCAGCTCCAAAGCATCATCACCACCAACGGTCAAGCGATGGCCGTCGCAAGGTCGATCGACAAAGCGAGGCAGACGGGTCCGGATCGGGGCGGCCTGCTCCAGGGGGTGCCGGTGCTCGTGAAAGACAACATCGAGACGCGCGAGATGCCAACCACTGCCGGTTCGCTGGCGCTCATCGACAACAACACCGGACGCGATGCGACGATCGTCGCCCGCCTGCGGAGTGCAGGTGCCGTGATCCTGGGGAAGACCAACCTGTCCGAGTGGGCAAACTATCGCTCCCAAAACGGCGTCGCAGGATGGAGTGGCGTTGGCGGCCTCACCCGTAATCCGTTTGACCTCAACCGGAGCGCCGGCGGCTCTTCATCGGGCTCTGCGGTGGCGGTGGCTGCAGGGTTTGCGCCGGTTGCATTGGGTACCGAAACCAGCGGTTCTATCGTCTCTCCCGCTGCTTTCATGGGCCTGGTCGGCTTTAAGCCGACGGTCGGGCTTCTCCCTCGCACCCACATTGTGCCGCTGTCACCGCGGCAGGACGGACCGGGGGTGATCGCCCACACCGTGGAGGACACCGCACTCCTTACAACCATCATGGCAGGAACAGACCCCCAGGACCCGGCGTCAGCCGAAGCTGACGCCCGGCGGGAGGACTACGTTGCCGCGACCAGGCAAGGTATCGCGTCGATGCGCATCGGCGTTTTCCGATGGGCAGAGGGAGACAATCCCGCGGTATCCGAGGCGTTCAACGCCGCCCTCGAGGTTCTGCAGAGCCTGGGCGTCGAGCTCGTCGAGATACCGGACTTCTCGCCGAAACCGGTGTTGTGGCAAAGCGGGGATCGTGTCCTTCAGGCGGAGTTTAAGGCTGGGCTAAACACCTACCTCGCCTCAGCTGCGCCCGCCGTACGAACGCGCTCGCTTGATGAACTGATCAAATTTAACGAGGAACACGCAGACCGCGAGCTGGCGCTGTTCGACCAGGAAATTCTCATCCAGGCGCAGCAAGCCCCTTCAGTAGAAAGCGATGCGCACCGAGAGGTTGTTGCCGAGCTGGTCTCGGCGGCACGCGAGCACGGTGTCGATAAGCTTCTGAAGGCCAATGAGGTACGACTGCTCGTCATGCCAACCGCCAAACCCGCAGCACCTATCGATCTGGCGGGAGCGTCTGAGCCTTCCGGCGGTCCGCTGGGCGCTCCCTGGCTACCGGGTATGGCTGGGTATCCTTTGCTCACAGTGCCGATGGGCGAGCATCTCGGTCTGCCGCTTGGCATCACGTTCGTGGGCACCGCGTGGGATGACGCCGCGGTGCTGCAGGCGGGCGCGGCTTATCAACGCGCGGCGCCCCATCACTACAACCCCACGTTTACCGCTGGAGATTTTGAGCGTCTGGGGGAAGCCAAGCCTCTGCGGCGTTTCTCGGCTCAGTAGCGGTGCTTGCAACCTGGGCCACGCCACGCCGGTGCAGGCATTCGTCGTTGGCTTAACGTACTCGCCAGATGTGTTGGGCGACACCCGGATTCTTCTCGGCGATCGACGAGGACCCTATACTCCAGCATGATCCTCGTGCTCTAGGACTAGTACTCACCATGTCCCATAGGAAAATGTTGGCGCTTACGCTGTTCCTGGCCTTGCAGGCGTTGCAGCTGAACGCTGCACCGTCAGACGCTACGCTGGTGATCAATAGTGTGGTGCACTTCGAAGACTTCCAGAATCGCGAGCCGATGCTGCTCGAACTTAGCAACGGGGATCTGCTGGTCTCCGGCTTTCCGCGGCTTCCGCACGAGCCGGCGCGCGCGCCCAGCCTCTGGCGCAGCGGCGACGGCGGGGAGTCGTGGCAGCGCGTTGACGTCGGTACTCCGGCTGACGGTGCAATTGGCAACTCGGATGTAGACCTGGCGCTTGCACCCGACGACACCATTTATTTCGTCACCATGGGATTCAACCGCACGACAAGCCGAGGCACCCATGTAGCGGTTGGGGTTAGCAGCGACGATGGAACAAGCTGGACATGGACTCAGCTTACCGACCGCGAGCTGGCAGACAGGCCTTGGGTTGTAGTCGCGCCTAGCGGCACGGCGCACGTCGTCTGGAACGACGGTGAGGGCGTGCACCACAAGCTCAGTAAGGACGGCGGCAAGACCTGGCAAACAAAGCCTCAGGTTCACCCGTCGGGAGGGTCAAGCCACCTGGCAGTAGGACCGAAGGGCGAGCTTGCGGTGAAGCTGACGCCGCTGTATGCATCGGGCAACCGCTTTGCTGCCCAGGTCGACATGATCGCCGTAAGCACGGACGGGGGTGATACTTGGTCGAAGCATACCCTGCCCGGTGATCGAGTCTGGCTTCCTGGCGGCGTTCCGCGCTGGGTCGAACCGATAGCCTGGGATGGCGAAGGCGCGCTGTACTACCTGTGGAGCGAGGGCCGAAGCATGCACCTGGGCCGATCGACCGACCGTGGCGCTGCCTGGGAAAGCTGGCAGATCGCCACCGATTCTGACGTGATGTTCTACCCCTACCTTGCTGCGGCGGGCCCCAGAGAACTGGTGGCAACCTGGTTCTCCGCAGCGGACGGCAGAGGGCTTCGAGTGGCGGAGGTATCTTTCGTGGACGGTGAGCCACGAGTCTCACTTTCTGAGCTTTTACGCTATGAATCGTGGGCCGAAACGGAAGACGGCCGGCAGCGCGACTCCAACGGCGAATATGCACCAATCATCCGGCTCGCTGACGGCGACCTTGCCGTGGTCACACCGCTCCAGGATGACCGCGTAGACCGCGTTGGTTTTTCTTTTTGGCGGCTGAAGACGCCGTCCCGGTAGCTTCTTGATCTTGCTGCCCCAACAGCTCACTTTGTTCCTATGACCGCTTGCACACGCCTTGCTTGTGGCTAAGTTTGCGCCGGTAGGCAATTTCCCGACCGTTGCTACACTAAAACTGACTTCAAAGGGAGCAACCGCATGCGATGGGCCTTTCTGCTGAGCGCGTTGATCGCGCTTGAGGCGGCTGCCGGCGGCAGCATCGCCTTTCGATTTGAGCGGCTGATTCCTGCGCTCCAGCAACCCTGGTATTTTGCCCCGTTCGGTGATCTGGCCGTCGATTCAGACAACTTTGTCTATGTGGTTGAACAGCAGAACAACCGGGTGCGGAAATTCACCCGTGCCGGTCAGCTGGTCACCACCTTTGGCCAGCCCAGCAGCGGCGACTTGCTGAACCCTCGCGATGTCGCCATCGATGAAGCGGGCTTTTTGTACGTCACGGACGGCTTTAATCATCGCGTGGCGGTCTACACAAAAAACGGCGAATTTCTTCGGGCGTTCGGGGAGTTTGGCGCGGCGCCGGGGCAGTTTGACGTTCCCTTCGGCATTGCTTTTTTTGGCGAGCGCATCTACGTGGCGGATTCGCTGAACCACCGGATCCAGATCCTGGAAGCTGACGGATCGGTGATCAACACGCTCGGCGGCTCGGGCCCTGGATCTGCCTCCGGCCAGTTTAATGTCCCGGTGGATGTCAGCGTTGCGCCTGACGGCCGTATCTATGTCGCTGACACGAACAACAGCCGCATTCAGTACTTCGACGCCGCCGGCAATTTTGTCGGGGAGTTTGGCACCGTGGGTACGGGGCCCGGGCAGTTTGAGGAAATCCGCGGCGTGGAAGTGGACTCCTTTGGCATTGTGTATGCGATCGACGTCGGCGGTCGGGTCCAACGCTTTGATCCAACCGGGCTGTTCCTGGCAGAGATCACCATGCCGTCGGGCGAACTGCCCTTTAACCTTCCCCGGGGTATCGCCAAAGCCGGCAACGGACGGATTTACGTTCGCGACCTTTACCGCGTGTCTCAATTCGCGCCAAACGGCGACTTTCTCGACAGCTGGGCGAGCGTCGGCGACGACCTTGGGCAATTTAACTTTCCCCTGGGAATCGATGCCAATAGTGATGGACAGCTTTTTGTTGCCGACCAGTTCAACCATCGTCTAGTCGAACTCGACCCCACGGGTAGCCCGATCAGCGCGATCGGTAGTCGTGGCACGGGGCCCCTCGAATTTGAGCGGCCCATTGACCTGGCAGTCAACGGGCTCAATCAGATTGTGGTGGCCGACCTCGAAAACCATCGCGTCCAGGTTATCGGTTCCGATTTTCTGCCGATCAGGAGCTTTGGTGATTTCGGCACCGGGCCCGGCCAGTTCAATCTGCCTTTTGGTGTGGCGATTGGCGCCGGAAATACCGTCTACGTGTCAGATAGCGGCAATCACCGCATTCAACAGTTCCAGGGCGATGGCACCTTTCTGCGAGAGTGGGGCAGCGAGGGCACCGCCGACGGCCAGTTCCGTGAACCGGGTCCCCTGGCCATCGATAGCGACGGAAACCTGTTCGTCGCGGACCGACTGAACCATCGCATCCAGAAATTCGCTCCCGATGGCGCGCACCTCCTGAGCTTCGGGTCTTTAGGTAATGCCAACGGGGAGTTCAACGTTCCCGAAGCGTTGGGCTTTGATGCTAACGGACTGCTGTTCGTAGCCGATACGCTCAACAACCGATATCAGGCGTTTACCGTCACCGGTGAATACCTCGGCAAGTTTGAACAGCCCGGCATTGAGCCTGGGCAGGTCACCCGTCCAGGCGGTATTTACTTTGACGACAACCAAAACGTGTTTATGGTCGGCGCACGCAACAACCGCCTGCAGCGTTTCAGCCGCCTGGAGCAGCTGCCCGACACCAAGGTGGTGATTGTCGCCGGCGGTGGCCCCTACCCTGGCAACCCGCTCTGGGACGCCACCCAGGTGAACGCCAATTTCGCGTACCGCACGCTGGTGGTGCGAGGGTTCAGCAAGGACACCATTCAGTACCTCTCACCGGACGTCAATCTGGACATCGACCAAAACGGACTCGCTGACGACGTGGACGAAGCGCCGACGGCAGCTGCGCTCGGGCGTGCCATCGATGAATTTGCCGACGATGCCGCCAACCTGCTGCTCTACCTGGTGGACCATGGCGGCGAGAACACTTTCCGGTTGACGGAAGCCGAGGTGCTGGGCGCCGAAACCCTGGGTCAATGGGTGGATGACTGGCAGGCCGCCCGGCCGGGTTCTCGCGTCACGGTTATCTACGACGCGTGCCAGTCGGGCTCCTTTATGGACGAGCTGCGCAACCCGGCTTTTGATCGGGTACTGATCACGTCGTCAGAGGCCGAAGAAAACGCCTATTTTGTTTCCCAGGGGGCGCTGTCGTTTTCCAATCGCTTCTGGACGGGGATTTTTAATGGGGCCACCGTTGGCGAAGCGTTTGAGGCGTCTGCTACCGCCACCAGCGCCTCTTTTCCGCTGCAGACTCCCCTGCTGGACGCTGACGGCAATGGCGTGTTCAACAGCCCGGAAGACCGCGCCGCGGTGCTATCCACGCTGATTGGCTCGGGCGGATCCGATACATCGGATGCCCCATTGCTGGGTTCGGTGTCTCTGCCGCAGACGATTTCGTCCGGCTCCGTTGCGACGCTGATCGCTGAGGGCGTTGTCGATGCTGACGGAATCGCCCGCGTCTGGGCCGTGCTCCGCCCGCCAGGTTTTGTCCCCGCATCACCCGACAACCCGGTGCAGGACCTTCCGACAATCGACCTGATCAACCAGTCAGGCACTGATGATTACGAGCTGGAATTCTCGGGTTTCACCGATGTCGGCACCTACCAGCTGGCGGTTCACGCCCAGGATCGGCTTGGGAATATCTCTGCTCCTGCGCTCACCTCGGTCACGGTCGACAACCCGGTGCGGCGCCGGGCGATCGTGGTTCACGGTGGTGACGTGTCGGAAGCAGCGTTTGCCGCCCGCCAGGGCAATGCAGGGTTAGCTGTCGCAGCCCTATCCATCCAGGGCTATGGCGCAGACGGCGTGTCCTGCTCTGATTCAAGCTGCGACGATATTTTTTATCTCAGCAACGCCGCGGTCCCCGGCACTGACGGCACGTCTACACGGACCAACCTGGAATTTGCGCTCACCACCTGGGGCACTGACGATGTGCAGGACCTTACGGTGTATTTCGTCGGACCCCGCGATGGCAATACGCTGGTGCTAAGCGATTCGGACTCGGTCTCATTGACCGACCTGGATGGTTTGCTCGACAACGTTCAAACGGCAGTCCCCGGTGTCCTGACGATTGTGATCGACGCTGACAGCAGCGAGGACATCGTGACCGCTCTTACGCCCGACGCCTCTCAGACTCGTTACCTGATCTCGAGCACGGAGGACGGCGACGAGGCGATCAACCTGTCAGGCGGTGAGGTTTCTTTCTCTCAGTTTTTCTGGACGCAGGTCCTGAACGGCGCGCGCCTGCGAGCGGCGTTTGTCCTGGCCCGCAACGCCGTCCTGTTCAACCAGAGCGCTCAGCTGGACAGCAACGGCAACGGGGTCAGCAACGACCTCACCGACGGCGTCGGGCCTCAGGACTACTTTATCGGTTCAGGGGTGGCGCTGGCGGGCGACGATCCGTTTGTCGGTGGGCTGGCGGTGGACAGTGTGCTGGCGTCAGACTTCGAAACGGTCTCCGTCTCGCAGGTCACGAGCACCGGCACGGTGGATCGGGTTGTGCTGGTCGTGGGCAGGCCCGATGGAAGTGTGGTCAGCCAGCCCTTGCCGAAGAACGGTGATGCGTTTGAGGACCGAAGTTTCGCGCTATGTGGCCAGGCCGGGGATTACGCCGTTTCGGCTTTTGCCGTGGATACGGATGGAAACGTGTCGCTTCCCACTTCGGCAGTCGCGAGTCGGGCGACCGCCTGCGACGACTTTTTCTTCTTTTCTGGTTTCGAATAAACGACGGGGAGAGTTGTATCGGTCACGTTAGCCACCACCTGTGAGCTAACGTTCTCGCATCACCGGAAAGTCACCGGCATTTCCATGAGCACATCCTTCGAAGCCCGACTGCAGGCCATCATTGGTGGCAAAACGAAACCTGTTGGCTCGCTGGGCCGAATCGAAGCGCTGGCGATGCAGATCGCCAAGCTGCAGGAAACCGATCAACCCGATACGTCGTCCTGCGGTCTGACGCTGTTCGCCGGCGATCACGGAATGGCGCTCGCGGGCGTTTCCGCGTATCCCCAGTCGGTGACCCGCCAGATGCTGCTGAACTTTCTCTCCGGCGGCGCTGCAGCCAATGTATTTGCCGACGTGCTGGGTGTATCGATGCAGGTCGTGGACGCAGGTGTTGCCGGTGAACCGGTGAATCATCCGGAGCTGCTTTCCCGGCGGATACGGGGCGGCACGAACGACGCCATCGAAGGCCCGGCCATGACGCCCGATGAATTTGACCGGGCGCTCGCGGCAGGACGTTTGCTCGGCGAGCAGGCTGACGATCCGGTTGTTGCGTTCGGAGACATGGGCATCGGCAATACCGCTGCATCAAGTCTTGTAACGGCAAAACTTACGGGTGCCGACGTGGGTGACCTGACCGGCCGGGGCACCGGACTCGACGACGAAGGGCTTAAACGAAAGCGCTCGCTGCTGCAGCGCGCCGCGGCTCGAACGGAAACACACCTCACCGCGCGGGATGCGCTCCGTGAGTATGCGGGCTTTGAGATGGTGATGATCGCGGGAGCGATGCTGGGGGCTGCTCGCGCGCGCCGCCTGGTTCTGGTTGACGGATTTATCTGCTCAGCGGCCGCGTTGGCTGCGCTGGGCATCGACCCCGACATCAAAGATGCGCTGGTCTTTGCACACCGCTCGGCGGAGAGCGGCCATGCGCCCCTGCTTGCGGCACTCAATGGTGATCCCCTGCTCGACCTGGGGCTGAGGCTGGGAGAAGGCACCGGTGCGCTGCTGGTCTGGCCACTCGTGAAGGCGGCTGGAGCGTTTTTGACGGATATGGCCAGCTTTGACTCGGCGGGGGTCTCCGGTCCAGCGTGAACGCTCGTGTAGGCAACGAGCTGGCGATTTTTGCCCTTGCGGTGCAGTTCTTGACCCGAATCCCGGTGCCGGTTGGTGACGTCTATACCCCGGCTCGGCTCGCCGCCGCACCTCGCTATTTTCCGCTGGTGGGGGCCATGATTGGTGGACTCTGCGCAGCGGTTTTCCTCCTGGCTCAGCCGCTGCTCGGATCCACCGTCAGCACGTTACTCGTATTGGCCGTCGGCATGCTGCTGACCGGCGCGTTTCATGAAGACGGCCTGGCGGATACCTTCGATGGCCTTGGTGCGGTTTCGCGGGAGCAGATGCTGACCGTGATGCGCGATAGTCGGCTTGGGACTTTTGGGGCTGCCGCTCTGGGGCTTGTCTTAGCGCTCAAGGCTGCAACTCTGGCCGAACTCCCGCCCGGCACCGTGGCAACGGCCTTGGTAGTCGGACACAGCCTATCTCGGCTATCAGCCGTGCTGGTGATTGCCAGCAGCCGCTACGTCCGCGATGAAGGCACCGGTAAACCCACGGCCGACGGCATCGACAGCGGCAGCCTGAGGGTGGCGTTATTGACCGGCGTTGTCATGCTCGCATGGGTTGCGGCGACAGTCGGCTTTACGAATGCGCTGAGTGCCCTCGCCGGCCTGCTGTTTGGCCACGCGGGGATGCGAGCGCTGTTTGAGCGTCGGCTCGGTGGTTACACCGGCGATACGCTGGGTGCGGTGCAGCAAACCAGCGAGCTGGGCATGTACCTTGGGCTGCTGCTTTGGCTGTAATCCTGCTGCGCCATACGCGGCCGGTGCTTGGTTCAGAGTACTGTTACGGCAATCTGGATATCGATCTTGCCGATTCGTTTGAAGCTGACGCTGAACTGGCGATCGCCCAGCTGCCGGCGTTTTCGAGGGTGGTTTCCAGTCCCTTGAGCCGAGCTCGCCTGCTTGCTGAGCGGATCGCGGCCGGGTGTAACCTCATCTTCTGCATTGACGAGCGGGTTCGGGAGATGGACTTCGCTGCTTGGGAGGGCCGCCGCTGGTCTGAGATACCGCGTGCTGAGCTTAATGCCTGGGCGATGGACTTTATGGACGCACGACCCCACGGCGGTGAAAGCGTACGAGAGTTCAGTACTCGTTGCCGGGAAGCCGTCGCGGCCTATGAGCGCGAGGAAGGAGACACGTTGATCGTGTGCCACGCTGGCGTGATTCGTGCGGCGTTTGCCCGCGGCGATGACGTCGATGCGTTCGGCACCGCGGTTAGCTATGGCGAATCACGCCGCTGGCTCGAGCCTGCGGCCCCATCAAGCTAGCGCCGGCGAAATTTCTTGGGGCGTTACGACCCTTGGATCACCCTGACCGTCGAGAGGACGCTTGGGTTGTCCCGGATTTCCCTTAAGCAATTGATGCACAGGCAATCTTCGTAGTGATAAGTGAGCTCCTCGGCGAGATCTTTTGATAACGTCACCTGAGAACACTGGCAGTGAACCGGATTGTTGGCTTTACACTCGAACGAGGCGCCGCACCTCGGGCAGGCCACTACCTCATGTTTGCTGCGCAATATTGTCGTCACTACCAGGCAGTCTCGGCGCTCGTGAGAGGTGGCGCGATCCGCAGCGGCAAGTGATATGGATTCATGGAGTTACTTTGAGGGCGCTAACGGGTTGGTCTATGACCGTAGCACCAACCTGCAACCCTCTCAACGCCCGGACCGGGCAGTCTCCTGATCCCTCTTTCGGCGCGGATCTATCGCTGCTGCTGGAGAAAGATTTCTTTGAATCGAAGGTGCAGCTCCTGATCTTTCCGCTCCTGGGGCTTTCCATCGACGAAGGTGGGTCGGAACCGTGAGATGCGGAAGAACGCTTTGGCGCCCTGCCGGAACTTGATGGAGCCGTTGCTAGCCAGCACCCTGGGCTTTTTCGGACGCCCGTCAGCGGTCAGGTCGAATTTCATGTGAACCCACCGATCATCAGGCAAATTCTCAGGGTCGACGACCTGCAGCGGACTGCGGACCAGCCTCAGTGGCTCAAAGTGAACGGCCTCCTGATCGGCGAGCGCCTCTTGGGTTTGGCATAGCTCCCAGGCGTCCCGAAACACCTCGACGGCCTCTTGCTCTCGCTCAAACACCATCAGCATGTCTGCATAGTCTAAGGCTGCGATCAGGTGCCGATAGGGATCGACCACACCAGCGTTCTCGTCGGCAAGCTGCTTGGCTTCCGCCAGCGGATCCAGCGAGTGGCGCTCCAGCTGCGGAACGTAGAGTAACGCGAGCGCTTTGCCTTTGAGCAGATCGAGTAATGGCGCGGAGAAGCCGCTGTTCTCTGCCTCGATTCTGCGTCGGGTGCTGTCAAAGAGCGACAGGGCTGGATGGTAACTTCCGCGTTGCGCCAACCACAGGCCCAGCAAGTTGACCGATGCCACGGTTTCATCCGATTCGTCGCCATGGTTGTGCTTCTGCAGCTTCACGGCGGTGGAATGCAGCTGGCCCACCTCCCAGTCTTCGCCGAGAACAAAAAGCGAGTCGATCCTCGAGTAGATCATGGGCACCTGTTCGGCGTTCAGCATCCCGTCGCTGCGATGGGTGATGTGCTGCGCCCGCGTGAAGGCGTCCGACGCATCTTCGTGATGGCCCATCTCCTGATAGTTGAGGCCGAGATAGGTCAGCGGTTCCACCAGCTCCGTGTCAAATGGCCCGGCGAGTTTTTCGTAGATGCGAATCGCTTTTCTAAGGTTGTCGCGGGCGTAGAAATGAAGCCCTTCGTGATACTGGTTGGTCCCGAGGCGAATCAGGCTCTGCGCGGCGTCCAGCGTTTCATCGCCCGTTGCGGCGACCAGCGCGTCGTGTTCCGACTCCAGAGTCTGGAGATCGACGGCTTCGTTGGGGGGCGGCAGCATGCCGTCTGTGGCGTTTCGACGTTCTGCGCCAGAACTGGATGGCACGGCCAAAACCAGCGCCAGAATCATCAGCGAACACTTGTTCGCGAACCTCAAAAGCCTGCATTTGGAAGGCGGTCGGGTCATTTCTTCATCCTAGCTTCTCAGGCCAGGCACTCCATGAAGAATTTTCGAATTCAGCGATCAAAAAATCCTTCGCGTGTCGCATTTTGCGGCGGATTGCGTATGTAGGGAGCAGGAAAGCTTTGCTTGCTGGAAGACCTATATGAATCAAATCTTTGCCGATTGGCGCTCCCTACCCCTCGGGCTCGGGCTTTTGCTCGGAATAAGTCTGGTGCTGACTTCGCATGCCGCGCCTGGGCGCCTGACTGTTCAGGCGAACGCCACGCTCGAGGAGACCGCCTTTCTCGAGATTGAAATCGCAGGTGAAACGCCTGGCACCGAGTTCGATCAGCTGGAGGTCACCGGTGCTCTTTCGCTCGACGGCGAGCTGCGCATTGTGCTTTCCAATAACTTCTTCCCTGATCCCCAAGACTCTTTTGTCGTGATTTCAGCCCAAACCCTCTCGGGAACGTTCGCCAATGAGCAGGCTGGCCGAGTGGAGCTGGCTGACGGCAGTGGCAGCATGATGATCACTTATGACGCAACATCAGTCACGCTCAGCGATTTCGTCAGCTTCACCCTGCTGTTCCGCGATGGATTTGAAAGTGAATAACTCGCTGAAGGTCAGCCAGGGCAAAACCCTTGGGCGCAACGATCTTGGGCTGGTCGTGTCACCGCTCTTGCTGCTGGTGCTGTGGCTCGGATTGGCTAGTCCTGAGTCGGCGTTTGCCGCCCCTGCGGCGGTCGAAATCGTTCGTAGCGGCGACATGCCCCCTGGCGGAAACGGGCGCTACGAGAACTTCTCCAGTCCGACCATCAATCTCGGGGGAACACTGATCTTCAGCGCCCGCTTGTTCGAGACCGAAAACGATAACCTGGACGACAGCGGTATCTACCGAACCTTCCGACCGCAAACGTTGGGGCCACTCATCACAACACTGGACGAGGTATTTCGCGAGGGAGAAACCTATTTCATCGGCGATACGCAATACTCGCTGGGCGATATCTACCTGACCAATTTTCTCCTGCAGGACACGCCGATATCCTCCTTTGTCTCGCCGGCGGCCGGCCAGTTCAACGCAATGACGGTGCGTCTGGACGTGACCGACGGCAACTCCAACGGCAACTCGCTTTTGGCCGTGGAGGACGATCAGGGCACATGGCAGCTGGTTGTGGCGGCTGGCGACGACGTACCTGCCGGCACCGGCACCTTTAGGGAAATCAGCAACTTTGCGCCCGCTGGCATCTCCCAAACTCTTGGCGTCAGCTTCGGGGCGAGTTTGGACGGCACGCCGAACGGCAGTGACGACAACGTGGCCCTGTTTCGTTACGTTGCTGACGGAACTTTGCAGGAAGTGGTGCGCAAAGGGACGCCGTCCAATGCAGGCACCTTTTCCCTGGTCGGCAGCATCAGGCCAAATTCGTTTGGTGGGTTCGCGCTGATCGGTGTTGATGACTCCGGCGACGCCGCCAACGACACCGCCATCTTTCGTGTCAGTCCATTCTCGCCAGCCCTGATTAGGGTTGTCGGTGAAGGCGATAGCGCGCCGACCGATGACCCCGACCCCCGCGTCTTCTCCGCGGTCACGGAACACCGTATTAACAACAACGACAGCGTCGGGTTTGCGGGCAGGCTTCGGGATCTTGCAACCGGATTCTCCATCCAGAACGGAAGCGGGCTTTATCGCGCAAACAGCGGTGGTGTCGTGACCGAAGTCGTTCGCGAGGGGCAGCTGATTCCTGACGGCAGCGCTCGCTATCAGCGGTTTGCCAGCAGCTCCAGCGGCGACGTCCCGCGTTCGCCATTTAACGATCTTGACCAGTTTGCTTTTGTCGTCCGCACCAACGTCGAGGGCGGCGGCGGGCAGTCCAGCGGCCTGTTTCGGGCGTCTGATAGTGAGGTTGTGCAGATTGCCCTGGAGGGAGATCCCTATGAAGACGGAACACTTCTAGGGTTTCGACGCGATCCAGCGCTGAATAATCAGGGGCTGGTCGTCTTTGACGTGGAGCTGAACGTCGGCACGGAAATCGGCGACGAAGGCCAATTTATTGTCACTAACCAGCTTCTGGTACTGACCAACGGTGAGGACTTCGCCACGATTGCTCGCGAGGGAGAGCAGATCGGGTCCGGTACGGTCAGGGAGATTTTTTTCAACAACAACCCGCGCGGTCCGGCAAATGGGCTCAACGATCACGGAGCCGTGAGCTTTGAGGTTCTGTATGACGACGGATCACGGGGAATTATCCTGTGGCGGCCCGAGCTTGGCTGGCAGTCGGCGTCAGAAGACGGCCAGTGGGACGATCCAGCCAACTGGTTTTTCAACATTCCGCCGAATCTAAATACCAACGTCTCCATCGACACGGACACCAACAGCAACGTGGCGGGGCCAGGCGCAGACACCACGGTGAACGCCCTCTCGCTGGGAAACGGATCGGGTCAGGTGGCGCTTACCCTGAGCGCCGGAGGCGTCGGGACGAGCGAAGGAACAACGATTGGCGCCAACGGCACCGTGACGGTGTCGGCCAATATGACCATCACCGTTGGCGGGCCTGTTGAGAATCGGGGTGTCATCGAACTGGGTGAGAATAGCGGCCTCACCCTTGAGGGGCCCTATTCCGGGTCCGGATCGATCATCGGTGCTGACGGCGTGGTGGTATTTCAGGCAGGGGTGGCGCCTGGCGACGCATGAAAAAAGTAACCAGTAGTCAATTAGTGTCGTTTGGCGGGCGACACGAGAGCAAAATCGTCAAACGAGTGACACTGCAGGAGGCGACGATGCGACACAGAATTCGAACTTGGTGCTTGTCTTGCGCGCTTATGGGGCTGGCACTTGCATCGCTGACAGGGGCAGCAGCTTCGCCAAACGCGATTGAGATCGTCAGGGAGGGGCAGCCGGAACCGGGCGGAAACGGGATATTTCGGAACCTGGGAAACCCAACGATCAACATTTCCGGTGCCCTGGTTTTCACCGCTGGGCTGGACGATACAGCGAACGACCGTGCCGACGACAGCGGAATTTATCGCGTTTTTATTCCGGCATTGGGCGCTGGACCGGCGATCATAGGCGTCCAGGAGGTCTTCCGGGAAGGCGAGACCTACGACATCGGCGGAGAGAGCTACTCGCTCGATGATATAGACCTGGAGCATCTATTTCTGGTCGACTTCCCATTTTCGAGCACCCTTGGGCCCACTCCGCTGATCGGGCCACTCGGCGCAATGGCTGTACGTTTACCCGTCACCTCCGGCAACCCTGATGGTGACCAGATCCTCACCGTAGAGGACAACCAGGGCAACTGGCGGCTCGCCGTCGCGGCGGGCGCTGAACTGCCGGGCGGTGACGGCAACTTCGGCGAACTGCCGCGTTTAGCGATGACCGGCATTTCAACCAACCTTGGGGTCAGCTTTGGGGTGAGCCTCAGCAACACGCCTTTAGGCAGCGATGACAATGTCGGGCTTTATCGATATCTGGGCGGCAGTACCGTCCAGGAGCTCGCTCGTAAAGGCGTTTCCACCGCTTTTGGAACGTTTACGGCCGTGGGTGGGCTGCGCCCCAATTCATTTGGTGGCGTGGCGTTCTCCACGCTCGATGACTCCGGTGATCCCGATAACGACACCACAATCTTTCGGGTGAGCAGCTCGGGGAATGGTCTTATCCGGGTCGTCGGCGAAGGAGATGCTGTCCCCTTCGATAATCCGGAACAGCGGGAATTTGTGCAGCTTGACCAATACCGGCTGAACAATAACGACAGCGTTGGATTTTCCGGACGGCTGCGCGACGCGGTAACCGGTCTTGCGATTCAAAACGGCAGTGGACTCTACCGCGCCACCAGCAGTGGCGTGATAACTGAATTTGTCCGCGAAGGGCAGCTCATTCCTGACGGCAGTGCGCGCTTCCAGCGCTTTGTGAACCTGTTTGGGAACGACGCCCCGCGGCCGGCGTTCAATGATCTCGAGCAGTTTGCCTACATCATTCGGACGAATGTTGAGAACAACGGCGGCCAGTCGAGCGGTTTGTTTCTCGCGTCGGAGGACGGGGTTATCCAGATCGCGCTCCAGGGTGACGCCTATGAAGACGGCACCTTTCAGGGCTTCCGTCGCGACCCGGCGCTGAACAACCAGGGGCTCGTTGTCTTCGACGTGGAGCTGAATGTTGGTACCGGGGTCGACGAAGAGGGGGAGTTTGTGATCACCGATCAGCTCCTCGTGCTGACGAACGGCGAGGACTTTGCCACCATCGCCCGGGAGGGCGAGGAAATTGGTGGGCGCACGATTCGAGAGATCATCTTCAACAACAATCCACGGGGGCCGGCCAACGGTCTTAACGACTTTGGGGCCGTGGCATTTTTGGTCGAATACGAGGACAACTCGGACGCACTCATTTACTGGCGCCCCGAACTTGGCTGGGATGCGCCCACCGGTGACGGCGATTGGGACGACCCGGCCAACTGGTTTTTCAACATACCGCCCAATCCCGATACGAACGTTTCCATCGATACGGACACCGACAGCAACTTATCGGGTCCAGCCGACGACGTAACCGTCAACGCTGTCTCCCTTGGCAACGGGGCAGGTCAGGCCACGCTTAGTTTTAATGGCGGGAACATCGCTACCAGGGAGGGAACAACCATTGGCCCAAACGGCTCGCTGGTGGTGCCAACCGGCGCCATGGTGGCGCTGACGGGGCCCGTTGCAAACGATGGCAGCATCGAGCTTGGTAGCAACAGCGAACTCACAGTCGCGGGGGGCTATTCGGGGTCTGGCTCTTTAGGTGGGCCGGGAAGCACGGTGGTGTTCGAGGCAGGCCTGTCGCCAGGTTCTGAGTGAAACGGGGTCCAGCTCCCTGCCCTCACAATCTTGAGCCTGACTAGGAACCCGGGTTCGCGGCTTCAGAAGCTAACCCGCCACGCAGGTTAGCCAGGGTCAGGTACAGGCCAAACAGGATTTCCACCAGCGCTACGGACCAGATCAGGCCCACAAACAGCTTGCCGGGAGCGGTCGCGTCCAGGACGCCCATGGCGGTGATCACAGCGCCGAGCGCCCAGAAGTCCTTTTTTCCGTACACCGAGCTAAAGGCAAAGTAGTGAGTGCCGACGGCGATGGCGGCGACGGGAAACGCCAGCGTGGGTTCAAGTCGCAGCAGCAGGAACGCCGGAAAGAATCCGCCGATCATGGCGATGGTGCTTTCCAACGCTATCGTCCCGAGGCGATTGTCCGGCGAAGGCCCAGGCCGACGCATCAGCCCTCGTACGATGATCGCGCCGATCGGAAAGATAAACATGCCGCCGAAAAAGAGCACTACAAACGCTTTTTCAAACGACGTCGACTGCAGCGTTATCGCGGCCGCGGCCCACACAAAACCAGATACGACAGCCCCCGGCCCGCCATTGACGAAAGAGCGCCGCATTTCTGCCTGAGCCACCGCAAGTTCCATAGTGCTTTCCTCGAGATTCGATGGAAATATGGTGCTTGCCGTGGGTCACCGACGCCATTGACAGATGTCATCAGGTTCTTATGAACCTCGCATAGCGAGACTTGATGGACAGGCCCGACCGCGCAGGCTCAGCGCTTGTCGATCACCCGCTGGGCCTTGCCTTCCGAACGGGGCACGGACCCCGGCTCGCCGACGACAATTTTGGCCGTGATGCCGATGTAGTCTTTGATGGCTTGACCGAGGTGCACGGTGATTTCTTCAGGGTTGCGGGCGCGACCCGACGCGGAACGCTCGACGTGAATGGCAATGCTGTCCATGCGTCCTTCGCGCGTCAGCTCAATCTGGTAGTGCGGCGCCAGATCCCGGACCTTCAGCACCTGCTCTTCGATCTGCGAAGGGAACACGTTCACGCCGCGGATGATCATGAGGTCGTCGCTGCGGCCGGTGATTCTCTCCATGCGACGCATCGTTCTTGCGGTGCCTGGTAGCAGGCGACTCAGGTCGCGTGTCCGGTAGCGGATGATCGGCAGCGCCTGCTTGGTAAGCGACGTAAAAACCAGTTCGCCCAGCTCGCCATCGGGCAGCACCTCGCCGGTTTCAGGATGGATGATCTCCGGGTAGAAGTGGTCTTCCCAGATGACGGCGCCGTCTTTGGTTTCGATGCACTCGCTGGCAACGCCCGGCCCCATCACCTCAGACAGCCCGTAGATGTCCACGGCATCGAGGCCACACCGCTTTTCGATGTCCTGACGCATCGATTCGCCCCACGGCTCAGCCCCGAAGATGCCGACCTTGATTGAAGAACCCGCCGGGTTCATTCCCTGACGCTCAAACTCGTCCGCGATGTTGAGCATATAGGACGGTGTGCACATGATGATGTCGGGCTGAAAGTCCTCGATCAGCTGAACCTGCTTCGGCGTTTGCCCGCCGGACATCGGAATGACCGTGCCTCCCAGGCGCTCCGCACCGTAGTGCGCACCCAGTCCACCGGTAAACAGGCCGTAGCCATAGGCCACGTGGATCATGTCTCCGGGCTGCCCGCCGGCTGCCCGAATCGAGCGCGCACCCAGATCAGCCCAGTTGCTGATGTCTTCTTTGGTGTAGCCGACAACCGTCGGTTTGCCTGTCGTGCCGCTGGACGCGTGGATACGCACGACTTCGCTGCGGGGCACCGCAAACAGTCCGAAGGGATAGGCCTGACGCAGGTCGTCTTTGACGGTGAAAGGAAACCGCGCCAAATCTTCCAGCTGATTCAGTTCACTGGGCGAAACGCCGGCTGCTTCACACTTGGCGCGAAACGGCGCCACGTTGTCCCAGGTATGCTTGATGGTCTTCTTGAGCCGCTCAAGCTGCAGAGCGCGCAGCTCGTCGACGCTTGCGGTTTCGATCGGGTCCAGGGATGCCGGGTCGGCTGCTTTGCACACCATGGGTTTTCTCGCCTCAGTTCCAGCGCACTGGAATACCACAACCGATGCGGCATTTCACGTTCACAGGCCAAAGTAGGCGGCCACCTTTCCTTCGCAAGATCCGATTGGCCTGTCAGGGGCTGACCGCGGTGCCGCCGTTGCGCCTTACGTCGCCAGCCAGCTCAAAGCGGTCTGGCGCGATGAAAGTAACCGCGCCGACGCCGCCAAAAAACATGTCCAGATGGTCAAACGGGCGCTGCGGCCCCTTCAAACGCTCAAGGGGGAGGCCCGGTTCCCAGGCCACCTGCGGCGTGTGGCCGTCGGGCCACTCGACGTGAAGCCTCGGATGATTGACAGCCTCTTGAATGGGCATGCCCAGATGAACGTAGTTGACAAGCGTCTGGAACACGGCCGTTGTGATACGGTCCGCACCGGGCGAGCCGATAGCCAGAATTTTATCGGGCCCGATCCCTACGGTGGGCGCCATGTTTGACGGGAGCCGCGTTCCTGGCGGCAGCGCGTGAAAGCCATGCCGGGTCAGCTCGGCTTCGCCTAGCGAGTTGTTGAGCCAGATGCCCGTGCCGGGCGGCATCACGCCCGAACCGTAGCCGGCCGACGCGGTGATGGCGCACGTCAGCCGATCGCTGTCTGCGCTCGATACGTGCACTGTGGACGGCGACATCAGCGCTCCCGGATTTCCTTGTGCGATCTCAAGCAGCGCCTCGATGTCCTTATCAAGCGCCACAGATTCGTCCAGCTTCTGCTGTCGATACCGCATGACCGCTGTCTGCACACGGATTACCTCTTCCGTCAAAGCATGACTCCACCGACGGTGCCGGTCCCCCTCCATCATCAGCAGCATGGCTGCCAGCGCCGCCCCGCCCAGGCTGGGTGCTGCCGCGGTGGCCAGCTGCCACTCGTCTAGCTGCACTTTCAGCGCAGGAACGCTTCTCGCCCGGTATGCGGCAAGATCTGCCGCGCCAAGAAGTCCGTCATGAGCGGCCATGTCTGAGGCGATTTGTTCAGCGATCTCGCCCTCGTAGAAATCTCGTGCGCCGTTTTCGGCCAGCACCGTCAGGCTGTCCGCCAGCTCCGGCAGTCTGACTACCGCATCCGCCTGCAGCAGCTTTCCCTCGCTGTCGCACAGCGGCGCGAAGGCCGGCGGGTTCCAGCCGAAGATCGCCTCGTGCGTCGACGAAAGATACTGGACCGAGGCACGAGGCATGGGAAAACCCTCGCGGGCCGCTCGAATGGCCGGCTGCACGAGCGTTTTCCATGGCAAGCGGCCAAACCGGGTGGCGGCCATCTCGTACGCGGCGATGGCGCCGGGTGTGGCGACAGATCCGTAGCCGAGCTTGGTCGGCGTGCCGCCGCCGTAGGGCAGCACACGGTCGATGCCCCCGGTTCCGAACTGAGAGGGTTTGGCTTTTCTTCCGGGCATCTCAGCCGCCCCGTCGATCATGACCGGGGTGTCCCCGGGCGGCCAGATCACGATGTACGCCGCTGCGCCGAGCGAGACGACACCCGGTTCGGTCACCAGCTGCACGAGGCTGGACGCAACGGCGGCATCAACCGCGTTGCCGCCCAGGGCGGCCATCTCGACGCCGGCATCAGCGGCCAGCTGGGAGCTGGCGGCTACGCCGATACGCATCGAATTCTTTCCTCTTCGGAGCGGCTCATGGATTTCACGCGGTGCTGGACAAACGTCTTAGGCGGCGTCATCGGACGGGCTTTGGGTCAACTCAATCAGGGGTGGTGAGTCTCAGCCAAAACGGCCCGCTGATCAATCGGGCGAGATGGCGCTCAGCTCACCGTCGAGTTTGAGGTCTGGCCAGGTTGCCGCCGCCTGCCCTGCCGCGGTGCGTGCCTCCACCTCACGGCCCTTTCCGGCCAGCTGGCGTATGAGGTGTAGGACGTCTTCTCGGCTGCTCTGGTCCAGCTTGTCACCGATGTTCGTGCCGGACCGCGTAAACACCTCAGCAGAGACGATCCGGCGCTCAACGCCGCCGAGGCTGAACTTGTAGGGCTCGTTGCCTACGGTGAAGTCATAGCGCTTAAGGCGGTTGGCAATCGCCCAGCGTATGCAGTGCGCCTGCAGCATGAGCCCTGCAGACAGATCGCGGACGGCGTCGTCGCGCCCGGCAACGTGGAACAGCGCCTCGCGTCTGACACGATCGATGTAGTTGGCCTGCGCGGCAATGGGCTTACCGTCGCGCCAGAGAATGGCCAGGTAGACCATGCCGTTGGCAAGACCGAGCATGGCAACGTCTTTGAACAGCTCGGCGAGCCGCGTCGCCCGCTTCCGGCCTTTCTGCTCTGCGTGCTTCAGGTACCAAAGCTTGGACAGAATTGTGACGTCTTGCGTAAACGTTTCTGGGCGGGATTTTTTGATTTGCAGGGTCGGGTCGCTATCGAGCTTTCGCAGCAGGCGCCTAAGCTTCTGTCGGGAGTTGGCGCTCAGGCCCGCAAGGTACGCGTCAAACGTATCCGGTAGTTCAACGTAGGGGCAGATCAGGTTATTGGTCTGCCCTTCGTTGATCAGGTGTTCGTTGGCCT
This sequence comes from Lysobacterales bacterium, assembly GCA_028285525.1. Classification (GTDB taxonomy): domain Bacteria; phylum Pseudomonadota; class Gammaproteobacteria; order Xanthomonadales; family SZUA-38; genus JANQOZ01. The sequence goes on from JANQOZ010000093.1 coordinate 103,327, forward strand.
TATGCCCGAAGGTCTTGGAATCGAAAGCGCCGGTAAAGGCCTCCAGCCGGCTGGCGGGCCCGCTGAAGTAGTTCAGAATGATGCGGGCAAAGGGCATCCGCGAGATCTCAGCGGCCAGAGCCCGACACACCTCGGGCTCGTGTGCCGGATCACAGAGGATGCCGGTATAGTCGGAGTCAAACACGTGCCCCAGCATATCGAGCACGTTCACCAGGCAGTTCTCCGGCTTGCTCCAGCGGGTCGTTACGATCAGCGGCAGCAGCCCGACACAGCGGCCGTCGTCCGACCAGGCCACCAGGATGCGGAATTTGCCTGCGACTCGAATGGCGACAGAACACAGGAAATCCGACGACAGGTAAACGTGGGCATGAGGATCGGATTTGTACAGCTCGTCCCACGCCAGCTCGACCTCGAAAAGTCGCTCAATCGTTTCGATCGTTTCAATGCGCAAATTCTTGCCTTTGGCGGGAGTCGCCCGGCCAGTCCCTAAGCTCTTTTGTTAATGAAATGCCGATCAAACGCTGCGCTTTTTCAGTACTTTAGGCTGGTTAACATCAGTAACGTTATAGTGTAACATTCCGCGTCTTTCACCCGACCGACGGCTGGCCGTATTCGCCGTCATACCAATCCAATCTGTAGGGAAATATGAACATGGGTACGTTTCGTAGTCTGTCGTCATCCAGCCTGTTGCTGCTTGGAACATCAATCGCGGCAGCGCAAACCAACGGTTCAGAGGATACCGAACAACTCGAAGAAATTGTCGTTCGTTCCTCGCCGCTTCGAACCGCCATCTCCGAGGCGGTACTGGGCACCACCGTTCTTGACCGATCTGATCTGCTGCTCAACCTGAACGGCACCATCGGTGAAACCCTGGCCAGCCAGCCAGGGGTCAGTTCAACCTTTTTTGGCCCTGGCGCCTCGCGGCCCATCATTCGTGGGCTCGGCGGTGACCGCATTCGGATTCTGACCAACGATATCTCGGCATTCGACGTCTCCACGGCGAGCCAGGATCACCTGGTTGCGACGGAACTGGCCCATGCGGAACGCGTTGAGATCCTTCGTGGCGCCTCCACCCTGCGCTATGGGCAGAATGCCATCGGCGGCGTTGTGAACGTGTTTGACCGACGCATTCCGCTGAGCCGCGTCGAAGACGACTTTGATTTTGAACTCTCAGCCGGCTATTCAAGCGTTGACGAAGGCTACACCGTCGGTGGCGCGGCCGATATCAACGTCGGCGACAACTGGGTGCTCCACTTCGACGTCAACGACCGTGACGCCGAGGAGTACGAGATTCCAGGCTTCGCCAGCGAGGAGGCTGAGGAAGAAGGCGTTGAGGGTATCGTCGAAAACAGCCAGTCCGAGGCAACGTCCGGAACGCTGGGTCTCTCCTGGATCGGTGAGAAAGGCTACATCGGCTTCTCGCTGGGCCTGCAGGAAGGCCGCTATGGCCTGCCCGGGGGCAAAAAGAAAGAAGAAGAGGAGGAAGAAGAAGGACTCCTCGGCTTCCTGCTGAAAGATGAAGATGACGAAGAGGAAGAAGAAGGACCGATCAATATCGATTTTGAGCAGGTCCGTTTCGACCTCGACAGCGAATACAACCTTGACGGCAGCTTCATCAAGATGGCCAAGTTTCGATTCGGGCTGTCTGACTACGAGCACACGGAGTTTGCGGGCGTCGAGCCCGAGACGCTCTTCACCAACGATGAGTGGGAGCTGCGTGCCGAAACCTTCCTGAACGACTTCGATATGGGCGCAGGCGTTGTTACCGGCACCTTTGGCATCAACATCGCCGACCGGGAATTCGAAGCCGCCGGTGACGAAGCGTTTGTCCCGCTCAACGAGCAGTTCCGCTGGGGTGTCTTCGGCCTCGGACGCTACACGCAGAATGCCTTCATCGGTGAAGCCAGCCTGCGCGTCGACAGCCAGAAAAACGAAACCAGCAACCTGAGCTTCGCCGGCGGCCGCTTCAGCGATACGCGGACCACTTTCTCGGCGGCCCTCACGGGGATCTACGAGCTTTCTGAGGGCACCACGATCGGCCTGAACCTGGCTCGATCGGAGCGTGCACCGACAGCCGAAGAGCTGTTCTCCAACGGCTTCCACCCGGCCACCAGCACGGTCGAAATCGGTGATGTGAACCTCGATGACGAGGTGGCGTTTTCAACGGAGCTGTCGTTTAAGCGTTACGTTGGAAACTTTGGTTTTGCCGCCAACGTTTACTTCAACGACTTCAGCGACTTCATCTTCCTGAGCCCAACCGGCGACTTTTTCGAGGAAGGCGACCCCTTCCCCGCGGACGAAGGCTTCCCGGTATTTGCTTACCAGCAGGCTGACGCCGAGATCTACGGCTTCGAGCTGGAGGCCGATTACCAGGCCCTGGAAACCGATGACATGGTGTTGAGCTTCGATGCTCAGCTGGACCTGGCTCGCGGTGAAACGACAGAGCCCACCACATTTGGCGGCGTTGAAAACGTGCGCGATGAGTTCATCCCGCTGGGAACCGGCGCCAGCAGAGTGCCGGAGGGCGATCTGCCGTTCTTCCCGCCGTTGCGTTTTCTGGTGGGCATGAACCTCGACTACCGGCCCTGGGCTTCAAGTCTGCGTCTGGAGGTTCAGCACGTGGACGAGCAGGACCGCGTCGGCCAGCTGCCGGACGGTAGCGAGGTTGATATCCCCGGCACGGTGCCCACCGACAGCTACACGTTCGTCAACGCGTATCTGAACGTGCAGGTCTCGCCCAACGTGTCGCTCTCTTTGCGGGCGCGTAACCTGACCGACGATTTCGCGCGGTCTCCGACGTCGTTCCTGGCCCAGTCTGCGCCGCTGCCGGGTCGGGACATTCGATTCGGAATCAACTGGCGATTCTAAGGTGACTCACACACCAACCTCACGTTGGTGATGCTGGCCGGGTAAGGTTCGACTTACCCGGCCTTTTTTTTGCCTCGCTGCCCTGCGCGCCGCTAGCGGGACTGGTAGCCGAAGTGTTGGCAGAATGGCGTGGCGTAAAGCGCCGCAATGGCCTTCGGGTCTGGCTCAAATTCCCTGGCAAAGGCCTTGACGTTAAACGGCATGACTTTGTCGGCTGTTTGGTTGATCACCGGTAGCGTCAGGTTCTCGAGGTTTAAGAACGATTCCAGCTCATTGAGCGAATGCGGGAGATCCTCGTAGCGAATCAGCAGCACCTCCGCATACGCATTGTCAAAGCGCGCCGTGCCGTTACAAAGCGGCTGCTCTAACACATCGATGCCCAGCACGGGCTGAAAGAACACGTCAAACCACACCGTCGGCAGGCGCAGCTTCATCATCTGCTCCGAGAGAAACGATGCCGGCCCGCCGTTGACCTGCTGGCGTACCGCAGCGTCCGGAAAGGCTGCGTCCGCAACCGGGACATCAATACGCCTCAAACGCTCAAACATGGATTCGTGAAACGCCCAGGCGGCATGGCGGGAATCGTCCGGTGCCTGATCAAAGGTCTGCTGGTACCACCGCTGCATGCAGGGTCCGTACAGGTCGAAGTTCTCGGCGAGATGGCCCCAGTACCAGCTGAGCGGGTCGCGCGCGAGCGTCACAATTCGCAGGCGCTGGCCGTTCTTTCGCTGATGCTTCTGATACCAGAGCAGCTGGCGCGTGTTCTTGAGATTCTGCAGCCACTCCTGCTCACCCCGAAAGGCAATCTCTTCGTCGAGGTCGACGTTCAGGAGCGAATGCTCGAGCGATTCGTAAAGGGTTTCCTTACCGAGCCAGTGCGCCTGAATGGCATTCAGACCGCGCTCGCGAAGCGCCAGCGTTATGGCTGAAGACCCCACCTTCCCCATCTGAAACACAAATACGTCCATTGAAGCGCCGCCGACCGTCGAAGAAAAACCCGCCAGCGTTCCTGCGCCAGCGGGTCGATGGCGGCCATCATAACGTGCGTTCGACTGTCACGGACGTCGAGATGATGGTTGCCGAAATGAGTACTCTGAAGCCCCAGAAACAACAAAGCCCTGCGGACGCAGGGCTTTGCGGATATTTGGAGGCTGGGGTCGGAACCAGAGATACGACAAAGCGCTGTTTTGTATAGCTTTCTCGTGTCAGCTGGCTAGGTGATACCTACGTATATACCTACAGAGGGCTTTGCTATGACTGGAACCAAACCCAACCTGACAATAACTACGAACATTACCGACTATGACGGAGCCACGCTAATCCTCGGCGGTCTAGAGGGTATCTGCTACACCCTAGGCGAGACGTACCACGGCAAGAACTCACACCTAAGCGAGACGTTTTTCCATCTGGCTAATCAGCTTCAGAAAGCGTTAGAACTGCTTCGTGAGGTAGAACAGCCAGAACAGGAGGCGGCGTGATGGATACCCGCAAGAGTCCTGAGCCAGCGCTGCAGCTACCGCCCTCGGCCACACAGTATGAAGTCGATACGTTGCTTGAAGAAAGGCTCACCTTCCTGAGGGCCCAGGCCGGCGTCCTGAGCATGAACCTGCACACGACAGGCGACAAGGTTGCGTCTGACATGGTGTTCGCGATGCAGCGCGATCTGGAGGCTGTCACGATGCTCTTTGAGGCCTTCAAGGAGCGACAGCCGTCTGTGGGGCCCGGTGATGTGGAAACCATCAAGGACAACACCCGAGAGGCGCAGGAACTGCTGGATAGGGCTTCAGGGCTGCTTACGGGCGTATCGGTTCATGCGGGTGATGTGATTGCGTAGCCTGTTTTGGCTGTGAGGATTTGGATAGGGCGGCTTCGGTCGCCCTTCATTCTGTGGCATTGACGTGGGGCCAAAGGCTTCCCTTTCACCTCGTAGAGAAGATAGAGGTACGGCCGTAGAAAATAGTGAGGCGGTGAAAGAGGGAGCAACAGCAGTTGCATTCAGGAATCGTTGAGGGAAAACAGATATATTGTTGATCACGGTCAAACCAAGAGGCTGTTGACCGCTCCTTTCCGATTTGCGGCTTACGGACACCACGCAAACCGGGGCGGCGCATGACAGGATGTTGCAAGGGGAACTTAATCTATGAAGTTACAGGATTTTGCGAGAGTAGTGGGATTTGCGGTGTTCGTTCTGGTTGCTAGTGGGTGTTCCGAACAGCTACCGTCAGATGACGAAATCAAGAGTCTGATTAGTCAAAGCGAGGAGATGGTGTGGCTCTTGAGGCGCATCGGTGGCAGTGATTTCAAGCTGGGAAGGCCTTTAGAAATGGGTTGCACGCCAGAAGCTGGGGCAGAGTTTGAAAAAGAGATATGGCGACTTATTGAGAGGGAAGAAATATCGCCCGCTGTATTGGATCGAAAGACAAGAAAATATAAAACAAAATTCTCTGCGAGCGATGAATACAAAGATAAAATCCAGGGGGTAGCTCTCGACTCAGAATCCGACACCATAAGATTTGTCAATGTGTACTCTCATGCCTTTGATTTTATTGAGAACATTGATAAAAGTTTTAGCGCCGAAACCAATGTTCTCACAGTGGAGTATTCCTTGGGGCTTGCGCAAACTGAATATGGAAAACACGTTTCGAAATTAGATTTTGGAAAGAATGGTGAGGAAGACTGCCTAACTATTCAACTAACATCAGAGTTGGGGCAAATTCCGAGAATGAGGGCGACCTTGGAAAAAACGGATAGCGGATGGAGAGTCACGGATAGCGGCGTAAAGGCGATAATGCAATAGTCGTCAAAGGCGCTCGCTATATGCCCAAGAAGACCGGGATGGGAAGACTTTGTTTTTTGCCTAGCTTGGGCGATCAAAATTGCCACATGCGGCGGGTCCTCAAAAATGCCCCGTCCGCGAGCTTTAATTTCAACATTTGGTGTCTACGCCGTTACCTATCTCACGACCAACTCCTTTCCATCGGACACGAGGAGGGGGCCCCATCAATTCGGATGATTAATGCGAGTGTCGTTGCGGAATAATCACGCGACCGGCCTGCACTAAAGTCGTCGTATTCCCTCAGGGACACGGCGGTTCAATCTTGGACTTCCTGACACAAAGGTGTTGGTTTGAGCTGTTGGTTATACCGGCAACGGTTCCCGACAAAAACGGAAACGTCCACCCCATCGAGGGCCGATGGATACTTTCGAACGAATCCCCGAAGCTGACTTAGGCTGGTGCAAACGCGTATAGCCGGATCTAGGCCCTCGATTCTGTCTTCGTACGCCGAGACTTCGGCAGCACGTTTTACCGCTCTCTCGCAGTCGCTGACATACGTGCGTTGGGAAGAGCACTGATATGCACCAAACACTATTGCTGCCACGATGATCCACCCGATTAAGGTTGTTACCTTCAGCGACCTTTTCTTGTTTGCGGGCGCCTTCCGATGCTTCACAGAATAGCTTTCCTGATGCTCAGTTGCCCCTCCAGAGGTTAGCAGATTTCGGAGTCGCTCCTAATCTGGAGTGATCTGCGTCAGCCTATTTTGTGCTGTCTGGCGCCCCCTTTCATAGAGCTACGATCAAAGTGGCGTAGGCTTTCCGCGTTATCAGATAGTGAGAAACCACCGCGAAACCGTCCGCCCATGAAACCCGAAGAACACCGCCTCGCAGTCCACAAAGTCCTCCACACGATAAACGACTGCCGGCAGTTGGCCAAACTGCAGGACCAACTCCTCTCGCTGAACCTGATGTGCGCCCACTGGCGGGAGACGCTGGGTCCTGAGAGAGATGGTTAAGGGCTCACCGTCGGCCATCTTGCTCATGGCCCGCATGAGCGGGAAGAGGTGCGTCAGCGACTTATGGAGGAAGCGTCGTTCGACGCAGCGGAAGTTTCGCTGTCGGTGAAATTTCAGCGGGAACGTGGCGTGGTGACACATGCCATGCGTCTGTCGCATCCAGGCGTCGGCGTGAGTCAGTTTATCGGGCAGGCCGTTGCGATTCCGACTGACGTTCAAGCCAAATCCAGTAATAACACCCAATTAGGCAACTTTCGATTTGTCATACGTGTGGTAACTAATCCACGAAAGTGGACTCGCAAACGGGAAAAAATTATTGTGACGTAAACGTTGGCAACACAGTGAGAGCAGCCGAGGCCATGGCCGGCATTCATAACATCAACCAAGATTACGCGAACATAGACGACAGAATCGGCCGATCGACTAATGTTTCACAATTTGGCGCCTTTCTAAGCTCTCTTTCAGCACCTACTGTCATAGAAGTCTGTGGACGGTATGGGATTGGCAAGACGACCTTTCTTCACATGCTCCAAGAACAACTGCAACAACGTCATAACCTCCCAGCAATTTTGATCTCTGCCTGGGATTACGACGGGTTTCTGCCACCAATGGAGGTGATTGGGGCTGGGCTGGCAGAAGCGTCAGGGGAAATTGGCAAGGAGGATTCAGAGGAAGTAATGAGAAGCCTGCTGCGGATAATGAAATCTGGTGCGCAGGCGGGCGGAAGGCATCTTTTAACTAAGGTTGTAGGAGATGATGGTGCTGACCAAGTAATCGGCGCGGTCCTAGATCAGACTTTGGACGAAGCCTTAGCCGCATCGCTGGGCGCAATAAAAGAAATCCGCGAAGCCAAAGACTCTGTAACCCATCATCTCGAACAACTGCGAAACGCATGGTGGAAGGCGGAGCACGGAGATAAGGCAAATGACAAAGACGCTAGGCTGGTTGTTCTGATCGACGAGCTGGATCGTTGCCGGCCAACCTTCGCTGTGGACTTTCTGGAGGCAATTCGTCACTACTACAACAAAGTCCATGGCATAAGTTTCGTTATTACGATAGACGAGGAATTTGTCCGAAGTGCGTGCTCGGTTCGCTACGGTTTCGCTGGAGTTGATGCCGACATCTATTTGCGACGATTTTTCGATATCAGTATCGACTTGCCAGCTTTGCGCGGCCCGAGCTTTGTCGAGCTACTGAAGGAGAGGTTCCACTCCGCTGAATTCGCTGAGCCAAAAGGACACTGGGACGCTGAGTTGGATCTGCTACATTGGTTGTCCTCAATTTTTGAATTGACCTTGCGAGACCTAGAACAGGTGTTTTCGAAGGTTAGCTTTCTCGCGAGATCTCGGTTCATCAATCCCCGACTTAGTCTAAGCCCGTTTTTGGTTTTGCTGTGTGCGAAGTTCAGCAAACTGGATGCCCTGCAGGCTTTCACGACGCCAGGAAATGTAGACTTTAATCTATCGCAGCACACCAATGTCGATAACTTCAATGAAATTGAACATGATTGGGTAAAGAAACTATTTCTAGCGTACGCGAGCCTATTTCGAGAGCAACCATCACAGCTCATAAAAAAGATCGAGGAAGCCCAAGGTCGTGTGTCACCGCACAGGCGAGCCCTTGGAATGATTGTCCGAGATTTGGGATTGACTGGTGGAAGCGTTGGGAAAGCATTATGGGACGAAATGTCCTCTGTAGTGGGTATGCCGTGAATTTTGATTGGAACGATTAGATATTTGGCGACGTTTTTTCCGCGATGGATAGAAAAAACACTGCGGCCTTCTCTAGGCTGCCATAGGTTCTAGTGTTCTCGTTCTTGGCGCGAACCGACCAGCGACGCCTCCGTAACGTCGCGGCCATTGGATCGCGGTCATCTTCCTCCCCCTCTCCATCACGCGCCTCAATCCTGATTGTTCCCGTCTTGAAGTAGGCGCTGAACTAGATCGCAACGGGTGAATCGTCTAAGCCTTCGTCTAACTCGTAATGGCCTTCATGATCGTATGAGTGTTTTTGTTACCTGATGGTGATTTCTGGAGTCTTTCGGGGTTTTCCGATTTTGAAGAAGCGATGCAGGTGGATTGTTTCGTCGTCGCCAGCGGATTGAAACTCTACCTACCATCCAAGCCCCTTCAACCGTTGAATTGTCGAGTCGCGCATCCCCTTTAGGTCTTGGTATGGCGCAGGAAGAATCTCTGCCGACCAAACGTTCTGGCTCATGTCGGAGTGGTCTGCAAGTTCGATCTTGTCGACAATGAATACCTTGACTGCTTCCGATGAAAAACACCTGGCCCTTGTCAACGGCAACCGATTTTTGACCCCTTTTTGTCCGTTTCGGCAAAGTAATTTTGACCCCCCAGTGGCTACTTTGCGGCCTTGCGTGACCGCTTCTTGATGACCCCTGCTTTGTGTTTGTCCTTCAACCGATAGCTGTCGCCACGGATCTGGATCACATGAGAGTGATGCAGTAACCGATCCAGCATGGCGGAGGTGAGCGCGCCGTTGCCGCCGAAGGTCTGTTCCCAGGCACCGAAGCTCAGATTCGAGGTCAGGATGACCGAGCCTCCGGCTTCGTATCTTTTGGCGATCACCTGGAAGAACAGATTGGCCTGGTCGCCGGTGAACGGCAGATAACCGATCTCATCGATGATCAGCAGGCTCGGACCCATCACCGACCGACGCATCACCTCTTTGTAGCGATCCTGGCGCCGGGCGGTCTCCATCTGCAGGATCAGATCCGCAGCGGTCATGAAGCGCACTTTGAGGTTGCGCTGCGTAGCCAGGTAGCCCAGCGCGATGGCCAGATGCGTTTTGCCGGTGCCGCTGGGGCCCAGCAAGATGATGTTCTCCGATCGCTGGATGAAGGCCAGATCAGCCAGGCTTTGTATCGCTTTTTTGGGCGCGCCGGTGGCGAAGGTGAAGTCGTAAGTGTCCAGGGTCTTGATCACCGGGAAGCCCGCCATCTTTACCATCACCTGGCGGCTTCGCGCCTGTCGCGCCTCGTACTCCTGCTTCAGCACCGTGTGGAGGAAGTCGCTGTAGCTCTGATCGAGCTCAACCGCTTTCTGGGACCATTCCAGGTACTGATCGCCCACGGCCTGGAGCTTCAGCTGATCGCACAGCCCCACGATCTGTTCATGCTCGACGCGACTCATAGCTCCACGCCCAGCAGCTGGTCATAGTCACGCGGCGAGCGGTGTAGCGGCGCTTCGGGCCATTGAGCGATGGGCTCCGGGCGCTGGCTGGGCACCGAGACCTCAGTCCGGGGAAGGGCTTGCAGCGCCTCGCGCTCAGCCACCAGCCGAACCGCCGGGATCTCGCCAGTCGTTCCATGCACGCGAACGTTAGCGACATCTCGTAGCCATTTTTTGACTTCCGTATTGGCCGTGGCCACATCCAGGGACAGGCCCGCCTGCTTCAGCGACGAGACCAGCGGATAGTAGAAGCTGTTGCGCAGGTAGCGGTTGAACCGCTCCACTTTCCCCTTGGTCTTGGCTCGATAGGGCCGGCACAGTCGCGGCGCAAAGCCATAGTGCTTGGCCAGGTCCCACAGCCCCGGGTGGAACCGGTGCAGGCCCTCACCGTAGGTGTTTCTTTCCAGCACCACCGTCTTCATGTTGTCGTAGAGCACTTCGCGAGGAACACCGCCGAACTGGTCAAAGGCGTTGACGTGACATCGCCGCAGCGTGTCGAACTGCTCGTTGGCCACAAACTCGACGTAGCTGGCTCGGCTATAGCCTAACGTGGCCACAAACGCCGATAGCGGCGACTGGCCGCGGCGGAACACGCACCAGTCCACCTGGAGTTGCCGGCCAGGCGCTGTCTCGAAGCGAACCAGTGGCTCCGGCGCTGGCGCCGGATACAGCCCGCTCACAAAAGACCGAACAATCCGCTCGCCGCCGGGATAGCCGCGATCTCTGATCTCGCGGAACAGCACTGTCGCAGGCAGCCGGTTCGGGTGCGCTGCCTCGACGCGATCGCGAAGGTAATCCTTGTACGGGTCCAGCTTACTGCCGCGGGCTGCTCTTGGGCCGTACTCCGGCGAAAGGTCCGATCTCAGATACTTCCGAACCGTGTTCCGAGAATGCCCCGTCAGCCGGCAAATCTCTTTGATCCCCTTGCCTTGCTTGCTCAAAATCCGAATTTCCATACACCCTTCCCGATCCAGCATGTGCACCTCCTCCCAGGAGGTGCAGGTTAGAAGACAGGGGGGTCAGTTTTCAGTTGCCGAGGGGGGTCATTTTTACTTTGCCGTTAACACCCTGACTTTGCCACCAGAAATGATTGCGATTGGACTGATTTGTCGGAGGCTTCAAGGCTGACTGCCACCGTGGTAGCGGATCGTAAGCGCTACTCCACTATCGATCGCAGCCACCAGTATCGACTGAATCTTAATAGGTCTCTACAGAGGCCAATGTTGAGTCGAGCTGTTTGCGAGAGCACTGTACAAGGCGAAAAAGTTAAACGTAATCAAGACAAGGAAAATGATCAGAACAAGGTAAGACCCCTTCAAACTAACTTCCAAGCTGAATAACTCAATTGACCTTTGATTGAATTCGAAACTTGCCACTTCCTCTTCGAACCGGACCATTCGGTCTTTGTGAGAGTCTGCATCACGTTTATCCATCAAGGCTAACAAAGCGAGAATCAACATCAGAATCATCCCGCCAGCGGCGAGAACTACGGTAGATTGGTTAGAAAGCTCGTTTTCCCCCCAAACTGCGTAGAAGACCCCAGCTTCAATAACCGCAGCCGTCTTGAACCGAGACCACAGAAGCGCGTCTTGATACCTCATAGATGCCGCGTCTTCATGGTAGACATCGGCTTTGAATTCCTGTGAGTTGCCGTGACCTTCGACTTCACTGGTTTCGGCGTCATCGCCGCTCTTTCGGGCTCGTTCTGAATCTGCCATCTTCGCGCCTTCGTACTTTTTTGCACGGCAACCGTTTGGTGTTCCTGATAGTAACTGCTGCAGGCTAAACCGCCATACTAATTCCCTAATCGGCTTGCTCGATCTCTTTCCGTGCTTCAGACAATGCGGACGCCACGATGCCGCTCGGGACAGAAATAATACCGAGCCCAATCATCAGGACGAAGAAAGTAAATGCCCTACCACCGACGGTGATCGGGTAGACGTCGCCATATCCGACGGTAGTTAGCGTCGCGACGGCCCACCACAGACTGTGAAAGATCGAGCTAAATGCCTCAGGCTGGGCGGCATTCTCGAAGTAATAGATACCAACAGCAGCAAGAAACAGAAGCATCGCAGCTGCCGATAGGAACAGCACTAGCTCCTCTCTCGCGATCAGGAAGGCCCGATGACACCGCTGGATAGCCTGGCTATACCTGACGAGCTTTAGGGCGCGGAAAAGCCTGAGAAGGCGCACAATCCGCAGCGAGCGAAGGTCTAGCCCAACCGCCAGGTAGAAGGGCAAGATCGCGAATAGATCGACTAGGCCAAAGAAGCTAAAGACGAATCCAAGCTTGCGCTCTGCGACAGTTAGGCGGAGCAGGTATTCGGCAGTAAAGACGATGACTGTCGCAACTTCGATGGCTCGCAAGACTCTGCGGGTCTCGCTGGTTAGTCCAGGCAACGTCTCAACACAAAAGGCCAGAAGCGAAAGCACGATCAAGCACTGAATCGCGCTGTCAAATAGCTTCCCGCCTAGCGTATCCCGACGTTCAATGATCGCTCGAAGCTTGTCCATAATCCTGGTTCCTTTTTGTTTTCAGGAAAAAGTTCGTTAGTCTATCGTGCAACGGGAGCCAGTTCGGGAGTGATTGCGATGGGGTCAGCGAGCAAGATCACGGACAACCTGAAGTCCTACACAGTAGCCAGCCTGATTCCAGTACTGGCGGACTCCAAGAAAGAGGAACGGGCGACATCCGTATTGCTCGCGGCCTTCAGACTCATACCAAATTTCGCCTTTGAGTTGCTCAAAGCAGCCGGTGCACCATCGGGGAAGAAGGCCAAGATTCGGTGCTTTACCGAAGTCGTTCCGAAGTCCAAGACTGTTAAATTCCGTCCTGACGGCCTTGTCGTGATCAACACGGGTCGAAGCCTGTGGTCCGCAATCGTTGAGTCGAAGGTGGGGAATGCGTCTCTCGATGCGGCTCAGATCGAATCCTATATTGGTCTTGCCCGTGAAATCGGTTGCGATGCCATCATCACGATATCCAATGACTACGCGTCGTTACCAACGCATCATCCGGTCTCGATCTCAAAGACGAAGCTCGGCAAGCTGGGGCTCTTTCACTTCTCCTGGCTCTCAGTGGTATCTACTGCGGCGTTGATGATCCAGAAAACCGATATCAAGGACCGCGAACAGAATCTGATTTTGTCTGAGCTGATTCGGTACTTCAGGCACAAAACCTCGGGAATCAACCTGCAGACCACGATGGGCGCAAGCTGGCGTGCGGTGTGCGAGGAGGTTCAGCGGGGAGAGAAGCTTCTCAAGTCATCCCCCGAGGTTGAGGGAGCGGTCAACAATTGGTTTCAGTTGACGAGGTTCCTTTCACTGAAGCTCAGTGAGGCTGTTGGGCAAATGGCGAGCCTGAACCTGTCACGTGCGAACGCAGCCGATCCTGCTGCTCGACTGAAGGCAGGGATCGAGGATCTAACAAGCCACCAGAGATTGGAGGAGGAGTTCAGCATTCCTGATGCGGCGGCGAGGGTGAAGATTGTTGCCGATTTCGCACGTAGGTCCCTATGCTTTTCCATGAAGCTGCGAGCGCCAAAAGATAAGAAACGCGTAACGGCTCCGATCAACTGGATCACTAGGCAGGTTCCAGCAGACGCTAGGGACGTGCGACTGATTGTGTCTTGGCCAGGCCGGACCCAGAGCACAAGTGCAGACCTCAGCATCGCACGGGAGGAACCAGAGTCACTAATCCCGCCTGCTTCTGAGCGGCAAATGCCGACGTTCTTCGAGGTCGCGAGGTTTGTTGATCTTCTCAGTGGATTCAAAGGCAGTAAGAAAATGGCCGAGGCCGCTGAGGTTGAACTGATCAAGTTCTACGGAGAGGTTGGCCAGCATCTCAAGGAATGGCAGCCAATTGCACCAAAGGTTCAGAAGAAACCATCCCAACCTCCGGAGGAGGCTGCAATGATCTCATTTAGTGATGCTGGATCGTTTTGGTCATCGGATAACACGGTCGGGGTTAAACACCTCTACTTCGATAAGAGCCAGGATTAGGACAGTCTTTGAGGACAGCAACTTGCAAAGTGTATCGATTACTTCAAAACGGATTTTCCCAGAATGGAAGCGCAACACTGCCCGCCACAGACTGCAGCCTCTGTGATTTATTTAATACGGCTTGACAATGGTGGAGAGGTAATCAGATGAACCTCCGTTCGCGGCTGGAGCTTTACAACCTTTCCGTCATCGATGTGGCGAATGCCTCGGGACTCAATCCTAGGACTATTGAACGCATTGCAAGTGGCGAATCTCGTGGTTCCGAGATTGCGAGATACAAAATTGTTAGGTCACTTAACTACCTCTCCAATCTTGGGGATCAGCTGCGCATGGAGGATGTGTTCTCCCGCAACCCAAGGTCGCCAAAGGCAATATTTTCTGCACATGGAATCCTTTACTCCGACGTTGCGAGTCTTCTCGATTTAACAGCGCCTTCTGTTCGCGCTGCACTTCTTAGGCCAGAGCAAGCCAAAAGAGGAGTGCTCACCGATATTGTATTGGCAATTAATAAGCTGCTGGGTGTTGGTATCTACTCAGTAAGATACGTTTTCGGACATGACGACGACGACGAAGAGTAATGGAAGACATTGAAACGCCCGATCTAGCTAGTTTCCTCAAGCATGTCCAGGAGACTTTCCTGCCGGATCGACGCGGAGCGTGGGTGTTTCGGGGGGTCAGCAATCAAAGTTATCAGCTCTTGCCCAGCATTGGGCGTATGGAGGGCACGTCGGACACATTTGAAAAGCTTGAGAAAAGCATTACCGATATGTTCAAGAGGAATGCTATACCCCATCTGGATTCCTTGCCCCCGAACGAGTGGGAGTGGCTTGCGCTTGCCCAACATCACGGTCTCCCAACTCGTTTAATGGACTGGTCCGTGAACCCACTGGTGGCGCTTTACTTTGCTGTTATAGGAAGTCCTGACGCGGACGCGGCAGTTTACGCTCTTAACGCGGAGCGCCGAATATCGGACGAGAAGGTCCGATCACTGAGCCCCACGAGCATCGATAAGTTGTACAAGTTCTGGCCAGCAGTTGTTACCTCTCGTATAGCTGCTCAGGATGGCCTCTTCACCGTCCATCCTGAGCCAACGCGCCCACTCAACGAGGCGCTGCGAGAGGATTGGGTGTTACGCCGAATCATTATTCCTAAAGGGTCAAAGAAAACCTTTAGGTACTTGTTATTCCGATATGGAATTGACGAGTCCAAGTTGTTCCCCGACTTAATGGGGCTATGCATGCATTTGTCATGGCAACACCAAGTTAAGACGCCTGACGTGTTCGTCGGGGGACGGGACGATGCCTAAATCTGATTCACTGTGCGGCCTTGCCCGTGCGCGCGAGATTTAGGTTAGCCGGTTATTCGCCCGTGTATGGGCCGGACTGACAACTTGAGACCAAAATTAGCCGATATGTCTTGAAGAGTTTTTGCTTTCCCGTTCCAACACTTGGCTGACCTTGACTTGGGTTTGGTTAGCCGAAGTCGGAGGCACCATCCCCTATTTCGCTCGAATTGCTGTGCCGTAAGCGTTATGTGGACACGGCCTTTAAGGATGTCATAAGACGTTACTACGACTGTAGGGCTTTAGAGGAAGACGTTGGATTCAAGCGTTTTTGATTCGAGTGGCGTTACGATCAGATAACCTTAGCGTGTTTCTCTTGGCACAAGGTTCCGACGGGAGTCTGGCCAAGGTCCAGGGGAACACGACTTTTGCCCAAATACCCTGAGGAAGGCGATGAAAAATTTCAAAGCCCTAGGTCTGTGCATTCTTTTTGGGCTCTGGTGCTCACTGACCGATGCGCAGGAGCAAGGTCAAGAAGTGAGTGAATTTGAAAGGAGGAGTTTCGAAGAGAGCGGAATTAACGTTGAAGAGCTTCACGCATTCGCTCTCGAAGGTGACGCTGACGCACAGTATCAGCTAGGGCAGCTTCACCTTGTGGGGCTTGGCGTCAAAGAGGATTACGAGAAGGCTAGGCACTGGCTTAGCCTTTCCGCCGAATCTGGTTATGCGCCGGGCATGTCATCCTTCGGACAACTCTTTCTGACCGGTCGAGGAGTTTCGAGAGACCTAGATCAGGCGAGGGCCTGGGTTACCCGCGCAAGCGAAAAGGGTCATGAACCGAGCAAAAAATTGCTCCGAATCATTGACCGAATCGAAAGCGCAGATTGCCGGCCCTCAGATGACCAAGACCTATTTGCATCCAACGAACAGGTTGGCAATTCGGGCACAGGAAAAGTGGAGACTAAGCATTGTCCCGAAGCAGGTAGTGACGGCGCGCGATGATCCATCACTCCGCTTGCTGGAGTCTAGAGGTCGGCGGATCTTATCGCCTCCAGCTCCTCCGACGATTTAGCCGATCGATACACCTTGACCTCATCAAAGCCAATCAAGCCATTGCCGGCAACTGAGTCATTAGCCAGGGTGAATTTGCTGTTCTGAAGCGAAGGCCGGATGGTCGTTTCAAAGAACACCATATCGTCACCATCAAACTTCAGGCGCAGATGACCCTCAAGGTAGGACACGGCTACGAAGTGCCACGTTGAGACCGTCATGGTTTTGCCTGTTGTCCATGTAGCAATGCTGCCGTCGATTTGTCGGATGATAATTTCGATATCGCCATTCAGGTCTACGCGCACACCGAACACGTCATCCGTTGAGTTGTTTGGCCATCTTCCCATTAGCCAGGATTTGCTGGGGCCTGTCGGCATTGTGTGGACGTAAAACCAGCCAAGGTAAGTCCAGGGCGGCTCCAGATTGGCCAGTCCGTTTACCGTGGATGAGTAGGCATCGCTTGTGCTGGCCTGCCTTACCGCCGTCCCCTGCTGCCCAGTCAGCGTCGTGGGCGAACCTGCTACGGTTAAGTCATACCCACCAACGATATCGATCAACGGATCGTCAGTCGCCTCACAGGGCCACCATGCGGCCAGGTCTGGCGCCAAAGTGGTTTCAAAGCCGTTGGCGAATTCCCCAAACGTTCCTGCGGTGGACTGTATACGAGCCTTAATCTCGTAGGACGTATCGCCCGTGAGGCCTGCCACAATGGCGCTAGTCTGGTCAGCAGCTACCGTCACCGTCTGGTCTAGCGTTTGTGGGCTGACGTCGTTGTTGAATACCTCAATCAGGATGAGGGCGATAAAGGGCCATTCGGGATCGTTCCAATTCACTTCAATACTCGGGTCAATGCCAGATTCGGAAACTCGGTTCTGTGCCGATAGAGTCAGTCCTGTCAGCGTAGGTACCTCGATTGGGCTAGGTAGATCGGTATCCGGTATCAACGGATCGGTCTGCACCGTGTCGCTGTAAGTGTTTGGCTGATACTCGCGCGCAGTGATACGGGCAGTGCCGTGACGGATCTCGATACCGGTACACCGAAAGGGTTTGTCCGCTAATCCTGTAGGGCTGTGGGTTAGTCGGAATACGTCCCCAGGCTCAAGCCTCACGCCCTTCATCGTGACTTCGAAGGTAACCGTTTCGCGCTCTAGGGTCAGATGGTTGAGGCGCTCTATCGCCTCACGCTTCGCTTGAGCAGCGTTATGGATGCCTACAAATTGAACGTTCGACGGTTGGTTGCCGATGGTGCCAGTGGCACGTGCCTGCTGGGTAATCCCCGTGCTGTTTTCCTGCCAATTGACGATGACGTCATCAGGTTGATTGCGTAGCGAGGACGTCGTGATCTGGACGTCTGAGAGAATCATGTCTTCCCCGATATCCATGACCGATTCCGCTGGCCTATCGGGTACGAACTTAACTGCGTTGCCGGTATCGATTACCCAAGTAGCGGCGTGTGCGCGGAGAATCTCTCTCGTCGCCGTGGCGGCTACAGGGCGGTTTAGCGCGAATCCGGCCTCACGCCTTGGGCTGCCGCCAACGTCCTCAGCACATGCCTCTGCTAGAGCCTGCGCCGATGCAGTGTCTACTGTCCTGCCTTCGACTTTTTCCAGCCAGTGAATGAGGATGTTGCCGGCGTTTGAGGTAAAGCGAACTGTCTCGCCGTCGGTGTAGTCCTTAATGGCTTTGCCTCTAACCAGGACCTCAACGCGCGGCATACGCTGAACAACTACCGATGGCAGCCGCAGGTAGATCACGGCAAAGTCTGCTAGTTGGTCCGTGTAGCCAGATATTTGTGCACCCACAATCGTGGAAACATTCTGCGTACCGTTGCCCACGTAGAGCGTGCACGAAGCCGAACTGTCTAACGCTGATAGCGCGAAAGAGCTTTCGATGGGCCTGGCAGATATGTTTGTCTCGGTCCCATCAATGCTGATTGTTTGGTAACTGTCGATTTCCCCTTCGCCGACGATGTACAGAATATGAAAATACCGATTGACGATTCTGGCGTAGAAAGGCAGTGCAACCGTGCGAACCTCGCCCAGGATGATTGGGATTGTTGAGTTGGCGCCAGACAGCGTATCCGGGATCTCAGAGGGCGGAATCGGTGAATCACGCTCTAGGGTTCGCCGGCGTACGTAGATGCTGCCACGAGGGTCTAGCGGAAGGCCGTCTAGTCCCAGCGATACGGGCAACGCATCCGGCAGGTTTGCCGTGTCGACAATCTCAAACGGGTTTAGGACGACAGTGCCACCGCCTCTCAATCCGTTCGGGTCCGTGGGTAGGTTTGTTCGAAGGTCTCTTCTGATGGTCATTATCGACCTCCTGGGCGGCGAGGGTTGGTGTCTCTCGCACGTGCGAGCTTTCCTGAGCGAGCCTTGGGCGTCATGCCAAACTCGGCGAAAAGACGAGTAGATTGCTGCCTAGCGTTCTCCAGCACCTTGATGGCCGGGTGGTGTTTTTTCGCGCCGCCAAGGCCCTCGATTAGCAGCCCATCAGAATCCAGCGTCTTGCCTGCTTCGGTTGCCGTAGCCAACGTCTCACACAGCAGCCTGAAGGCCCTCACGTCAGCCTCCGAGAGGACACCTAATTCATGGGCTACAGGAGCCAGTGAGAGCCACTCAGAGGCAGCCTGTTCGCTCATTCCATCGGGTGGAGGCGGGATGTCCTCGAAGCGATCCGTGACAGCCCTGGGAGGCTTCTCGGGCTTTGGCTTCTTGGGCGCTTTTCTCAGAGCCCCCTCAAGGGACAGGAGCGCGGTTGGCTTTGCCTTTTTTTCTGTCATTGGTGTATTTCTCCGTTATCGAAACAAAAGTCTGAATTGACGGTGCAAAAAACAGCTTGGGTGCGCGTATTTCCAAGTGAACGCTCCAGAGATTTAATCCCCCCTTCCCCTGGTCGCGTCTTGGCGAGACCGAATACGTTCTGCCATCTCTGCCCAGACGCCCGTCGGCGGCGGTGACGGCGTTTGAAATGAGATCGTCCATGCTTGCCACCATTCCCTTGAAGCTGTCGCGGCGTGACCCATTTCGTCCGGGTGAAGTTGGTATATGAGCTGATCAACCGTGACCGAGCCGTTTCCCCACAGGTTGGCCGCTTCTTCAGCCCGGTCTTCGAGAGTCGGTGTCTCAATCTTGGCCAGCCACTTACCCACGGAAACCACCCCTGAAAACTGGAATACAGGGTCCCGGAGGGGTGACAAAAGTGACAAAAGGGGGTTTTGGCACTTTTGGCACCTCGTCGGGAGGGGTATTTCTAATTTTTTCAGGCTGCACGAGAGACCTCCTGAATTACTGATGGATTGACCGTGACGACGGTTTTGGCTCGGCCAACACCACCGACCTGCTCAACCTTGATCCATCCACATTCCTGGAGCACCGGCAGGGCCGCTGAGACATCTGCCTGTCCTAGCCCCTGCCAGTGTTTCCGGTAGGCATCTCGTGGGGAGAACTCAGGGCCAAGCGCACCAGACAAGATGCGTTGGGCCAATAGGCCGGCAGCGATCTCATCGCTGTGCAGCACCTGCGAATACACCCGCCTCGCATGGGATTCCAAGTAGTCACACCAGTCAGCTGCTCGTGCGGCGTTGGTCTTACTTACTGCTGACGTATCGCCCTCTGCCAGTTGGAACAGCAACGCCAGGGATGGCATGAGTGAACGGTACTTTGCTAGGTGCGCTTCCAAAGCCTCGTGTTCGGCCTTTCTCGCCCTGTCTTCTATCTCTTCCCGCCATTGGTTGAAGACGGCTTGTGCGTCCCCGGAGAACCTTATGAATGGAATATCTGCGTCCGGATGGGTGGGCATCTCGTCGACAACTTGAAACACCCTGATCAGTTGCTGGAAGGCTTCTGAGTTTGGTTGGCGGTCTACCCCGAGAGACTTCGGCGTGTCCGGCCACACCATGAGTTGGAAACGTTGCAACAGCCCATCGGATTGAATACCACCATCAGACGCGCCGCGAACGTAGCCAGACAACGGGCCAGGTTGAATAGTCCCAAACACCGAAACCGTATTGGACTTGATGGAGATAGTGCCCCTGCCGATGCGGTCAGTCTGATAGGTACCAGTGCCGTTCCACGACTCAAGATAGAACGACCGGTCTCCCTCGCGTCCAGTCTTGTCCAAGGACCGCATGAAGCCAACCAATTCGTCTCTTTTGACCAATAAACCATTGGGGTTCTGGTTAAGAAGCTCCCCCAACTTCTCGACGGTGGCATCGTTGGTGGAGTAGCGACGTGGACTGAACTCTTCGTAGTCGTTCAGCTCTGCAGCGTATTCCTCCTTGAGGTCTGCGATCTCTCTGTGATTCCCTTTGCTGGTGGCTTTCTGCATCTTCTGCTGAATGTCTTTCAGCATAGCTTCGTGGGCCTTCTTTGCAGCCAGAGCATGATTGGCCTCACCCGCACAGGCATCGGCCGCTGAGTCTTCCAGAAGTTGAAGGGCGCGTAGCCCCGCGTTAAACGCTGGCGTCTTCATCGAACTTGGGGAACCGACAATGGCACCCCACAGGTTCGGAACGACCAACCAGTCATCATGTTGTTTAGGCCTGATGCCTAGCTTTCTGCCGGCGACAGAACCCAGTGCGCACACGACACCTACGGCAATGAAGTCAGGAGGGCAGCCAATGCGCTCAGCACAGTCTTTGACGTAGTCCCTGAGGGCTTCAGGAAGGAGATCGAAGTCAAAGACATCGACTGCTGGCCGTCCTTGCGGTAGAGGCTCTGGCGTCGGCCATACGAACTCTGCCGCCTCTAGCTGACGCTTGACCTCATCGACGCCGCGAACCACGTAGAGATCATGAAAGTCGGTGACCTTCCCGTCCTTTAGGTCCTTGGGCTCAAATTTCGGGATCGCCAGTGGTCCATTCAGTATCCCTGCTGCACGTTCACCCTGGCTGCGCCCTGGATTGTTTTTTGTCCAGATATCGGCGTCCGAGGCAGTGACAAAAGTGACAGAACTATCTTGTTTG
Organism: Lysobacterales bacterium; assembly: GCA_028285525.1. Lineage (GTDB taxonomy): Bacteria > Pseudomonadota > Gammaproteobacteria > Xanthomonadales > SZUA-38 > JANQOZ01. Next base: position 124,480 of record JANQOZ010000093.1, read on the forward strand.
GCGAGTTGCCTAGCTACGGGGATCAGATTTCCCGCGTCGAAAGCGACAATTGCTGAACGGCCTGTGGCTTTGTGGATCGCTGCAGCGGTGGCGTACCCTTCACACAGGTAGGTGACCTCAGTCAGTTCATCACCCAGCTGGAAGTGAAGGCCTTTCTTCTTACCCCCGCGCATGAACCGCTTCTGGCCGTCGGGATAGATCCGCTGGATGTTCTGAATCTCGCCAGAGGCATCCCACAGAGGAACGACAAGGGCGTCACCTTGTCGACGAATGCCATGACCATGAATTCGTTTCGACTCAAGGTACGGATGCTCCGAGGGCGACGTAGACTCATCCCATAGCCGTCTCGCAGACGAGGCTACCCGACGTTGTTCCTCAGCTTGCGCTTCAAGTCGTTTTTGCCTTGCTGCTTCGGCCTGCTCGGAAAGCCTCGACCTATCGACTGTACTAATCCCGGACGCGAACCACTTCTCCTGCCAGCCCTGGCGAAAGTCGCCAAAGACAGCAACGTTGCCGTGCGAGACATACCAGCCGCTTTTGTTTCCTGGCCGATCTTCTCTGGTAGAGACCCGATGTATCTCTCCGTCCTCAACCGGCACTCCACTGAGGACTAACCCGCCAGATTCGAGTGCACTGGCGAGGCTGTTCCTTTGAACGTACAGGTTTGAGAGATCTGTGACTTGTTGGTAGCTCATAGCTCACTCCTCACGACCTCAAACTGAGTGTCAGTCACCTCTGCGGGCAGTCGGTACCCAATAACGCTTTCGATCTCGCCGAGGTGATATCGGGGAACCAAAATGAGATCGGCGTAAATACCGAATCGATGGGACGCGTCAAAAACAGCGCGCTCATCCTCCACCGACAATGAACCAAGACTCTCCTGGATCAGATTCAGTTCTGATGGACCGTTGGCTGTATCGCTATAGCGAAGCGTTCCATTGTTAAAGAATCGACCGACAGCCGAAGTAGCCAGATGCGGGTTAAGTTTTGCTATACTAGACACTACGAATCTCCAAGCCCGCCCGTTTGTGAATTTGACTTCGAGCCCGGCCCCCTAGCCGGGCTTTTTAGTGCCCTGTGATTTCCTTTGAAGGTGAGAAGGCTGATCATGCGGCCACCTGCCTCAGGCGGGAATAGACGGCAGCCTTTAACTCTTCCTTATCGTCGAATAGGTGATCTTCGATACCGAAGAAGGCCAAGTCATTCTCGGCAATTGGCTCGAATCTGAACTTGGAGTCGGTAACGGTGATGATCTTGCCGACAGGTGATCCTGAGAAGCTTAGGGACTCTGATTTCATGCCGCCGCCCCTTGCCGTCGATGGTTTTCAATTTCATTGACTTGGCGCACAGAGACTCGTGTCGCGCCACGTATCTTGATTGGCCGGAGTTGACCGCATGAAAACATGTTGTAAATGGTGGCGCGGCTGACACCCCACCGCTGCATCAGTTGATTGATGGTGATGAGTTTGGCTTCCATCTGGACCTCCAGTTCTGGACGCCCTTAAATAGCCTGATCTAGGTGTGCCTACGGGGCGTCATGCGTTGACGCCCATGGATGATCCACAGAAACTCCAATTCAGTAACCTGGATTGAATCAGGTCTTGGGAGGGATGACGCCAGGCTTGTTGTAGATGGTGTTGGGGTTGCAGGAAAATCGTTCCGCCAGGGCTGTCGCGATTTCCCATTTGGATGCGGATGGCTGAGATGACCTTAGCTGTCGCGCTACGTTCCGTATCCGCTCCCAGTCCAGTGCGTGATCAGTACGCCCTTCCTTTTCGGAGAGGTATTTGGCGTTCGCCTCAAAGTAGGCGTAAAACTTGCCAATCTCGTACATATCGACCAGTGCTTTCCCATCCTCGCCACCCTCGCGGTGACGGTCCAAATCGGCTAGCTTTTCCTTGATCTCTGCTGCCAGGTGAGGTGGTTCGCCAAAGTACTCGCGCCTGGCGAAAATCAGCATCACTTCGCGCCTTTCGAGGCTCGGCGTAATTTTTGGATGCATTGATTGTCGCGGGTTCAAAGGCAGATCGGCGTCACCCAATATTTGGTCGCACCACTCGCGAAGACTGGATAGCAAGGCCTCAAACTCAGACTTTTTGGCAACGCGGCTGCCGTCAAACAGGCTGCGTGTATTCTCATCATCGATAGGAAGCATTTTTGGCGGCCTTTTGGAAAGAAGCCCTCTCTTTAGCTCGCCAGATTTTGATCTTCTAGCCATCTTCCCTCCGAAGCCCATCAAGCATATCTGCCCACGCCTGAAGCATATGCCTACGCTGATCGAGGTACTTGGCACGGTTGTAAGGTGCCCTACTCCCGGACTGCTCAACATGGGAAAGCTGCATTTCGATCCAATCGGAATTCCAGCCTTCCTCATTGAGGATGGTGCTGGCCGTCGATCTGAAACCGTGGGCAGTCATCTGGGTGTTGTCGTACCCCAACCGCCGCAGCGCTGCATTGAAGGTGTTGTCGCTGACGGGCCTTTCTTTGCTGCGAATGCTCGGCAGCATGAGGGTTCCCTTGCCAGTCACTTTGTGTAGCGCTCTGAAGGCCGCTAGGGCCTGATCAGACAGGGGCACTAGGTGATCGCGGTCCATCTTCATTCGGGTGGCAGGGATGGTCCACAGAGCCTCATCGAAGTCCAGTTCGGGCCATACGCCATGTCGCAACTCTCCGGGGCGAACCATCGTCAGTGACAGAATGGACAACGCGAGCTTCGTGGTTCCCTGGCTGTCGCCTCGATAACCATCTATCGCCCGAAGCAGCTCCCCTAGCTGATCTTTTTCCGTGATGGCGGCAAAGTGCTTCACCTTCGGCTTCTTAAGCACCTGGGCCTTCTTTCGGGTCAGGCGGGCGGCTGGGTTGCTGGCAATCTTGTCTCGTTGTTTGGCGTAGTCAAATATCCCTTCGAGGTCGCGACCGGCGCGGTAGGCAGTCTCCCCTACCCCACGTTCTTGCATCGCCTCTAGCAGCGCCACGATGTCCGCAGGCCGAATCTCGCTGATGGGCATATCGCCTATGGCTGGAAACACATCGATTTCAAGTCGCCGGTAAACGCGCTTTGCGTAGGTGTCGCTCCACTCCCGAGAATGGTGTTCATGCCATGCTGTCGCTACTGTTTCGAAGCTATCTCCCTTCGCCGCTTCGGCCGCGCGTTCCTGACGTTTCTTCTCAATGGGGTCGATGTCATCCCTAACTTGCTCCCGGATGGTCCGACGTCGCTTGCGTGCTTCCGCTAACGACACCTCGGGATAGGGGCCCAGGCCCGCCAGGCGCTCACGTCCATGGAGGCGGTACTTCAGCCGCCAGCGTTTTGATCCGGAAGGAGTGACTTCAAGGTATAGGCCCTTGCCGTCAAATAGGCGCGTGATTTTGGCTCCCGGCTTAGCCCCCTTGACCTCCTGGGCGGTAAGGCTTTTCACAGTTCGAGGCATGTGTGATACCTACGCGTCGTTGGTATACCTACCCATGATACCTAAAAATCTAGACACGCGTAGAAAATGGCGGATACACTAAGACGGCCTAAGAATCACCGCTAGGTGGCTTCAGCTCTTATTTTCACTGGCTTTTTGGTGAAAAACGGCATAAAAAAAGGCCTTCCCGAAGGAAAGCCTTTTTCGATGAATGGAGGCTGGGGTCGGAATCGAACCGGCGTCCACGGCTTTGCAGGCCGCTGCATAACCACTCTGCCACCCAGCCAGAGGATTCGCTATTGTACGGATTTTGGGCGTCAGCGATAGCCCACTAAAGCGAGAGAAACAGGCCCGCCAGCGATGCGCTCATCAGGTTGGACAGTGTGCCAGCCAGCACCGCCTTCAGGCCCAGCCGCGCGACCTCAGACTTTCGCTGCGGCAGTAGCGTTGCCATGCCGCCCATCAGGATGGCCAGCGCGCTCAGGTTGGCGAAGCCGCACAGCGCAAAGGTGATGATCGCCTGAGACTGCGCTGACAGGTTCTCCTTCTGGCCGACAAAGCTCACGTAGGCCACAAACTCGTTCAGGATGGTTTTCTGGCCGATAAGGTTGCCGGCCACCACCGACTCCGACCACGGGATTCCCATCAGGAATGCCACGGGAGCGAACAGCCATCCCAGCATTCGGTCAAAGCTGAGCTCCGGCTGCCCGACCCAGCTGCCGACCGCGCCAATGAGACCGTTGGCGAGCGCCAGCAGCGCGATAAACGCCACGAGCATGGCCCCTACGCTTAACGCGATTTTCAGGCCCGCTGCGGCTCCGTCAGCCGCCGCCTCGACGATGTTGGCTGGTTGCCCCAGCGCCTCGGCAACCGGCTCCTCTGCGACGCTCGTATTCGCCAGAGATCCATCGGAGGCGTCGTTGACGTTCATTGGCGTATCGGGAAGCAGCAGTTTCGCCATCAGAATGCCGCCGGGCGCAGCCATGAACGCTGCCGCCACCAGAAATTGGATGTCCACTCCGAGGCTTGCGTAGGCGAGCAGCATGGCGCCGGTGACCGAAGACAGGCCGCCCGCGAGAACGCAGAAAAACTGCGGTCTGGTCAGGGACGCCAGATAGGGCCGAACCGCCAGCGGCGCCTCGACCATGCCGACAAACACGTTGGCGGCGGCGGCAAGGCCTTCAACCCTGGTCACGCCGAGAACCGCCCGCAGCGCGCCGCCGAGCAGCGTCACCAGCAGCGGCATCACTCGAACGTAATAAAGCACCGAAACCAGCGAAGACACGAAGACGATGACCGGCAGGACCCGAAGCGCCACGACAAAACCCATCTCGTCGCTGGCCAGCGGACCAAACATAAAGCGGGTGCCTTCATCGGCGTAGCCGACAAGCTGATTGACGCCGGCAGCGAGCGTCGCCAGCAGCGTCTGGCCCGCGGGAACAAAAAGCACAAAGCCACCCAAGGCAGCCTGCAGTGCAACGGCGCTGCCCGCGATCCGCCAGCTGATGTGCCTGCGCGATTCCGAAAGCGCTACCGCCAGGAGCAGCAGGAACGCGATACCTAGGAGTGACTGCACCCTCTTAGCGGGTTCCCGGCCTCACGGCTGGCTTGACGTCAGCGATCACCCGCCAAGCAGCTCCGCGTGATGAGACAGGTGGTCGTCGATGAAGGTGGCGATGAAGTAGTAGGAATGATCGTAGCCCGACTGCAATCGCAGCTTCAGGCTCTGGCCAGACGCGCTGCAGGCGCGTTCGAACAGCTCGGGCTTGAGCTGGTCGGTGAGAAACGTGTCGCTGGAACCCTGGTCGATCAGCACGTGGGCGTGGCTGGGCCGCATTTGCACCAGTTCACAGGCGTCGTACTGACGCCACTGCTCGCTGTCATCACCCAGATAGCCGCCGAGCGCCTTGCGGCCCCAGGGCACCTGGGTAGGCGCAACGATCGGCGCAAAGGCCGACACCGTGCGAAAGCGTTTCGGGTGCTTGAAATGCAGCGTCAGGGCACCGTGGCCGCCCATGGAGTGGCCGCTGATCCCGACCCGCTCGGCGTCCAGCGCTTTGTGATCGGTGATGAACTGCCAAAGGTCCTGGCTGACATAGCTCGCCATCTGGTAGTGAGGGCGCCAGGGATCCTGCGTTGCGTCCACGTAGAAACCGGCACCCTGCCCGAAATCGTAGTCGGCGTCGTCAGCGACGCCGGCGCCGCGGGGCGAGGTGTCCGGGGCCAGCACCGCAAGCTTCAGCTCTGCGGCTCGGCGCTGAAAGCCCGACTTGGTGATGAAGTTCTGTTCGGTGCAGGTCAGACCCGAAAGAAACACCAGCACCGGGAAAGGGCCTGGTCCCGGCGGCAGGTAGAGGGCCATGCGCATGTCGACGCCACAGGCTTCTGAAGAATGTTCGATAACCTGCTGTTTACCCTCAAAAACCTTGTTTGTGGATATCACGTTCATCGATGTCCCCCTTCCCGTTGAGACGGTTTTTGGTGCAGCCGAGACGCGCGCCACCGCGAGGCGGAGGCCAAAAAAAAGGGCCACGCGTGGTGGCCCTTTTGGCTGTTCTGGAGCGGGAAACGAGACTCGAACTCGCGACCCCAACCTTGGCAAGGTTGTGCTCTACCAACTGAGCTATTCCCGCAGAAGGCGGCCTAGTCTACCGG
>JANQOZ010000097.1 GCA_028285525.1 Lysobacterales bacterium
GAACGGTTCTACAATCCGCGGCAGCGGCGTAGGATGGAAACTCGGAAACAGGAAAAGTCACTCTTAACTCAACTGTCCGAAATTGTGGGGTAGAACCCACTTTAGGTTACCGACGACAGCGTCGTCCTGCACCTTCCAGACTAGACGCCTAGTAGTTGAACGCTGAAACCTACCCATGAGGAAAGCTCCTACGCCTAGCTGTACCGTGAGGTCCACTTATCCGTTGCGGAAAAAACCACGGGAGGCGTCGCAATGATACCAGCGGTGATCTCCGCAACGCAGACACTGGATCCCTTGCAGGCTTCAGCGCCCTTGTGTGTACTCACTGGTCTTTCCCTAGTGAGGCTAACCTACCCCCATGACCTCATCGATGGACAAAGTCCCCGGTAGGATGCCTCGACACTCAACACCAGGGAGAGATGTCATGTCACCGGAATCTCTGGGGTCAGAGTAAAGGGACAGAGTACCCTGAGCGGCTTACACTCTGAGTCTGTCCACCTGTCGTCGGAATGCCTCGGTTCCCAAGACCAATCCGGTGTTAGTGCAGCGGCGGATCTTAGCCAGCACGTCAGCGCCCAAGGCATCGCTAGCCAACGCTCGCCAAGCCCCCGCACGCTGTTCTTCATCTAATCCAAGTTTCAAGTAGAGGTCGTGGGGAGACCACATCCGCAGTCGCACGCCAAAAGCATGAGCGCCGAAGATTGACCACAGATAGTCACCAGGGTCGGCAACTATCCCTGCTCGTACCGGATTCAGCTCAATATAGCGAAGACAGCTCAGAAGATATTGATCGTCCTGTACAACGCAAGATTTGAATCGTCCTTCGAACAGCGTGCCACTGCGTTGGTAGGTGTAATTAAAGCGGCGCACATACAGGCGCCCAAGAAACTGCATCAATCTCGAGAGGCTGTCTTCTTCGTCAGGCGTCGCCAGCAAGTGCACATGGTTTGTCATAAAAACCCAACCATGAACCGAAACACCAAATCGTTCGGCGCCATCCGCCAGCCAATTAGAATAAGCCGCTAGATCCGAATCACACGTGAACAAAACCTGTCGATTATTGCCACGCTGTATCAATTGAATCGGCAGACCCGCCGGACAGAATCGGGGTCGTCTTGGCATGAGCATTGTCTACGTCGGCCTGAATGTAACTCAGTCTGAATCACCGACGACCAAAGCCCAGTGAGAACGGGCTGCAATTCGCTGTCGGGTTGCCCTGTCCCTATACTCTGACCCCTGTAGTACCAGTAGTCCAGATCGGCATGACCTATCGCTTGACCGCTGACCGAGGTTCGAGCGATCTAGCTTGCCGCAATTCTGATTCAGCAACATGTTCAAGAGAACCGCGTCTTCCTTTTGGTAGAGGTACGATCAATTTTCTTATCCTTGCGCGCTCAACCGACTCTGAGTTTCTATAGATCGCGTTAGCTATTTCCCTAAGAGCCGTTTCTACACGGTGCCGAGTGATCGTATAACCAACAAGACGGTTATCGAAGTCTGTATTAGTCGCGGTCAATATTCCGTTCACTGAGTACTGATTTCCGATGATGATTTGCCGCAGCACTTCGCGAAAATCGTCGTTTCGATTTTCCGCTATTGAATTGAAGAAGAGCTGGGACTCAAATTCCGTCCGCGACGCCATAGATTCAGAGACGAGTGCTTCAGTGTATTTCTCAGCATTGATCTCAATATCGGGCAATCTTTTCGCCGTTCGCCTTAGATCATTGATCAGATTATTCACCGCCTTCCGGACGTAGGCAACAATACTCCGACCACGGAACTTACCCTTCGAATTGAGCAGATTACTAATCGCATCGGAGGCGATATCGGCCGGACTTACATCAATACTTCTAAGAAACGAAAGCTGCTTCCGATCGACTTTTGACTGAGCAAAAGAGAAGGCATATCGCCCGAACGCGTTAGCGAGAGCTTGAGCCATAGTTTTGCTTTTCGTTTTTTGATAAACGATGAGAATCGCAGCAAGCCGCCGCGCTACTGCGGTTTTTTCTGGTCGGCTCAGCTCGATTTCTTTAACTTGACTCGAGATCTCCGGGCGAAGACCGTGGAGAATCTCGGCGACCTCTAACGGAGAGGGACCGCCGGAGGAAGGGGAACTATCGGCCTGTGCAAAGCTCGATAAGGTAAATGCAAGAGCGAGCAGCATCCCCAAAAACTTCGTAAGGCTTGACGTGCGGATGCTGACCCTACGTTGATCTTCGTATCTCCCGCCGTATCCCTCTCGCCCACGGACCTCTCGCCACTTCACAACGCGAATGATGGAGCACCGAGTCCAACCCCCAGGTTCCTTTGCCTGGGAATCCAAGGCAGCTCCGGCGTTCTGCGCACATTCGCCAATATCGTCTTCGGTTTTTGCGCGGCGGCTTACAGAGTTTGTCATATTGCGTCTCCACTTTTGATTTTTGCTCGTCGGCTTTTTTTGCCTCTTACCTATTACAAGACGAAGAAAACGCTAAGAGTTGCTGACTAATTTTTACTGCCTTTCTCTTGACGACGAGAACCCGAGCCCTTTATTGGGCTTTTTTTCTTGAAACTACATCGCCTGGACTAACATCACAGCCTTTTTCTGAACATAGGCTGAACAGGAACGGGGAAAGCCGACCAAGTTATGCTCCTTTTTCGCTAAGCGTAAGTGAGCTTGGGGGTGGGCGTGCTGGATATTCTGATTTCGGAATAAAAATCCCAAAAATCGCCGCCTTCCGGGCGGGTGCGAGGCCTGTTATCTATCTACCGGATGGCATCTTCCGGATCCTCCCGGAGTCACTTCGATGGCGGCACATTCGGTTCGAGCCGCCAGATATCGACTTCAGCCACGAACGCGAAGAGCGTTTCCAAACCGAAAGGCTAGATCCTTCGTCGGTTGTAGTAGTGCCCTAGCAGAGGTACGCCGACAAACTTCAGGACGCGTTTAATCAGCAGTAAGACAGCCTCACCCAGGAATATTCATCAATTTTCGACTCTGGAGTCTCGGAAAGGCATCGGGATAATTTCCGCTGGGGAATCTACTGCCTTCGAGATTGAGCACCCCAAGGCTGAACCACTGAGATGGGAGAAAAAAATATGGGTTCTTGAAAAATAGCCCACCAACTGATTCAATACTTATTATTTCAGGGCATTAGCGGTTTTCGAAATGGAAGATAATGAAAAAATGAGTAGAAATTTCGTCCACTTGGCGCGCTTAGCGTTGTCCCAGAGGCCGCAGGACGTCCATTCATTTCTTCACCGCGTTTGCCGTCAGAAAGGTGTCTCCGCGGGGGTCGTCGATTCAATCAACGAGCTTCTCCACAATGCCCCCTCCCGGTCAACGCCACTTCGAAAAACCAGCATTACTGACGCAGTGCCATCGGACACCGATTCGCGTTACCAACTGCTTAGAATTGAAGAGGCTCCGGAAATTTCCACGGACCCGCACTACAGCATTCAGATTGCTAACTCGCTCTCAAACATAGTTACAGAGCGGCAGGGACTCGGCACCCTTGCTGAGATGGGTCTCGAGCCCACAAAGAAAGTGCTGTTTACGGGCCCGCCAGGCGTCGGAAAGACACTCGCTGCCCGTTGGATTGCAAACGAACTGGAGCTGCCTCTTTTAGTGCTCGACTTATCTTCCGTGATGAGCAGCTTCCTGGGCAGGACTGGAACCAACCTACGGCACGTTATCGAGTATGCCAAGTCACGCGAATGTGTATTGCTACTTGATGAGTTGGACGCGATCGCCAAGCGCCGAGACGACCTAGGAGAGATTGGCGAGCTGAAGCGTCTCGTTACTGTGCTGCTCCAACTCCTAGATGATTGGCCGGCATCTGGGCTCTTGCTGTCCGCAACGAATCATCCTGATTTGCTTGACCCTGCAGTTTGGCGTCGATTTGATCAGACACTGAAATTTTCATTGCCTGATCAAAGCACTGCCAAGAGATTCATTGATGACCTGTTGTCCCCGGTTGACCCAACACTCTCGAAGTGGAGCGAGCCTCTTTCCTTTGCCATGGGTGGGCTGTCTTTTTCAGAGATTGAGCGAGAGATTAGTCGTGCCAAACGGCACTCCGCCCTTGGTATTGAAAATATGAGTAGCGTCCTGAGCTCCCTTGTGGTCGCCGATGATATTCCTAAGAAACACCGGATCGATTTGGCAGCTTCCTTGGTTATCGCTGGCTTAGTTTCACAAAGGCAGGCTCACGAGATGACGGGCATCGCCCGGGACACAATCCGACGTCGCGTTAGATCAAAAGGGGTCAATTAAAAAGTGGCGAGAAACTATTTGCTCGGAAGGGGTGAGAGGCTCACGTCGGACGTGGCCCTCACGCGCGGAGGCGGTCCAAAGAAGCACCCATACACGTTCGAAGAGACTGTCGCCAGGTTGGCGCCGATGAATGACAGAGCATCTAGTGAGCTGGACGGGCTGCCAGCCGAGGCATGCCCACGGGATGCTGCCATAGTATCCCTGACTCTTAACCCGGAATACATTGCCAAATCCTATTTCCCTGCAGATCTCCTGGAAACCGTTGGTATCGAGGTGGTTGGAAGCCGGCCAAAAAAACTGACCCCGCAGAAAAAATCGCGCAACAGGACAGTCGAGCCAGCAATGACCACTGAGTTGTATGCTGCTGGACCTCGCTCTGCTCTAAGGGCTTGGGGCGAAAGCATCCAGGGGTGGAGCGCTAGAATGCCCTACTCCAAGGCATTGCTGTCTATTGAGGAGGTGTCGGCACCAAGCTCGGCGGACAAGCTAAAGGGAGAGCTGCCCGAAACCGGGGTATGCGCACTTGAGGCGGTCTTTCATGCCACAGAGTTAGAGGTGCAAGATTACCTGCTTTCGGCTTTCGAGTCGTTCCTGGCCGGACTCGAACTCGACTTTCGAGCAGGAAGGCAGTTTTTCGCAAAGGGCCTTTGGTTTCTGGAACTAACTGCACCTGCAGACCGATTGGTTGAGATAGCACGGTTCGCACCATTGCGGATTCTTCGTCAAATGCCCCGGCTCCGTGCCGTACGGCCGGCAATTCGGACAGAGCCTCTTCCATCGTCAAACCCTGTATTGCCTGAAGCACCAGCTGTTTCTAACGAAATTAGGGTAGCAATTTTTGACGGTGGAATTCCTGACAACCACCCGCTTTTGGATTGGGCCTCTTCCTACGAGTTCGAAGACATGGGGCCTCCGACAGAGAATGAGCTCGCTCACGGCGTAGGCGTCACATCGGCGGCGTTATTCGGGCACATTGACCCGGCTAAAACTATCTCACCGCCGTTCGCTCGCGTGGACCACTATCGAGTTCTAGACGGTAGTGAGGGTGACAACCGCTTCGAGCTAACTGACGTTCTGGACCGCGTCGAGAGCGTTCTCTCGAGCCAAGAATACGATTTCGTCAATCTCAGCCTTGGGCCAGCGCTTTCGATCGAAGATGACGATGTACACGTTTGGACGGCAGTACTGGATGACCGTCTTTCAAAGGACTCGACGCTGCTCACCGTCGCAGTGGGCAACAACGGCGAAAGCGATTCGGAGCTGGGATTGGATCGGATTCAGGTCCCCGCTGACTGCGTCAACGCTCTCAGCGTCGGCGCATGCAACTCACCGGAAAGTGAATGGGGACGCGCCCCCTATAGCGCCGTAGGTCCAGGTAGGCAGCCAGGACTGGTAAAGCCGGAGGTTGTCGATTTTGGTGGTGTGCTTGGCAGACCGTTTGTAGTACTAGCCCCCGACCAACAACCGTCGCTGACCCAAACAGCCGGGACCTCTTACTCCGCACCTAGTGTGCTTCGGCTGGCCACGGGTATCCGGGCCCACTTCGGCTCGAGCCTAAGCCATCTTGCAATCCGAACTCTCCTTGTTCACACCGCAGAAAAGGGAATGGAAGGCATTGAAAAAATTGGCTGGGGACGAGCCGCACGTACCGTAGAAAACGTAGTTACGTGTGACGACGATTCGGTACGCGTTGTATACCAAGGAGAAATTTCGCCGGCAAAGGCGATTCGAGCACCCATACCGATACCAAGCGCGGGACTCTCTGGAATGATAGAGATATCGTCAACAATCTGTTACGCATCCACGACAGATCCTCATCACCCAAGTAACTACACTCGAGCGAGGCTAACAGCCACGTTTCGTCCTCACGATCAAATTCGACCCAAGCCTAAATCGCACGCTAAGTCCGCACCGTTTTTTGGCCCGGCGAAATTCGGCGCTACGGAAATTGACCTCAGACAGGACAGCAAGAAATGGGAAAACGTTCTGCACGCGGTGAAAAGAAAACGTAGCGACTCGTTGAGTAACCCTTGTTTCGACGTTCACTACAACGCAAGACTAGAAGGGCGCAATTTTTTACCGGACGAGAGGTTAAGCTATGCGATGGTCATCTCGGTTCGAGCGAAAGACATGCCGGATCTCTACAACCAAATCGTTCGCGAGTATGGGACTATCATTCAGCCTCTCACACCAATTCTCGAGGTGCCGGTCACTACTCGAGGCTAGCTGTCGCCGGAATCTTGAGGGCGATGTTGCGCCGCCCTCGCTCAAGATCTGCTAGCACCGAGTGGCCTTCAATTCCGGTCGTTGATAAACCCCCAGTAACTCCTTCACGAGCTCAAGGTCCTCACTGATATGGAACAGAGCGGCACCTATGGGGCGATCTGACTCTCCTTCACAATCGGCTGAGCATCGCTTCAACATACTTCTTAGCACTTTGCTAAATAATTGTTTTCTATAGGTATTGAAGCAAGACATGCTTCGATGTATCGTAGAGATGCTGCGGTTGTTCGACTGCGTTTCCTTTTCTCATTTCACGACCCTCAAGCGGGGGAAAAGGGGCCCGGTCTCATTGAGACCGCTAAGTCCGGTGAGATGTTTTCGGAGTTTCTCCTACCCAAGATGGCCCGCAAGCCTTAAAGAAATCCTGCGGTGGCGCCGCCAATTTTTTTATGCTGACGACCCATAGGACAACGGCACCTTGAACGCCGGAAGAGCTTTTAGCTATCTGCTAAATAACTGATTTTCCTGTAAATATTGACTCCAAGTCGGTTGCAAAGTAGTATTGGGCCTGCGTGGTCGCCCGTCCGCTCGCCTCTCATTTTTCTGTTCACGACCCCACGACTGGAGGATATACAGCTGTTCTCAATGAGAACAGTAAAGCCGTAAAGGCCTTTCCTGAGTTTTTTCTCGCCTCAAAGATCTCAAAATTAACTCAGTCGCCTGGGCACCGGGCTTTTTGTCGCCGTTTTCGCAACACAGAAAAGACTGATCTGGACTTTGGGCAACCAAAAGCTGCCGCACGCTGTGTTTCCGGCGCCCGTCCATTACCCGACCGAAGTTTGCTTTCCCTATCGACTGAGCTTTCTTAGTTCCGTCGCGTTGGCCGCGCTCCCCGATTTCTGATCGTTCCGGAAATCCAAACGAATCTCGCCTGGGTGGCGGCTCCTAGTCCGTTCGCCACTCGGCAGCTCATTGAGATTGATTCGCTCGATTCATCATTGTGATGGGCCAAAACTTACGCATGGTTTTCGCTGTCGACGACGTCAACTCTCGCCCGCGTCACTACCCGCGCAGCGTGTAGTGACGCGGGCCGCAAAGCCTGCAGCCGTGCGGGCTAGCACCCCGTATTTACAAATTACGCGCGCGTTTTCCCGGACTTTTCCGTAGTCGTACTTCTATGGTCGGCATACCTTGTGTCCCACAACCGTGGCTACTTCGGCTAAGTGGCAACCCAGGCAGCTCGCTGCCTTCGCCGGTCTCCGGCTCACGCCTTTGTTTGGCGTTCGACTTCGGTGGTGCTTTTTCCACCTAAAGGCTCTTCGGAGCGCTTTCTACATTCACGAGGGAGGTTTTTTATCTCTCGTTCTTTTTGAATCGGCGGTATTCCGCCCTTGGCTCGTCTTCGGACGATTTCTTTCAACTCACGATAGGAGGTGATCTTCGTCGTTCTCACCGGGGCCGTAAGGCCAACTGGTAGCCCGATCCTCAGCGCCACAGTGCTAACGATCGGAAGCTAATTGGGCTTCAGGCCTAGGGACTGGTGTCCCGTGACCTTTACCGAGAGAACTCTCGGACTGCGTATCGCTCTCAGGTGCGTGGTGGTCATCCAAACTCACCAAACTGAGATGACGCACCATGAAAGACCTGAACTACCAGCTAAAGAGGTTATGCCGGCAAAACAAAGACGGCAGCTATTCCACACAGGCCAATCGATCCCGGATGTTGGACCAGATGGCCCATCAGCTTCACGAGCTGGGCTACCGGCGTATGGGCGTCCAATCGATCAAGCCGAAGCACGTTAGCGCGCTCACTGACCTGTGGAAAGAACAGGGGCTGAGTATTGGCTCGCAGAAGAACCGCCTTTCCGCACTTAGATGGTGGGCTGGAAAGGTCGGCAAGGGGCACATCATGTCCAGAGACAATGCCGAATATGGCATTGAGACGAGGAACGCAATCCCAGCAGAGTCCAAAGCGCAGACACTGACGCCGAGCCAGATCAACACCGTCGAGGATCCCCACATTCGCCTCAGTCTCCAGCTGCAGCAGGAATTTGGACTCAGACGCGAGGAGGCGATCAAGTTTCGGCCGAGCTATGCAATCAGGAAAGACGCCATTCAGCTCAGGGCGAGCTGGACCAAGGGCGGAAGACCAAGAGTGATACCGATCCTGACCGAAAGACAGCGAGTGCTCCTACGGGACATTGAGCAGCTGGTCGGGAGCGGCGCGCTGATTCCAAACAACCTGAACTACGTTGAACAATTCAGAAAATACGAGCGGCACACCAACAAAGCTGGGCTGAAGAATCTTCATGGGCTGCGTCATGGCTACGCACAACGGCGCTATGAGCAGCTCACAGGCTGGAAATGCCCTGCAGCGGGAGGTCCCGATCGCCGCCAGCTCAGCCGAGAAGCAAAGAACCTGGACCGAAAGGCTCGACTCACAATTAGCTCAGAACTCGGCCACGCGCGGGAGCAGATTAGCGCGACCTATCTAGGCCGGTGAATCGACGGTCACCGATTGCGCCGCGGCTGCTCCGACTGCGAGACGCGCCAGCTTATCTGGGTATGGACCGAAACCGCTTCAACCGAGAGGTTCGGCCTCTCCTGACCAAGGTTCCCATCGGCCGGCAAGGCATCGCGTTTGACCGACTTGAACTCGACCAGTGGGTGGACGACCATATCTCTCGCAACGGGCGTCCCGCTATGAGGAGACCATTATGGGACGCAAAAAATCACCGGGCCTCAAGAAGCGAGGCCGTATCTGGTGGATCGACAAGCAAATCAAAGGATACGGAAGATTGGCGGAAAGCTGCGGCACAGGCAATCTCGCGGAGGCGGAACGATATCTAGCGTTTCGGCTCGACGAGGTGCGCCGAGCAACGGTTTACGGCATTCGACCGACACGGACGTTTCAGCAAGCAGCCCTCAAATATCTGGAGGACTACGCCAACGAAGCCAGCCTTGAACGGTATCTGTACGCTTTCAATCGCGTCATGCCGTACATCGGCCACCTCAACCTGGACCAAGTCCACAATGATTCCCTGACACCCTACCGACGCGCGCGCAGAGCTGATGGTGTTGCCGCTGGCACCATCCGCAAGGAACTGAGCTGCGTTCGACGGGTACTAAACCTGGCAGCCAGAGTGTGGCGGCATCAAAACGGCCTTTCGTGGCTTGCCACCGCACCATTGATCGAGATGGAGAAAGGCTACGCCAGGCCGCCCTACCCGCTGAGCTGGGATGAGCAGGATCGATTCTTCGACGAGCTGCCGGAGTACGTCAGGCAAATGGCTCTCTATAAGGTCAACACCGGCTGCCGGCAGAAGGAAGTCTGTCAGCTTCGGTGGAACTGGGAGGTCGCTGTGCCGGAGTTGGGTACCAGCGTCTTTGTGCTGCCGAGCAACCGGGACTTTCGAACCAAGAACGGTCGCGAGCGTCTTGTGCTGCTCAATACCCTGGCGAGGGAGGTCATCGAGGAACAGCGGGGAAAACACCCCGAGTTTGTTTTCACCTACAAGGGGCGGCCAACACTCAAGCTGCTGAACTCGAGCTGGAAGAGTGCGCGCATACGGGCGGGGCTGCCGGACCTACGCGTTCACGACCTGCGCCACACGTTCGGCCATCGATTGCGGGCTGCTGGGGTTAGTTATGAGGACAGGCAGGACCTTCTCGGGCATAAGTCCGACCGCATGACTACCCACTACTCAGCACCAGACGTCGCGCGCCTTCAAAAGGCCGTCGAACAGGTCTGCGTAAGGCGTTTAAACACGGTACTCAGGGTAAAAACTCGCACAATTCTCGCACAATCGGAGGTTTTGCCGGCTTCGCCGAAGGAAGGAGAAATCGTAAGCCATTGAATTAGCAGAGGAAATGTGGCGCGCCCGAAGGGATTCGAACCCCTGACCTCTGCCTCCGGAGGGCAGCGCTCTATCCAGCTGAGCTACGGGCGCGCGGTGGTCCGGGCGGCATACATGCCGGTTTCGGACGGGGCCGCGAAAAGCGGTCGGCAAGTGTAGCCAATTCGCTAGAGCAGGTCTATTCGGCCGCGAGGCCCCGAAGGCCTCGCGCTGTGCCCCTCAAGCCTCAGAGCGTCTCCTCGAAGCCGTTCGCAAAAATCTCTTCTCCCGCAACCCTCACACACACGGAGAGCTCAGAGGTGTTGCCGTCCGGGTCGGTGGCGGTGGCAGTAATCCCCTGCCCCTCCGGAACCGTTGCGGTCAGAGTGGCGGATACGTCAGCGTCGCCGTTGCCGTCGGTCGTAACCTGTATGCTCTCAAGAAACTCACCAGCTTCCCGCATTTGGCAGTCCATGCTGGAGAAGAACTCGACGGTAAACGTGGTATCGGGCGTGCTGTTCAGCGTACCCGAGATGATCGTGCTGCCGGGCTGGGCTCGATCGAGCTCCGGGAAGTTCTGCAGATTGTTGGCGCCCGTGTCGGCGTCCTGGGGGTCGTTGGCGGAAGGTCCGTCACCGTTGAGCTCAATTGCTTGACCCCCGTTGTTGACCAGCGAATTCTGGCTGATCAGATTACCTGTGCCCTGGTTGACGGCCACGCCGTGCACCACGTTGTCGCGAATCGTGTTGCCCTGCACCACGTTATCGTTGGAAGGACCGTTCGTGCCGCCGATCGCGATGCCGTTGCTTGCGCTTCCGACGATGGTGTTGCCGGCGCCCGGCAGCGATCCACCGATGGTCTGCGACGTTGAGTCAAACAGAAACACACCGTGCACATCGTTGCCAAACGTGCCGTTGCCGAGGGCGTCCGTGCCAATGAGATTTCCCAGAATCGTGTTGCCCGCGCCTGCGGTGCCGGCAAACACGCCCCAGGAGCCGTTGTCGCTGATCACGTTGGCGGCGCCCGGGTCTGTACCTCCGATGGTGTTATCCGCGCTTTGGTCGCCGATGAATACACCGACCTCCCCATTACCCAGAGCACCGGTACCAGCAGCGTCTATTCCGACGTAGTTTCCCTGCACCACGCTGTTGGATGCGTTGTCGAAGAGCTGGATTCCGTGCACGCCGTTCCCGGATACAACATTCCGCGCTCCGGTTTCTGTCCCACCAACGATGCTGCCCGTTGCCCGCGTGATGAAAACCCCGGTACCGACGTTGGGCAGCGCGCCCAGACCATCGGAAGTGGTGCCGACGAGGTTGCCCTGGATAGTGTTGTCGTTGCTGTTCTGGTTGACCTGGATGCCGAAATTGCCGTTGCCGGAGATGAGATTGCCCGCGCCCGCCGCGGTGCCGCCGATCAGGTTGCCCACATGATCCTGCAGAAAGATGCCCTGGCCGCCGTTTGGGATCGCTGCCGTACCCGCCGCGTTGGTCCCGATCCGGTTGCCTTGAATGATATCCCCGCCGCCGGTGGCGCCCTGGAAGGCCAGGGCGGAAATACCCGCCTGAAGATTGCCCGATATCAGGTTTCCTTCTCCCGGCACGCTGCCGCCGATCCGGGTCTCGCTGGCAGCCTGCACCAGCACGCCCGCGTTGGCGTTCGGCAGGGCTGCGTCGCCCGCCGCATTGGTTCCCAGGTAGTTGCCCTGGATCACGTTGCCGGTGGTCACCCGACCCTGGAAAGGCACGATGAAAATTCCGGCATACGGCGCGAAGTCACCGATAAACCCATTGCCGGAAATGATGTTTCTCGCGCCCGCCGTCGAACCTCCGATCGTGTTGTTGGATGCGTCCCAGATAAAGATCCCTTCCGCGTCGTTGCCGATCGCCACGGCGCCCGTCACGTCCGTGCCGATGAGGTTCCCTTGGACCAGATTGTCCTCCGTTAGGTCCGCGGTGTCCGAGAAGCGCCGGATTCCCACTCCCCAGCGATTGGCTGACAGCAGGTTGCCCGCATTGGGTTCCACACCGCCCACCGTGGTGCCTGATACGTTGCCGATGAACACGCCGGCGTCGGTATTCGGCAGCGCCTGGGTGCCGGCAGCGTTCACGCCGACGTAGTTGCCCTCAACCCGGTTGCCGGTGCCCGCAAAGATGGCTACTCCAGACTGTCCCAAACCCGAGAGCACGTTACGGTCTGCAGCGGTTCGGCCACCGATCGTGTTGTCGCTGCTGCGGATAAAGATGGCCGTTCCGCCCATGCCAACGGCTGTGCTCCCGTCTAGGCTGGTGCCGATGTAGTTCCCGGCGACAAGGTTGCCGCCTTCACCCGTGAGGCTGACCCCGCTGCGGGGAAAGCCGTTCATGACAAAACCGCGGATTGTCGAGGAGCCGCCCAGGGCGGTGAAGGCGTCGACATCATTGCCTACCAGCGCACTTCCGTCGAGCTCGACGCAGGGCGGTGAAGCGCATTGGCCGGTGGCGTCCAGCACCACCGGTGAAGTGATTTCCGGCAGTTCGCTGGCCAGCGCGATGGTCTGCGTGGCGCCGCCGCCGCCAATCGCGAAGGTGATCACCTCATTGGCTGCGCCCGCCGTGCAGTCGCCGCCGGTCGTGTCGGCATCGGCGTTGGCGTTGTTAATCGCCTCGCGCAGGGTGCATGCGGCATCCCCGGCCGTATCGTTGTCAAGGGCCGAGTCGACCACAATGGCTGCCCCGCCTTTCTGACGCAGCATGCTCAGCGGCGTCTTGCCGGATGACAGCATGACAAATTCGTCGGTGGCGTCGCCGTCAAGGCGCATCGGAAAAAGCCGCTCCGGCCGCTCGTCGAACGACAGGCTCTTAGCAGCGAACAACTCAACCGCGCCCAGGGCGTCGCTGGCGCTGACCATCTCGACCTCACCCGCGCGATTGAAAACCAGGACTCCGAAGCCGCCGGTTCCCAGACTCGCCGCCTGCAGCCGGGAGGTCTTGTCTGCAGCAACGGGCATTTCATCCAGAATGCCAAGACCAGGAGCTTCGATTTCTTTGCCCTTCTCGAATCCGCCTTGAGCTGAGACGATCGCCAGCCGCCCGCCAGCGTCGAGCACCGCAAGCTCGCGCCCTTCGTGGACTGGCAGAAAGTCTTTCACCGTAAGATCCAGCACCTCCTCGCCCCAGGCAAAAACCTCGGGTTCGGCGCCGGTCAATGCAGCCCGCCCGGCGTCGTATCCTCGCAGCAGGACGAGCTGGTCAGCAGCAGCGAGGGCCACGTCCACGCCCAGCCGACCGTCGAGTTCACCGAGCGCAATCGACCGCGCTGGCGCTGGGAGCTCCGCCACCATGGGCGTGGCTTCGAGGGCACCTGCGCTTCCCTGAAAAACGGTCACCAGCGCCAGACCCTCGGCGCTCGTCGCCACCACGAGGTCGGCCAGGCCGTCCCGCCGGTTTACCTCGCCAGCCGCGATTGCCGTCAGCCCACCGGCCAACGCAACGGGCGGTCCGACCCGCAGCTCGCCTCGGCCGTCGCCAAGCAGCGGCTGCAGCGAAGTTGCCCCTGAGCGCGCCGCCAGCAGATCGAAGCTGCCGTCGGCGTCGAAATCACCGGCCAGCAGTTCAGTGGCCAGCCAAGGTGTCAGCACGGTAGTCAGCGGCTCACCAAAGGCGGGGGAATTCGCACGCTTGTGACCCGTCGTCCCCATTCCGCGAAACAGCGTCACCCCTGCACCGAAATCGTCGGAAAACGACAGCGCCAAGTCCTGTATGCCGTCGCTGTCAAAGTCAGCCGCGGCGATCGCGTGGAGACTCTTGTCGGCCAGCCAGCCCGCAGGCAGCAGCGATCTCTCGACAGGCTCGAAGTCGAGCGCCAAGAGCGCCGGCGACAGCGCCAGCACCATCAGCCCGAATCCAGCCCTGGCCACACCACAGGGAAATTTCACCGATCCAACGACACCCATATCCGATTTCCTTTGCTCACCTATGTCTTGAAGCGCCAAAACGACGATTCCTGGCTCATGCTCGTTCGGCCGGTTTCTCGCGACAGCAGGTTGATTCCGGTCGTCGTTTTCTAAGCATGGCCTCAAACTAGCGAGCCCAGGACACGGGCGGAAGGGTTTCTTTTAAATGGTCAGAGTTTCGTCTGAGGTTCGTCAAGGTTGGCAGGCGTCAGGGAACGATAGCCACTCCGAAAAGCACACGGTGGGTTTTACCGGCTAGACGAAAACCGGGCTTTTGCAGCGCAAAAATCCGGGTAACGAGGTCCTATCAGTTTGGCTATGAAACAAGCGGACCGGAAATTGGACTATCGCTTGGCGGTGAGAACCGAACCGGTTTCCAAGAGCTCGCAGTTCACCATCGATACGGCGCTGCCGTTGGCCGCACGATTGCCCTGCAGGCTGGCGTTGAGCAGTACCAGTTCGCTCATCGCGCCGCTGGTCGTTTGGCAATAGATGCCGCCACCGGTGTCCAGCTCAGAATAATTGTCAGAAACCTGACTATCGACCAGTACCAGCGTTGAGTTGCTGATAACCATTCCGCCGCCGTCCTGGCGGGCAACGTTGTTAAGGATTTCGCTGGCGCTCAGGGTAAAGGCCCCGAGGTCCGAAGCGAACAGGCCGCCACCGCTATGGGCTTCAGCTCGGTTGCCCACCAGTTTCAGCTGGTGCACGTCAAACTGCGCGCAGCTGTCCAGGTACGCGCCGCCGCCCGACTTGCCGGCGGTATTGCCCCTTAGGACCAGGCCGGAGTCCAGCGCGACGGCACCGCCCTCGGCACAGTAGAGCCCGCCGCCCAGCTCTGCCCGGTTGTCTTCGACCAGCAGCGGAGCTGCCTGCGGGGACCCCAGGGCAATCGCCTGACTGGCATCTACGTAACCCAGCTCGCTGACACCTTGAGTATCGGCATTAAAGGGTCGCAGCACGGCGCCATTGCTGAGATATATACCGCCGCCGCGAACGGCGCTGTTTCCACGAATGACCACGTTGCGGACAAACAGGTCCACCGGGCCTGAGACCACGATGCCGGTCCCGCCGCCCGAAGCGCTGGGGCCTGACCCGAGATCACCTTCAATCAGCAGATTCTCGAGTACGACCTGCCGTCGTGGGCCGTTTCGGTCGGCCGTGATCAGGAGGCCGCCCTCGCCGAGATTGCGGATGGTGCTGCGCTGGGGGGTTTGTGCGGGTGTTCCGCGGACCAGGCTCGCAAAGCTCCAGCCGCCCGAAATCACGACATCCATGTTGTCGATGTCCACTGGGCCCGCGACCGCGGTGGCGTCGGACAGGCTGGCCCGGATGAGGAACTCGCCGCAGCCGTGTTCCGCGAGCGCGGCGTTGAGGCTCTGTGGCTGAGCGACAGTGATTGTCGCCATGGTCTGCCCGGTGACATCGCAGGCTACGCTCTGTGCCGCATACAGAAGAACAAACGCCAACGCCCAAAAGATCTGCCGAGAGGGTACTTTCTTATTCATAGGTGTCTCCCTTCCCAGAGCCGTTTTCCGACCCTGCTACAGACACTAACGAGTTTTGTCGGCGTTTCCGTCGACCGGCTTGGCGAAGTCAGCGATTTCCTACAAAAGACGCCGGCGTCTACCGACAATAGCGGCAAAAAAACAGAAATATTGAGCTGTTAGCCGCGCTCAGCCTGTCAGAAATTGCGCAAAACCTGAGCTTGAACGGGTTAACGCAACGCTGACCACCCAGCTAAAGGTCAGCAAGGCCAGCAGAAAGCAGCCGATCCGGACCGATTTTCGGGGAGCGCGTTTCAGCGCCAGCGAACCGAGAACAATATAGGCCAGGAGGCCGAGGACTTTGGCGGTCAGCCAAGCATGGCTGAAGGGGTACTGGCGGAGCATGACGGCCAGCATGATACCGGCCAGCAGAAATACGGTGTCATTAATATGTGGGAGCGTTCGGGTAAGCCGATGCTGAAGCAGCGGCGACTCGCGGATCATCCACCAGCCTCGCAGCATGAAACCGCTGATGGTCAACACGGCGGTGGTCTGATGGATCAGTTTGACCGTCAGGTACACGGCTGCTGACGGCCGCTCACCACATGCCGTCGGACTGCACCGCCAGCTCGGCGACCAGCCCTTCTTCGACCCACCCGGACATCAGCTCGATCGAGCGGGCCTGCGCATCGCCCGTGTCGTGCCAGCGCAGGAGCGTCTGATTGACGTCGCTGAACGGCGCGCCGGCTGAGACGCGTTCCAGCGCCGCCTGCTCGTCGGGCTCCACGGCTCGAAACCGGATGATCCGCTTGGCGTCTCGGTAAATCAACCAAGCGCTTGCAGCGCGGTTGGCCGGTGGCGGCTTTTGACCCTTCTCAACCGCTCGCCAGATCGTAACCGCCGGATAGTCAAAACGGGCGACCTGAACGCTTGGATGCAGGTGCAGGGTCAGCATCGACCACTGCTCGGCGGACAGGTCGGTCATTTCCTCCATCGTCACCCGCGGGCCCGAGGCCGCGTCTGCCGTTTGGAGCCTCAGGCGCTCGAAGCGAGCCAGCTCAGCGAGCTGCGGTGCGCGGCTGAAGTTGGGGTGCGTTTCAAGAAAGTCCGGCAGTGCGTCGCCGTAGTGTCGAAGCGAAGATTCGCGCGACTCGTGGTCCTGCAGGTATTCTCGGATCAGGCGCAGGAACACCTTGTCTTTCACGTAGCGCCTCAGCATCGCGTGCTCGACCGCCAGGGTATCGAGCAAATTTTTCAGATAGGCCTTGCGATACAGGTTGAGCTGAGCTGTCTGCGGGATCGGGCTCTCGTCCGAGAGGTAGCCCGCCAGCTGCTCCCGGTCCGAACCGATCAGGTCCCGGATAAAGGCCTGCTGTAGTTCCTGCAAACTCATGGTTTAGGCACCGGATGTCCCAGCCCTTTGCTGGCGCGGTTGCGTGCGCGGGTCAGCTCGTCGATCAGATCGCTGAAGGCAGGTGGAGCACCCTCTCGCTTCGCCACGGTGCTGACGGCACCGAAACGCCGAACGGCCGACTGGTAGAGTTCGTAAACCGGCTTCGGAATCGGCCGGGTTGGATTGCCGATCAGCAGGTCACCCTCGCGCGTGCAGCTCGACAGGTGGATTTGCTGAACCCGCCCCACGTTGAGCGCAGCGAGGTAGTCTTCCGGGTCGAAGCCATGGTTCTTCGCGTTGACCAGCACGGCCCCCAGATCGAGCAGAATTTTGCAGTCGGCGCGTTCGGCCACCGCGTTGAGAAAATCCCATTCCGCCAGCTCGAAGTCGCGGTAGACGACGTAGCTGCAGACGTTTTCGACCAGAATCTTTCGCCCGAGCAGCTCCTGCACCTGACCGATGCGCTCTACGACGTGAGAAAGCGCCTCCTCGGTTCCCGGCAGAGGCAGCGGCAGATGGCTGTTGACCCCTGCCGCCCGGGAAAACGCCACCTGATCGGAGATCCACTGTGGCTTGATCTCGTCGGCCAGCGCCTTGAGCTGATTGAGGTAGCGATTGTCCAGCGGCTCCGTGCTTCCGATGGACAGGCCTGCGTCGCAGAGCGCCATCGGGTATCGGTCCCGAAGCGCCAACATGTAATGACGCCGCTGACCACCGGGGGCCATAAATTTCCCGGCTTGGAGTTCGAACCAGTCCACCTCCGGGCGAGAATCGAGCACGTGCTGGCCGTGTTCAGCTCGAAGCCCCAGACCGAAACCGAGATATTTCATGCGCTGAAGATATCATGGCAGCCAATGGTGCTAACACCCGGCCCGCTGACCGGCGGCATAGGACAGACGGCTGAGCCAGACCATGCTTCGAGCGGCAAGAAGTCAGTTCAGCGCAGCAATTGCGTAACAGATCCAGCCGCCTGGCGTCATAACACTGAACGTTACGAGAGACCGCAATGCAGGCCGTATCCGACGAACAATTAATCAGCTGGGTTGCCGACGGCGACAGCTCCTGCCTCGGCACGCTGTTTGAGCGCCATCATCGGGGGATTTACCAGTTCTGCCTGCAGCTGACGCGGAATCCGGCGCTGGCAGAGGACCTGACCCAGGAGATCTTCATCCGGGTCCTGCGCAAAGCGGGCAGCTTTCGCGGCGAGGGCTGCTTCAAAGCCTGGCTCTACAACGTGGCGCGCAATCTGACGTTCGACGAGCTGAGGAAAAACAAGCGCCGCGGTATCACCGTGCCCGAGGCCGACGCAGAAAACCTCGGCCACATGGTGGACGAACGAAGCGCGGAGCAAAGCGCCGGCGACAAGCAGCGGCTGGACCAGCTGGAAACCGCGCTGGCCCGCCTGCCCGAGGCAGCCCGGGAGGTCATCTGGCTGGGCCGCTTCGAATTTGAGGGCTACGACGAGCTGGCCCAGGCCCTGGGCTGCAAGCCCGGCGCAGCGCGGGTCCGCATGCACCGCGCCATGAATCAGCTCAACGACATTTTTAAGGCCATGGAGGTTAATCCCGCACATGTCTGAGGAAAAACACCGCGGCGTACCGTTCGACGGCGCGCCGGAAGAACAACAGCTCTGGGATCAGCTGTCCCAGCTGAACCGCGCGGAACCGGGCCCGGCCCTACGCAGCCGTTTCTATGAAGCGCTGAGCGAAGCCAGCCGGCCTACGCTGGCGCAAAGGCTGGTGTCCCGCTTCGGCAACGTCAGCCTCTGGCTGCCGGCGGTCGCCTGCATGGTGATCGGTCTGGGCCTTGGCCTGGCGCTGAATCCCTCATCTCAGGGCACAGGCTCAACGGACCAGCTGGTCGCGCTGCAGGAGCAGGTATCGGACCTGAACCGAAGGGTGCTGCTTGATCAGCTGGAGCAGGCGTCAACCAACGCGCGACTGCGCGGCGTGATCGCTGCCGGTGAGCTCGTGGCCGACGACCCGGACCTTGCCAGGGCGCTCTTGCGCCGCGCAAGCCAGGACCAGAGCGCTTCGGTGCGCAGCGCCGCCATTGACGCGCTGGGGCCGCAAATCGCCCGCGCAGAAGTCGGCGACGAGCTGATGGGGCTGCTGGAGGGAGCCGAATCCCCGCTGGTGCAGCTCGCGCTCGTCGATCTGGTGCTGCGCCACGGAACCGCGCGGCAGGTCCGCCTCCTGCTGGACCTGGCCCGCGCGGAGCGCCTACACCCCGACCTGGTGCCCTATGTAACCAGCGCTGTTGAACCGACGGAGGCTTGATCCCCATGAAAAACCTGACTCGTATGTTTCTAGGCGTATGGCTGCTCAGTGGCGGCCCCGCCGGCGCCGTCGAAAAGACTGACAGCTGGGACCAGGTCTTCCCGGTTTCGGGCAACGCACCGCGACTGGTGGTCCACAACGTGTGGGGCGACGTTCGTGTCAATGCCAGCGGGGCCGGAGAGATCCGCCTGGCGGTCGCGGAGCGGCGATGGGCTCCCACGCAGGCGCTGTTTGAGCGGTCGCTTGAGGTCCTTCCCCTGCTGCTGGAGGCTGACGACAACAGCGTCAGCCTAATGCTGGGCGGCCAGGATCGCTGGCAGCGGTCGAACCCTTGCCGCGGATGCCGAGTCGACCTGGATATCGAGGTGTGGGTCCCAGCGGACGCAGAGATCGAGGTGCGCACCGTCAATGACGGGCAGGTCCGGGTCGACGGAGTTGAGGGCCTCGTCAGCGCCAGCAACGTCAACGGCCCGGTCTTTGTCAGCGGCGCCCGTGACTGCGGACGCGTGAAGTCCATCAACGGCCGGCTTGATCTGACCCTCACCAGGTCGCCAGGCCAGGCGTGTGAAGTCGAGACCATCAACGGGGACATCACGATCGCGCTCCCAACCGGCAGCGGTATGGACCTGGCGGTGGACCTGTTCAACGGCAGCGTGCACAGCGAATTTGAGATTGAGCCGGTGGCGCTGGAGCCCTCGGTCAAGAAGACCCGGGACGGCAAGCGCGTTCGCTACAAGATCAACCAGGCAGGGGGGCTGCGCATCGGCGCGGGCGGACCTGTCTTTTCAGTCAAGTCGCTCAACGGCGACATCGCGATCAAAGAGATTTGACACGCGAACACCAACGATATGGGATTTGAGAAATGGAGAGCACAGTGAATTCAACTAACCAGTATTTGCCGCGTCGCAGCGGGTGGCCGGCAGCCTTCTACAGCATGCTGCTGACCCTGCCGCTGCTGATGGGAGGCCTCGCGCAGGCTCAGGATGTCGAAACGATCAACATTCCACTCTCGCGACCGGGAGAACCCGTCTCAATCGATGTGAGCATTTTGTCCGCCCACATTGAGGTGATCGGCGAAGACCGCGAGGACGTCCAGTTTGACGTGTCGGTACTTTCAGGTCAGCGCAGCATCATCACCCCCAGCGGCGCCAAACCCATCAAGACCGGCGGCTATTCGCTGGAGGTGGAAGAGGAAGACAATCGGGTCTCGCTGAACTCCGACTGGCGGACCAACCGAGTCCGGGTGACGATCCACACGCCCCATGACGCAAACCTTGAGCTGTCTACCGTCAACGATGGCGTGATCGAAGTATCGGACGTCAACGGCGAGTTCGAGCTGAGCAACGTCAACGGCCCGATCACGGCGACCAACGTCAGCGGCTCGGTCATTG
This sequence comes from Lysobacterales bacterium, assembly GCA_028285525.1. Lineage (GTDB taxonomy): Bacteria > Pseudomonadota > Gammaproteobacteria > Xanthomonadales > SZUA-38 > JANQOZ01. The sequence continues at coordinate 20,798 of JANQOZ010000097.1, forward strand.
CCGAATCAGTGAACGAAGACATTCGCATCGAGCTGACCGGACTGGAATCCGACCACGCGCTCTCGCTGACGTCGGTGAACGGGAACCTCACGGTTGCGTTGCCCGATGATGCCGGCGCGGAGTTTCATATCGATACCGCTCGCGGCAATATCTACTCCGACTTTGAGGTTGAGGTCCGGCCGACCAAGCCGATGGTGGACCGCTCGCGCAAAGGCCGCGGCGTCAAGGTGAAGGTGGGTACCGTCATCACCGCGCTGGTAAACGGCGGCGGCCCGGTGATCAAGACAAAAACGCTGAACGGCGATATCCAGATCGCAAAATCCGCCGGCTGACCTCTGTAGTTCGCTAGGACAACGCTTTAGGCCGCGGCGGCGATCGACGGAACGATCGCCGCCGCGCTGGTTCTAAACCGACAGCACGCCAACAGTCCCGAGAGCTAGCCTTCTTCAGCCACCTGCACCATCACCTTGCCGTGCTTCTTCCGCGGCGCCCGCAGGTACTCCCAGGCCTGCGGATACTCCGCCATCGGAAACACCCGATCGACGTTAGGTCGAATCGCGCCGGACTTCAGCGACTCGTAGACAAAATTCGTGCCCCTATCTTGCGAGTCCGCAGCCTGCACGTAGTGAAACAGCGAATAGGGTTTGAACGTGGCGTTGGCCTGATAGAGATCCATCATCGGCAGCTCGGGCAACTTTTCGTCGAGCGTGCCGTAGGTGAAGATCTGCGCGTCTTTTGCAAGCGCTTTGCTGTACTGGGCGATCATGCCTGCGCCCACCGAGTCGAAAACAGCATGCACGCCGACACCGTTGGTGAACTCCTTGATCGCCTCTGGCAAGCCTTCGCCTAGCCCAAAATAGGTGTGGCTGGCGCCGCCGGCTCGGAGATAGTCGTCGTTGTAGTCATAGCGCGACGTGCCGATCATCGTGGCGCCTTTCATGCTGCCGATTTCCAGCGCCGCATAGCCGGCGGTACTGGTGGCGGCGGTCACAAGGATATTCACGCCGGGGCCCGCTGCCGCCAGCTCAGCAATCGGGAAGTAGGCCGTCATGTACTGCATCCAGATGGAGCCTGCCTCGACGGCGGTTAAGCCTTCCGGCGCCGGCGTCAGGTAATGGGCATCGATGAGCATCGTGGTGCCGCTCGCGCCTTTCATGTCGTAGAAGTACGGCAGCGTGCAGTAGCGCGCGCCGGGCTCAATGCCCTCCACGCCCTCACCCACCGCGTCGACAATCCCGACGGCCTCGCAGCCTATCCGGGCCGGCAGCTCGCTGAAATTGAACGAATACCGACCTTGCATCAGATCCATGTCGCCCCAGTTGAGCGCAAATGCCTCTACCCGCAGGCGCACCTCACCGGGACCCGGACTGGCCGGTTCGCATGGCCGAAGCTGAAGGCCGGCAATTCCCGCGTATTCGCTGATGACCCATTCCTGGTGGTTCTTAGACATGGTCCCGTCCTCCGTAAGGTGGAAAGCGCAGCGAGATCGTGCGCAGTTCTAGCTGGCGGGTTTGAGCTGAACCCGCGACGAAATGAAGGTCCCGCTCAGGTAGACCAACATGGAAACGACGATCGAATCGAGCGCCGGCGAAGCGGTGGGTGAAGGCCCGCCGGCGTAGGTGGAAGCACCGGCCGCAATGCCGGCGACCCACCCCAGCATGGGTGGAATTCGAAACAGGGGCAGCCGGCGGCGGGCATCCTCGCTGTGGTCAGAGCGAAACAGCAGCGCGTCGGACGCCAGGATGCCGACGATCGGCGGGATCGCGATGCTCAGCAGCACGAGGTAGTCGGTGAGGAAGGCTTCCACGTGCACAAGCGCCAGACCGGTACCGGCAACGCCGATCGCCAGCACCACCGGCGCAAAGCCCGAGCGCGGAAAAATGGTCGTAAAGGACAACGCCGCCGAATAGACGCAAAGCACGTTGGACGACCAGGCGGCCAGCCCTAGCAGCGCAAACGCCGGCACGCCAATCCCCAGTGACGCCATCACCTTAAAAAGGTCGCTTTCGCCGGCCGCAACGCTCGGGATCGCAGTGCACAGCAGCACCAGCGGAAAAGAAATCCCCAGCGCAAAAAAGGCGGAAACGAGCGCCGCCTTGCGGCTGGGCGCAAAGCGCGCATAGTCTGGCTGGATAGCCACGCCGGCGATGTAGCTGCCGATCACCGCGGAGACCGCGGTGGGCAGATTCATGTCCGAACCGCTGGGCAGCATCGACCCGCTGCTGAGCTCCTGCCGGGATAGCCATGCGGCCAGCAGCAGAAACGCAAACATCACGGGCACCAGCGCCAGGGCAAGCCGATCGAGTCCTTTGAAGCCGGCGATGGTAACGCCCACGATGAGTACTCCGCCCACGATGACCAGCGCACTGAAGGGCAGGCTGACGCCGAATACGCTTTCAGCCAGCCCTTGGGCAGCGATGGCGAAGATACTGGAGATCACCCCAAACCAGCCGACCAGCGACAGCGCGATGGCCAGACTTGCGGCCCGGCCACCGATTCGACCGAAGGCAAACTGTCCAAGCATATGGGCTGACAGACCCGACTTCTGCCCGGCCGCCCCGGTGGCGGCACCGAGGAGCCCCAGCACAAAGCAGCCAATGACAAACGCGATGGCGGCCTGTTTCAGACCGAGCGCCGAGCCGATCTGAGCGGCCATCAGAAAACCGGGAATGGAGATGGTGCCGCCGATCACCACCAGCGCAATGTGCCACCCGCTGTAGGTGGCGTCGCGCGGTACCTGACTTAGGGTGAACTCACCGCTCTGGCCAGGCGCGCTGCTCACGCGCTGGCGGCGCGAACGGCTTCGGTGGCCTGCGCGTCGACGCTGCCGTCGTCACCCAGCACCACACCGTACTGTTCACGCGCCGCGTCCCGGGTTACCAAACCATCCAGCACGTCTGCCCGCACCTGCTCTGGCGCTCGCTCCATCGCCGGGCCGAACCCACCGCCACCGCCCGTTCTTGAGCGAATGATGGTACCCACTGGAACCGGCTTCGCGTTCACCTTGAGATAGGTCTCGGTGTCCTCTCCGGGCACGTCGACCTCGACTCGCGGCGGCCGGGCGTCACCACCGTCGAACAGACCCCAGGCCGGCGTGACGGCGCGCTCAAACCAGAGATAGAGCACGGAGTCGGACAGCACCTCATACTCGCGGTAGGTGCCGTTGCCGCCGCGGTACCGGCCGGCGCCGCCGGAGTCTTCGCGGATGTTGTAGCGCCGGATGCGCAGCGGATACTTGCGTTCAAAGACTTCGATCGGCAGGTCTTTAAAGCTGCCGTTGACGTTGTTGATGAGCGAGTTGGCGCCGTCACCACCGTCGAAGGCGCCCCAGCCGCCGGTGGTGGGCTCGATCATCAGGTAAGGCTGATCGCCGTTGCGCGGATCGTTGCCGGCAATCGTGATCACCATCGAGTCGCCGTAGTGGGCTCCGGCAACGCGCCCGGGCATCGCCGGCGCCAGCGCCTTGATCACAAGATCAATCAGCAGGCCAAGCGGCGTGAAGTACCAGCCACAGGCCGCCGGTTCTTTCGCGTTAAACACGCTGGAATCGGGTGCGCTCACCTCGAGAGGCTTAAACGAGCCGCCGTTGGGTGACACGTCCGGACTCACCAGCAGCTTGTAGGCCACACGGACCGCAGCGATGGTCTGCGTCAGCCCGCAGTTGATCGGGCCGCGCGCCTGCGGGCTGGATCCCGTAAGGTCCAGCTGCATGCTGTCGCCTGCCACGTCAATTTTGAGCTTCACCGGCACCGGGCCGTTGCCGAGACCGTCGTCGTCCAGCGCGCCTTCCGCAACATAGCTGCCGTCCGGGATCTCTCCCACGGCCTGGCGCTCGCGGGTTTCGGTCTGGCGGAAGATCTCGTCGCGCGCTGCGCGAATCGTTTCAACGCCAAAGCGATCAAACAGCGACTTGAGGCGACGCTCGCCGGTGCGCCCGGCCGCAATCTGCGCATTGAGATCGCCGATGAGCGCGTCACCAAAGCGGCTGTTGCGCCGCAGCAGGTCGATCACGTCGTCGCGGGCCACGCCGCCGTCGTACAGGCGGGTCGGCCCCCAGCGGGTGCCTTCCTGGTAGATCTCGTGGGAGTCCACCGGTGTGCCGGGATCTTTGGCGCCGACGTCTAGCCAGTGGGCTCGCGAAGCAGCAAAGCCGATGCGCTGGTCGTTGTGGAAGATTGGCATGATCACCGTGGAGTCGTTTAGGTGCGTGCCGGTCATGTAGGAGTCGTTCATGTAGAACACGTCGCCGGGCTTGAAGTAGTCCCAGCCGTGCTGCTCGGCGATCAGCTTGACGCAGATCTCCAGGTTGCCGAGGAACAGCGGCAGGCCCAGCGACTGGCCGAGCACCTCACCCTGATCGTCGATCAGCGCTACCGAACAGTCTTTGCCTTCATAGATCACCGGCGTAAACGCGCTGCGGATGAGCGTCGCGTTCATGTCGTTGGCAATCGCGATAAACGCGTTGCGGATAATTTCCGTAGTGACCGGATCGACTTGCGTGCTCATTGACTGCCCTCCCGGGTGATCAGAATGTTGCCGATGTCATCAACGCGCGCCACCCAGCCGGGCGGTACAACCGTCGTCGCACTTTTCTCTTCGATGATCGCCGGGCCCGCCAGGCTATGACTGCTCGTGAGCTTGAGCCGATCGTAAACCGGTGTCGGCAGCTCCTGACCGCCATAGATGGCCTGACGTTCGCCCAGCACCGGGTCAGCCTCCCCGCCACCTTGGCCGGGCTCCTCAAAGTCGGATCGCACCAGCGCGCCAAACGCCGCCAAACGCAGATTCACGAACTCCACCGGCGCACCGGGTGAGCCGTGGCCGTAGCGTCGCTCGTGGCTTTCATGAAACGCCGCGACGATGTCATCCACCTGGCTGCCGGCCGGCAGCGCCACGTTGATCGAGTACTCCTGGCCGATGTAGCGCATGTCGGCTGACCGCTCAAAGGACAGCGCCTCGTCGGCGACACCCTGGGCCCGCAATGCCTCGGCACCCTCCTGCTCCAACGCCTGGTAATGCTTCTCGAGGTCTGACAAATCCACCGACTGCGTGGGGCTGTAGTAGGCGCAGGTCTGGTCACTGCGCAGATCGGTCTGCAGCATGCCCCAGGCCGAAAACGTGCCCGGGAAATTGGGTACCACCACCTCGCTGATGTCGAGCTCCTGAGCCAGGAACACGGCGGCCATCGGGCCCGCGCCGCCGAAGGCCACCAGGCTGAAGTCGCGCGGGTCGAGACCCTGGCTTACCGTGATGGTGCGCATGGCGTCAGCCATCGCGGCGTTGGAAATCGCGAGGATCCCCTCCGCTAGCGCCGTTGGCGTCATGCCGGCCCGGTCGGCCAGCGAATTGATGGCGGTGGTGGCGGCATCCAGGTCCAGCGTCATGTCGCCACCCAGCAGGGAAGCCACGCCCAGGCGACCCAGAAAAACGTTAGCGTCGGTGACCGTCGGCTCCTTGCCGCCGCGGCCGTAGCACGCTGGACCGGGCTGGGAGCCCGCGCTGTGAGGACCCACCCGGAGCCCTTCACCTTCCATCCAGGCAATCGACCCGCCGCCGGTGCCGATGGTCTGGATGTCCAGGATCGACATCAGCAGCGGCAGCCCTTCGAGTTCCGTTTCGGTTGTGGCGGTGCCCGAGCCGTCGATGACCAGCGACAGGTCGAACGACGTGCCGCCCATGTCGACGCAGAGCAGGTTGTTGCGGCCCATCGCTTTGGCCAGGGATACCCCGCCGACCGTTCCGCCAACCGGGCCGGAGAGCAGTGTGAACACCGGCTTGTCGCGCGCGGCCTCCGCGGTGGCCACGCCACCGCTGGACTGCATCACGTGCACCGTTGCGCCCATGCCTAAGTCGGCAAACTGCTGTTCGAGGCTCGACAGGTAGCGCTGCACCACGGGCGCCACGTAGGCGTTCATCACCGCCGTGGAGGCGCGCTCATACTCGCGCCACTCTGGCGCGACGGTATGCGAAAGCGTAATCGATACGCCGGGCAGCGCCTCGCTCAGGATCTTGCCTGCCTCCAGCTCGTGCTGCGGGTGGGCATACGAGTGCAGGAAACACACCGCCACCGAGGCGATGCCCTCGCTCTTCACCTTGTCGACGACGGTTGCAAGGTCATCGTGATTCAGCGGCTCCAGCTCTTCGCCGTCCCAGGCCAGGCGACCCCCAATTTCGTGAACGTCGCGGCGGGCGACAAGCTGCTCGGGTTTACGGTACTGCAGGTCGTAAAGGGTCTGCCGATTGCCGCGGGCGATGGAATAGCTGTCCCCGCTGCCGGCGGTCATCAGCAGCAGCACGCGCTCACCCCGACGCTCCAGGAACGCGTTCAGCCCCACCGTCGTGCCATGCACAAAGAAGTTGATCTCAGAGGCGTTAGGGATGAGCTGCTGCACCCCCTCGATCACGCCGCGGGCCGGATTGTCCGGCGTGGTGGCAACTTTGCCGACGAAGGTCGGACCGTCAGCCGGGTCCACGACCAGATCGGTGAAGGTGCCGCCGATGTCGGCAGATACGCGAAACTCAGACATGGCTGCTCCTGCGGGGCGTTAGGCGAATCGGAAAAACGCCTGGGCGACCAGCTGGCTGGCCGCCCAAGGGATTGAGTGCATCAAAAGAAATCGTAGCGAAGCTGAACGCGCCAGATCCGGCCGGGCGCCGCCGCGGAGAAACCGCCGGCGACCCACTCCGAGTTGAACTCCTCGTCAAGCGCGTTCTCGATGTCCGCTGACAGGAGCCAGTCCTGATGCTGGAGACCAAGACGGATGTTCAGGAAGTCCAGCGCGGAACGAGCGGTTGAGTTGTTCACGTCCCAGAACTGGCTGCCGCGGCGCTCGTAGTCGAGCCGGACATACGGCGTTGCTTCGAACAGGCTGTTGGCGAGCTCGTAGCGAATCCCGGCGTTGAAGGTGTTGTCAGCAATATAGGGCGCTTCGTTGCCTACCGCCGTCGGGTCGACCGCGTAGGCCTCGATTTCGCTGTTGGTGTAACCGATGGCGGCGTAGGCGTCGAGCTGTTCGGTCGCGCGATACACCATCTCCAGTTCCCCGCCCCACAGCGACACGTCGTCGATGTTGGTCAGGATCTGGGCGCTGATGGCGCCGATGAAGGAGAAAAACTGCTGGCCTTCCACGTCGGTGGTGAATACCGCCGCGCCGAGCCGCAGCCGATCGTCCAGGAACTGGCCTTTGAAGCCGACCTCGAACGACTCGGAGTCCTCCTGATCGGCAACGTCAGACACGCCTATGATGCCGGCACCTGCTGCGACCTGGGCGATGCCGTTCTGGTTGAACTGGCCGCTGCGGAAGCCTTCGCCGTAGGTGGCGTACCAGTTCTGGTTCGGCGTCGGCTGGTAGCGCAGCGTGACCTTGGGCTGAAGCTTGTCGAAGCTCTCCTCGTTCCGCGCGCCGGGCTGACCTGCCGGGAACTGAAGTGGCGACACAAACTGCACGCGCTCCTCGTCGTCGTAGCGCAGGGCCAGCGAAAACTCGAGCTGGTCGGTGATGTCGTAGGCCAGTGACCCGAAGAACGCGGTCGCCGTATTCTCGTTGTCATCCGCCAGCAGCGAAGTGGTCGGGTTCAGCGGGTTGGTGAGCGGCTGGCGCTCGACGCGCAGGATGCCGTTGCCCGTATCAACCCCGGTGGAGAGCGAAACGAAACGCTCCCAGTCCAGGTAATAGGCGCCGACTTCCCAGCGCAGGCGCTGGTCTGCCGGTGAGGCAAAGCGGAACTCCTGGCTCCAGGCCTCGAGGTCAAAGTAACCGGTCTGGGTACCGTCAAAGCCGAACAGCTCCGGGGCGCTGCGCGCGTTGGTGTAGGGGAACTGGTCAGAGTCGGCAAACTCTTCGATGGTGGTGTACGAGGTCGTCGAGGTAAACGTGCCGTAGGCGGTTTCCCAGTCGATCTTGGCCGCAAAGTCGTCGGTATCACGGGCGCCGATGTCCGGGTTGTTGGAGATGATCGGCAGCACGTTGTCCGCATCGACCGGGCCTGTATCGGTGCCAAAGCCCGTGGCCGTGATGCCGTCAGCCGCGATGTTCACGCCCTGAAACTGAAAACCGATGCCGCGGCCATCATGGCGGGCAAAGTTGGCGCGCAGATCGACGCTCAGGTTGTCGGTCGGCTCCCAGATCATCCGGGCGCGCACGGCGAGATCCTCAAACGGATCGTCCTCTGTGCCGCGAGTCAGGTTGTCCAGATAGCCGTCGCGATCGATATAGTTGACCGACAGTCGTCCGTAGAGCTCGTCTTCGACAATCGCGCCGCCGATAGCACCGCCGACTCGAAACTCGTTACCGTCGCCGTAGCCGAGATTAACGTAGCCGTCAGTCTCGTTAGTCGGCCGCTGGGTGTTGATAATGATGGCGCCGCCGGTGGCGTTCCGGCCATAGATGGCGCCCTGCGGCCCTTTGACCACCTCGATACTCTGAATATCGAAGATCTCCTGGCGGAACTGGATGCCGCTGAACTGGAGAACGCCGTCCACCAGGGTGGCCACCGGCGCTTCACCGTTCCGTACCTGGGTCAGGCCCCGAATCGTCAGGAAGGAAGTACCGATGCCCTGAGAGGTGGCGAGCGTGACGTTCGGGGTGAACTGGATGAAATCCTCGACTCGCTCAATGCCGGCGTCGACGACGTCGCGACCGGAAAACACGTTGACCGCCACCGGGGCGTCGAGTACTGACTCCTCACGCCGGCGGGCCGTCACAACAATCTCCTCGAGATCGTCATTCTGGGCTGAGTTGCTCTGACTCATGACCGGCGGCGCCGCAAACGCGGCCAGGCCTCCGATCAGAAAAGGGGTTAGCACGCGTCGCACGGTCATCTCATCCTCCACGGCCGTCAGGCCATTCGATAACGTTTTGGGTCAGCCGAGAAGCCGGCAGGTTATGCTGACTAAACTCGCACCAGCACTATACTAAAAATTTTTACTCTGGCAAAAAAGATTTGATAAACTCAACAAATACAGTCAATCAAATGTCCGTAGAGGGCGACTAACAGCCGTGCAACAACCCAAGCCAAGCGCCGATTCCCTCAAGCGATCTTTGGGCAGCCTGCTAAAAGCTCGGCGCAAAGCCATGAAGCTGACGCTGCAGGAGCTGGCCGAACGCGCGGAGCTGTCGCCGGCGTTTATCTCGCAGGCGGAGCGCGGCAAGGCGACGCCGTCGATTGTGTCGCTGGTAAACCTCGCTCGTGCGCTCGAAACCGACATCCATTACTTTTTGACGCCGCCGCCGGCGGCCAGCCTGGTGCATCGGGGCGACGACCCGGTCTACCTCGAGCTGAACTCGCCGGTGACCTACGCGCGCATCGACAGCGACATCCGGAACCAGCAGATGAACGCCCTGCTGATGGAAATCCCGGCCGGCATTTCCCTGCCGGTGGTGCATCGGGAGGTCGGGGAAGACTTTTTCTACGTGCTCGAAGGCACCGTAGATACCACCATCGGCGAAAAAGAGTTCACGCTGGGCGCCGGCGACAGTGTCCACATCAACACCCAGCTCGACCACAGCATCGTCAACAGCGGCAAGACCACGGCTCGCCTGATCTGGGTCGGTACGCCACCGATCCTCCCCTCCAGCTAAGGCGCCGTGTCCGCTTTGCTTCAACTGCGCAGAGCCCCCAAGGATGGTCTGGCGGACGGCCGTGCCGCGGATCTTTTGCGGCAGAGCGGCGCACCGTTTTGACCGAGCCGAGCGCACAGCCGGGACTTCGGGTCACAACCGTCTGCGGTGAGTTCGTCGTCGGCCTGGATACGGAGCGCGCACCGCTCACCTGCCGCTATTTCGCTGGGCTGGCCGCCGCCGGACGCCTCGACGGCAGCAGCGTGTTCCGGGTGGTCACGCCCGACAACGAGCCCGAGGAACCCAACGCCATCAGCGTCGTCCAGCTGGGGCTCTGGGATGAGAGCGAGCTCGAACGGGTGCAGGTCCCGCACGAAAGCACGGAGCTGACGGGTCTTGTGCACCGTCAGTGGACCGTTTCCGCGGCGCGCTTTGAGGTTGGCGAACTCTACGGCAGTTTTTTTGTGTGCATGCGCGACGAGCCCTGCCTCAACCACGGCGGCAGTCGCAATCCGGACGAAGCGGGTTTTGCCGCCTTTGGTCGCGTGGTGGACGGCCATGAAACGCTGCACGCGCTTTACCGTCGAGCGGAGCCCGCCGCGATCCTGAAAGATCCGATTCCGGTTCACAGCGTTCAACCGCTGTCGATTTCCTGCCAGCATCCCGACTGAGGCCTTCGCGGCGTGCGGTCGTTGAGGCTTAAGGCGTTTAAGACGCTAAAGGGCCGACTGTTGGGCATATAAACTTGCTGCTGCCGCCGTCGTCCTTCTACGCTGCCGGAGGGAAAATCGCTATGGCCCACCTCAAAACCCTGCTACTCGGCCTCCTGTTTCTGATCGGAGCCTGGTACCTGGTCGGTGAACTGATCTTCGCGGCATCGCGAGACCGCGGCGAACTGGATGCTGTCGACATAACGTTCCGGTTCAGCCACGTGCTGTTCACCTTACCCCTGCTTCTGCTGCCGATCGTGCAGTTCTCCCAAGGGCTGCGCAGCCGCAGGCCCGCCGTTCACCGCGGACTCGGCCGGTTGTATCTGATCTCAGCGATCCTTGCCTCGATCGGTGCTCTGTATCTGGGGCTGACGTTCGAGGAAACCGGCCGGCGCCCTCCCCTGGTGGTCTTCGCTGCGCTGTGGCTGTTGTTCAGCCTGGCAGCCTGGATCTGCGCCCGGCGCCGATCCTATGCCGCCCACGCCAACTTTGTCTTGCGCAGCTACGGGGTGGCGCTGGCGTTTGTTCTGGTTCGAGTCCTCAATGGCTTTGAGTCGCAGCTGTTTGGCTTTATTGAAAGCGACGAGGTTCGCAACGTGACGCGCGAGTGGCTCGCTTTTGTTGTGCCGCTGGTAGTGATCGAGCTTGGCATCAGCTGGCTGCCGGCACTGCGGCGTCGGAAGGGCGCTTCAGCTCCCGCGACCTCCTAGCTTCCAGTAGTTCGACCTTGCCTTCCCCCGCAAGGATGCGGGGCTATTGGCTACACCCCGAGGGGTTCGTTTCCGACTGTGCGGGCCTGCTGCGCTGGCTATGCTCATCAGCCTTTTCCCATGCGACCCGCCTATGGACCTCGCCACCGTTTATTGCCGTGCCGAAGTGGGCATCGACGCGCCGCTGGTTCGAGTGGAAGTGCACAGCGGGAACGGGCTGCCGAAGGTCACCATCGTTGGGCTGGCCCAGACGGCCGTGAAGGAAAGCCGGGACCGGGTGCAGGCGGCACTGGAAAACTCAGGGTTCCTGTTTCCGAGGACGCGGCTGACGATCAACCTCGCCCCCGCTGATCTGCCCAAGGCCGGCGGGCGCTACGATCTGGCGATCGCCGTCGGCGTCTTGCTCGTGTCGGACCAGCTCCCGGCAGACCGTGTCGCCGACCACGAGTTTCTGGGTGAGCTGGGGCTGGATGGATCGCTGCGCGGGATTCGGGGTGGGTTGCCGGTCAGCCTGGCCGCCAGCCGCGCGAAGCGAACGCTCATCATCGCCGAAGCCAATGCCCAGGAAGCTGCGTTGGTCAGCAATTCGCAGGTTCGCGAGGCATCCCACTTGCTGGAAGTCTGCGCGCACCTGTGCGGCACGCAGCCGCTGAGCGAGCCTGACCCGCAGGAGCTTGGACCACGAGTGGTTCCGGATCTCGCGGATGTGCGCGGCCAGCACCAGGCCCGCCGTGCGCTTGAGGTGGCCGCCGCGGGCGGCCACAACCTGCTGTTTTATGGTCCGCCAGGCACCGGCAAAACCATGCTCGCGTCGCGCCTGCCGGGTGTGCTGCCCGAGCTCAGCGAAAGCCAGGCGCTGGAAAGCGCTTCGGTGGCCTCGGTCAGCCATCGCGGCCTGAACCCGAAAGAGTTTCGCTGCCGTCCGTTCCGATCACCCCACCACAGCGCGTCCGCCGCCGCGCTTGTTGGCGGCGGCACACCCCCCACCCCTGGCGAAATCTCACTCTCACACAACGGCGTACTGTTTCTCGACGAACTTCCGGAATTCACGCGCCACGTGCTGGAGATGCTCAGGGAACCCCTGGAAAGCGGCGCCATCACCCTGTCGCGCGCGGGGTACCAGGTGACCTTTCCAGCACGGTTCCAGCTCGTCGCCGCGATGAATCCCTGCAAGTGTGGCTACTACGGCGTGGATAGCCGGTGTCAGTGCGGGCCAGCGGAAGTCCAACGCTACCGCCAGCGCATCTCAGGCCCGCTGCTCGATCGCATCGACATGCATGTGCTGATGCCGCGAGTCACGCTGAGAGAGCTGAACAAGACACCAGGAGGGGAAGCGTCAGAAACGGTTAGAGAAAGAGTGGCCGCCGGGCAAATCATGCAACACGAACGCCAGCAGCAGCTGAATGCCCAGCTGAGTGGAAGCGCGCTAGATCAATTTGCACCACTCGACAAACGCACAAAAACCATGCTGGAAAACGTTGCTGACCAGTTGGGCTTGTCGACGAGGGCCTGCCACCGTGTTCAGCGCGTTGCCCGCACCATTGCCGATCTAGCGGGCGAGCGAGAGATCTCGATTCAACATCTCAGCGAGGCCGTTCAATACCGGCAGCTGGATAGGCTCTCTTTGGACCCGGCTAACGTTGCCAAATCTTAGCTCTCTCGCGGGTACTGGAAATCGTAACCTCGTCCTGGCTCGACCTGACACTGCTCTTCACTGATCCTAGAACCCAAGAATTCGACCTGGCACTTGGTCCTGGACCCTAAGATTGGACCCTAAGATTGCTGGACCCTCAGATTGAGATTGTCGCACGTTCGTCTAACTCTGAGGGAGGAATAGGACGAGCTGGAGGATTAACCGAACCAGTCTTGGCTCACCAAAACCAACAGGGCAGTACCCGAGAACATCGCGGCAATAGTGGCACCCACGACCCGACGCCGCGTGGACGCCGAAATAGCGATCCCTTCGGCACGAAACCTCTCAACGATCCGTGCTTGTCTATCCTTGGTACCGAAAAGAGCCATCTCGGTCGCGTAGGTTGCGAAGAGAATCAAACCCACCAAAAGCTCAAATGGTAAAGACGAAAGCTCGATATTCGCATCAAATCTTTTCCAGACAGATGCCACGAACACCAAAACTACGAAGTACCATATAGCGATAACGAGTCTCACGCCATTAATTGCCCGCCCTAGGCGCAATGACTGGGTATCTGTACTCTTTTTTGATGCCTGCTGTTCGTAAAGGCAGACATACCAGAACTGTGCCCAATAGGGTGTTGAAATCACCTTAGCGTTCTTCAGAAGCAAAAGGGGTCAGGTTAACTTTCCTACAAAAGTTAGCCCTAACACCTAATCAAAAGGGGGGCAGGTTAACTTTCCTACAAGAGTTATCGTCAACACCTATTCATCGACCGAGACCGGCGTGCGTAGAATTCTATGTGCTTATGACCAATCACGTTCACCTGCTGGCGACCTCCTCAACAAAAGGCGGGCTCTCGGAAATGATGCAAAGACTCGGACGGCGTTACGTTCGTCGTTTCAACAGCCGCCACCGCAGGACCGGGGCGCTTTGGGAAGGTCGCTTCAAGTCGAGCCTCGTTGATTCCGAAACCTATCTGCTTCAATGCTACCGATACATAGACCTCAACCCGGTTAGGGCATCCATGGTCGCCACACCAAGATTTCGACCTTGCGTTTGTTCCCGTACCCTAACGCTGTCTAAATCAGGTAAGCCAAGCTCGACCAACCAAAATGAACGCAACAGCCCCCAAGACGACCATAGCGGCCGTGGCACCAATGACTTTGTGGCGCGTTGATTTTGGAATAACGATTCCTTCGGTTCGAAACTTCTCCACGATAGATGCTTGTCTCTCCTTGTTGCCAAGAAGTGCGAACTGAGTCACGTATGTCGCTATAAGCACAACACCAACTACAAGTTCAATCGGCAAGGATGAGTTATCAAAGCTTGTATCAAATCTACTCCAGATGGAGCTCGCTACCGCGAGAGCAACGAAATACCACATAAGAAAAACGAGTCGAACCCCGTAGATCGCTCTTCCCAGACGCAATGAATCTGTATCCGATTGCCTTTTTGACGCCTGTTCATCATAGAGGCAGACATACCAAAACTGCGCCCAATAGGGCGTCGAAATCTTCGCAAAGTTCCTCAACGTCGTCCCAAATTATCACAGAGTTATTCAAGTATTCAGATAGAGAATCCTCAACCCAGGGTCCAGGAGCAAGTGCCGAGACGGCTTGGCAGCGTTTAACCTGACGCTTGGACTGGTCCCTACTCTTCCACTAATTCAGGTCTCCGGATAACCGTATGGAATCAGCGATCCGAGATACAGTCTCATCTGCCGTTCGCTTTCCCGCAATAGGTGAATCAAACACGCTGTGGCTAACCCAGATCGCGATGTAGATCTGTCGATCCAACGGTTTGACGAATTGCCTGAAACGTGGCCCGTTCGCTTCTAGCCAAAGCGACCCCGACTTGTTCACAATTTCAAACGGAAGCGGCCGTGACGGCGTATACGGGACCAGATTTCCGAAAAATTCCTCATGTGAGCGACGACGAGATTCCTCTCTGCTCTTCCAGATCAGTCTATCAACCCCAATCAACGAGTCGACATCGGCGACGTTGGCGTCATAAAACGACAAGACCCGAATCGCTACCTTGACGCTGCCATTCGGCGGTCGAAAAGTGCTTCCCCCTAGATCCCAGAACGCTCTAAAAATCTCGATGGAGTCACCAAACTCAACCTGACTTAACTGATAGAGGGATATGGAATCCAAAGAGGCAAATTGGTTGGTCTTCCGGTCAAAGGTTCTCGGAACCGCGAAATACAATTCAAGACCGGCTATGTCCACACGGTGTTCAACGGGTTCTACCCCACAATTTCGGACGCATCTGAAAAGGCCGATAATGGGCCTGGAGGAGCGTCATGCCAAAAAGAAGAAAGTTCTCTACGGAGTTTAAA
>JANQOZ010000099.1 GCA_028285525.1 Lysobacterales bacterium
GCTGGCCAGGGCGCCCTATCAGGCCCAGCCCGACATCAACGTCGAGTCGGTGTTTCAGCTCTGCCGCTTCTGGCTGAGGCGGGTGGTGCATGTTTAAGCTGGCCTGGCCCTGGCTGCTCGCCGTTGCCCCTTTGCCGCTGCTGGTTTGGTGGCTCTGGCCTCGGGCCGAGAGGCCGTCGGGGCTGAGCGTCCGGGTGCCTTTCTTTGCGCTCATGTCGGCCCAGCAAGAGCAGGCGGAAGCCGGGCAGGCGACGTGGCGAATCCTCCTGGCAATCCTGGCCTGGCTTGCGCTGGTCGCGGCGGCTGCCCGGCCGCAGTGGATCGGCGACGCGATCAGTATGCCGATGACCGGACGCGATCTGATGCTGGCGGTTGATATCTCGGGCTCGATGGAGACGGCAGACATGTCGGTGGCCGGGCAGCCGGCGACTCGGCTGGCGATGGTCAAAGCGGTGGCCGGAGAATTTATGGAGCGGCGCGTTGGCGATCGGCTGGGGTTGATCCTGTTCGGCCGCCGGGCCTACCTGCAAACGCCGCTCACCTTCGACCGCAGCACCGCGCGCACGCTGCTCGAGGAGTCGGCTATCGGCCTCGCGGGGAAGGAAACGGCCATCGGTGATGCGATCGGTCTGGCGGTGAAGCGGCTGCGAGGCGAAGCGGTGCAGGATCGCGTGCTGATCTTGCTGACCGACGGCGCCAACACTGCGGGAGCCGTTGAGCCGCTGAAGGCTGCGGACCTCGCCGCCAGCGAAAAGCTGAAGGTCTACACCATCGGTGTGGGCGCTGACGAAATGCTGGTGCGAAGCATGTTTGGCACCCGCAAGATCAATCCGTCGGCGGATCTGGATGAAGCGACGCTCAACGCCATCGCCGACAAAACCGGCGGTCGGTACTTTCGCGCTCGTGATACGGCCGGCCTGCAGCAGATCTACGAAATTCTGGACGAGCTGGAGCCGGTGGCGGAAGAGCAGGAGATACTCCGGCCGCCCAAGGAGCTCTACCATTGGCCTCTGGCTGTGGCGCTGCTGCTGTCGCTGCTGCTCGGTCTGATCAGCGCGGTGACCGGACCCCGCGAAGCGGCGGTGTCGGCTGCCGGGGAGGCATCAGCCTGATGGACCTTTCCCAGTTTCATTTCTTAAGGCCCTGGTGGCTTGCCCTGCTGCCGGTGGCGGGCGTGCTCGCCTGGTGGTTGCGCCGGCCTGGTGGAGACCTGTCCGCCTGGCAGCAGATCTGCGACCCGAAGCTGCTGGAATTTCTGACGTGCGGCGAGGGCGGTCGGCCGCGTCGCTGGCCGCTGGTGCTGGTCAGCGTCGGCTGGCTGCTGGCCTGTCTCGCGTTGGCGGGTCCGACGTGGAACAAAAGACCGCTGCCTCTGTTTCAAACCGAGGCGGTCCGGGTGGTGGTGCTCGACCTTTCTCGCTCCATGCTCGCCGGCGACCTGACGCCCGATCGGCTGACCCAGGCCCGCTACAAGCTTGCCGACCTGCTGGATCGCAACCAGGAGGGGCAGGTCGGGCTCGTCGCCTACGCCGGCGAGTCGTTTGTCGTCTCACCGCTGACCCAGGATGCCAATACGATCAAAGCCATGCTGGGGGCCCTCGACGTCTCCATTATGCCGGTGCAGGGTAGTGAACTGGGCGAGGCGCTCAGGCTCGCCCATCAGCTGCTCGACGGCGTGACCGTAGCCGATGGCGAGGTCATCGTCGTGACCGATTCGGTCGGCACCGGCGGCCTGACCGCGGCGCGGGAGATTTTTGAGGCGGGCCATCGCGTATCGGTCATCGGTGTCGGCACGCCCGAGGGAGCACCGATTCCTCAGGCCAACGGCGGCTTCTTCAAAGCATCCGACGGCACCATTGCGGTACCGCGCCTCAACGAGGTTGAGCTCGCCGAGCTTGCCGCCATCGGTGGGGGCATTTACGTGAGGCTTCGAACCGATGATCGCGACCTGGATCGGGTGCTGAGCCCGCGCGCAAACAATCTGGCCACCTCAAGCAACGACAACACCGAGAGCCTGCAGTGGCGCGAGGAAGGTCCGTGGCTTGTGCTGCTGCTGCTGCCGCTGGCCGCGCTCGCTTTCCGGCGCGGCTGGCTGCTGGTGATACCGCTGGCGGTCCTGGTGCTGCCCCCGCCGCCTGCGTCGGCCGACAACTGGGTGCAGGACGCTTTTAAGACCCCCGATCAGCAGGCCTCTGACGCGCTGAGCGCCGGCGAGCATGAATCGGCCGCAGCGCTCGCTGTGGATCCGATGCTGCGTGGCGAAGCGCTCTATCGAGATCAGCAGTTCGAGGCCGCGGCCGCCGCATTTGGGAAGGTCAACGGGCCCGACGGCCATTACAACCGCGGCAACGCCCTGGCCATGCAGGAGCGCTACCAGGACGCGATCGATGCGTACGATCAGGCCCTGGCGATGAATCCTGAGATGGACGATGCGCTCTACAACAAGTCGCTGCTGGAGGAGCTTCTGAAAGAGCAGGAGCAACAGCAGCAGCAGCAGGAGAATTCTGACAGTCAGGATCAGTCTGAGGGCGAAAGCGAGCAGCAGTCGGAGCAGCCGAGCGAGCAGGAAGGCACCGAGGAATCTGAGCAGCAGGCGCAGTCGGAGGAGAGTGAGTCCGAGGAGCAGCCCGAACAGACGGCGCCGATGGCCGCCGAGGAGCTCGACGCCGAGGAAAAGCAGTCGCTGGAGCAGTGGCTGCGGCGCATCCCCGACGACCCGGGTGGACTGCTGCGAAGGAAATTTCTGCTGGAGTATCAGCGCCGTGGTCAGCCGCCGGCCAGCGAGGAGGAACAATGGTGATGCAACGGTTGTGCTTGGCGTTAGCGCTGTTCTGCGGCGCCGCCGGCGCTCAGGAGATCAGCGCGTCGCTGGATCGGGACACCATCTTCCTGGGTGAATCGGTGCTGCTGAAAATTGACCTGGTGAATCCCGAGTCTGACAGTCGGCCTGACTATCTGCCGCTGGACGCGCAGTTCAATCGGCTGGATACAGGCACCAACTCCAGTCTGGAGCTGACCAACGGTCGAAGACGGCTCAAGGTGCAGCACAACATCCTGCTCGAACCGAAGGTGGATGGCACGCTGGTTCTGCCGCCGCTGAGGGTGGGCAAGCTCACGACCCAGCCGCTGACGCTGACCGTGCTCGAGCGACCCAAAGCCGACAGAAACTCTGATCAGGACGTTTTTGTTGAGCTCGAAGCGATGCCGCTCGAGCCTTATGTACATTCTCAGGTTCGCTTGACCGTGCGGCTGTTTCACGCCCCGCCCATCACCGAGGGCGCCCTGAATAATGAACCCTGGCCCGACGGCCTGGTCGTCGAGCGCGTGGGCGATGACCGCACGCGGACCGAGGTGATCGACGGCAAGCGCTATCGGGTCGTAGAGCGCCGCTTTGCCCTGTTCCCGGAGCGCAGCGGCACCATCGAGATCCCGCCTGTCGGCTTCCGCGGACGGGTCGCCGATCCGGGCGGCGGCAATGCGTCCCTGTTCAGCCGCGGTCGGCGGGTCAGCGTCAGCAGTGATCCGCTGTCGCTCGAGGTGAAGCCCCAGCCGGCAAGTTTCAGCGGCGACCTCTGGCTGCCCGCAGCCGACCTGACCCTTAGTGAGGTCTGGCCGAACGGCGAACCCAGCTTTGTGCAGGGAGAGCCGGTTACCCGCAAGCTCGAGCTGCGCGCCCGCGGCCTGCTGTCGGTCCAGCTGCCTGATATCGCCTTGCCGGACGTGGCTGGCATCAAGGTTTACCCGGATCAGCCCAGCAGCAAGACAAACTCCAGCCCCACCGGCTGGGCGCTGGCCAGCCGTGACCAGACCTATGCATTGGTGCCAACGGAGGCCGGCGTCATGACGTTGCCGGAGATCCGAATCCCCTGGTGGGACGTGGAGGCCAACCAGGAGCGGGTTGCGGTGATTCCGGCCCGGGAGGTCAACGTGGCGGCCGGCCAGTCCGCCGCGCTGTCGCCCGATCTCGTGCCCCAGTTCGCAGACTCGGCCGGGCGGCTCGACGGCGGTGTTGCGGCGAACGGCGCCTCACCCTCCTGGTGGCCGACCCTAAGCGCGGTGCTGGCTGCGCTGTGGCTGGGAACGGCCGTTGCCTGGTGGCGCGAAAAAAACGCCGTGCCGCAGCCGGTTGAACCCGCGGCCACCGATCGAGAGGTGGCGAGAACCGCCAGTGAGAAACAGTGGCGGCAGCGGCTGGCGCAGGCCTGCGAGGCGAGCGATGGACGCGCCGCGGCTCAGGCGCTGGTAGCGCTCGCCCGTGCTGCCAGCGGCCAACCGGTGAACTCGCTTCATGCCGCGGCGATGCTCGCCGCGGATGGGAAGGCGATTGAACTGATTCTGGAGCTCGACCAGTGCCTGTATTCGCGACAGGGCAACTCGTGGTCCGGCGCGGCCCTGGCGGCGCTGGCTGACAAGCTGAAGTTCCGCTCACTAACGACTGAACGAGACCAGGCGGCGGGCCCCGCAGCATTGCCGCCGCTGTATTCAGCGATACTCGTGCTGAGCTGTGGGCTCACGCTTGCCGCGCTCGGCGGTCGAGCGGCGGCGCAGCCGGCGGACGAGCCCATCGGTTCAGACTGTGCCGCACCGCCGGTGCTGCTGACCGGCGCGACCATTCACGCGGTCTCTGCTGACAACCCGCGCCCCGAAGCCCTGGCGTACAGTCCGTGCGGCAAGGTGCTGGCCGCAGGAACGGCGGCTGACCTCGGCCGCGCATATCCCGAAGCAAAAACCGTGGCGGTGCCCGGCACCACGATCGTGCCCGGACTGATCGACGCTCATGGCCATGTCATGAACCTGGGCCTCGGGCTGCTGGCCGTGGACCTGCGGGATACCGCGTCAAAAGCGGAGGTGCTGGAGCGGTTGCGCGATTTCTCCCGCAATCTGCCGCCGGAAGCCTGGCTGCTGGGTCGCGGCTGGGATCAAAACGACTGGCCCGAGAAGGCGTTTCCGACCCGCGCTGACCTCGATGCCCTGTTCCCGGATCGCCCCGTGTGGCTGACCCGTATCGACGGCCACGCAGCCTGGGGTAACTCCGCCGCGCTGGCGGAAGCCGATCGAGATTTTTCGGGCGACTGGCAGCCCGAGGGCGGTCAGATTCAGCGCGACAGCGAGGGCGAGGCGACCGGCATCTTTGTGGATCGGGCGATGGCGTTCGTGCAGTCGCAGGTGCCGGCATGGACCGGAGCGGACCGCCGCCGTGCTTTGAAGCTCGCGATGGAGGCGCTGGCCGCCGGGGGCATCACCGGCGAGCATGACGCTGGAACCTCACAGCAGGACCTCGAGCGTTTCCTCGCCGCGGAACAAGCTGACGAGCTGACCCTGCGGATTTACGCCATGGCCGACGGAGACCAGGAGCTGCTGCAGTCGCTGTGTCAGGAAACGGTTCATACCGATCGAGTCAGCGCCCGGTCCGTCAAGCTGTACGCCGACGGCGCGCTGGGATCCCGCGGCGCGGCGCTGATTGCGGACTACTCTGACGACCCCGGAAATCGCGGTCTCCTGCTCCAGCCAAAGGCGAGGCTGACTGAACAGGTCACCCGCGCGATGGGCTGCGGGCTGCAGGTGAACACGCACGCCATTGGAGACCTGGGAAATCGGGTTGTGCTCGACGCCTATGAATCGGGCAGTAATGAGCATCCCGCCAACCCGGGTCGCCATCGAATCGAACACGCCCAGGTGATTTCACCGAGAGATTTTCCGCGCTTCGCGGAGCTTTCGCTGATCGCCTCCGTCCAGCCCACTCACGCGACCAGCGATATGTACTGGGCTCAGGAGCGCGTCGGGCCCATACGTATCCGGGGTGCGTATGCCTGGCGCCGGATGCGTGAACTCTCGATTCCCCTCGCGCTGGGTTCCGACTTTCCCGTCGAAAAAATCAGTCCGATGCTCGGGCTGCACGCGGCGGTCACCCGCCAGGACGTCAAAGGCTGGCCAGCCGGCGGCTGGTATCCCGACCAGGTGCTGACGCGGGCTGAGGCTCTGCACGGCTTCACGCTGGGGGCTGCTTTCGCGGCTTTTGCCGAAAACGAAGTTGGCTCCCTGGAGGCCGGCAAGTTTGCCGATCTGGTCATCCTCGATCGCGACGTCATGACCATCCCGGGCGGGGAGATTCCGGCAGTGAAGGTGCTCGCGACGGTAGTCGGCGGTCGTGCGGTTTACCTCAACCCTGACTGGACCGAAGCCGGAGCTCAGGCGCTGCCCAAGCACTGAGCGGCCAAGCCACGTCGCCAAGTCGCACTAGAGCAATAAATCTAATCCGGCGCGATACACTGGGAGTCCGGGATATTTACTGGGAGAGTGCCGTTGAAGCGCGTGGTTTTTAATCAGAAGGGTGGCGTCGGCAAGTCCACGATTGTGTGTAATCTGGCGGCGATCAACGCCGACAGCGGACGCTCCACCGTCGTGATCGACATGGACCCACAGGGGAACTCGAGCCAGTACCTGCTTGGACCGGACTGGGATCAGCGCGAGGCGAACGTCGCCCGTTACCTGGAAAGCACCCTGGGACCAGGTCGCCGCAAGGTGGACCCTGCCGAATTCTGCGTGGAGACGCCGTTTCCTGACCTTTGGGTGATGCCCGGGTCACCGGATCTGGCCGAGCTGCGCATCAAGCTGGAGCAGAAGCACAAGATCTTTAAGCTTCGCGACGCGCTGAACGCGCTCAGCGAGGAGGTCGACGATATCTACGTCGACACGCCGCCGGCCTACGACTTTTTCAGCCTCTCGGCCCTGATCGCCTGCGACCGGGTCCTGATCCCTTTCGACTGCGATGAGTTTTCCCGGAAAGCGCTCTACACGCTGATGGATAACGTCGACGAGGTGCAGGCGGACCACAATGAAGACCTGCGTCTGGAGGGGATTGTGGTCAACCAGTTTCAGGCGCAGTCCAACCTGCCGGCGCGGATAGTGGCCGAAATGAAGAAAGAAAAGCTGCCGATGCTGACGCCGATGATCAGCAGCTCGGTGGTTGTCAAAGAGTCACACGAGGCCAATCAGCCGCTGATCTACTTCCGTCGGAGCCACAAGGTCACCCAGCAGTTCGTCGAGCTGCACAAAAAGCTGCGGCGTCGCCGGGTCTGAGTCAGGACGCCCGCTGCCTCGCCAGCCGGGCGGCACGCACTCGCTCGTGCTCCAAGAGCCACTGCTTGCGCCATAGCCCGCCGCCATAGCCGGTCAGCGACCCGTCTGCGCCGATGACCCGATGGCAGGGAACCACAATCGACAGCGTATTGGCGCCGTTCGCGCGCGCCACGGCTCGGCTGGAACCCGGTCTGCCAAGCTGCCGGGCCAGTTCGCCGTAGCTCCTGGTCTCACCCGCGGGAATGGCCCGCAGCGCGTCCCACACTGAGCGGGTAAAAGCACTCGCCGGCGGGCTGCCGCCGGTTTCGCAGGCCGTGCGAAATGGCGTCATCGACCCGGAAAAATAGTCGCCTAGTTCGCTGCTGATCTGGTCGATCAGCGGATTGTTGCTGATGCCCAGCGGGCCTCGATACGCCTGCAGGCGCTTGAGTTCCCCGGGAAGCCCTTTTCGATCGTGGAACTCAAGCAGCAGCAGCGCCCGCTCGTCAGCGACCACGATGATCGGTCCGAGCGGACTCTCGACCCAGCCGCAGCAGAGGTCATGCGCTTTGCTCAAGCTGGAGGGCGGTTGGCCGGTCAGCCTGGCGACAGCCTGTCGGAAGCCGCTGGCAGAGTCGAAGCCGGACTCCAGCTGCGCGTCGATAACGGCGCCGCCGTTCGCGATTTGCTCCATGCCGCCGCGAAGGCGACGCAGCCGGGCCATTTCCAGGAAAGTCATGCCGAAGTGACGCTTGAAGATGCGTCTCACGGTCGAGGGATCGAGCCCCAGCCGCTCTACGTCGGCTTCGCGCCAGCGTCGGCCAGTTGCTTGGTCCAACGCTTCGAGCAGGCGAGTAATCAGGGGATCTTCGGTGGACAGCGGATGCAGGGGGCGGCAGCGCCGGCAGGGTCGATAACCGGCGTCGAGACAGTCGGCGACGTTATCGAAGAAGCGGCAGTTTTCAGCTTTCGGCTTGCGGGCCGAGCAGCTCAGCCGGCAAAAGATGCGCGTGCTGGCGACGCCGACCCAGGCGAGACCCTCATAGCTGCGGTCGCGACTGAGCAGCGCTTCGTAAAGGGTTTGGTCATCAGGCAACTGAAATAACATGGCCTAGTAATACCATGAAGCCTGACGGCGCGTCGCCGGAGATCGGGCAGCGAATTGCGCTGCCCGCGGCTGTGACTACAGGTTTGTTAGAGGCTCGCAACCAGGTTGTTCGAGCGATTAAGATCGCGCGAAAGCTGCCGCGCCAGCGGCGACAGGTCCTGGCCCTCATGGCCGAAGAGCGCCAGGGCGCCCGCTGAGGTCGGCATCATCTGTACCGTGACCTGGTCCATGGAGAAGTTGTGCTTCTGCTCCATCGGCTCGCCGGGCATCAGCATCACGGTGACCTTATCCCCGGAATCGTCAGTCAGCACCAGGTGCAGTCCTCGCTTCTCGCCGATGACACAGGGGCTCAAGTAGGTCACATCCGCAATCGCGTTCTCCAGGTTCACGCCTTGCGAGGTGAACCCCTGGGCAACCATCGGCGGAGGCAGCGGCTTGTCATTGGCGAACGCTGCGGGCTCCGGATGTTCGATGTGCGCAACAAACGCCTCGCGCGCGAAGGCGTCGGCCTGCGGCCCGCGCGGCAGGATGACCGACGCAACGCCGACCAGCACCAGTACCGCCGCTGCCATGGCCAGCCATACCGGGGGACGGTAGGCGGGTTGGCTCTCCTCGTCGGCAAAACAATGCGCGAGGATCGACTCGACGGACGGTGACGGAACCGGGACTCGCAGCGCACTCTCGAGCTTGTCCTCGAACTCCTGGGCAGCCGCATGCGCGCTCGCATTCTGGATGGAGCTGCGGCTTGCTTCGAGAAATTCCGGCTCGCGGCTTCGCGGGTCGGCATTCAGATAAATTTTGAACTGTTCGAAATCCATTTTCGCTGTTTTACTTCTAGCCCCCGCACGCGCGCGGGCGATGGTTAAAGGTCAGACACCCATAAGACCCGGCATCGCGACTTTTTCTTTCATGAATTTCTAACAATTTTTGTCGTCGGCGCCGCAGGCCCGTTTGGAGGGTATTGCCAACGGCGTTTGAGTGGCGTGAACGCCTGAGAGAGTTAAATTAAACAGGGAGGTAGCTGGTGCGCTTGATTTCCGACAGGGCGATGTTCGAAGTCACTTCCTGGACGCCCGGGAGTTGCGACAGGCGTTCAAAGAAAAATCTCTCGTAAGCCTCGATATCCTGCGCGACGATTCGCAGCAGAAAATCGACGTTTCCCATCAACACGTAGCACTCCTGCACCTCCGGATAGCGCTGCACCGCTTCTGAGAACGCGGTGAGGTTCGCCCGGCCTTGGGTGGTGAGCTTAACCTGTGCAAAGACCATCGCGTGGAAGCCGGCTTTTCGCCGATCGAGGGTCACAAACTGGTCGGGGATCAGTCCCGCCTCACGATAGCGCTGAATGCGGCGCCAGCAGGTGGCCTGAGATGCCCCTATCTGTTCGCCAATGGCGCCGGCGGTAATGTCCGGAACGGTCTGCAGCAGGTGCAGAATTTTGCGGTCGACGCGATCGAGCTCCATGAAGAATAAATTACACGTCGAAAGAGGAAATACCAAATGAAATATTCATAGTTTGGCCCTAAGCCCGCTATTCAGATAAGAAAAACCGCGAAAACCAGCGTAACGTTCTAGACTCAGCCATCCATGCGGTTACGCCTTATGGACATCAAACAGCTTGATTGCCGATCCAATCCCGCCTTCGACCACCACGAAGGTGTCTACCTCGCCCGCGATGCCCGATCAGGTCTCGAGGCGATCATTGCCGTTCACTCGACGAATCTCGGCCCGGCGGCAGGCGGCTGTCGACGCTGGTCTTATGGCGATCGCGAGTCAGCCGTGACCGACGCGCTGCGGCTTTCGCGGGGGATGTCCTACAAAAACGCGATGGCCGGGCTGCCGTTTGGCGGCGGCAAGGCTGTGCTGCTCGCCCAACCGGGCCAGGCACCAACGCGGCAGGAATTTGAGGCGTTTGGTCGATTTGTACACACGCTCTCGGGCCGCTATGTCACCGCCGAAGATGTGGGCGTGAGCACGGAGAACATGCGCGTTGTGCGGGAAAGGACGCCGTACGTGTCCGGCCTTCCCCAGGAGGGTGAGGCCGCGGGCGGTGACCCGTCACCCTGGACCGCGCTCGGCGTGTTCCTCAGCCTCCAGCGAGCGGTGGCCCCCATCGACGTGGCGGAGCTTACCGTGGCGGTGCAGGGCGTCGGGCACGTGGGTTATCACCTGTGCAAACTGCTGCACGAAGCCGGTGCGAACCTGATTGTCTCGGACATTCACCCGGCCAGCACGGCGCGCGCCGCCGAGGAGTTTGGCGCCAGGGTAGTGCCGGTTGACCAGATTTTGTCTGTCGAAGCCGACGTGCTGGCACCCTGTGCGCTGGGCGGCGCCATCAACGAACGATCCATTCCCGGGCTGAAAGCGCGTCTGATTGCCGGCGCGGCCAACAACCAGTTGGCCACCGAGCGCGACGCCCTGCGTCTGCACGAGCGCGGGATCCTGCTGTTACCCGACTACGTTATCAACGCGGGCGGCATCATCGCGGTTGCGCGGGAGTATCTGGGTGGATCGACCCGGCAGGACCTTGTTCGCGAGGTGGGGCTGATCCCTGGGCGTGTCGCTGAGCTGCTTGAGCTGTCGAAGCAGACTAGCCAGCCGCCGAGCGTTGTCGCGGACCGAACGGCGCAGCGTCTGATCGACCGGGTCCCCGGCGCCACCGGCGCGGATGCGTCAGTCGGCGGTCCAGCCCCCGTCGACAACGATGCTGCTGCCGGTCATGAGGCCTGAGGCGTCTGAGGCGAGGAACCGGACAGCCCCCATCAGGTCCTCGACCTGACCGATGCGCCCGAGCTTGATCTTCTGCATAACGCTGTGAAGAAACGCTTTGTCGGCAAAAAACGGCCGGGTCATCGGCGTTTCGATGAAGGTGGGGGCGATGATGTTGGAACGGATTCGGGACTCAGCCAGGTCCAGCGCGAACGCTTTGTTCATTCCTTCCAGCGCCCATTTTGAGGCGCAGTAGAGGGATCGATTCACGCCGCCAACGTGTCCCATCTGCGAGCCCATGTGAATCAGGCTGCCGGCGACACCCTCGGCGATCATCTGTTTGGCGCAGGCCTGCGCGACAAAAAACGCCGCTTTGACGTTCAGCCCGATCACCGCATCAAAGTCTGCCTCGGTGGCCTCCGTCATGGGGCCCGGGCGATTGGTCCCGGCGTTGTTTACCAGCACGTGAAACGCGGGGCTTTCGCCGAAGAACCGGCCAACCGCGGCCAGATCACCGACATCCAGCGCCTGGGCCTCGGCGATGCCGCCGGCCCCGCGAATAGCGCTGGCGGCAGCCTCGATTTCTTCGGTGGTCCGCGCCGCGAGTGTGACCGCAGCACCCGCTTCAGCCAGCGCCGCCGCGGCCGCCAGCCCGATCCCGCGACCGGCGCCGGTGACCACCGCGCGCCGGCCGGCAAGATCAAAGCTTGGGGTCTTCGGAAGCGTTTCAGCCATCTGCCCGGGTCAGCTCAGACGGTTCAGCCTGGCCCGCGTACGGCACGTCGCGCTGGCCGAGCCGGCGGACGCGGATGTTGGCCTGTTCGCCGTGGCCTGCGAATCCCTCAAGCGCGCAGAGGCGGCTGCAGTATTCGCCCACCAGGGTAGACGCCTCGTCCGTATTGACCCGCTGAAAGGTGCAGGTCTTGATGAACTTGCCTACCCAAAGGCCGCCGGTATAGCGCGCCGCCTTTTTGGTCGGCAGCGTGTGGTTGGTGCCGATCACCTTGTCGCCATAGGAGACGTTGGTACGGTGACCCAGGAACAGCGCGCCGTAGTTGGTCATGTTGTCCAGAAAGTAATCCGGGTCGCGGGTCATCACCTGAACGTGCTCGGAAGCCAGATCATCAGCGATGCTGACCATTTCTTCGAGGCTGTCGGCCACGATCACCTCGCCAAAGGTAGCCCAGGCCTTGCCGGCATGGTCAGCGGTGGGCAGCACCTGCAGCAGCCGCTCGACCTCTTTCATGGTGTCTTCGGCCAGCTCGCGTGAGTTGGTCAGCAGCACCGCAGGGCTGTCGGGGCCGTGTTCGGCCTGTCCGAGCAGATCGGTTGCACAAAGCTCCGCGTCGACGCTGTCGTCGGCGATCACCAGCGTTTCGGTGGGCCCGGCAAAAAGGTCGATCCCGACGCGGCCGTAAAGCTGCCGCTTGGCTTCGGCCACAAACGCATTGCCTGGCCCAACGAGAATATCCACAGGCTTGATGCTCTGGGTGCCGAGCGCCATCGCGCCGACCGCCTGGATACCACCAAGCGCGTAGATCGCGTCAGCGCCTGCCATGGCCTGGGCCGCCACGATGGCCGGGGCCGGCTTGCCCTGGAACGGCGGCGCGCAGGTCACGACCCGCGGCACACCGGCCACCTTGGCCGTAATGACCGACATGTGGGCGCTCGCTACCATCGGGTATTTGCCGCCCGGCACGTAGCAGCCCGCGCTGTTCAGCGGGATATTTTTGTGTCCGAGCACCACGCCGGGCATCGTTTCCACCTCGACGTCTTTCATGCTGTCGCGCTGAATCTGGGCAAAATTCCGAATCTGCGCCTGGGCAAATTCGATGTCCTTCAGCTCCTGCGCCGACAGGCTGTCGATACACGTCTGGATTTCCGAGTCCGTCAGCTGGTAGTCGTCGCGATCCCAGCCGTCGAATTTGATGGACAGTTCGCGAACCGCCTCATCCCCGCGCTTTTCAATGTCTGCCAGGGTCGCCTCAACGATGTCCCGGACCTGTCGGTCGGCGTCTGCCTTCACCTCGGCGCTCGCGCCGCGCTTGAGCCAGGTGGCCATGCTTATTTCTCCTGCGGTCGTTGATTGGGATTTCACCACGCCAGCATTCGACCGTCGTTATGGGCGTGGCCGCAGCCGATTACCGCTCGGCTGCCTGGATTTGTCAGCCCGACAGTATGCCACCGCGCCCAGCTTTTTGACCTACTAAATCGTCATAGCAGAGTCACTATTTCTGATATAGCTGCGGTATGAACTTCCCATGGCGATTCTTCCACGCGCTGCGCCGGTGGAATTCCTCCGCGGCGTCCACCCAACCTGCCAATCCTTTGGCTCTGGGGTGACTTGACCGCGCATAGTAGCCTGCGTGTCGACAGCCTCTGCGCGCTGATGGAATGATGGCTTTGCACAATCGCTCGCCCCGGCAACCCACGCTGGCTTTGCGGCCCGGGAAATCTGACTGTCTCCGGAATATTGGCGCGACGAGGCTTCTTGGCGAGCGATCTCCGCATCGCGGCGTGACGGCGCGCGGTCTATGCCAGTGGCTGGTCATCGTAGCCATCCTGATTGTTCTCACGCCTCAGATTTCGGTCGCGGCCGTTCCCGAACTGCAGCCACGGGTCGAGGGGATTCTGGTGGAGGAGGGGCTCACCGGTATCGCCTGGGCGCTGATCGACGATGCCGGCTCGATCAGCGTCGGCAGTGCCGGCAAGAGCGACGCAGCGAATGGCACACCATTCGATGCGGACTCCCGCTTTCACGTCGGGTCCTTGACCAAAGCGGTGCTGGCGACGGGCGTTCTCATGATGGTGCAGGAGGGGTTGATCGTTCTCGATGCGCCGGTACAGCGGTACCTGCCAGACCTCCATCTGGACAATCCATGGGCGCAGGATCAGGCCGTGACGGTTCGGCACCTGCTGGATCACACCTCCGGCTTGAGCGATGCCTACCTGTGGCAAATGTTCAGCGAGCGGGCTGACCCTGATCTTGCGCTGGTCGCCGCTTTCCCAAAGCCGGCGCAACAGCTTCAAATTCGCTCGCAGCCCGGCTCGCGGTTCTCCTATTCGAATATGGGCTACACCGTGCTCGGCATGATCATCGAGGCGGTCACCGGAACTCGCTACGAAAACTACCTCGATGAACAGGTCCTGGCACTGCTGGGGATGGCAGAAAGCACCTTTTCCTACACAACCCAGGAAGGCGAGCGAATCGATCCCTCGCTGGCGTGGGGACATGTGGATGGAGGCGTTCGCTACGCCGCACGCCCGATGTTTCTGCGCCCGGCCGGCCAGTTGACCACCACCGCGGGCGATCTGGCACGGTTTGCCCGGTTCTTGCTCAGCGATGGTGTTGTCGCGGGCGAGCTACTGATCGAATCCCCCGTCATGAAGGCTCGCGGCAGGCCTTCCGAAACTGAGGCAGCACACGCCGGGCTCGCGGCCGGCTACGCGCTGGGACTCGGGCGGCGTGATCGCCACGGCGTGGTCGGTTACTGCCACGGCGGCAACATCGTGGGTTTCGCGGCGATGTTTTGCGTTTACCCGGATCAGCGGAAGGCGTTTGCCTACAGCGTGAATACTGACAGCGAGACGGCGGACTATGGCCGTCTGGACCAGCTGTTCATCCAGGCGCTGCAGATTCCCGCCGCGCGTCAGCCTCCGGCTGAGAAGCCAGCGTCCGATATGACGGAGTGGGCGGGCTGGTACACCTTCGCACCGAATCGTTTCCAGACGTTCGCCTATCTCGACACGGTCTTTGGCGCGACCCGCGTGTCGTTTGCCGACGAAGCCATCAGCCTGACCACGCTGCAGCGTCCGGAACGAAGGCTCAGACCCGTGGGCGACCGCCTCTACTCAGCCCACGATCGAGCGACAACGTCACACGTCTTTTATCGAGGTGACGACGGCGCCTATCGGCTTAGCGATGGCTTTCAGACTTATCAAAAGACGTCGCCGGCTGTTCTCTACGCACACTGGGTCAGTTTGACTCTGGGTCTACTCGGCTTCGTCTGGGCGCTGAGCTGGGGCTGCGTGACGCTTATCAGGAATCGTTTCCGCCTTTTCGGCGCTCCTGAGGCGCCAGCCTTTTTCGCGGCAGCGGGGCTGGTCCTGCCAGTCCCGCTGTTTGCCGTCCAATCGTTCATGGCCCTCGGAGACGTCACGCCCGCGAGCGTCACGCTAGCGACCGTCACGCTGCTGCTCCCGGTGGGTATGGCGATGACGGCGGTACGCTCCATCCGTCGCTGGCGGTCATCGCGAATCCAGCGGGTCAATGCGGTGGCGGCTTTGTCGGTGCTCCAGTGGTGCGCGGTGCTCGCCGTTTCCGGCTTACTCCCGCTGCGCCTGTGGGCGTGAGGGCCGGTCCGCTAAGCTTCCGGCGGCACGTAGTGAAAGTCGATCAGGAAAACCTGGTCGCCGGTCCCGTGCCTGGCGGTTTTCAGCAAATCGACAACACCCTTAAACCCGGTTTCCCGGGCGATCTCCGGCGTGATGTCGCTCAGCTCGATGCTGTGAACCGCATCGACCACAACATGGCCGGGTTCGAGCTGATACCGGTTTCCAACCTTCACGCGCAGTGATTTCCAGATGCGGACGGTTCGCGTGATGTCTCCGTTTCTGACAGGCTCTCGGAGTCTTTTCATGAATTGCATAGCGTTTCATCCTGGTGATGCGGTGCGTCTCAGGCGCCAGCAGGGGAGCTGGGCCACGGTTATCGACATGACGCGCAGGGTGCACCTAAACCGAATCACTGAGCATCGGCAACCGCGGGAGAACTGAGCGAGAGTCAATGCGCCTCTTTACTCCGACCCCCAGTATCCCGTTTACTCTGCCCCTCTAATCGGACGCCAGCAACGTGGGGCAGTGATGCGACGGCAGGAAAAAGCAGAAAAGATCATCGACATCCTGGAGGGGCTCTATCCCGAGACCCCCGTTCCGTTGGACCATAGCGATTCCTTCACCCTGCTGATTGCCGTGCTGCTGTCCGCCCAGACGACCGATAAGAAGGTCAACGAGGTCACGCCGGCGCTGTTTGAGCGCGGCCCCGACCCCTTCGCCATGGCCAGCCTGCCCGTGGAAGAAATCCTGGGGCTGATCCGCCAGCTGGGACTGGCTCCGCAGAAGGCGAAAAATATCAAGCGATTGTCCGAGATGCTGGTCGCTGACGGGGGCAGGGTGCCGGAGACTTTTGAGGGGCTTGAGGCGCTGCCGGGCGTCGGGCACAAGACCGCGTCGGTGGTCATGTCACAGGCATTTGGCGTTCCGGCTTTTCCTGTGGACACGCACATCCACCGGCTGGCGGCGCGCTGGGGTTTGTCGGACGGACTAAACGTCGATAAAACGGAGCGCGATTTGAAGCGCGTTTTTCCGCGAGAGCTATGGAACAAGCTCCATCTGCAGATCATTTTCTTTGGTCGCGAGCACTGCCCGGCCCGCTTTCACGTGCTCGAGCACTGTCCGATCTGCTCCTTCTGCGCCACCAAGAAGCGGATGCGGGAAGAGACCCGGGAAAACAATCGGCTCCGGCAGCGGCGGTCGCGATAGCGATAGCGCGCTTCGCACCGGAACTGAAGCTCACAACACCTCGCTTTCGCTCAGTGCCTCCTTCATAAACTGCACGAGTGCCCGCTGTCGCGCTGACGCAAGCCGCCCGCCCGCGTAGACCAGGCTCACCGGCAGCGGGGCGACCTCGAACGCTTCGAGTACGGGCTGCAGCTCTCCACGGGCGATCAGGTCCCTGACCTGATACGAAAGAAACTGTCCAAACCCCACGCCGGCCAGGCAGGCTGCCAGGCCGGCGCCGACCTGGTTGCATTGAAAGCGGCCCTGGACCTGAACGGTGCGGTCGCGGTTCTTGTCGCGGTAAGGCCAGGTTCCCGGTCGAGTCAGGTTGGTGATGCGGATACACGGCAGGCTGGCGAGTTCAGCCGGTGACGTTGGTTTTTTGAGCCGGGCCAGCAGCGACGGCGCAGCACAAATGATCCTTCGTACGGTTCCGACAGGCACCGCCACCAGGTTTGAGTCCGGCAGGGGGCCGATGCGCAGCGCCAGGTCGATGCCTTCTTCCACCAGATCAATGTTTCGGTCGAGCAGCAGCAGGTCAACTTCCAGCTCGGGGTAGGTCGCAAGAAACCGGCTCACAATCGGAGCGACATGCTGCTGGCCAAACTGAACCGGCGCGGTGAGCCGAAGGACGCCACGCAGCTCTGCGTCTTGCCGGCTTACGGCACCTTCGGCCTCTGCTACGTCCGCCAGGATCTGGCGACTGCGTGCCAGGAAATCGCGCCCCTCGGTAGTCAGCGACATCCGGCGGGTGGTTCGCGCAAGAAGCCGGGTTCCCAGGTGTTTTTCCAGGCTCGCCAGCGATCGCACTACTGAGGGCTGAGAGCGGTCCAGCGAGTCTGCGGCTCCGGTCAGGCTGCCGACGTCGACGATCGCCACAAACACCCGCATCGCGTTGAGGACGTCCATTAGATATATCAGTAAATGTAATTAATAAAATAAATTCTAATCTATTTATTCAATTAGTGGCGCATCGCAAACTGACCATCAGCAACGGCGAAATTCGCCTCGAATTGATTTCTGGCTGAGGAAGGAGAAGGCCCATGTCGATCAGCAGTGAAGCCAGCACACCCTTTCACCGTGGCGAGGAGGAAGTACAGCGCCGCCAGGGGGTTTATGAATCGGTGAAAACCTGGGGCAGCAAGGTGGTCCGCGAGTACCTGCCGGAACAGCATCGTGAGTTCTACGCTCAGCAGCCGTTTGTGATTGCCGCGGCGCGCGACGGTCAGGCTCGACCTTGGGTGACGGTACTCACCGGCAAGCCCGGCTTTCTCACCTCGCCGACCGTCACCACCATGGACTTCGCCGCGACACTCCCGGTGGGGGACGCGCTGGGAGGAGCGCTCACCGAAGGTGCCCAGCTCGGACTGCTGGGTATCGAGCTGGCCACCCGGCGACGCAATCGGGTCAACGGTACGATCACGGCCACTCGCGGTGATGGGTTTAGCTTCGACGTCGGCCAAACCTTCGGCAACTGTCCGCAATACATCTCAGAACGTCACTGGAAACCTGCGGCCGCTCCTGCGGCGGAGACATCGGTGCGTGGTCTGACGCTCACCACGGACCAAACGGCGCTGATCTCAAGCGCTGATACCTTCTTAATCGGCAGCGGCATCAGTGATGACGAGAACCGTCAGGCCAACGGTCTAGATGCATCCCACCGCGGTGGTCCAAGCGGTTTTGTCGAAGTACAGAGCCCGAGTCGAATCGTGTTTCCCGACTACGCTGGCAACAACCATTTCAATACCATCGGGAACCTGCTGGTGGATCCGCGAGTGGGCCTGCTGTTTGTAGACTTCGAAAAGGGGAGCCTGCTGCAGATCACCGGTCGGGCGACGATCGACTGGGATTCCGAGGCGGTCGGCGAGCATGCCGGAGCCCAGCGTCTGGTCATCATCGACATTGAAGAGACGGTCCAGCAGGACGCCGTCCTCCCCATGCGCTTTTCTCCGCCGGAATCCATGGTCCGCGACCTGCGCCTCGTGGATCGTCGCCAAGAGTCGGATGACGTGGTGTCGTTTTACTTCGCGTCGCGAGATGACGGTGATCTGCCCGGTTTCAAAGCGGGCCAGCACCTCCCGCTGGAGCTGCATATCGAAGGCTTCTCGGCCCCCGTAGCCAGGACATACTCGTTGTCGAACGGTCCAGGACAGGGCGTGTACCGGATCAGCGTCAAGCGGGAGCCTCGCGGGCTGGTGTCGCGCGCGCTTCATGACTCGCTTCAGGTTGGCAACATCATTCACGGCCGGGATCCCGCGGGTGACTTCACCCTGCCGGAGGGATCGAGGCCGGTGGTGCTCATCAGTGCCGGCATTGGGGTCACGCCGATGCTGAGCATGCTGCACCAGCTGGCTGCCCGAGATCCGGAGCGGCCGGTGGTTTTTATTCACGGAGCGCGCAACGGACGCCTCCACGCCATGCGAGAGGAGGTCAACATGATCAGCCAAAACCACAAAAACCTGAAAACTCTGGTCGCCTACAGCCAGCCACTGCCCGAGGATCGAATTGGTGAGCACTACGATCTTGAGGGCCGCATCGACAGCGACGCGATTCGCCATGCCGTCGGCGATCTGCAGGCCGACTACTTCCTTTGTGGCCCTGCGTCCTTTCTGGGCGCCATGACCGACGTGTTGTCCGGGCTGGGTGTTGAGGAAAACCGTGTGAACGTGGAGCAGTTTTAGGGTCGCTAATGGCGACTGCTGCAGTCAGCTATTGAATCTGTCGGATGTTTCGGGGCTGCGAACGCTAGGCTAAAGCCTGTCGGTCTTCAGCCGATCTCTCGTAGTCTCGTCCTGACTGCGGCAGGTGCATGGCTGGCCAATCGTCAATTCAAGCGTTCGGTTCCCGAATTGTTGTGCTGGCCGCGATTGTGGTGGCCGTCACCGGTCTGGTGGTCTGGCTGAGCCTCAGCGCAACGCAGGCGGTGTCGGTGCGCGCTGACCGCCTGGTTGCCACCGACGTTCCGCGGCTTCGCACGTTTGGCGCGCTGCAGGACGCGATTCACCGGCGTACGCTCACGCTGTACCTTTACTACGCCACCGCAGAGCCTGAACCCTGGCAGGACAGCGAAGGGGTTCGCGCCGGATTTTCAGAACATCTAGAACGGCTTCAGGCGCTGGGGTTGCCGGCGGCCGAGCTGGACGCCCTCTACACCTCAATTGCGCGGTTCGACCAGCACGCCCTGGCGTTTCACGAAGAGATGGCGATGGGTGCCAGCCGCAGCTGGGATACGCTTCGCCTCCATCTGGCCAATGCGCAGCTGACGTCGGATGAGCTCAATGAAGTGCTGATGCGCTGGTCGGAGGAGATTCGCCGCAGCGCCGGTGAAGGCGGAACGCAGACGCTGGCGGAACTCAGTAAGCTCAATCGCAATCAGCTCGGCCTAGCCGTTGTCACCGCTATTGTGGCGCTGTTTGTGCTGGCGATTACCCGCGGTCGGCTCAAAGATCAGGATGCGCTCTACCGTCGGGCTTACTTCAGCCCGCTGACCGGGCTTCCCAATATCAGGCGACTCGAAGCCGACTGGGCCTCAGCGAAAAGTACCTCGAGAGCGGCTCCCTGCGGACTGCTGGTCATGAGTCTAGATCGCTACCGTATGATCACGGGAACCTATGGCCATGCTTTTGCCGAGCTGCTGCTCAAAGAGATTGCCGACCGTTTCTCGTCGGTGCTGCATGACTGTGGCGGTGAGGCGCAGATCTATCAGTTCACTCAGGCGTCCTGGCTGGTTGTGCTGTCGAGTGCCCGAGACCACGAGGACTCACGCGAAACGCTGGACGCTCTCCTTCACGCGTGTCGTGTACCGGTTTCCATCGACGGCCGGGAGCTCGCCGTGAGCTGCAGCGTCGGCGCGTCCTACTACCCCGACCACGGGGGTTCCTTGGAGGATCTGCTCCGCAACTGCGATTCGAGCCTCACTGAAGCCCAGAAGCTGGGTGGTGGGCACTGCGCGGTCTTCAACGCTGAGATGGTGCATCGAGCAGAGCGCTTTCTGTCGCTAGAGCAGGCGCTGCGCACGGCGCTCGACAAAGGTGAGCTGGAGCTGTTTCTGCAGCCTAAGGTCGGTTCGACGACGCTTGATTGCCTGGGGGCCGAGGCGCTGCTTCGCTGGCGTCGCGACGGTCAGCTCGTCTCACCAGGGGAGTTCATTCCCGTGGCCGAAGAGAGTGGCCTGATCGTACCGATCGGCCAGTGGGTAATCGAGGAGGCCTGTCGTCTGTGGCGGGAGTTCTGCGACGGCGGAGCACCGCCGATTCAGCTGGCGGTCAACGTTTCCGCTCAGCAGTTTCAGGCGCCCGGTTTTGTACATCACCTTGAGGCGACGCTCGCGAAGTTTGCCGTGCCGCCGGTGATGCTGGAGCTTGAGATTACCGAGGAGGCAACTTTCGGTGATGAGGAGCAGGTCGCCGAGACGCTTCGCGCTCTCCGGCTCGTGGGGGTGCGGATCGCGATCGATGATTTTGGTACCGGCTATTCGTCGCTCGCCTACCTCACAACCTTCCCGATCGATGTGCTGAAGATTGATCAGCGTTTTGTCCAAAACATCGACACCTCCAAGCGCGATGAGTCCGTGATCTCCACCATCGCCGCCATGGCCCGCCAACTCGGCTTTGAAACCGTTGCGGAGGGAGTAGAGACCGAGCGGCAGGCGCAACTGGTGCGTGAGCTTGGCTGCGAATACCTGCAGGGGTATCTCTACAGTCCACCATTGCCCGCCCGCGAGTTCCTGGCCTTTTTGGATCAGCACGAGCCACGGGGGTTGGCAGAGAAAACGCGCAACAAGGCGGTAAGTGCACCGCCACCTCGGCCCGAGCTGCGTGCGTTAAGCGACCCTTAGCCTATCGTCTCGAATGCTTCCAGAGCCGATTTGGCTCTGGAAGCTACAGTCCGTATGGCGAGCGATCGACAAAGCCTCGGCATAGCGCGCTAGGGCGCTCCAGAGCACCTGATCATTGGATCTCCTGCACCTGCATCACGAGATCGTTCCACTTCCGCTGGTTTTCCATGTCGTGCTCCAGGCCCTGCTCATCGGCAATTCGAAAACGCTTGAGAGCAGGGGTCTTGCTGGTGGCCTGGTACAGCCAATACGCCTCGGCCCTTAGCGCGTCGTCGATGGGGCGGTCGATCGACTCGTACACCATCTGCTTACAGGCGTTGATCGACTCGGCGGGAAACTTTGCGATGCGCTGTGCCAGCTGCGTGACGTAAGGACCAATTTCATCGGGTTCCAAGGCCCTATTGATGGTTCCCATCGCTTCAGCTTCGTCAGCATCAAAGTCGCGCGCGCTCAGGATAATCTCAAGTGCTCGGCCCAGTCCGGTTTGGCGGGCCATTCTCGACGCGCCGCCGCCGCAGGGAAGGATGCCCATGCCCACTTCCATCTGCATGAACTTAAACTTCCCGCGGGCCGCAAAGCGCATATCGAGCGCCAGCGCCAGTTCGTGGCCCCCGCCGCGAGCAAAGCCCTCCAGCTTGGCGATGGTTGCTTGCGGTACCTTGCTGATCCGTTCGCAGACGGCCTGGAGGTCGAGCAGCTGCGCTTCCTCGCGGGACACCGCCTCATCAGACATGTCCTTGAGCAGTTCGGTATCGTAGTGACAAACCCACACCTCCGGGTTCGCCGACTGAAACACAACCACCTTGGTCTCGCGGTCGCGTTCCAGCCGCATGGCCAGACTGTTCAGGTCTGCCAGCATCTCCTGTCCCTGGACGTTGACCGATCCGAAATCGAACGTGACGGTCAGGATGCCGTCCTGCTGTTCCGCTGTGAATGTCGTAAAGCCCTTGTATTTCATCATGTTGTCCTTTGGTTCGGGGTTAAGTCGAATCGATCAACGGCTCAGCCGACTGATCACCGCTTCGATGGCTGCGACAACGGCAGCGTTCTTGTTGGGATCCAACGCGTCGGGGTGTGGATGGGAGAACTGCTGGCGGTCGTTGTCGAAATAACGACCCGTGATGTCCTCAAATTCCTCGCTTAAAGCCGCGCGGCGGAGGATGTCCGCGCCGATACCCAGATCTTTGCCGGCCATACCGTAGGCTTCTTTGACCATCTTGCTCCCGAGCAGCGACGCGGGGTTCACCGCAATAATCGAGGGTGCGGTGGTGGGCCAGTGCTGGGCCAGATGGAAGGTCCACATGGTGCAGGCGAGCTTGCTTTGCGCATAGGCGTCGCTGGCACCCAAACGTCTCTGGCCGTTCAGAGCTTCGAGATCAACGGGTGCCTGAGCGGCTGACGACAGGTTGATGACCCTTCCCGTCGCGGGCATGAGCGGCAACAGCTCCTGGGTGAGCAGGTAAGGCGCAATCGTGTTGACTACAAACCGGACGTCGTCACCTTCTGGTGTTACCGGATCCGCCACCTCGTAGACCCCGGCGTTGTTGACCAGGACGTCGAGCGTCTCGTAGTCACGGCGCAGATCTGCTGCAAGCCGCTTGACCTCCTCCAGACTAGACAGATCGGCCTGCCGGATTGAAATGGTCGATGCTCCCGGAATTTTGGACAGGAGATCGGCGGTGGCGTCGAGCTTGGCGCTGTTGCGTCCATGAATCAGCAGCGTGTAGCCATCAGCGGCCAGCCGTTTGGCGGTCTCAAGACCAATCCCATCGGTGGCGCCGGTGAGCAGAATGGTTTTGTTCATTACGAGTTCCTGGTCGTGAAGTAAGGCAATATTTCGACTGCCAGCTTTTCCAGCGTGCGTTCGACGTCTCCCCGGCAGAAGCGCAGATTGAGCGCAACGTGGTTGACCCCGATTTCCCGGCGGCTTTCCAGATAGGTTCGAAGCGCGTCAGTGCCCAATCGAAGGCCCAAATGGATCGCCTGCGGCGGAGCCGTCGGGTCGTCGTCGAGGTCGATGTAAAGCGGTTCCATCACCGGTTTGTCGAATTCGCCGGCGGTCAGGGCGTTGCTTCGATACTCCTGGATCAGTCGGGACTGTGCGGCGGCAGGCCGGGGATAGGTCATCCAGCCGTCTCCGTTTGCCGCCAGCCATTCGGGCGACTGTCGACTCGACCCGGTGATCAGCAGCGGGAGCTTTACCCCAACAGGTTTCGGCAGGCTGTCGATACCGCCGCTTACCCGACCGAAGCTGTTGTTCAGTGTGGGCTGACGGTCGGCCACGCCGCGGATGTACTCGTAGGCCTCCCGGAACCGAACGTCTCGATCAGCAAACGGGATGCTGAGGGCCGGGTACTCTTCCGGCCGGTCGCCCGAGGCGACACCCAAAATCAGGCGTCCGCCCGACAGGACGTCGGCGGTGGCTGCCGCCTTGGCTACGTGGGCTGGATGTCTCAGCGGCAGGATGATGCTGGCGGCGCCAAGGGCAATCGACTGCGTTTGCATGGCGAGCGCGCCGAGATAGACAAACGGGTCAAAGGTCTGTCCCGCGTCGCCGAAGGCCGGCACGTTGAAAGGCACATCGCGCAGCCACACCGCAGAGAACCCCAGCGTCTCGGCGAGCTGCACGCGCTTAACGTGATCCGTCATGGTCGGCACCGAGCTGTTCGGATACGACTCGATCGGAACCACCAGCCCCAGCGACAGCTCCCCCGGTGAAAATACGGACGAGTAGCCAAGGTTGATCGGCGCAAAGCGCTCGCCGAGATCTAGCTTTTGGGCAAACGTCATCGTCAGTTACCCGAAGCGGACCAGCGTCCGGCTCTCAATGCTTTTTCTGAGTGTGGGCGTCGTTTTGGGCTCGATCATGTCGAGCGCACTGTGCCCGAGGAAGGGGCGTCCGCGGTTGTCATAAATATTGAAGATCACCACCTCGTCTGGCCGCATCCGCGAGAGGTAGAACCAGCTATGCGACGCGTTAGCCGCAACTCCCAAAATCTGGCCGATGCGGTCGGGATAAATGAGATCGATCGTCATCCAGTCGTCGGGGTCGATCGAGTCGGGGCGAATAAAACCTAACGGCGAGGAGTCGATCGGTCGCTCGATGGGCCGCCAAACGTTGATGAAGGCGTAGTGGCCTGCCTCATAGTCCCTTGCGGCTTCGCTACCCACCAAATCGATCACGCGCTGCTCGGCGCCGGCGGTGCTGTAGTCGTTGTGTACATTTCGCGCGGGCTTGCGCGGAGCGCTCGGGTCATCGACGCGAACAGTGTGATCGAAGACGATGACCTCGCGAGCGTTGATTCGATCTTGCAGGAGTTGGGTCAGCTCCAAATCGTAGGCAGCCTTCCAGTCACGGGACTTGTCGAAACGGCTCTCGGCACTAGGAAACTGTTCGAAGGTGATACCGTCGGCGGCAAAATCCACCGTGCATGTGCCGTCCCGCAGGTCGTCGACTTCAACTCTCGTCGGGACCAGCTCCGGCGACTCGAGGTTGCCAATGACGCCACCCACGTCGAAGCGAAACGCCTGCCGCTCGTCGCTTCTTACGTGATAGTTCACCAGAGCCGCTGTACCCATCTCTAAATCCCTCTGCGTTTCGTCTAGCGCGCTTGCCACCAGGATTTAGATGTTATTTTTATCTAAATTCGAAATAAACTAGTCAAAAAAGATAAGAGTATTCTGATTTTCAATACAGTAGGGCATGACCAAGCGTGCCAAGACCTGGATGTTGGTCGACGACCCGGCGAGGCACTACGGCGGCTTAGGTTGGAAGTACGGAATCAAAAAAGCCGGGCGCCGGGGCGCGGATTGCTAAAAGGTGCGACTAAATCACCGCAAAAGATTAGCCTTCCATCGGAGGTGGGCTCATAAGGTGGTAATTTCGGAAGGGTCTAATTCGTTGCCGCGCTCTTGTCCTCGATATGGAAAAAGCTAAGCCTCAAAAAAGCGCCATGCGAAAGCGTGCTGATGACATTCGCGAGTATCGCTGCAAGAACCTTATCGCGGTCATCGAAGAGCCTGCTGACATTCGAAACATCGGCACGGTGATCCGCAACGTCAACGCGCTAGGGGTCGAAAAGACTTATGTGATCGATCCGCGTGGTGCACTTCCCGACGATTGGCAGGAAATGCGAGAGCGAAAGTCACTGTCGAAGACATCTGTCTCCGCAGTGAAGTGGAGTTTCGTCAAGCGGTTTGACAGCACGGAAGATTGCCTGCAGCACCTTGAAAAAAACCGCTTCGTTTCGGTTGTCACTTCGCCCCATATCAAAGGGAAGAAAAATGAAGTTCTTGATGAGGTGGATTTTAGTGTTTACACGAAGCTGGCCGTTTGGTTCGGTAACGAGAAACGGGGAATCAGCGATCTTGCCGTGGAGCGGAGTGAGATGTGCGTGAGCATTCCGATGTTCGGAATGATTGAGAGCCTGAACCTGGGGACTACGTCAGGTATTGTTTTATACGAGGTGACAAAGCAGAGGCGCGAATACCAACGCAAGTACAAGCGAGCCAGGAAGCGCCGTCCCAAGCCAGCTGGGAACTAATATTAGATAAGCAGCTCCAAGCCGAGTCCAGGTTTTCGCCCCCGCAGTGGCAGGGCGATCATGCGTGAACTTAACGCTTAGGGAGACGAATTCCCGAGCAGCAAAAGTAGGAAAACAAAAAATAGTCCGGGGAGGGACCCCAAAAAAGAAGGGGTATCTCCGGGCTAGTTAAACCTGCTGGTCGCAGCTTTTGCAAACGACCGCCAATATTCGAATCAGTTCACCCGCACTTGGAGTAACCGCAGGCCAGGCAGGTCTCGCAGTTGTCCATCACCACCATGGCCTTGGTGTTGCACTTGTTGCAGAGCGTCGCTGACGCGGGGTAGTTTTCGCCGTCTGCCGAAGGTGCAGCCGCCTGCGCTGCGGCGGCAGCGTCCTTGGCTTCGATTTCGGCGCGCTTCTCCGCCAGCATGGCCGCCTGCGCGGGATCTTCCGGCTCGTCCTTGATCAGGCCGATCACGCGCATATGGTGCTCCACCACCGCGCCGATCTCCGCGACCAGCGAGGGCATGAACTTGCCGCCGGACTTGAAGTAGCCGCCGCGCGGATCAAAAACCGCCTGCAGCTCGGAGGTGAGGAAGGTTACATCCCCGCCTTTGCGGAAGACCGCGGACATCACTCGCGTCAGGGCCACGATCCACTGAAAGTGGTCCATGTTCTTCGAGTTGATGAAAATCTCGAAAGGACGCCGCGACTCGTGCTCGGTTCCTTTGTTCAGAATGATGTCGTTGATCGTCACGTACAGGGCGTGCTGATCGAGCGGCGTGCGGATCTTGTAGGTCGCTCCTTCGAGGCAGTCGAACCCGTCCGGGCGCTCGACCTTTTCGGTCATGCGGATGACTTCGGCGCCACCGCTGGTTTTTTCTTCGGCTTTTGCCTCGGACTGCGTGTCGGATTCCGGGGTCAGCACTTCGTAGCCGACAATTTTGCTGGCGATTTTTACTGTCATGGTTTTACTTCCGGTGTTTCATGCCGCGGCCGGACAGGCCGGCCGCGGCCGGTTGATTGCGTGAGATTAAGCGGCGCCGGCTAGAACTTACCGTAGTAGCCTTCTTTCAGCGCATCAAACAGATTGGCCGCGGAGTGCGTTTCTCCGTCGTACTCAATCTCTTCGTTGCCCTTAACCTCGACCGTGCTGCCGTCATCCAGGGTGAAGCGATAGGTCGTATTTTCCAGATCGTCTTCTTTGACCAGTACACCCTGGAACGCTTCGGGGTTGAAGCGGAACGTGGTGCATCCCTTCAGTCCTTTCTCGTGCGCGTAGGTGTAGATCTCCTTGAAATCTTCATAAGGATAATCGGTCGGCACGTTGGCGGTTTTGGAGATGGATGAGTCCACCCACAGCTGGGCCGCCGCCTGAATGTCGACGTGCTGCTTGGGGGTGATGTCATCCGCGGTGATGAAGTACTCGGGCAGGCTGTTCTCCGGGTCATCGCTGAACGGCATCGCGTCAGCGTTGATCAGGGAGCGGTAGGCCAGCAGCTCGAAGGAGTACACTTCGACCTTTTCTTTGGTCTTGCGCCCTTCCCGAATCACGTTGCGGGAGTAGTGGTGGGCGAAGCTCGGCTCGATGCCGTTGGACGCGTTGTTGGCCAGCGACAGCGAGATCGTGCCGGTCGGCGCAATTGAGGTGTGGTGTGTGAAGCGGCAGCCTTCCTCGGCGATTGCCTCCACCAGCTCCGGCGCCACCTCCGAGACACGCTGCATGTAGCGGCTGTAGCGAGCGTGCAGCACTTTGCCCGGGATCTTGTCGCCAAGCTTGTAGCCGTCGCGCATCATCTCCGGACGCTTGCGCAGCATCTCGGCGTCCACCTCAAAGAGCGTATCCATGATCGGCGCAGGGCCTTTTTCGCGGGCGAGCTCCACGCCTGTTTCCCAGCCGGCCAGGGCCATTTCCTTGGAGACGGTCTCGGTGAACTCGACCGACTCGGGTGAGCCGTATTTCATGCCCAGCAGCGTGAGCGTGGAGCCCAGCCCCAGGAAGCCCATGCCGTGGCGGCGCTTGTGGCGGATTTCTTCTGCCTGCTGGCCCAGCGGCAGGCCGTTGATCTCCACCACGTTGTCCAGCATCCGCGTGAAGACGCGAACGGTCTCCCGATACTCGTCCCAGTTGAACTCGGCTTTGTCGGTGAACGGGTTTTCCACGAAACGGGTCAGGTTGACCGAACCCAGCAGGCACGAGCCGTATGGCGGCAGCGGCTGCTCGCCACACGGATTGGTGGCCCGGATGTTTTCGCAGAACCAGTTGTTGTTCATCTCGTTGACGCGGTCAATGAGGATGAAGCCCGGCTCGGCGAAATCGTAGGTTGAGGACATAATCATGTCCCAAACCCGACGCGCCGGAACGGTCGAATAGATCTTGCAGGCAACCAGGCCCAGATCGTTGTGGACATAACCTTTTTCGAGCGGCCAGTCGCGCCAGACCACGGCCTCCGGATCGGTCAGGTCAATTTCATCCGCTTCTTTTTCCAGGATCGGAAATACAAGCGGCCACTGCGCGTCACTTTTCACCGCCTCGATAAAGTCGTCGGTGATCAGCAGCGACAGGTTGAACTGCCGCAGACGGCCGTCTTCCCGCTTGGCCCGAATGAATTCGCGGACGTCCGGGTGGGATACGTCGAAGGTGGCCATCTGCGCCCCGCGTCGGCCGCCGGCCGAAGACACGGTGAAACACATCTTGTCGTAGATATCCATGAACGACAGGGGGCCGGACGTGTAGGCGCCGGCACCAGAGACGTAGGCACCGCGCGGACGCAGCGTGGAGAACTCGTAGCCGATGCCGCAGCCCGCCTTCAGCGTCAGGCCGGCTTCGTGGACCTTATCCAGGATGCCGTCCATCGAATCGGTAATCGTGCCCGACACCGTGCAGTTGATGGTCGAGGTAGCCGGCTTGTGCTCCTGAGCGCCCGCGTTTGAGGTAATCCGACCGGCCGGG
The DNA here is from genome assembly GCA_028285525.1 of Lysobacterales bacterium. Classification (GTDB taxonomy): domain Bacteria; phylum Pseudomonadota; class Gammaproteobacteria; order Xanthomonadales; family SZUA-38; genus JANQOZ01. The sequence continues at coordinate 28,752 of JANQOZ010000099.1, forward strand.
ATAGCGCCACGGCGCAGCGCCCACACGAACCGCTCGTTCCAGTAAGCCTGCTTCTCTTCCCCGGTCTCAACGTCTGACAGCGCCTTGGCGATCCGTTTATAGGTCTCATCGACCGACGCGTCGATCTCCTCGCCGGTTTTGCTCTTCAAACGATATTTCTTATCCCAGATATCAACCGACGCGGGCTGGAAAGCGATGTCGGACACGCCGTTAGGCACGGCCTCGAGACGGACGCTGCTCATTTTTCGGACAATTCTCCCTGAAGCCCCAAAGACAGGGGCAACACTATCTCTAGTTATTTATTTGAGTTATAGACACAAGATGTTGTGTCTTGGGCCCACATTAGTCCTGAGGCGACCAATTGTCAAATTAAATATATTCAACAAAAACAATGGGATAGAATTTCTTTACAGAATCTTATTGAAACAATCAGGGGCCGCCTACGCAGAATCAAGCACTTAGCGGGAATACGCCTCGCGAAGGGCCGATCCGGGCATTATGCCCGGATCAATCTGACGATTTTGTGGTCCCAGTAAGGGTCGATTTTTCAGGTAAGACGCCCATGTTTCGCAGTTTTTTTGCCGTTGTTATTTTGCTGATTCTGTCCTTCGCCGGCCAGGCACAGGCCGTTCTGCCCGCAGCGGTAGACGGTCAGCCGCTGCCGTCGCTGGCGCCGGTGCTGGAGCGCGTCACTCCGGCCGTGGTCAACATTCACTCCCGCACCCGCGTGAAGGTGCGCCAGCCGTTCGGTGACGATCCGTTCTTTCGCCGTTTTTTTGGTATGCCGCGTGAACGCGTGAGCCAAAGCCTCGGCAGCGGCGTCATTGTCGACGCGGAGGCCGGGCTGGTTCTCACCAACAATCACGTGATCGACGGCGCCACGGAAATTCAGGTCACCCTGCACGACGGGCGCACCTTCGAGGCGGAGCTGGTGGGCACCGATGCCGCCACCGACGTGGGGTTGATCCGAATCCCAGCTGAAGGCCTGCTGGCGCTGCCGCTCGCCACCGAGTTTGATCTGAGGGTGGGCGATTTTGTGCTCGCCGTGGGCAATCCCTTCGGGCTTGGCCAGACGGTGACCTCCGGCATCGTCAGCGCCCTGGGCCGGCGCGGGCTGCGCGGGCTGAATTTCCAGAATTTCATTCAAACGGACGCCTCGATCAATCCAGGTAATTCGGGCGGCGCGCTGCTGAACCTTCGCGGTGAACTAGTGGGCATCAACACGGCGATCTTTTCGCCCAGCGGCGGCAATGTCGGTATCGGTTTTGCGATCCCCGCCGACATCGCTGCCAACGTGATGAGCGACCTGGTGGCGTTCGGCGCGGTGCGCCGGGGGCAGCTCGGTGTCACCCTGCAGGCGCTGAACCCGGAGCTCGCCGAGGCCCTCGGCATGGCCAAGAGTGCAACGGGCGCGGTGATCACCAAGGTGCGCAAAGATTCGCCGGCCGAGCGTCTCGGGCTGGAGGAAGGGGACGTCATCGTTGAGCTGGGGGGTGAGACGGTGACCGATCCTGACGCGTTCCGCAACGCTGAAGGGCTCGTGCCAGTCGGTCAGGAGGTGCCGCTGACCGTGGTCCGCGAGGGAGAAACCGAAGAGCTGTCGGTGGTGCTTGAGGAAACCGCGCTGACCGAGGTCGACGGCGCCGTCCTGCATCCGCTGTTGAGCGGTACGCGACTGAGGCAGCTTGACGGGGAGCTCGCTCAGCGAGTTGGGGTTGAAGGCATCGTCTTCACCGAGCTGTCGCGGCGCAGCCGGGCGGCGCGCGCGGGACTGAAGCCGGGTGATCTGGTCCATCGGGTCAATCGCCGGCCGGTGGCCACGATCGCCAACGCGCAGGAGGAAATGGACCCGGATTCCGACTCGCTCGTGCTCAGCGTGCTTCGAGGCGGCCGCAGCTATCTGGTCGTGATCGAATAGGTTTTCCGGCTTGGGGCCGCGGAGGCGTGGCCTGACTGATTCGGCGTGTTACATTAGAGGGGTCGCGCGTGGGGGATCGCGCGGTAAACCACTTGACTGTTTCACGAGAACAGAGCCGGGTCTGCAGAAGCCCGGCTGGAGCGCACATGACATCAGCAGCTCGTTTTGCTGCCCGTCTGGTTTTTGTTGTGCTGCTCAGCGGCGGTGCCTGTCTTGCTCAGGACCTACAGATCGCCGCTGACCCAGCCAGCGAACAGGCTTTCCTGTCCAGCCTTATTGAGTACAGCGCCGGCCGCAGCGGCGCCAGCTATGAGTTCGAGGTGGTACCCACCGAGCTTGGGCTGCGCAAAGCCGCAACCGGCGAAGTGGATGTTGCCGGTACCTCGCGGGCCGCGCGGCGCGACGATCGCCAGGAGCGCCAGGTTGAGGTGTTTCCCGTCGCCTGGGACGCGCTGGTGGTCATCGTGCATCCATCGAACCCCATCGCGAATATCCGGCTGCAGCAGCTCGCCGACATCTACCAGGGTCAGCTGACGCGCTGGGATCAGCTCGGCGGCGAGCGGGTGGCGATCGATCTGCTGGCCCACGAGAACTCCCTCGATGGTGTGGCCTATAACCTGGGTGACCTGATCCTCCGCCAGCCGGGTGGAACGCTGGCGGCGACCCGTCGGTTCAAAACCGGCGAGGAGATCATCGCGGCGGTCGAGAGCGAGCCGCGGGCTCTGGGCGTGGTCAACTATTCCGCTGCGCGCAAGCGTCGGCTGAAACTCCTTTTGGTTGAGGGTATCGCGCCGGCGATCAGCAACATCCAAAGCGGTGACTATCTGCTCTACTTCCCGATGTATCTCGCGATTCGCAGCGACGCGGTCAACCGCCGTGACATCCGGCAGTTCATCCGCATGGCCACCGGCACCGGCACCCGCCGAATCCTGCGCCGCAACGGTGTGGTGCCCTACAACGACGGTATGGCGCTGACCTCCAAGCAGCTCGAACGCACGCGCTTGCTCAACGGGCTGAAATCCAGCCAGTAGGCCAACGCCCGACACGATGCCCATCAAGGCCATTTCCTTTGATCTGGACGACACGTTCTGGCCGATCGCGCCCGTCATCGAGCGAGCCGAGCGGCGGATGCAGCAGTGGATTCTGCGCAGGCATCCTGATCTTGCGCCGAGACTGGATCCCAAGGTGCTGAGGGAGCTCCGCGAATCGGTGGCTACCGATCACCCACATCTCGCCCACGACCTGTCGGCGATGCGTCGAATGACGCTGAGCCTCGCGATGCGCCCGGCCGGCTGCGACGAGAAGGACGTCGAGTCGGCGTTTCAGGTGTTCTGGTCCGCCCGCAATGAGGTTCAGCTCTTTCCTGACGTGCGACCGACGCTCAGGGAGCTTCATCCGGCCTACCGTATGGTGACGATCACCAACGGCAATGCGGATATGCACCGGATCGGGCTCGGCGAGGTGTTCGAGCATCACGTTCGGGCGGCTCAGGTCGGCGTGGCCAAACCTGCACCGGCAATCTTCGAGCACGCCCTCGCAGCGCTTGGACTGGCACCGCACGAGGTGCTTCATGTCGGCGATCACCTGGAGGCGGACGTCGCCGGCGCGCTGCGGGTGGGAATGCGGGCGGTCTGGCTCAATCGCGAACAGCGATCGGGCGGCCAGCAGCAGGTGCCGGTGATTCGCTCGCTCGCAGAGCTGCCGGAGCTCCTCGAGACCCTTTAGTCCTCCGTCGTCGAGGGGTGTCTCGCTGCGGGAGGCGGCAGGGCCTAACCTACGGTCTTACACTGCTTGGCAAGCGATGGCCACTGCCAGCACAATAGATGCTGTGAGTCGCTGGCGGCTGATGGATCAGTCCACGCAATTCTGGCTCGCGACGCCTCTACAGGGACCGGCAATGACAACCATCAAACTACAAACGCTGACCGAAACCGAATTCTCCCAATGGCTCAGCAACCAGTCGTCTAAAACTCAGTCCTGGGCCAAGGCCGCGGGATTCACCGGCGGTGCCGGCGAGACGCTGATGCTGCCCGACGACGACGGTGTGGTGTCCAGCGTCATTTGCGGCGCGGGCAGCGGCAGAGATCTTTGGACCCTCGGTGGGGCGAGCCAGAAGCTGGGTGAGGGGCGTTACGAGCTGGACGAAGACTGGGAGGAGCCTTCGACCCGCCAGATGGCCGTCGGATTCCTGCTTGGCCAGTATCAGTTCACGCGCTATCTCAAGCCGAAAAGCTCGTCGGTAGAGCTGGTGCTGCCTGACGCGTGGCGCGAGGAGATTGAGGGTCAGGTCCGTGCTACGGCGTTGGTGCGGGATCTCGTGAACACGCCGGCGGAACACATGGGGCCCCAGGAGCTGGCTGACGCTACCGAGTCGCTGGCGGGCGAATTCGGCGCTGACGTGGAACAGGTTATCGGCGACGACCTGCTGACCCGCAACTACCCGGCAATCCATATCGTTGGACGAGCCGCGGAGAAGCAGCCGCGACTGATCCGGCTGCGCTGGGGCAAGCCCAGCGATCCGCTGGTTGTGCTGGTGGGCAAAGGCGTCTGTTTCGACAGCGGCGGCCTGAACATGAAAAACAGCGCCGGCATGGCCCTGATGAAAAAGGATATGGGCGGCGCCGCGCACGTTCTCGGCGTGGCGCGGCTGATTATGCAGCACGGTCTGCCGGTACAGCTGAAGGTATTGATCTCAGCCGTGGAGAACGCGGTGTCCGGCAATGCCTATCGGCCCGGTGACGTCATTGCCACGCGCAAAGGCAGCAGCATCGAGATCGGCAATACGGACGCTGAGGGCCGGCTGGTCATGTCCGACGCGCTGACCCTTGCTTGCGAGATGTCCGCGGAGCTGATCATCGATTTTGCGACGCTGACCGGCGCTGCCAGGGTGGCCATGGGCCCCGACGTGCCGCCCTTTTTTACCAATCATGAGGGTGTCGCGGAAGACCTGATGGCCGCGAGCGCCGCGGTGCAGGACCCACTCTGGCGTCTTCCGCTCTATCAGCCCTATCGTGAAATGCTGAAGTCCTCGGTTGCTGACATGAACAACGTCGGCGGTTCCTCATTCGGCGGGTGTATCACCGCGGCGCTGTTCCTGGAGCACTTTGTCACCGACAACATCCCGTGGGTTCATATTGACACGTACGCCTGGAATCAGGCGGATCGGCCCGGTCGACCCAAAGGCGGCGAGGCGCTCGGCATGCGGGCGGTTTTTGAGCTGCTGCGCAGACGCTACGCGCCCGCAGGCTAGCGCCGAAGAAACTCCGGAGAGATTTTGAGGGAATGCGCGGGCGCCGGAGCGGCGCCCGCGTGTCGATCCCCGCGAATCGATCAATTAGTGACGGTTTCGCGGACCTGCTTATCGGTCAGGGCGGCGGTGCGCTGACCTTCACCGGTCAGGCTGATGATGTCACCGAGGATGCGCACGGTTTCGTTCAGCAGCACGTCCGGCGCGTCGTCCTCATAGTCGTTGGCGGTTTCCAACTCGGCGTTCAGCGCCTCGGGCGGAATGTCCGGGTTGGTCGTGGAGAGCAGCTTGACGTCGTCACTTGCGGCTTTCGCGAAGGCCTCGCGAGCCGCCTTGCGAACGGTCCGCAGCTCTTCCTCTTTCTCGAGCTCCGCCCGTCGAGCTTCTTCGAGCAGAGATACCCGCGTCTGGTCGCGCGCCTCGCGCATGGTCGCGATGTCTTCCAGCAGGTACTTGAACTCGGCGTTGTTCTCCAGCCGTTCCTGAGATCGCTGCTCGACCACCGGCAGAATGCCGGTCAGATCGTCATAAATCTTGTAGCGCGTCGGCGGAATGCTGGTCCAGGGCAGCGCGTTGTCCAGCGAGCTTTCGCCGTACTTATCCTCGATGCCCGCGGTCGGAAAGATGATGTCTGGGATCACGCCCCGATGCTGAGTGCTGCCGCCGTTGACCCGGAAAAACTGGGCGATGGTGAGCTTCAGCTGGCCGAATTTTGGATCGTCGCCTTTGCCGTACCGATCGAGATTGATCAGGTTCTGCACCGTGCCTTTACCGAAGGTGGGCTCACCGATGACAACACCTCGGCCATAGTCCTGAATGGCCGCGGCGAAAATTTCAGAAGCGGAGGCGCTGTGACGGTTTACCAGCACCACCAGCGGGCCTTCCCAGGCTGCGCCTCGGTCAGCGTCTGTCTCCACGTCGATCTTGCCGCTGGAATCGCGCACCTGCACGACCGGGCCCCGGTCGATGAACAGGCCGGTCAGGTCGGTCGCCTCAGCCAGCGAGCCGCCGCCGTTGTTGCGCAGGTCCATCACGATGCCGTCGACGCCTTCGTTCTTGAGCCCGGCGATCAGCGCTCTGACGTCGCGCGTCGAGGAACGGTAGTCTTCATCGCGGCGGGCCCGTGCGGCGAAGTCCAGATAGAAGGCCGGGAGGTCGATGACGCCGATCCGACGCGTGCTGCCCTGCCATTCGATCTCAAAGGTGCTGCTTTGAGCGGCTTGCTCCTCGAGCTTCACCTTGTCGCGGACCAGGCCGATGTTGACCGGCTGGCCGTCGATGCCTGCCTCTGCAGGAATCACTTCGAGCACGACTTCGGTGCCTGAGGTGCCCCGGATCAGCTCGACAACGTCATCCAGGCGCCAGCCCACGACGTCGGTGGCCTCTTCACCCGGCGCTTCCGTGACGGAGATGATCCGATCACCCACCTTCAGCCGGCCGTCTTTGGAGGCCGGGCCGCCGGGGACCACGCGGCGAATGGTGGTGTATTCGTTCTCGCGCTGCAGCACGGCGCCGATGCCTTCCAGCGACAGCCGCATAGAGATCTGGAAATTCTCAGAGCTGCGGGGCGCAAGGTATCCGGTGTGCGGCTCAATCGAGAGCGCAAAAGCGTTCATGTAGTACTGAAAGACGTCCTCTGAATCGAGCTCGGAAACCCGGCGATCGAGGTTCTCGTAGCGCTGCCGCAGGACGTCGGTGGCGCTCTCATCTTCTTTGTTCGCCAAGCGCAGGCGCAGCATGTCGTTCTTGACCCGGCGCCGCCAGATGTCGTTGAGCTCGTCTTCGGTCTTGGCCCAGGGCGCCTCAGATCGGTCCAGCTCGAGCGACTCATTGATCTCAAAATCGAAGGGTTTGTTCAGCAGGTCGGTGGCGAACTCAATTCGCTCGCTGACCCGCTGGGCGTAGACGTTGAAGATGACAAAAGCCGCTGACAGGTCCTGCTTTTTCAGCGCGTCATCCAGGACCGTTCGGAAAGCCTCGAACTGCCGTACGTCCGAGTCCATGAAGAACACCCGGTTCGGATCGAGGCTTTCGAGGTAGCGATCGAGAATGGCCGAAGACAGCGTGTCGTCGAGCCGTGTCTTTTTATAGTGTGCGCGCGTCAGAAAGGTTGTTGCCCACCGACTGGCCTCGAGCTGGTTGGGTTCGGGCTGCAGCGTCAGCGGCCGTTCGGGCGTTTTGGCCGTTGCGGCACCGGCCACCATCAGGGTGACGCACACCGTGGCGGTGAGTCGACCGGCAAGGCGGTTGGCCAGGCGAAGGGCTCTTGGGGCAGTTCTTGGGACGCGCGTCATTCAGTTCTCCTTGGTACGCCGGGGAACTGGCACTCCGGCCAGCGGTTCCTTTAGGACCACAAAAGATACCAAAGGGTTTCACCCGGAATGTTGCGCCCCAACACAAACAGCGGGAACAACATGTTAATTAAACGGCGGCAAGGCCGTTTCACTGCTTTATCGGCAGTTAGTACGAAGCCTGCAGTTTTGTCAAGGTTAAGCCGACAAAACCCTTGTTACATGCGCCGAAAGTGCTGCTGCGGTCGCATCACCTACGGCGGTCGAAGTTTTTCTGCGCCTCGACGACTAGACGACCGCTGCCTGACTGGCCATCTCGTCCGCGTGGTAGGACGAACGCACCAGCGGGCCGCTCGCGACGTGGCTGAAGCCCATCTTGTTGCCCACCGCTTCGATCTCGGCGAACTCGTCCGGCGTCCAGTAGCGGATCACCGGATGATGATGGGCGGTCGGCTGCAGATACTGACCGACAGTCACCATGTCGACGTCGTGGCGCTTCAGGTCCTCAAGACAGCCGATGACCTGATCCATCGTCTCACCAAGCCCCAGCATGATGCCTGACTTGGTCGGCAGCTCCGGATGACGCTGCTTGAAGCGCTGCAGCAGATCCATCGACCACTGGTAGTCAGCGCCGGGCCTGACCTGTCGGTAAAGATCGGGCACCGTCTCGACGTTGTGGTTAAAAACGTCCGGCGGCTCCTCGCTCAGGATGTCCAGCGCCCGCTCCATGCGGCCCCTGCCGCGGAAGTCGGGTGTCAGGATTTCGACCTTGATTCCACGCTGAGCTTCGCGCACTGCGCGTATACATTCTGCGAAATGCCCCGCACCGCCGTCACGCAGATCGTCTCGATCGACGGACGTGATGACCACGTAGCGCAGCTTCATCTGCGCGATCGTCTCGGCCAGTCGCCGCGGTTCGTCGGTGTCTACAGCCTTCGGCCGACCGTGGGCAACGTCGCAGAACGCGCAGCGACGGGTGCAGATCTCACCCAGGATCATGAAGGTGGCGGTACCCTTGGAGAAACACTCGTGGATGTTCGGGCAGGACGCCTCTTCGCAGACCGTGACCAGGGCGTTCTGTCGCAGGTTGGCCTTGAGTTTGCCGACGGCGTTACCCGCGGGGATTCGCACGCGGATCCAGTCGGGCTTCCGCAGGCTGGGCGTGGCCGGGTCAAAGGTGACCGGATTGCGCGCGATCTTCGACGCGCCGGTCTGCTTTTTGCCGACGACAACCTGCTCCTGCGTGTCGGTGGTGACTTGGTCAGGCACAAGCGCCCTCCTGTTCTTCCATGGTGTGACCGCTGAGTGCGGTTAATCGTTCGATGAGCGCGAACCCCGCGCTGCGCCAGTCGCCGGGAATTCCCAGCGCCGTGGTTTGGGTCATTTCCAATCCCTCGAAGCCGCAGGGGTTGATTCGGGAAAACGGCTCCAGACTCATATCTACGTTAACCGCCATACCGTGAAAACTGCATCCACGCCGGACACGGAGGCCCAGCGACGCGATTTTCTGCCCGTCGACGTACACCCCCGGCGCCTTTTCGCGGCGTTGCGCGGTGACGTCATGTGCCGCGAGCCAGTCGATGACGCTTTGCTCCAGCCATTCCACCAGCGTTCGGATACCGATCTTGGCCCGCTTCAGGTCCCAGAGCGGGTAAATCACGGCCTGGCCCGGACCGTGATAGGTCACCTGGCCGCCGCGATCGACCTGAAGCAGCGGAATGTCCCCGGGCGCCAGGACATGGTCCCGGGTTGCGGCCTGTCCCAGCGTGAACACCGGCGGGTGTTCCACCAGCCAGACCTCATCAATGGTGCTTGCATCACGCTGATCGGTAAATGCCTGCATGCGCCGCCAAACAGGCTCGTAGGCCTCCCGGCCGAGATCGCGAACGTTCAGCGCTAAAGCGTCCAAAGGACCTGTTCATGGCGGGTCAGCTCGCCGTAGATCGACTCGAGCTGTTCCCGCGACTCAACCTGAACCGTGACGGTAATCGACTCGTATTTGCCGCCTTTGGACGGGCGCGAGCGAACGGCGTCGTCTCCAACCGGCACGTGGCGGGACACAATTTCCAGAACCTGTTCCGTCAGCCCGGCGCCGCTTTTGCCCATGGCCTTGATCGGGTAGGTGCAGGGAAACTCAAGGCCCCGACCTTCCTCGATTTCTGCGGCCGCGTTGCGGAGCTCTCCCGACGCGCCGTCGCTGGGGTCATTCGCCGAAGTCATGAAACCACAACGCGATGCTGTCGCTCATCCGGCGCCAGAATCCGCCACGTTCTACTTCGTTGAGCGTCAGGAGCGGTGAGCTCGCCTTCAGCTCGTCTCCCAGGAACACCCGCAGGCTGCCGACCTCATAACCCGCGGCGAGCGGCGCCGTCAGCACCGACATCACCTCGGTTTCCGCCCGCAGGTTTTCGTACTGGCCGCTGGGGATCGTGATGTGTATGTCGCCCGCAATTCCGAGCCCAAGCTCCTCATCAACTCCTTTCCAGACCTTCACGCGGCTGAGCTCCTCGCCGGCGCGATACAGCTGATGGGTCTCAAAAAACCGAAATCCGTAGTTCAGCAGCTTCTGAGAATCGTCGGCGCGACTGTTCTCCGAGGCTGAGCCCATCACAACGCTGATCAGCCTCATGCCCCCGCGCTGCGCTGATGCGGCGAGGCAGTAGCCCGCCGAGCTGGTGTGCCCGGTTTTCAGGCCGTCGACCGCCGGATCGCGCCACAGGAGGTTGTTGCGGTTGTGCTGGCGGATTTCGTTGAAGGTGAACTCCTTCTCGGAGTACCACTTGTAATAGTCGGGGAAATCCCGGATGAGCGCTGACGAAAGGATCGCGATATCGCGCGCCGTGGTCAGATGCTCGGGCGCCGGCAGGCCGGTGGCGTTCAGAAAGTTGGAGTTGCTCATCCCCAGGCTGGCAGCGTACTGATTCATCAGCGCCGCAAACGTGTCCTCGCTGCCAGCGATGTGTTCGGCGAGCGCAACGCTGGCGTCGTTGCCCGACTGCACGATCATGCCCTTGAGGAGGTCTGAGACTTTGACCTGATTGCCCACCTCGATGAACATCTTGGAGCCTTCGGTGCGCCAGGCCTTCTCGCTCACCGGGACCATCTCCTGCAGGCTGAGCCCCCCGGACTTGAGCTCCGAGAACACGATATAAGAGGTCATCAGCTTGGTGATACTCGCGGGCTCGATCGGCTGGTCGACGTTCTGGGAAGCGAGAACCTCGCCGGAGGCATGATCGAGCAGGATGTAGCTCGTGGCGCCGATCTGAGGCGGAGCGGGCACCGGGATGCTGGGCGCGGCAGCCGCCACACCGCTCAGGATCAGCAGCAGGCCGGCCAGGAGTGCGGTCGGCGTTGAGGTTTTTTCCGTCAGATAGCGCATAGCACCATTCAGTTTCGTCGGGCCGGGCATTATACGGGCTGAGCCCGGCCATCACAGTCCTAGATGGGGCGCCCGCAGCGTCTACTCAAATATCACCCGGGCCGTGCCGAAGCCCCAGGTTCTCAGCTGATCGGCCAGCGACTCGGCGCTGGCGGCGTCGGCCAGTGGCCCGATACGAACGCGATGGAGCTGCTGGCCCCCCGGGTCCCGCGTGGTCTTCACCAGCGCTGACTCAATATTTTTCTGCCGCAGCCGGCCGACCATAGTCAGCGCGTTGTCGCGGCTGGAGAACGCGCCAAGCTGGAGGAACACGCTGTTGGCGGTGGCGACGCTGGGCCGGCGATCCCCGCCCTCGGGCACAATGGCTTCTACTTCGACCTGCGCTGTCCCGTCGCGGATCATGTCCAGGCGCTCGGCGGCCGCAAAAGACAGATCGATAATGCGCCCCTTCTTGAACGGTCCGCGATCGTTGACCCTCACCACGATGCTGGCCCCGGTATCGACCCGGGTGACCCTCACGTAGCTCGGCAGCGGCAGCGTCCGATGGGCCGCGGTAAACGCGTACATGTCGAACGTTTCCTGGTTCGAGGTGGGTTTCCCGTGGAAGTTGGGTCCGTACCAGGATGCCACGCCCCGCTCCCGATAGCCGTTTGCGCTGGCCATCACGCGATAGGTCCGGCCCAGCACCCGGTAGGGCGAGTGGTTACCGACGGCGCTGAGTGGCTCCGCCCGTGGCGTTGGCTCGACCGCGGGCCGGCTCGGTGGAACCGGCGTGCTGGGACGGCTGGCGCAGCCGATCAGCAGGCAGGTCGCCGCCAAGGTCGCGAGACCTGAAGCTGTCCACCTGAACCTCCTATGGCTTAAGCCCAAAAGGCTAAAGCGCTTTTTCAATTTCGTTTGCCAGCTGGAACACCGCCATGGAGTAGAGCGCGCTGTGGTTGTAGCGGCTGATGACGTAGAAGTTGTGGTAGGTCACCCAGTGCTCCTGCGCCTGGGCGCCGTCCAGCGTGACCAGCGATACGGCCGTGTTGTCGTCGGCGAGCGGCTGCTCGACCTCGTAGCCCCAGTCGCGGATCTGGCTGAGCGGGTAGGCGGGCTTCAGCTTCGGTTTCTTAAGCGCGCGGGCTCCCTCGCCGGCGCGCACCTGCTGTGCGACCGGGGCGCCGTTTTCCCAGCCGTGGCGCCGGAAGTAGTTGGCGATACTGGCCAGCGCGTCAGCCCGCGAGCCCCAGAGATCGCGCTGTCCGTCGCCGTCGTGGTCCACCGCATAGCTCCGATAGCTCGACGAGATGAACTGCCCCATGCCCATGGCGCCGGCGTAAGAACCCTTGAGCTGACTCAGCGGGAGCTGTTCGTCGCGGCCCAGCAGTAGAAACTGCTCCAGCTCGCTGCGGAAAAACTTCGCCCGCGGCGGGTAGTGGAAAGCGAGTGTCGCCAGGGCGTCGATGACCCGGAATCGCCCCAGGATGTTGCCGTAGCTCGTCTCCACCCCGGCGATCGCCACAATCACCTTGGCCGGAACGCCGTATTGGGCCTCGACCTCCGCCAGCAGCTCCTGGTTTTCCTTCCAGAACGCGACGCCGTCGCGAACCCGCTTGTCGGTCAGAAAGATCGGCCGATAGTCTTTCCAGGGCTTGCCTTCAGCCGGGCGGCTGATAGCGTCAATGATCGTCTGGCTGCGTTCAGCGTCAGCCAGCAGGGCGCTGATTTCCTCCGCCGGCCAGCTGTGGCGCTCGGCGACTTCGGCGACGAAGGCGTCAGCCCCCGGATGGCTGCTGTTCAGGGTGGCCGCGCTGGCGGCGACGAGAGTCAGGGCAGCAATGATCTGCATCGGCGATCCATCATTTGGCGAGCCCGCAATTCTAACGCAAGGCGCGGCGCGGAGCGTTCAATAACGGTTAAGGAGCCGACGATGACTGTAAACGGACATAATCAGCCCGAAAGATGTCAGTAGGCTGATCAGTGAGGTGCCGCCGTAGCTGATCAGCGGCAGCGGCACGCCCACCACGGGCAGTAGCCCGCTGATCATGCCGGCGTTCACCATCACGTAGACAAAAAAGGTCAGCCCAAGCGCGCCGGCCAGCAGCCGGGAGAAGCTGTCTTTCGCCTGGCCGGCCAGCCAGAGACAGCGTCCGATGATGTACAGGTAGAGCGCAAACAGCAGCAGCACTCCCAGCAGCCCGAACTCTTCGGCCAGCACCGCCAGCACAAAGTCGGTGGAGCGCTCCGGCAGAAACTCGAGATGAGCCTGGGTGCTGTTCATCCAGCCCTTGCCGAATAGGCCGCCCGACCCGACCGCAATTTTCGACTGAATGATGTTCCAGCCGGAACCCAGCGGATCGGACTCCGGGTTCAGAAAGGTGAGCACGCGGCCGCGCTGATAGTCGTGCATGAAGTGCCACAGGACCGGCGCAAGCGCCATGGCCGACACGCAGAAGAAGGTGATCAGGCGCCAGGACAGGCCGGCGAGGAACACGACAAACAGACCGCTGGTGGCTACCAGCATCGCCGTCCCCAGATCCGGCTGCCGGGCGATCAGCACTGCAGGCACCGCCACGATCACCAGGCTGACCAGCAGCTGGCGCCAGCCGGGCGGCAGGCTGCTGCGGTGCATGTACCAGGCCAGCATCATGGGCAGCGACAGTTTCAGGATCTCTGACGGCTGGAAGCGGATGATGCCAAGGTCCAGCCAGCGCTGTGCGCCCCGACCCTCGCCCAGAAACGCCACTAGCACCAGCAGCGCCAGGCCCAGCGCGTAGAACGCCGGTGCCCAGACCCGAAAATGGTGCGGGGAGAGGCAGGCGATGACGGTCATGGAGGTGAGACCGATCGCCAGCCTCACGGCCTGGCGAAGCACCGTGCCGGAGTCCTCTCCCGACGCGCCGTAGAGCACCACCAGGCCAAAACACGCGGTGGCGACCAGCGCGCTGACCAAAGGCAGGTCGAGCATGGGTCGCGCCGCCACGGAGCGCAGAAAGCGGATGCCGGCTACGGCCGTGTTCACTGCGCCGCGATCTCCTCGGTGCCGTAACCCAGGTGAGCATCGATGAGCTGACGGGCGATCGGTGCCGCCACGGTCGAGCCGCCGCCGCCGTGCTCCACCACCACCGCCAGGGCAATGCTGGGCTCGTCGGCCGGGGCAAAGGCGACGAACAGCGCGTGGTCGCGCAGATGGCGCGGGACCTCGTCCCCAACATACTCCTCGTCCTGGGCCAGGCCGAAAACCTGCGCGGTGCCGCTCTTTCCCGCCATAACAAACGGCGGCTTGTCCGCGGCGATGGCGCGCGCTGACCCGCGCTTGCCGTGCACTACGGCGATCATGCCGTCGATGACGGCCTCGAGATGGTCACTGCGTGTCGTGCTGATACGGGTGGCCGGCCGGGGGACGGGGTGGTCCGCGTCACCCGTTGCCGGTTCGTAACCCACGTGCCGAACCAGGTGGGGCTGCCCGCTCTCGCCGCGGGCGGCCAGCACCGCCGCCGCGTGGGCGAGCTGGAGTGGCGTGGTCACGTTGAAGCCCTGGCCAATTCCGGCAATCACCGTTTCGCCGGGGTACCATGGCTCGCCCATGGTCGCGCGCTTCCACGCCCGCGACGGCAGGATGCCCCGGGCTTCGCCGTTCAGATCGATGCCGGTGGGCTGCCCAAAGCCGAACTGTTCGAGATAGTCGTGGATGGCGTCGATGCCCATCTTCGACGCCAGGTCAAAGAAGAAGACGTTGACCGACTCCTCCAGCGCTTTGACGACATCGACCTCGCCGTGCCCGCCGCGCTTCCAGTCTCGGTACCGGCGCGGCTGCCCGGGTAGCTGGAAATAGCCCCGGGACATCATGACCGTATCGAGCTCGATGATGCCGTTCTCAAGGCCGGCCAGCGCCATGTAGGGTTTGATGGTGGAGCCGGGTTCGTAGCCGCCGCGCAGCGCCCGGTTGAACAGGGGGCGCCGGCTGGAATTGATCAGCGCCTGGTAGTCGGCAACAGAAAGCCCGGCGACAAAAGCATTGGGGTCGTAACCCGGCTGGCTGACCATCGCGAGCACCTCGCCGCTGCCGGGCTCTATCGCGACAATGGCGCCGGTGTAGTCGCCTAGCGACGCCATCGCGAGCTGCTGGAGCGCCGAGTCGATGGTCAGATACAGGTTGTGGCCAGGCTGCGCGGGCGTCTTGTCGAGCGAACGCAGGATGCGGCCCTGCACGTTGGTCTCAACCTTCTCGCGACCCACCTCGCCGTGGAGCATGTTTTCGTAGGCCTGCTCAAGGCCGATCTTGCCGATGTGGGAAGTGGCGGCATAGCGGCCGCTGTCCACCGATCGAAGATCGTCAGCATCGAGCTGACCCACATAGCCCACCACGTGCGCCAGATTCTCGCCGAGTGGATAGACGCGGGTCTGATACGGAACGATGTCAACGCCGGGAAAGTGGTGCCGATCGACGGCAAAACGAGCCACCTGGTCTTCGTCCAGCCGCAGCTTGAGCGGCACGGCCTGGAAGGAGCGGCGCGCCTTGCGCAGCTTGTGAAAGCGCTGGATATCCGCCTCTGAGATCTCCAGCAGCTCGCCCAGTTCGACCAGCGTTTCGCCTAAATCGGGCACCTGCTCGGGAATCAGCTCGAGCCGATAGGCCGGCCGGTTGTCGGCGAGGATCACGCCGTGACGGTCCATGATCAGGCCGCGGTTGGGCGCCAGCGCGCGGTATTTGACCCGGTTGTTCTCCGCCCGGGTCGTGAACTCGTCGTGGCTCAGCACCTGGAGATAGAAGTAGCGCCCGCTCAGCACCGCAAAAACGGCGCAAACCAGGAAAAAGCCGACCTGCGCCCGGGCGCGGAAGATAGCGGCTTCCCGAACCGCGTCTCGTATGGGTTTGCGCGCCGGCGGCTTCATCGCGGCCGGTAGCGCTGGCGGAGTCGATCCAGCAGCAGGAACATCCAGGGCCAGACCAGGACGGCCACGGGCGGCGCCAGCAGGATTTCTGAACCGCTGACCCCCGAGCCGGAGAGGCTTTGGATCCAGGCGTAGATGACCCGGTCATTGAGCAGGATGGCACCGACCGCCAGCGCCTGCTGCCAGAGCGGAAAGAACCGCATCCGCAGCCTGAACTGCTGAACGATGTAGACGATCACCACGAGGCTCAGCGCGTGCAACCCGGCCATGGTGCCGGTCAGCAGATCGAGCAGCAGGCCGATCGCAAAGGCGCGCCCCAGGTTGAGGACGCTGGGGTTTTCGATGGCCCAGTAGATGACCGTCAGCCCCACCCAGTAGGGCCGAAACCAGGTCAAGCCGTCGGGCAGCGGCATCACGGTCAGCGCCATCGCCGCCACAAAGCTCAGCACCACCAGCATCGTGGAATCGCGCCGGCGGCTCATGGCGTGAGCGCCCCGTCGGCAATCTGTTCAGGCTCTTCGTCTTCCGGCGGCTCGGTGCCGGGCCACACCAGCAGCACCTGTCGAGCCCGATCGAGCTCAGCCAGCGGCGTGATGCTCACGGTCCGAAAAGGCGCGCCCGGCTGATTTTCGATGCTGGTGACCGTACCGACCGGAAAGCCGGTCGGAAACCGGTTGCCCAGGCCTGACGTGACCACCAGGTCTCCTGGCTCGATGTCGGCGCTGGCCGCCACGTCCCGCAGCTCCAGCCGGTCGATCTGCCCGGTGCCGTACGCGATCGTGCGCATGCCGGTGCGGTTGATGCTCACGGGAATCGCGTGGTTGGGGTCCGAGATCAGTACCGCGTTGGCGCTGATGGCGCTGGTGAGTTCGATCTGGCCCATGATGCCGCGGGCGTCAGCCACCGGCTGGCCGGCAAACACGCCGTCGTTGCTGCCGCGATCCACCACCATGCGGTGGGTGAAGGGGTCCAGGTCCACGTCCAGCAGTTCGGCTACCAGCACCCGGTCGCCCAGGCGGGGTGAGGAACCCAGAAGCTGACGGAGCCGCTGGTTTTCGGCCTCCAGCGCCGCGACGCGATTGATGCGCGACTGGCTCACCAGCCAGCGCTCCTCCAACTCACGCACTCGGCGATCACGCTCGCTGCGATCGGCAAGCTGGGCGCTCAGCCACCGGCCGCTGGCGCCAGGCCACTGGACGAGCTTCAGCAGCGGGTAGGTGAGGGCGGTGAGGTGACCACGGACTTCGCGCAGGTAACGGCTGTGGTGGTCGGTCACCATCAGGGCGACGGCGAGCGCAGCGTAAAGCGCAAGGCGCAGCGCGCCCGACGGGGAACCGCCGCTCGTGGTGTCGCTGTTGTGGCCGCTTTCAACCAATAGTGACCTCGGTCGTTCCCTTCTATGATCGGCTGCTTTGAGGGTTACTGCAGCCGTTCATCGGTCGGCTGAAACTGTCAGCTAGTCAGGAGGTTACAGCTTACCACGAGGACAGGAAGGCGAACCGTGACGAACGCTAGTCGAAAGCGAAGAAATCGCTGCCGTGTTCGTCCATCAGCTCCAGGGCCCGGCCACCGCCTCGGGCGACGCAGGTGAGGGGATCTTCGGCGATGATGACCGGCAGGCCGGTTTCCTCCATGAGCAGCCGATCGAGGTCGCGGAGCAGGGCGCCACCACCGGTCAACACGATGCCCCGCTCGGCCACGTCAGCGCACAGCTCCGGCGGCGTCTGCTCGAGCGCGGTTTTCAGCGCGCCGGCGATGCCCATCAGCGGCTCGTGCAGCGCTTCCAGGATCTCGTTGCTGTTGATCGTGAAGACGCGCGGGACACCCTCGGCCAGGTTTCGCCCGGAAACCTCGAGTTCGCGGACCTCCGAAGACGAGTAGGCGCAGCCGATTTCAACTTTGATGCGCTCCGCCGTGGCCTCACCGATCAGCGTGCCGTAGTTGCGGCGCACATAATTAATGATGGACTCGTCAAACCGGTCGCCGCCGATTCGCACGGAAGCTGAGTAAACAATGCCGTTGAGCGACAGCACCGCCACCTCGGAGGTGCCGCCGCCGATGTCGAGCACCATTGAGCCGCGTGCCTCGTGGATCGGGATGCCCGCCCCGATGGCAGCCGCCATCGGCTCTTCGATGAGGAACACCTCGCGGGCGCCAGCGCCCTCCGCGGATTCGCGGATAGCCCGGCGCTCTACCTGCGTTGAGCCGCAGGGCACGCAGATCAGCACTCGCGGACTGGGGTGCAGCATGCGGTTGCGGTGCACCTTTCGAATAAAATGCTGCAGCATTTCTTCCGTCATGGTGAAGTCCGCGATCACGCCGTCTTTCAGCGGCCGGATAGTCACGATATTGCCCGGCGTGCGGCCCAGCATCAGCTTGGCCTCCCCGCCTACCGAGGCGACCGACTTGGCCCCGCCCCGGCCCCGATCCTGGCGGATTGCGACCACCGAAGGTTCGTTCAGGACGATGCCCTGATCCTGCACGTAAATGAGGGTATTGGCGGTGCCCAGATCGATCGAAAGATCGTTAGAGAAAATACCGCGTAAGCGTTTAAGGAACATGGTGGCAGTGGTTCTCAGCCGCGCAGGCGTTGGCCTTCGGCAAAGCGCGGTACTCTAGCAAGCGCCGCGCGCGGCAAGCAAGGTGTCAAAGACCAGCATTGAAGCATATTTTAGCGCCAAAAAACGGGCCTTTTTCGGGCAATCGTCACACCTCGAAGTCTTTACAGCACCTCGAATCCTGCTACATTCGAACGCTTTTGCCGGGGACTCACGTGGCCACCGACTCAAAGGCTAAGCAGGCCTCCATCGATCTGGAAACGGTGCGCAAGACCGCAAGGCTTGCTCGGCTCGCCGTCGACGAGGAGCACCTCGCCTCTTACCAGGCGCATTTTGAGCGATTACTGGCTTTGGTCGCGGACGTGACCGAGGCGCCGATCGATGACGTGGAGCCAATGGCCCACCCGATGGACATGGCGCAGCGACTGCGCCCCGACGCGGTGACGGAAGACGATCAGCGCGAGCGGCTCCAGGCCTCCGCGCCCAACGCCGAAGACGGCTTTTTCCTGGTTCCCCGAGTTATCGAGTGATGCTTCGCGAGTCGGTCACGCGCCTGAGAGAGGGCCTGCGCAATAAGGAATATTCAGCCCGGGAGCTGGTTGAGGCCTCGCTCGCCCGTATCGACGAGCAGAATGGCAAGCTCAATGCGCTCATCACGGTGACGCCGGAGAGTGCCCTGGTGGCGGCCGACGCCGCCGACCGAGCGCTGGCGGCCGGCGATGCGCCCGACCTCTGCGGCATCCCGCTGGTTCATAAAGATAACTTTTGCACCGACGGCGTTTTGACCACCTGCGGCTCCCGGATGCTGGCAAACTTTGTGCCCGCCTACGACGCCACCGTGACCCGCAACGCCGCGAGCCACGGCGCGATTACGGTCGGTAAGGCCAACATGGATGAGTTCGCCATGGGCTCATCCTCGGAGCACGGGCACTTTGGTGTCGTAAGAAACCCCTGGGACCACGAGCGCGTTCCGGGCGGCTCCTCCGGTGGCTCCGCGGCCGCGGTGGCCGCCGCCATGGTGCCGCTGGCAACGGCCAGCGATACCGGCGGTTCGATCCGGCAACCGGCCGCGTTCTGCGGGATCACCGGCATGAAGCCAAGCTACGGTCGGATCTCGCGCTACGGGCTGGTGGCCTACGCATCCAGCCTGGACCAGGCTGGGGTCATGGGCGTCAGCGCCGAAGACTGCGCCTACTTGCTGAAGGCGATCAGCGGCTTTGACCCGCTGGATTCAACCAGCGTCCAGCGACCGGTGGAAGACTATCCGGCGGAGCTCGAGGGCGCGCTCAAGGGGCTGAAGATCGGCCTGCCCAAACCCTACTGGGAGGGGCTGGAGTCAGCCGTGGCCGACGCGGTGCAGGCCCAGGCTGACGAGCTGGTGAAGCTTGGCGCAGAGCTGGTTGAGGTCGAGATGCCCAACGCCAGCCTGGCCGTGTCCACTTATTATTTGATCGCCCAAGCAGAGTGCTCTTCTAACCTGTCGCGCTATGACGGCGTCCGGTTCGGCCATCGCTGCGAAGACCCGAAAGACCTGCAGGACCTCTATCGACGTTCCCGCGGCGAGGGGTTTTGTGAGGAAACGCAGCGCCGCATTCTGGTAGGGACTTTCGCGCTCTCGTCTGGTTATATCGACGCCTACTACGGTAAAGCCATGCGGGCCCGCCGGCTGATCAGCGACGACTTCACCGCGGCTTTTGAACACTGCGACCTGATGCTGTCACCCACCGCGCCGAGCGCGGCATTCAAGATCGGGGAAAAAGAAACCGACCCCATCGCCATGTATCTCGCGGACGTGAACACGGTCGCCGTGAACCTGGCGGGCCTGCCGGCGCTGTCGACGCCCGGCCCGCAGGTGGACGGTCTGCCGGTCGGCGGGCAGCTCATTGGCCCCTACTTCAGCGAATCGCGTCTGCTAATGGTCGCCCATCAGCTGCAGCAGGCCACCGACTGGCACCTTCAGGTGCCCGAGGCGGCGGCATGAGCATCGATCAGTGGGAGGCGGTGATCGGGCTGGAGATTCACGTCCAGCTTAAGACGGAGAGCAAAATCTTCTCCGGCTCCAGCACGGCCTACGGGGCGGACCCCAACCGGCAGGCCAGCGCCCTCGACCTGGGAATGCCGGGAACGCTGCCCGTGCTCAACGGCGAGGCGGTGCGGATGGCGGTCGCTTTCGGGCTTGCGATCGGCGCGCAGATTGCGCCGAGCTGCGTGTTCGCGCGCAAGAACTATTTCTACCCCGATCTGCCCAAGGGGTATCAGATCAGCCAGTATGAAGACCCGATTGTCGCAGGCGGTTCGCTGGACATCGTTACCGACAGCGGCGCGCGTTCGATCCGAGTCACGCGAGCGCATCTGGAGGAGGACGCGGGTAAGTCGATTCACGACCTTTTTCGGGGGCACAGCGCCATCGACTTAAATCGTGCGGGAACGCCGCTGCTCGAAGTGGTTTCAGAGCCCGACATGCATACGCCGGCTGAAGCGGTGGCGTACATGAAGGCCATGCACACGCTGGTTCGTAGCCTCGACATCTGTGACGGCAACCTGCAGGAAGGTTCGTTCCGCTGCGACGCCAACGTGTCGGTCCGGCCGAAAGGCAGCAGCAAGCTTGGTACCCGCGCGGAGATCAAGAACATGAACTCGTTCCGCTTTGTTGAGCGGGCGATCGACCATGAAATCCACCGGCAGGTTCATCGGCTGGAGTCGGGCCAGGAGGTGGTGCAGGAAACGCGCCTCTACGACTCCGACAAAAACGAAACGCGCTCTATGCGCAGCAAGGAAGAGGCGGAGGACTACCGATACTTTCCCGACCCCGACCTGCTGCCCGTGACCGTGGATGAGGTGCTCATCGACGAGATCCGGGTACAGATGCCGGAGCTGCCGCAGGCGCGACGCGCGCGCTACGAAAATGAACTCAAGCTCGGCGCTGAGGAAGCGCTGCAGCTCACGGACGACCCGGAGCTGGTGGCCTACTTTGAGGCAACGCTCGAAGCCGGCGGGAAGCTGCCGCCGAAGCGTGTAGCGAACTGGATTCTGGGCGAGCTCCAGGGAGCGCTGAATCGAGCAGATCTCGCCATGGAAGCTTCGCCGGTGTCACCGACTCAGCTCGCAGACCTGCTGGGCCGCGTCGAAGACGGGACGCTGTCGGGCAAACTCGGCAAGCAGGTTTTCGAAGCGCTGTTCGCCGGCGAAGGCGAGGTCGATGCGATCATCGAGGCTCGCGGCCTGCGGCAGATCAGCGACAGCAGTGCCATTGAGGCCGTGATCGATGAGGTGATCGCATCTTCGCCGGATCAGGTGGCCCAGTACCGCGGCGGCGAGGCCAAGGTGTTCAACTATTTTGTCGGCCAGGTCATGAAGGCGACCCGAGGCCAGGCCAACCCGGGTCAGGTGCAGAAGACCCTGAAAGAAAAGCTGGACGGCTGACGGTGCTGATCACCGTGGCGCGATCCGAGCTTTAACCCACAACGCTTAATCCGTTTATTACAGGAAATCCATCTTATGGCAGCACTTATCTGCGGCTCTCTCGCCTACGACTCCATCATGGTGTTTGAGGATCAGTTCAAAAATCACATCCTGCCAGAGAAGGTGCACATGATCAGCGTGTCGTTTCTGGTGCCGCAGATGCGCCGCGACTTTGGCGGCTGCGCCGGCAACATTGCGTATAACCTCAAGCTGTTGGGCGGTGAGCCGATCCCGATGGCGGCTGTCGGCCAGGATTTCGGCGCCTATCGCGATCATCTGGACGCGATGGGCATCAGCCGGCTGCACGTGATGCAGGTGGACGAGTTTTTCACCGCCCAGGCGTTCATCACGACCGACCTTGACGATAACCAGATTACGGCGTTCCACCCGGGCGCCATGGCGGTGTCACACCGCAACCGTGTGACTGACGCCGACGGCATCAAGATCGGCATCGTGGCGCCGGACGGTCGGGACGCCATGATTCAGCACGCCACCGACTTTGCCGAAGCGGGCATCCCCTTCTTTTTTGATCCCGGTCAGGCCATGCCGCTGTTCGATGGAGACGATCTGCAAAACTTCGTGCGTCAGGCGAGCTGGGTGACCGTGAACGACTACGAAGCGGAGCTCGTTAAAGAGCGCACCGGCTGGAGCGATGCGGAGATCGCTGAGCAGGTCGAGGCCTATATCGTGACGAAGGGTGCTGAGGGTTCCGACATCCACGTCGACGGCAAGACCCTTCATATCCCGGCGGCGAAGCCGTCCAACATCGCCAACCCGACCGGCTGCGGCGACGCCTACCGCGCGGGCCTGCTTTATGGGCTGGAGCGAGGACTCGACTGGGAGAGCACGGGCCGAATTGCTTCGCTGATGGGCGCCATCAAGATCGAGAACGAAAGCCCGCAGGGCCACCACTTCATCATGGACGACTTTCGTCAGCGCTATCAGGAGGCGTTTGGCGTAGCAATGCCATAAAGGCTTGTGTGCGGCCGCCTTGCCTCGGCCGTTTTGCGAACCACCGTGCCTTGGCTATGCTTAATGGATGGCCATATTTGATGGACCCGCTCGCGCCGCGCGCCTGCTGCTGACGGCAGCAGGCTTTGGGTTATGCAGCGGGGCGATGGCCCAGGCAGATCTGATTGTCTCCAGCGGAGAGCCGATCGTCGACCCGATGTTGGTGGCGCCCGGCGAGACCGTCCAGCTTTCGCCATGGACGGTCGCTAACGTCGGTCTGCTGCCGTCGGGCGGATTTTCCAACGGCTTTTACCTGTCCACGAACGCCACTATCTCCGCCAACGATGTGTTCCTGGACACCAACTCAAACCTCTCGCTGCCCTCGGGCGGCAGTTTTGACTGGGGCGGCCCCACGCTAACCATTCCTGCCGACACGCCGGCGGGTGATTACTTTATCGGCATCCTGGTCGACCGCGCTGGCCAGGTACCGGAGCTGAATGAGTCGAATAATTTTGTCAGTACGCCGCTGACCGTTGGGGCGGTTGTCGATCCCGATTTGACCCTGTCGGCGCAGCCTCCTGGCATCAGCGTCAGCGATATTGGCCCGGGCGAAAGGCTGACGTTCAGTCAGCTCAGCGTGATCAACAGCGGCGGCGCAACCGGCGTCAGCAGTTCGCTGGGTTATTATCTGTCGACAGACTCGATCATCAGCGATCAGGATCAGTTCCTGGGGCGACGTTCGGTGATCCCGCTCGACCAGGGGCAATCCACGACCGTTTTTGCAGCGGACGTCACGCTTCCCGCGGGCGTCCAGCCCGGCAATTACTGGCTCGGCGTGCTCGTCGACAATCTGGATGCGCTGACCGAGTCCAACGAGCTGAACAACCAGCTGGTGTTCGAGGTGACGGTCACGGGCAGCAGCGGCCTTACGACCCTCGTCGCCAACACGAGCGCGTGCGAGAGCGGCGGGGCCCTGGCGCTGAGCCATTATCAACCGGTCGGCAGCAGTTTTGACGTGGCCAGCGCGACGCGCTTCACGGTGGCCTCGGGTGAGGTATGGCGACCGGAACGGGTCACCGCTTTCGGGAGCCAGAACTTCGCCGACAGCACAACGGAGGGGCGTGTTCGATTCTATTCCAGCAAAACGGTTTCCTGCGGGCCACGGTGCCTGGAGTCGCTCCCCGACGCGCTGCTCTGCGACCTGCCGGTGGAGGTGCTGACCGATGACGTCCTGACCCTCGACCTTCCCCAGGGTCACAGCTGTGAGCTGGAGGACCTCGTCTGGATGTCGGTGCAGCAGGCGCGCTCTGACTGCACGCTCGGGCTCTGTGAAACGTGGCGCTGGGACCAGGCTGATCTCAGCGGCGTGTTTTCTGCGCCGTGGGTCATCCGGGATTTCGGCGGTACGTCCACCAGCAACAGCTGCGATTCGGAATGGGGGTCGCCGCAAAACTGTTTGACGGGTTCGCCCGATTCCAAGCGGGGGCTGTGTATGCGAATCGAGGGCACGATTCCCGTGGTGGCTAACCGTCCGCCTCAAGCGGTTTTTGGCCAGCGCCTGCACAGCGCACGGGTCGGTTCTGCCTTTTCGCTGGATATCTCGTCTTACTTTACGGATCCAGAAGACGACACTTTGACGTATACCCAAACCGGCTTGCCTCAGGGCCTGACCCTGAACACCACGACGGGCGTGATATCAGGGACCCCGCCGGCCGCGCTGGGCAACACTTTCTACACGCTGGAGCTGTCCGCGCAAGACCCCGGCGGGCTGTTTGACGAAGCATTTATTCACCTCCGCGTCCTGCCGGACTCGGCGCTGGAACTTGAGACGGCTGCCCCCGATACGCTGGTACGCTGCACCACAGCGCCGGTCGAGGGCTCGGGCAATCTTCTGCTGCCGCTCTCTTTCGATACCGCCGACCAGTGCCCTGATCCCGGCTCGCCGGCCTGCCGGGTACCCGGCCCGGAGGAGACGATCACCCTTGCAACGGTTTCAGTCAGCCTGGATCACCCAACGATCGGAGAGCTTGGCCTGGCGCTGGACTTCGCCGGAGGCGAGCTGGACCTGCTGCAGCCCAGCGACTGCAGCGCTGCGGATGCGCGTGTCGTGTTCAGTGACCGTGCGCCCTGGCGCGCGGATCGACGCTGCAACGCAACTGGCGAAGCGGGTGTGTTGGGACCGCTGGCCCCAAGCCAACGGCTTGCCGCGCTGCGCAACCGGCCCGTCACCGGATCCGGGCCGTTTTCGCTTGCGGTCGAAAACGCCAGCAGCCAGGCCGCTCGAGTAAATCGGTGGTGCATGGCGGTGCAGGTGAATCGTGGCGGGCTGCCGGTCTATCCCCAGGCCGAACTGCCTGGCTCTGCAGACATCGTGTCCATGGTCACGGAAAACAACGCGGCGAGGAGCGGGACGATCGCGTACACCGGTGAGGTCGACTGGTACAGGGTTGAGCAAAACGTGAACTGCATTCGCAACATCAACGTCAGCCTGCAGCCCACTGGTACGGCCCCCGTGCCCCAGCTATTCCTTGAGATTGGTCTGGTAGGCCTTGATCCCGGTTTCCCCGACGGCAGCTGCGTTGAGGCTCAGGCGCTGCCGGAATATACCCGCAACAGCAAAGGGTTCTTCTTTGTTCGGGTGCAGTCGTGTCCCGAAGGCGGGGTCGGGCCTTATGAGCTGGCTTTTGAGAAAACCGGATTCCTGTGTGAGGTCGCTGGCGGGCTAGGTATCGGAACTGTGGCGGGGACCGTGCGAGAGGCCGACAGCGGTTTGCCGTTGGGCGGCGCTTATCTGGAGCTGGAGAGCGGCGAAGCCACCTTCTCTAGTCCGGCCGATGGCTCGTTCCGCCTGGGCGCTGCACCGATTGCCAGCACGTCTTTGACGGTGTTCTCCCCAGCACACGCACCGCTGCAGCTCACCGGTATTACGGTGATCGAGGGTGACACGACGGATATCGGGCAGCTGGATTTGGACGCCGCGACTTTTCCGGCGCCTGTGGTCGACAGCGTGTTTGCAAGCGGGTTCGAGTGAAGAAGACGGCACCTTGCGCTGGCAAGATCTCACAGGCGGGAGGTGCCTTACAGCCTAAACTTGAGAGCAGGGCTGCAGGTTGCTGGCTTCCCGTCTTAATCTCATCTGCTCTCCATGTATCGATTGCCTTGGCTCAGCCCGACGCGTTCGAGCCAGACAATCGCCCCCTGATCGGTCAGGGACTGGATTTTCCGAACGGCGTCTTCTCCCAGGTCCACAGCATTCATGTCCAGGGCGATGAGGACTGGTACGTGTTTCCGGATATCCGGCCCTGCCAGGAGTTTTACGACTGGTCTATCCGGACAACCACGTTCGACGGGCGCTTCCAGCCGATTGTCGAGATTTATCCGTACAAAAGGTTGGTGGATCCAGACGTTGCGCCGACGGCGACTTATGGAGCCTGTTTCGGCGTCGGTCCGCCGCAGCCGAGTCTGCATTTTAACGAGCGCTACGACGGGATCTGGCGGATCCGCAACTGCCCGGATGTTGTGGTCCCACCGGAAACGCTGCCGTATGAGATCAGCGGCGTCGAGACCGGCGAGGTATGTGGGCAGGTCGCCGCGGTTAGCGGCACCGTGCGCGATGCGCTCACCCTGGCGCCGGTGATCGGCGGAGTGTTTGTTTCCACCGATCAGAACACCTTTTCCGTCGCCGATCCGGTGACCGGGCGCTATACGATGGTGGTGCTGGGCGCTGCGCCCATGGGGCCGCCGGTTGAGGTTGCACTGGCGGTCATTTCAGAGTCGCTGGAGTCGGAGCCGCTGAGCGTGTCGGTGTCTTTCGACGAGGCAATCACGGACGCGGACATCTTCGTCAGCCCACAAGCGGTGGTGTTCCGAAACGGATTCGAGTGACGCGGCGGGACGAGAGGGCGCACGGTCAAGGACATGAACACAACCACCGAGCGCTTGACATAGTCGCCCCGCCTGCCGACAATCTGCGCCCCCTCAGTGGCTATGTAGCTCAGCTGGTTAGAGCACCGCACTCATAATGCGGGGGTCGGTGGTTCAAGTCCACCCATAGCCACCAGTAAATACAATGAGTTACGAGCTTTCCCGGTACCCAGTGGTTTGCAGGGGTGCATCGGGGGGGTGGAAAAACGCTCCGAGAGCCCAAAAGTTAGCCTTGCTTGTGATTTGGTCTAGACCAATTCTCTGAGATAGACTGGTGATTTACACCATAAAACGCGACTTGGTGCCCTCAGCGGGACACCAGGCCAAGAGCTGAACTCGGGGATGGTAATGCTCACTTCAAAACAATCAATTGACGCCGGGAAACACGAGCGGGCGGTCGGTCAGCGCGCGACCGGTCACTTCGATAGAGACGCCACTAAACATGTGGGTCCGACCGAGTATCGGGCCGTGAAAGGCGTTAAGCCTAGCAAAGAGACTTCTCCCCACAAAAAAAAGGTCACGCTGGTGCGGCGGGTCGATGAAAGAACTGGCGAGGTCATTCTAAGCCTCGAAGAGCCGTCCGACACCTGAGACGTGTAGCCAAGGATGGTAAGACTAGAGGGAGGCACTCACTTTCTTGTAGTCCGGAGAACGGCCGACAAACACCAAGTTAGATCTTACGCCAAGTTCAACAATGCCCTGAAACAGGTGAATTCGGGGCAGCGGATTAGTCCGATCTTTGCTCTCAACGGGTCGCCTTCCCCAGCTCTCTCCCGAGGCGGGCCCAACTACCTCTATTTCATAGGGCCGATCGAGCCGGGTCTGCTCGACTTCGCAAAAATCTCAAATCTCTACCTGTCGTTAGGCACATTCAACGTTGTTGTGTGGTGTCGGGATGAAGAAGAGCGCGAGGAAATCACCGAGTTTGTTCAGCAAGCCGACGTCCCTTACGAATCATGGGTGGTTAACAACGGTTACCTCGAGGACGTAGCGTTTCACCCGGAGATTGCAAAAAGTACGCCGGACGGGCTGAAGGAACCAATACATGTAAAACGTGAGCTCGCGACTACCGCAAGGGAATACTCGCTTTTGGTGGCCAATGCGGTGGGCCTGGCAGGGCGTTATTGGCCAAATCACCAAGACAATTTTCTTCAATTTGATCGAGTGTTTCGCGCAATCCTGGCTGAAGAGGCGGATGATTTAGGGCGACTTACTGATCTAGTCGTTACCAACGCTGCGCTCTCTCGGTTTGTTTCTCAGGCATACACCGGCACGTCGCCCCTTCTCGAAACCGCTTCGGGATACACAAATCATTCACTGCTTGGAATTGGCCTGGCTTCTCAGGCACTCATCTCGCTTCGGGACTTTGCTTCGAGGGTTTTTACCGAATCTCGGTACCTTCAGCGAATTAGATTGTTAACGGAGTTGCCTGCCGTCGAGAAGCCAATTTTCGAGCTCCCGGCGTCAGACGGGTTTTTTGACGAGGATCACCTCGAGCACGCCGACCTGAAGCTTGCCTTGGGAAAGCAGGTAACTGAGCCGACTCAGCCTATCTTAACCTGTTTCAGCGGGCGCGACGGGTTTAGGTCGACAAGGTTTTCGCTCAGTGCCCCGTTGGAAACGATATCGGGGGCGAACACCTGTCAGTGGACGCTGCAAACGATTACTCATGAATTAAGCCATGTAGTCATCGGCGGGGTTCTCGGAGTGTTTTTTCCGAAACCTGGCGATCCCGATTCTTTGCGCCGTGCTTCGGCCCTGTTGTCAAAAACGTTTGTGGCGAAAAGCCTGTTTGATCGAGCAGAGGAGCTGTTGGCGTATGCATTCGTGTTGCTCGAGCTTGATCATCGAAACCAGCGGGATAGGTCCAAGTCGTTCGATATAGATCCAAGCCCTGAGGCTTTGTCCGAGTGCATTATTGAGGGGTCGGCCGAAGCCAACGAAATTCTGACGCATGTTTTCGATTTTCGCTATTTCTATGAGGGTAATGCTGAGCACTATATACGGTCTGTATGGTCCAGTTGGGCGGTCGTTCCAAACATCGAGCTTAGGATTCCGGACTACATCTCCCGAACATTGTGTGCCCTTTTTTCCACCCTCATGGACTGGCCCATCAAAGAGACTCTTGACACTTTTCGCCGAATCCTGGAGCAGGTGATTCAGGCCGACAAATCCCCAACTACTATTTTGAAAGACACTCTAGATACGTTTGACTCTGGTCGGGACCGGTTTGAAGAGGCGCTAAATGCGCGAATACCTTTCGTGAAGTTTGCGTCAGCAATTCTGTATTCGAATGAGCTGGATCGAACTCTGAACTTTGAAAAGTCTGGTTTGAGCGGCCAGGGAGGCGATGAAGGGTCATTTTCTGGCTTGGAGTTCCGTCCAGAGCAGATTGAGAATCCGCTCCGGTTCCTGGAGGGCCACGCAGTTGAGTCTCGACCGAAGATGGCTCGTTCAGTCTGGATCCTTCAACACCTCGCTTTCTGCAAAAACCAATCATGAGCACTGCTTCGCGATCGGGTAGCCTCTTTTTCCAAGGAAAACGTTCGGATTTTTGGAGAGCGGTCTCGGAGTCTCGGGTTATTCGCGAGTTGCGCGGCGTAATTCCTGGGTGGACTGAATTCACAGCACGCCCGACAAGACCCTGGCTGCCATCAGAGGTTGAATTGAATCTGCCGGGGTTTACTCCTAAGTACCGATTCTGGGCGCGAAAGGGCAGCAACAGAAGGTTTTTGCTTTTGTCGACGTCTTCAAAGCTTGTGGATCGGTTGCTTATCGAGTTAATGCTCCACAACCAGGTTTTAAGCCCAATTGTTGACGTACAAAGACTGGTGTCCCACTTGGCAATTAGTCCGCGGACTACGGCATATTCACTTGGAGCTGTATGGGCCAAGATCGAGGGGCACGGTCAGTCATTTCGGCGAGTCGCACTATTTGGCGATGATCTGGCGGCGGCAGACACCTTTACTCGTGAACTCTTGCCCAAGATTTCGCCATTTCGTGTTGCTCTTCGTCGTCCGAGCGGGAATGAGGTGTTGAGCATCGGCTCTCGCGGTGAGGTGAGTTTCACTTACACGAATTTGTCCAGTTACCGCGAAGTCGATGAGGCATTGCGAAAGATCGGAGAGCTGGGGTTTCTCGATTGGGTTCCGGAAGGGTGGCAATGGGAACGGTAAGTCAGTTACTACAACCAGAATATTTTTCGAGACCGCAGAACCTCAAGACGTGGTTGGCCCGTGCCCTCAATCAGGGGAAGCTGAGGTTGGTGCTTGGCGCTGGCGTTTCACAAGAAATCGGATTGCCAAGTTGGTCGGACCTGGTGGCCAGGCTGGAGCGCCATTGCCAAAAAACCTTTGCCGGAAATGACGATACGGAAAAGTCAGAGGCGATATTGAGGAACGGGTTCTACAGGGATCGAATCAAGTTTGCTGAGGCCGTTAGGAAGTGCCTTTACGAGGGGTATGACAGCACCTTGGCTGGGCTATCCACGCGAAGGCTTATGATAGCCCTTAGCGCGTTAGCCATCCCTGGTCGGCGCGGAAGCGTAAGAGAAATAGTGACATTCAATTTCGATGATCTCCTGGAGGAGTATCTCGGTTACTTAGGTTTCCACGTACAGTCAACTGCGCTTCTGCCGCGATGGTCGGGTTTGCACGATATTGAAATCCTCCATGTTCATGGAGTTCTGTTCTCGAATCCCCAAAAACCGATTGACAGAGGGGTTGTTTTCACCGAATCCGACTTCGACGAAATCGTCGGCGATGCCCGCAATTTGTGGCACAAGAAGGTGATTGACATTCTGCAATCAAACTTCTGCATTTTTATCGGTCTCTCCGGCGACGATCCAAACCTGCGAAACATCCTGGTCAAGACGAAGAAGGAACACGTGAGCTCAGAGGAATCCTTATTTTGGGGGATTCGATTCTCGAGCGATGAGAACGACCGTAGGAAAGGCACCTTCGAAGACAACGGGATCTTTCAGGTTACGGTGCCTCACGCGGAGATTCCAGATTGGCTGTTCGACGTGATACAAGCCGCTGGTGACCCTCAGCCGTTGTGAAGCTGAGTCGGAAACCGGTCAAAAGCCCTGGTCATGTTTCGAATGGTTGGCTGTCACCAGGCGATATTCTCAGAGCCCGTGGCTGCTTAAAGTGTGATTTCGTGCCGATGAAGTCTATTCAGACTGTCAAATGAACGAAGATAGCGATCGACGTTTGCAAGAGGCGCTTAGGCATTTGCATATGGAGCCACGCATTGCCTGTGACTTTTTCAGTATTTTCTCTCGGTTGGAGTACGCGCTAAAGGCGGCCGGCTATCGGCGCGGAGACGCAGATCGGGTGATTCCAAACTGGGACAAGTTTGGTAAAGACCATGACGCCCGATTTGATCCGGCAGTTTCGACAGAATTGGGTAGCGCGGTTGAATACTTGCTGGCTCGCCCCCCGAAAAAACAAGTGCTCGTCGATGGAGTCCTTGGCTTTGCTGACAGTGAGCTCGGAGAAGGTATGAAGACTCTCCCCCGCTTGTTGGTGTATGTACGTAGGGTGCGGAACAACCTATTTCATGGCGGAAAACACCTGCCTGAGGGTGAGCAAGAGCCAGGTAGGAATGAAACGCTGGTCCTCAGCAGTTTATCGGTGCTCAAGGCATGTGTCCCGCTGAATGAAAACGTCAGGTCGGCATTTGAAGCCTGAGGACGCATTGCAAATCGCGAATATTGGGTTTCGCTGTAAGCTAGGAACAGAGCAAACTCATGTCGAGTCGCCATGAATCCGAACAGTCATGCCGTAACTTCAGAGCGCGACCGTAGGTTAGAGCTATGGCAGAAGTATCGTACTCGCATCGTCCCCTATGGCGAGTTGGTGGATGATTACAGCTACACCGCTGGCAGGGGCATTTTTAGGGGCAAATCAATCACCGGTCACCCCGGACCAGATGGTGTAACGCTCTCGGTGCTCCACCTTGGTACCGTGTACGAAGATGATCTCGAAGATGACTTGATTGGCTTTCATTATCCAAGAACCAAACAACCAGCGATGGATTTGGGTGAAATTCGAGCTACCAAAGCTGCTGGTAAAAAGGGGTCAGGTTAACTTTCCTGCGGCAATTTTCTGCACGCGGTCAGGAAGTTAACTTGGCCCTTGACCTTGAAGGATGCCAACGATGCAGCTGGATTGGTTGGTTGAACGACTTAGACGTGCGTTTCAGCGGCGCAATGAACTATTTAGCGTTTAGCCCTTGCTAAGGCTACCCCTGCTTTGACCGAGATTGACACAAAAACCCCCACGACCCCGTATATGCCGACTAGGGCGGTGCTGCTTGGATCATGCAAACTATGACCAGCAATAGTTATCGCAGTTGCGCAGGCTACAGAACAGCCGAAAACAGTTCCAGTAATCGCTGGCCACCCAAAAACCTTTTTGCTATCGACGAAGAAAAGCGGTGTGAGCGCGCCTACTAAAACAAATGACGCAAACAGGATGGGTACCATTGTTCGCCACCAGAGCGCTCCGTCTTGTTCCGATAACAGCCCATAAAAGCAAGAAAGCCCGATCGTTCCAACGCAAAGCCAGCACATCCACCTGGTTTGTTGCCTCCATTCCGATGCTAGCCCAAGTTGTCGGGGATAAGTGACCAAAACCAGTGTGCCAGCCGCAATGGTACCGAATAACGAAGGTCTTATGGGAAAATCTGCAAGACCCGGCAACACGGCCCCTCCAACGATCTTGCGAATAAGTGGGATTCCTTCTTGGAGGGTCGCGCATAGTAGCAGCGCAATCGCCATGGCGGAGAGTATGGTGGCCAGGTAACGATTCGGTTCCGGTGTGTTTTCATGAGAGTCGCGAAATCGCAACCAGAGTGATGGCGCCACGACGAGGTAGACGAACCAGGCAATGAAATAGAGCGACTTCAAAACTAGCGGGAGCTCATCTTGCGGATCGCGCGAAATGGCTATAGTTATGGCTGCAAAAGTGGCCGCGATGGGGAGCAGAAATAGTTCGGTCAGTTTTTCTTTATGTTTTTCATATTCCGGATAATAAATTGAACTCAAGATCATGGCAGCAAGCGCGAAAAAATAGACCAGAAACGTTGCTTCACTGACTTCGCGGGTTGAGGGTTCATCACCGAGGATCTCTAAAGCGAACCGCGAAATGCTCTCAGCATTCGAGGTGAGCCACGCATAGAACACCACAATGATTGCGTAAACGAGAATCCTCTTCGAGCCAGGTTCAGACTCCTTTTTGCCGTCACTGGTCAATTTGTCGATTGTCCAGAGTCCTGAACGAGTAACACATCTAGAGTCAGGGCTGGCGGGTTCTTCAGGATATCTGTCGAGACGAACTCCAGCTTTCCCCCCAAATTGTCAGGTAGTTCTAAATCCTGAGCACGCAGGACGAGCGCACCGTTGAGTGAATTTGCAAGTTTCTCGCGCGGATTGAGACCTACCAAATCAGCCAGGTCTTCCTCGAACGAATTGAGTCCTGTTTGGGTGACCTCGGCTTTTAGTCTTATGGTGTCAGGTGTCGTGTGGGGCAAGAACCTGACCGTAATGTCGCCAGTTTTCTCGAACAGCCGAGTTTTGACAAACGACTCACAGAGGCGTTTTTCGATCCATATCCGAGCCTCAGCGACTAAAAATCCTTCGCCTACAGTCATGCTCGCTGATCTGACGGCTACTCTTTCTCGACAGGATCGTTTGTCCAATTCAGCTCGGAGACGAGCGGGAAAGGCCTCAGCGATTGGTAGGAGGTCAACAGTGAGACGAACCGGCAGACCGTCAGTGCCTGCGCCAAACCCATTAGGCGCAAACTGGACCTTGACCGTTGTGTCGATTCCGTCCAAAGAAACAGGGATCAGAACGTTGCTCTCTGCGATGACCGAGTCAGGTGTATTAAGAGCCGCGCACACCAAAACAAATGCTTCGACGGTTAGTCGCCTCTTGCCGCGGCCGCCTTTCCTTGACCATGGTCGATGGCCGGCGCTAAAAGGTTGTTTGCTGCCGTCATTCATTAAGCAAAGGATTTTCTAGCAAGTATGTTCAAGCAAGTTATCATCGTGCCGAGGTTTTCTGGTTGTTTCCCTAACCCGGGTTAATGATTCTGGTCGTCGGAAGCGAAACATTACACCGTCTTTGTTTCAGGGGGAGCTTACTCGCAGCTCGGGTACAGAAGACACGGCAGCACGGTGCGGCTCAATTGAACAACTGTTCCAGCAATCGGATTGTTGTGTTTTGAATACAAGTGTTCCGTTTAGCTCTGATATTCGAAACGTCTCGATGATTCATAATTATACGTTCGGCTGTCTGGCGCACTGCATTAAAAAGAGTTGGAGTTTGCTTCGCTAGTTCAGCGTATTGC
This sequence comes from Lysobacterales bacterium, assembly GCA_028285525.1. Classification (GTDB taxonomy): domain Bacteria; phylum Pseudomonadota; class Gammaproteobacteria; order Xanthomonadales; family SZUA-38; genus JANQOZ01. The sequence goes on from JANQOZ010000099.1 coordinate 62,718, forward strand.
AGTTTTGTAGCGAATAAAGGTAATGTCCATAGCTTATCCAAGTTCAGGCTGGGGCCAAACACTGATTACGCGCCGGGCGTCTCAAAAGCCCATGGCTCCGTCGCCCATCGCAACAAACTGGTCTCGCGTATCGTGGCGCTGATTTCAGGCCCGCAAGTTGGTGCGGGCAAGTTATGGGCGCGGAACGCAATGCCCGTTGATTAAGATAAAGCCCGGGGGGCAGGCCCGGGTTGTAGCGACCTTCATTTCGTTGTTCTGTACGTGCGCCAGTTCAACGCTTACAACGGCAAGATCGAGCCCAAACTGCTGGAAAGCGTCGACCGCTGCGAAAACTGCCTCAGCTAGTTTTTCGTTATCAGCGCCTAGTTCTTCTAGACTAGGCTCTTGGTCAAAATTTCGACTCATCAATTCCATCTCACGCTCCTTTCGCGATCACCGTAACTTTGGCGTAAATGCGTTTGTTTTCGCTGTGGATCAAAGCCAATTCTTTGACTCCAGGTTTCTCCGTTATCTTACGATCCAAGAAGACTCGAAGTTTCGTTTTCCCTGCACGCGCTGTAGGCAAGACACGCTCTCCCAGAAGCACGGAATCTATGCTTGAGAGGTCGGAGCCCTGCAGAACAACCCAGCGTTCGTCGTTTTGGTCCACGTTTTCGGCTTCGGTGATCTTTGGGCTGGGAACAACCTTTTTTGTCTTGAGGGGGATAAACCAGGGGTCAGCATATCCCGCGGTTATTACCATTGGAGACGTTTCATCAATCAAACTATTGGGTACTGAAAAGTACCTTCGGCGTTCCGTATTTGAGTAGTCTGTAAGAGGTGTAAGCTTAGTAGCGCCGATTTTCGCTGAAACTGCTGAACCTTTTGCTGGTTGGCCGATCACCGCAAAAGCCGTGCATTTCTGCTCTTTGCCATCACATAGAGCCGATGGCGCCGTAACCATGCCGGATGCCTCCGCGGCAAAAAGCCCCCTTATTTCAGCGAGTGAAATATGTTTGCTATAAGCGCTTGAGCTATGGAAAGGCTCAACTACGTGAATTCCGCGCGCATCAACGAGCTCTTTGATGGGAATTAGGAATTTGATTTCTGTTTTTGTAATCTCATCCTTTAGCTCTTGCGCTCCACAGCTCTTTTTGGGTTCTGGTTTAACCTGCTCTGTGCTTGATGTTCTAAGTATTGCCGGGCGTTTTTGACCACCATAAATATTCTTACCAACCCGAATCATGGACCGATTGGGGACGTTGCCGAAATCGCTGGCGTACACGTTCGGATAGTTGACAAGGAGTAACGTCAGCTCAGCTGTCTTAGCGTCCCGCGCCGTTACTTGTGCCGAAACGCTGGGAGGATAGCTACAATAACGACCGTTATCGATGGCAAAGTAGTTGCGCCCAGTACTAGTATATCGTCCAACAACAAGACCTTGTGGCGCATCGAATACGGTCGACAGCGGTACTTCGAAGCTAATGCGTTCAGCGTTATGAAGCCGAAGCCCATTGTTCACCGTCAAGCGATTTCCACCAATTATCAATTCAAGATCAGAGAAAAAAGATAAACCAGAGGCAACAACGCTTATAGTTTCGTTATTCGTCTCTTGCCACTCGATACTCGTAATGTAGGGGTTGAATCCGTTCCGGAATATGTCCCTTTGATAGCTGATTGTTCGGATATCCTTAGAGTCGGATTTGAGTACTTGGCGCTTTTTGCGAATTACTTTCCCGACCGACCGGTCGGAGCTGTCCCAATCAAGCCAAGCAGTTTCCGCTTTGACTACGTAGTTCGGCAAAGTGCAATCCGTATCCTTACTCTTGTGTCCGGAATCGGGTAACGTTACTAAAATAAAAGTCTTTCGTAGGCCAGGAAGGACCTTAGTTTGGCCGATCGGTGGTCTAAAACGCCATCCAACACTCAAGGTCTGCGAATTATCGGTTGCGAACCGGTAGGAGACTGTGTCCAATTCCTGGATTATGTACAGGCGCTCCGAGTTCTTCCCAGTCTCAAGGCCTAGTTGGATAATGCCCGCCAAAAGTCCGAACCCAATCTGACTCTTTTTGTCGGTAACTGAGACCGTGTTGTAGCTTTCTCGTTGAGGTAACAGCTGCAGTAAAGTTGGCTCGAATCCCGGACAGAAGTTCTCGCCGCCATCGGTCGTAATCATAATTCTTACTTCCGCCGCAGCATCCTTTGATATGACCTGTTCATCGATTGATATGTCGACTCCAATCAAGGCCAAGCGCCGAACGCCCACCCCTGTCAATACGAGTTCTTCGTCCCCCTCCGAACCATTGAAACGCAGATCTGCGTGATCTTCGATCGCTCGCTCCAAGCCCAGTCTTAGTCCAGCAACACGATAACTCAACTCCAATTGCTCGCTCAGCAGACTACGTCCCGCGAGTCCAAAAACAGACGGAGCACTGAAAGTAAGCGCGTCACGCGCGGCCACTGGTACGGGCGAGGTAATTGAGGACTCGGTAGTCACGGTTGACAGTACTGGATCTCCTCCAGCCTCTGGAGCTGCCAACGTGCTTACGATTCCAGCCGTCGGCGCTGTATTCAATCCAAAATTCACGCTGGAACTGTTTCGGTTTCCGCCAGCAAGATTCCCGACCGACGCTTGCAGGGATTCTTTTTGGATAAAACTCAATTGTTCCAGTCGCGAGTCGATACGATTGATCAATTGCTGAATCGCTCGCTCATCGTAGGTCTTAGCGGTTACCACGATCCCTGTGTCGATCTCATTTTCCGCAGCAATCACAGGTGCGCTGAACAAAACTAGAGCAGCGAAGAGTCTCGCCAAAGAGGGTATTGCCGTTTCCATAGTGTCTCCGTCACCGCTTGTCCACCATACAGTTAGTGTATCCAATCTTGCGATTCTCTCACCTGGGAACTACCAATAATTTTCACTGGATCGCGCGAATTGGGGGATCTGCGGAACACTAAACAGAATTGGCCTCGCTCGCTAAGCAGCATATCTATCAGTAGCGGGCAGGATCAGAAAGTATTTGGGCTTAGTCAATTCAAAAGCATGTCAGACGTTCGGCGTTAACTGAAGCCTATTGGTGCTTTAACTATTTTATGGAGCTCCCGTCCAAGGGTAGAAAGTTCGTCCTTCACTTCTAAGCAAAAGCTGTCGCCGACCATGAAAATAATTGACTTAGGCTAACGACCGTCGAAGCTTAAGAAAATAAGGGCGGGTTCTACCCCACAATTTCGGACGCATCTGAAAAGGCCGATAATGGGCCTGGAGGAGCGTCATGCCAAAAAGAAGAAAGTTCTCTACGGAGTTTAAA
>JANQOZ010000113.1 GCA_028285525.1 Lysobacterales bacterium
TGCGGCGTCTGCCAGTCGGCGTGCACCGGAGACCCGCCCGCGGCGGTCTGCCGACGGGGCCGCTGCGTGCTGGACGTTGCGTCCGGCCTGCGAAGCAGCAGCCGGCCCGGCCTGCCGGAACGACCCGGAGCGCCGCCACCGCGCGAGCCGGAAGGATGAGCCCGTCGCCCTTTGAGCTGGTTGAGGTCAGCCCGCGCGACGGCCTCCAGAACGAGCCCGGCATCTTTTCCACGGACAACAAGCTGGAGCTGATCCGCCGCGCGCTCGCCGCCGGCGTCAAGCGCATCGAGGTGGCGAGCTTCGTGCACCCCAAGGTGGTCCCGCAGATGGCGGATGCCGAGGCGGTATGCAGCGGGCTGCCCGATTCTGACGCATGCTTTGTCGGGCTGGTCCTAAACGCCAAAGGCCTCGAACGCGCGCTGGCCACCGGCCGGATCGACGAGATCGGCGCGGTGGCCGTGGCGAGCGACGGGTTCGGCCAACGCAACCAGCAGCAGACCGTAACGCAGAGCATCGACGTTTGCCAACGCGTCATCGGCGACGCCAGGGCGGCCGGCCTGCGTGCTCAGGTCACCATCTCGGTTGCCTTCGGCTGCCCCTTCGACGGCCCGGTCGGAGCCGACCGCGTCGTCGGAATCGCTCGCGAGCTGGCCGCTGCCGAGCCGCTCGAAATTGCCCTGGCCGACACCATCGGCGTCGCCAATCCGGCCCAGGTTCAGGCGCTATTTGCGGAGGTGCGAAGCGCCGTGCCGGACGCTACCCGGCTCCGCGGCCATTTCCACAACACCCGCAACACGGGCTACGCCAACGCCGCTGTTGCCCTCCAGGCCGGCGTCCCGGTCCTGGACGCGAGCATCGGTGGGGTCGGGGGCTGTCCGTTTGCCCCTCGCGCGACCGGCAACATCGCCAGCGAGGACCTGCTGTTCATGGCCGAAGGCATGGGCTACAACAGCGGCGTTGATTTGGACCAAATCATCAGCGCGGCGGGCTGGCTCGGAACGGCGCTCAACCGGCCTGTTCCCGGCATGCTGAGCCGGGCCGGCAACTATCCGGAATCAGTGGAAGAACGGCTGGCCGACAGACTCTGACCGGCGTTTGCCCGGCCGGCTTAAAGCGCTTTGGTGATAGAGGTGACGTTGTCGCGGCGGATGGGAACGTGCAGCGCCGTCTGAGGCCTGGCGACAAAATACCCCTGCAGCATGTCGATCCCGCTGCCCTTGAGCGCGTTCACCTCGCGGGCGGATTCAACGCACTCCGCGACGGTGCGCTTGCCCAGCGCGTGGGCGATTTTGGCAATGGCGGCCAGCACCGCGGCGTTGATCGGATCCTGGCTCATCGACTTCATGTAGCTGCCGTCGACCTTGAGGTAATCCACATCGAGCCGCTTGAGGTGAGTGAAGGAGGCGAAACCGGTGCCGAAGTCATCGAGCCCGATCCGACAACCCATCGCCTTGAGCTGCGCCACCACCTCAACCGTGCGCGATAGATTGGAGATGGCCCGGGACTCCGTCAGCTCGAACGTGAGCAGATTGGCGTCCAGCACGTGTTCAGACAGCCGGGAGGCGATGTACGGAACGCAGTCCTCATCGAGGAGAAACTGCTCGGACAGGTTGATCGACAGGCGGACCAGCCGCCCCTGCTGCGACAGCTGGGCGAGCTGCGCAAACGCGTTGTCGATCACCCAGCGATCGATATCGACCATCATGTTGAACCGCTCGGCGGTGGGCAAAAACGCCTCCGGCGAGATCATGTTGCCCTCGGAGTCGCGCAGCCGCAGCAGCACCTCATAGCTGGCCACCGAGCCGCTAAGGGCCGGATTGTTCTCCTGCCACAGCCGCCCTTCCTCGCTGGGCAGTGCGTCGAAGTCGACCGCGCTGGTATCCAGCATGGGCTGGAACCTGAGTTCAAATTCGTCTTCGCTCAGCGCCTTGCGCAGCCGCGCCGACCAGCCGAGCTCCAGGTCCATCGCTGCCTTCTGATCGGCATCCGCCGAGAAGACGTGCACCTGATTGCGCCCGCCGTTTTTGGCGACGTGGCACGCGATGTCCGCATTGGCCATCACCTCGGACAGCGACGGCGTGGACGCGTCCATCAGCGCAACGCCGACCGTGGCGCTTATCGAGTACTGCTTGCCCGCGTAGTGAAACGGCATTTCCGCCAGCGAGCGCCGGAAGTTGTCCGCCGCCGAGTGAATGCTGTCGGCCCGGACGTTGCGCAGGATCACCGCGTATTCATCGCCGCCCATGCGGGCCAGCGAGTCGGTTGCACGCAGCCGCTCGGTCAGTCGTTCAGCCACCTCGATCAGCAGCTGGTCGCCCGCGGAATGGCCCGCGGTATCGTTGATGTACTTGAAACGGTCGAGGTCGACGAACAGCAGCGCGCTGACGCCGTCCACGCGGCGCAGCCGATTGAGCTCCTGCTCCAGCTCGTGTTCGAAATGCGACCGGTTGTGGAGCTTGGTCAGGTCGTCGTGCGTGGCCTGCCAGCGCAGCTCCTCTTCGAGCTGCTTGCGTGCCGAGACGTCGCGGAAGGCGACAACTGAGCCTTTCCGCCGGCCGCCGATCTCCAGGGGAAACACGGTGCACTCCACCGGGATGGCGCGGCCCTGGCGCGACCAGAACGTGGTCTGCCAGCCGGTGATCTGGTTGCCGGTGCGGTAACACTGGCTCAGAAAGCACGACTCACGAGCCATCTTCTCGCCGTCTTCGAAGCGGTTGTGAAACCCTTCGTAGGCGCTGCGCCCGACCAGCTCGTCCTCGGCCTCAAACTGCAGGATGTCGCGTGCTGCCGGATTGATGAACTGGATGAAGCCGCGCTCGTCCACGCCGTACACCCCGTCACCGACCGAGTGAAGAATGCCTTCCAGCTGGCGCTTTTCGCGATCGATGGACTTGCGGTCGATGATATTCCGGGCGAGCGAGCCGATCCGGGCCAGGAACAGCTCGCGAGCCTCTGACTTGAAGATGCACTCGCTGGCTCCCGCTGCCAGCGCCTCGTTGATCACGGTGTCCGAATAGGTGCCGGTGATCACCGCCGTCACGATGTGGGCCGTGTTGGGGTCCGCCCGCAGCTTGCGCACCAGCGCTACCCCGTTCTGGGCGGGCATGAAATAGTCCACGATGGCGAGATCGAAGGGCTCGCGAAGCGCCATCCGGTAGCCTTCCAGCGCGCTGGAGGCGGTGCTGACGAGAAATCCGTATTTCATCAGCATGCGGCGGAACGCCACGCGAACCGTCGGCGAGTCGTCGACGAACAGCACTCGCAGGTGGTGTTCGGCAAGAAGATCCAGATAGTTGACCTGCTGCGGCCGGTAAGGCTCCAGCAGCTTCTTCATCGCGTCGGGGATTTCGGCGCAGTCGCTCCACAGCAGGAGCGCCGAGCGACGCCGCTGTTTGAGCCAGGCGACCGCCATGGAAGCCAGTTCGTCAGCCACCACAAGCACCACCCGCTGCAGGTGCCTGGAATCCGCCAGAGCGTTGAAGAAAGACTGAGAAGCGGCGTCAGCGCCGTTTGGCCATCCCACGACTAGACCGTCGATCGGCGCCCCGTCCCTCGCGGCGGTTGCCAGTGCGATCAGTGCTTCCTGAAATGTCTCGCAGGTAGCAACGTGATAGCCGGACTGCTGCAGCCGGCTGATGACCCCTTTCTTCTGTTCTGCGGATGGGTTGACGAGTAATACATGCTTCACCGGGCGTCCCATCGACGACAGATTGACCTTACATAATAGCGCAGCATCCGCATCTGCACAGGGCCGGTTGACCGACGCTGAGATTGGACCGACGAAAGGAAAAGGTCAAAATGCGTTGGCGCAACGAATTTGGCCCGTCATTGGTCCAACAAGACATCGAAAAAAAGCCAACTTTTGCGACCGCTGTAGATGATCTGACGGTACGGCGGGCTCAACGAGGTGATACGGACGCAATGGCAGCGATTTATCAGCTATTTGCCAAACCCTGTTACAACGTGGCCTATCGGATGGCCGGCAGTGCTGCTGTGGCTGAGGATATTGTGCACGATACGTTTGTGAAGGTGATCAGCAAGATTCACCGCTACCGGGGTCCGGCGCCCCTCTGGGCGTGGGTTCGCCAAATCACCTTCAACACCACCATCAATCATCTGAATCGGCGCAAATGGCATGTCCCGATGGATTCAGCGGAGCAAATCGAGAACACCTGGGCCGATGCGGGTGCCGAGGTGAGGCCCGCGGCAACACATGACGCTGAGAAGCTGCTGGCGCAGCTCGCGCCGCAGGCCCGGGCCGTGGTTCTGATGCACGACCTGGAGGGCATGACGCACCGGGAGATCGCCGCGGCCTTCGATCAGACCGAGAGTTTTTCCAAATCGGTGCTGTTTCGCGCCCGCAAGCAGCTCAAAGCTCTGCTGCAGGCCGACCAGACGCCGGATCAGACGACCCAACAGCAAGACACCCAGCAAGATCTCAAGCCATGACAACACCTGAAGAACCCCTGATCCAGCAGTGGCTGCAAAACCTGCCGGAGCGCGAGCCGCCCGCACACCTGTGGCCGCGCATCGTCGAAAGCGCCCTGCACCGGCAGCAGCAGCGGGCAACGCGCAACGGCTGGCTGGCCGCCGGCGCCGCCGCGGCGGCGCTGGTCATGGCGCTGAGCCTGGGGCTGGTACTGGGCCAGCGAAGCGTCGAACAACCGCCGGCTGAGGTTGCGTCGGTCAGCGAACCCCAGCTGCTGGCCCTGATGGAGCGCACCGAGCAGCTCGAGCGAGCCCTGCGCGAACAGCGTGACGAGTTCGCCCGCCTGGCGAGCACCCAGCAGCAGCTGGTCCGCACACAGCAGGCCCAGCTGATCGTGCTCGATCAGGCCCTGGCCCAGGCCTACGCGCGCAACGAGCCGGAGGAGACGCTGGCTCGGCTCTGGCAGCGCCGCGTTGACCTGATGGCCAACCTGGTCAGCATCTACGACACCAATCCGGGAGCGGGCAGCGTATGAACAAGCGCCGATCAACCCCTGTTGCCTTTGTCCTGCTCACCGCCGTGCTGGGCTGGCCGCTCATCGCCACCGCCCAGAACAGCGGCAGCGACCCACGCAACGAGCGCATCAATCAGGCCATCCGAACCATGCTGATTTCCCTGGCGCAGGACCCGCTGTTCGACGGCGAGGATCTGGACCTGGTCTTCAGCCAGCAGCCCGAGGCGCTGATCAATCTGGGCGTCATCTACGGTGATACCCGCAGCGCCGACATCGACACACAAGGGCTGCCGGTGGTTGCCGTGACCCCCGGCAGCACGGCCGCCGCGATGGGGCTGCGAGCCGGGGACCGAATCGTCAACATGAACACCGAACCGCTGCTGGGGCTCGGCCAGGACGACGAGGGCGTATCGCGCGCGGTCGGTCGGGTGTCCAATCTGCTCCAGCAGATCCCGGCTAACGACCCCGTAACGGTGATCGTCAGCCGCGGCAACCGGCGCGAAACGCTGTCAGCGCCGCTGCAGAAGTTTCAGCTGCCGCGGGTTGAGCTTGCGCTGTCCATGCCCGAAGACGACGGGCCGCCGGAAGACCTGATCATGGGCGCGCCGCCGGGATCTGACGATGACCGTCCGCCCTGCGGGACGCTGTCGATGTACGATCCGCCGCCGCATGAATTCAACCTCTACCCGGCCTATCTCATGGGGATCAACGTGAAAAACAGCGGCAGCATCATGCGCGGTTTTCAGTATCTGCCGCCGGGCGACTACGAGCTGCTCGTCAGCGATCTGATCCCCAGCCGCGAGCTCCGGGTCAAACACACCCGTTTCGCCAAGCGGCGACAGGCGCGGCGAATGACGCTGGAGGTCTCAGACGGCATGGTTTACCACGTGGCCGCGAAGCTGCTGCACGAGCGCAAAGCGCAGGGTGAACACGACGAGTACTGGGAGCCGGTGGTGTGGCGGTCTGAGCCCGGTCACTGCAAGGGCAAGCCGGTCGCCCGGTAAGCCGCCCGTCCGCGTTCGCCCCTAACGCAGATTCACCTTGCCTCGCCAATGCCGACGTGTAATAATTGCGAACTCAATTATTAAACAACTATTAGTCAACCATATGTCAAGTTTAACGACCGCGGCCAGCCTGGTGCTGACCCTCACCGAAGCCGGTAACCGGGTCAGCCGCCGGCTGGACCACACGCTGGCCATTCACGGCATCAGCTTCACGGAGTTTCGGGTGCTGCACCAGCTTGCGCAGGCGCCCGGGGAAACCCTGCGCCGGGTAGACCTGGCGGAAGCTGTCGGGCTGACGGCCTCGGGCGTGACCCGACTGCTCAACCCGATGGAGAAGATCCATCTGGTGGAGAAGGAGCGGAATCCTCGGGATGCGCGCGTTAGCCTGGTCCGGCTGTCAGCGACCGGTAAGGAAATCTATGGAGACGCGCTGGCGAGCTTTTCGCAGCGGGCGGAAGATCTGGCGGTCGGCCTGCCGGGTGATCGAATGGTCGAGCTCGGTGAGCAGCTCAATCGCCTGGCTTAGCGTGGCAGATCGTTACGCACCCGCCGGTCTCGGCGGCGCCAGGAAGATGCTCGAGTTCTTCTCGTTTTCCCGGCACTCAACCGAGTGCACCCACACCCTGCCCTGGGTTCGCTGCTGGACCCAGGGCTCAAGGTAGTCATAGAACTCCCGGGCGCTGCCCTCGGTACCGACGTCCTCGAACACCACCAGCCGGCAGCCGCCGGCCGCCTCCAGCGATCGAAGCTGTTCGAGCAGCGGGTCGTCAGCGTCCACCAGCACCGTGTGGTCGAAATGGTCTTCGAGCCAGCGCCGGGGCTCCTTCAGATCGCCGAAATCCATGACAAACCCGTTGCGGTCGCGCTCCTCGCAGGCAAACCACACCTCAAAGCTGCGGCTGTAGCCGTGGAGCAACGAGCAGTGCCCCTCGTGGCGCCATTTGCGATGGGCGCAGGGATAGCCCCGGAAGGTTTTGGATGAGCGGTACATGCCTCAGCCCGCCTCGGCCCGGGCCCGAATGCGGTCGAGGGCGCGATCGATCCTCGCCAGCGACCTGTCCTGGCCGAGCAGCGCCAGCACCTGGTCGTTGCCGGGCGCCGCGCCGCGACCGGTGAGCGCCAGGCGCAGCGGCTGACCGACTTTGCCGAAGCCCACGCCGAGGTCGTCGACAACGCGCTGGAGCAGCGCCTGCAGGGCCTCCGGCGTCCAGTCCGGCTGCGTTGCGAGCTCGTCTCGGACCCGACTCAGCGGCTTTAGCGCGCCGGCCTTGAACTGCTTGGCCTCCGCTTTTTCCTCGTAGTCCGTGGGATCGACAAACAGAAAATCCGCCTGCTCGGCCATTTCTTTCAGGGTCGACGCCCGTTCCCGCAGCAGCACAGCGACGGCATCCGGTGCCGGGCCAGCCGCCAGCTCATAGCCGCAGCCGGTCAGAAACGGCGCCAGGGCGGCGCCGAGCGCCTCGGGGTCCGCGGCGGTCTGGTACTGCTGATTCAGCCAGCGCAGCTTGTCGGTATTGAAACTCGCCGGCGCTCGGTTCACGTCTTTCAGATCGAACAGGCTGATCATTTCGTCGAGCGAAAACTGCTCCTGGTCACCGTGCGACCATCCCAGCCGAACCAGGTAGTTCAGCAAAGCTTCCGGCAGATACCCCTCATCGCGATAAGCCAGCACACTCACCGCCCCGTGACGCTTGGACAAGCGCGCGCCGTCCGAGCCCAGAATCATCGGCAGGTGGGCAAAGATCGGCGGCTCCGCGCCCAGCGCCCGGTACATGTTGATCTGGCGGGGCGTGTTGTTGACATGATCATCCCCGCGCACGACGTGGCTGATCTGCATGTCCAGATCGTCGACCACCACCGTCAGGTTGTAGGTGGGGCTGCCGTCGCTGCGCGCGATGATCAGATCGTCCAGCTCCTCGTTGGATACTTCGATCCGGCCTTTGACCGCATCCTCCCAGCTCACGCTGCCGGTGAGGGGATTGCGAAACCGGATGACCGGCGCAACGCCGGCCGGCGGTGTGCCGGTGAAGTCCCGGTAGGTCCCGTCGTAGCGGGGTTTCAGTCCCGCCGCCTCCTGCGCCGCACGCATCGCTTCAAGCTGTTCGGGGCTGCAGTAGCAGCGATACGCGTGGCCGTCGGCCAACAGCCCGTCGATGACCTCGCGGTAGCGCTCGCTGCGGCTCGACTGGTAGACCGGCGCTTCGTCCGACTGAAGACCCAGCCAGTCCATGCCCTCGAGAATGCTGTCAACCGATTCCTGCGTGGATCGCTCGCGGTCGGTATCCTCGATCCGCAGCACAAACTCCCCGCGGTGCCGGCGGGCATACAGATAGCAGAACAGCGCGGTGCGGGCGCCGCCCACGTGAAGAAAACCGGTCGGGCTGGGGGCAAATCGGGTACG